>JAUHQD010000004.1 GCA_030418115.1 Alteromonadaceae bacterium BrNp21-10 | reverse complement strand
CCGTAGGAGTCTGGGCCGTGTCTCAGTCCCAGTGTGGCTGATCATCCTCTCAGACCAGCTAGAGATCGTCGCCTTGGTGAGCTCTTACCTCACCAACAAGCTAATCTCGCTTAGGTTCATCCAGTGGCGTGAGCCGAAGCCCACTTTGACCCGAAGGTATTATGCGGTATTAGCAGTCGTTTCCAACTGTTATCCCCCGCCACTGGGCAGATCCCTAAGTATTACTCACCCGTCCGCCACTCGTCATCATCTAGCAAGCTAGACATGTTACCGTTCGACTTGCATGTGTTAGGCCTGCCGCCAGCGTTCAATCTGAGCCATGATCAAACTCTTCAATTAAACGTATTTATTTATGAATCTTTGGTTGACACTCAAACATCGAGTGCCCACACAGATATGTCTTGTTGCAAATTGTTAAAGAACGTTGCTTCAAATGAGCTCTAAGTCTCCCCTGAAGCGGGACGCGCATTCTACGCAACCCTGTTTCGATGTCAAGAATTTATTCTAAATTATCTTCAAAATATTTTCTGTTTTCATCTCACTTCAAGCCGCCCAACTGGCTCTCCCCGAAGCGAGGGCGCATTCTACATCCCACCCCAAAATCGTCAACTACTATTTTTACTTTTCTGTCCGTTTGCTCGCTTTATAAACGTTTTATGGTTAAAAGCCCTGTTTTTGCTACTATTGTTACTCTTATTTGCTTCGATTCAGGTTTTATGACTTTAAAAACATATAAAAACATCACTCCTACTCTAGGTAAAAATTGTTATGTAGATAGCAGTGCAGTATTAGTAGGTGATATACATTTAGCTGACGACGTCAGTATTTGGCCATTAGTTGCGGCAAGGGGCGACGTGAACATTATTCGTATTGGCCAAAGAACTAACGTGCAAGACGGCTCGATTTTACATGTAACCCGTAAATCACCGTCAAATCCAGACGGATATCCTTTATTAATAGGCGATGACGTGACGGTAGGGCATAAGGTGATGCTACATGGCTGTACTTTAGGCAACCGTATATTGGTAGGTATGGGGGCTATTGTTATGGATGGCGCGGTAGTAATGGATGATGTCATTATTGGCGCAGGTAGTTTAGTGCCGCCGAATAAAGTATTAGATAGTGGCTACCTTTATGTTGGCAGCCCAGTTAAAAAGGCAAGAGCATTAAATGAACAAGAAGTGGCCTTTTTAGCGCAATCAGCGCAAAACTACATTCTATTGAAAAATGAGTACTTACAAGAGCAGCACTAAATTTGCTGCTCTTTTTATAACTGCGCGCGTAATATCTTTCTCAGTTCTACGGTTTCAGGTTTAACGCCTCGCCAAATTTCGAAGCTCACCGCGGCCTGCTCGACTAACATGCCTAAACCATCAATGGTGGTCTTCACGCCATTATCCATAGCCCACTGATTAAAGGGAGTATTACTTGCGCGATACACCATGTCATAACAGATAGTATCTGCGCTTAACAAACTACTTTTAAGTGGCGGTAAATCATTAGACAAACTAGCGGAAGAGGCATTAATAATGAGATCGAATGGTTTATCTGCCAGATCGGCAAAGCCAACGCCACAGGTTTTAACCGGAGTATCAATTAATTTAGCCAGTTGTTCGGCTTTCTCTACGGTTCGATTGACGATGATAAGTTTTTGCGGCTGCTCAGCTAGCAGCGGCAACAAAACACCGCGCGCAGCCCCACCAGCCCCCACTAACAAAATTCGTTTGTTAGTCATAGATACTTGATGAAACTTTAGATCGGCGATTAAGCCACGGCCGTCAGTATTATCACCGGCAATGTGCCCATCATTAAAAATGAGTGTGTTAACTGCACCGGCAATTCGCGCTTCCTCGGATACCGATTGAGCAAGTTCAAAGGCTTGACCTTTAAAAGGCGCGGTAACATTACAACCTTTACCACCAGCAGCGATGAATGATCGCACCTGCAACTTAAAATCGTCGTCTTCTGCCAGTTGCGATCTATATTGCAACGCCTGATGGGTTTGCTCAGCAAAATGTTGATGAATAAATGGCGATTTACTTTGTTGGATTGGATTGCCATAAACCAGATACTGATCCACGTTATGCACCTTCATTTTCAGTTAGCCAGTCTCGTGGATGTAAGAAATCCCGATATAGCAATTCTTCTTTACTACCAGGCATAGGCTCAAGACAATATTCCCAGCGCACTAGTGGTGGCATCGACATTAAAATAGACTCGGTACGACCACCGGTTTGCAATCCAAACAAAGTGCCACGATCGTAAACTAAATTGAATTCCACATAGCGACCACGGCGATAAAGTTGAAATTCACGCTCCTGCTCTGTCCATTGAGTATTTTTCCGTTTTTCAATGATAGGTACATAGGCATCTAAGAAACCATTACCCACTGCCTTAATAAAATCAAAGGACTTTTCAAATCCCCATTGATTGAGATCATCAAAAAACAGCCCACCGACACCACGGGTTTCATCACGATGTTTTAAATAAAAATATTCGTCGCACCACTTTTTATAATCAGCATAAACATTGTCACCAAAAGGCAGACAAAGGTCGCGAGCAACCTTGTGCCAATGCTGTACATCGTCCAACTGGGGATAAAATGGTGTTAAATCGAATCCACCGCCGAACCACCAAACGGGATCTTCACCGTCTTTTTCAGCAATAAAGAAACGCACGTTGGCGTGCGATGTGGGTATATGCGGATTGCGCGGATGGATCACCAACGACACTCCACAAGCTTGAAAGCTACGTCCAGCTAACTCGGGGCGATGGGCAGTAGCTGAAGCGGGCATTTCATCACCATAAACATGAGAAAAATTTACACCACCTTGCTCAATCACATTACCATTACGTAACACGCGAGTACGGCCGCCACCACCTTCGAGACGTTGCCAATTGTCTTCTTTAAAATTACCTTTGCCATCAGATAGCTCCAATGTTTGACAGATATTGTCCTGCAATTTATGAAAAAACTCGATGACTTGATGTATGTCAGGCGTTGACATGGTTTACCTCAGTTGTTTACCGGTGCGGGCATCATAAATACTACTTGGTGCTATTGCACCACCCACCACTTGATCCAAAACAAATAAAGAGTGATTAGCAAACTGCTCTCGTACTTGCTGGGCCGTCGTCGCTGGTTCTAATCCTGAAAGGTTGGCACTTGTAGACACAATAGGCTTGCCCAACACACGGCATAGCTGCCGCACTGGCTCAAAGTCTGGTACACGTACAGCAATATTATCGGAATCACCACTTAATAAAGGTGAGACATTAGCCGATTTGGGTAATAACCACGTTACTGGCCCAGGCCAACGTGAAAATATGGCAAAGCGCCGGTCTTGGGGAATTTTTTTATCGTCAATATAGGGTAATAACTGCGCGTAATCGGCAGCCACTAAAATTAAGCCTTTATCGGCGGAGCGTTGCTTAAGAGTAAGTAGGTCCTGCAATGCTTGCTCATTGTCTGGATCACATCCTAGTCCAAATACCGCTTCAGTTGGGTAAGCAATAATACCGCCTTGATAAAACACTTCGGCGGCAGACTCAAAATCGTTCACTAAGTTACCTTTGTGCACTAATCACTATTGAATAATGGCGGCAGATTAGCACAATCAAACAGCAAAAGGTTAACCCATGTTTGTGCCGCGCAAATTAAGCGTTATAATGCCGCCTTTGTTTTAAGCAATTGTAGAAGAGTAGATATGAAAGTAGGCATTATCATGGGTTCCAAGTCCGATTGGCCGACGATGAAACACGCAGCCGATATGTTGGATCGCTTTGGCGTACCTTATGAAACCACGGTTGTATCTGCACACCGGACTCCTCAATTACTGGCTGATTATGCAAGTAGTGCCCACGAGCGTGGACTTAGCGTAATTATTGCTGGCGCAGGTGGTGCCGCGCATTTACCCGGCATGGCTGCAGCATTCACTAGCTTACCGGTATTAGGTGTGCCTGTAATGTCCAAAGCCCTTAAAGGTATGGACTCATTATTATCTATTGCACAAATGCCCAAAGGGGTTGCTGTTGGCACTCTAGCCATTGGCGATGCTGGCGCCGCTAATGCGGGCTTACTCGCGGCACAAATACTAGCGACCAGCAATCCTGAATTAATGGATAAGATTGATGCTTTTAGAGTAGCGCAAACCGAGTTTGTGCTGGCAAACCCCGACCCATCCAAGGACTAAGCGTGAACGTATTAGTTTTAGGCGCCGGGCAGCTGGCTAGAATGATGTGTTTGGCCGGTACTCCTGTAGGCTTTAATGTCTGCGCATTTGATGTGCGTAGCAACAAAGTGGTTCACCCCATTACCCTTACTAGCGTGCATGACAATTTAGCCTCGGCTATTGAACATGTAGATGTTATTACTGCTGAATTTGAACATATTCCCAGTGATATATTAAAAATCTGTAGTGACAGCGGAAAATTTTTACCCGCCAGTCAAGCCATTAAGGCGGGTGGCGATCGCCGTATTGAAAAAGCATTGTTGGAATCCGCTAACGCGGCCAATGCCAAGTTCCATGTGATTCAAGATCGACAAGACTTTGATAAAGCCATTAGTATTATTGGCTTGCCACTGGTACTAAAAAGCGCACTCGAAGGCTATGACGGCAAAGGCCAATGGCGACTCAAAAGCCAACAGCAGGCTGATGACGTGTGGCAAGATATCCAAACCTTTTTAGCCGAATCACGACCCGAGCAAGGTATTGTTTCTGAACAGTTTGTGCAATTCGACCGTGAGGTGTCATTAATTGGCGCCCGCAATGCCAGAGGGGAAATCCAATACTATCCTCTGGCGGAAAACGTGCATGTTGATGGCGTGTTGAGTTTATCGCTAGTGACCAAGGTAGAACCTGCATTGCAGCAACAAGCCGAAGACATGTTTGCCCGCATTGCCAATGAGTTAGATTATATCGGTGTATTGGCTATCGAGTTTTTTGATGTTAATGGCACTTTGTTAGTGAATGAAATCGCCCCAAGAGTGCACAATTCTGGCCATTGGAGTCAACAAGGCGCCGATACCTGCCAGTTTGAGAATCACTTACGGGCGGTATGTAATAAGCCATTAGGTAACGCTAATCTAATTCGCCCAACCGCCATGATTAATATTTTAGGTGAGGACCAATTACCCGAAGCGCTTTTGCAGATCCCTAGTTTGCATATCCATTGGTATGGAAAAGACAAACGTGCGGGACGTAAAATGGGACATATAAATGTTTGTGGTGAAAGTGAGCAGCAACTAACGCAACGTCTACAACAAATAGCTAAGCTACTTGATATAAGCAAGTTCCCCGCCTTAGAACGCTACCTTTAATCTTTAGACTGGACATGTGCGCATTTTTTATCTGCGCACATTAATTTTTTCGACTCGCCACTACCTTTAACCATCAGCAATTTAAAATGACATTTTTGGCATTCACCACTCAGCGGTGTTTGATTCACAACGAACTTACATTTCGGGTACGCGTCGCAAGCATAAAACGATTTGCCAAAACGATTAGAGCGTTTAACTAATTGCCCTTGTTGGCAGGCAGGACAAGCAAAAGTGGTTTCGCTTTGCTCTTTAGTAGATTCAATATGATGGCATTCTGGGAAATTAGTACATCCAATAAACAAACCATAGCGACCTTTTTTGATTGCTAATGGTGCCGTGCATTCAGGGCATGTCGAACCATCAATGACTTTTATCTGACTTTCTTCATGCTCATGCAATGGCTTGCTAAATTCACATTGTGGATACTGGCTACAACCAACAAACGCACCAGACTTGCCATGGCGGAGTTGCAACGGTGCCTCGCAATCAGGACATGCCCCAAAAGCCTGCTGCAACCCTTGGCGCTGTGTTTCAAAAAGTGATTGGTTAATTTTAGACATGTGACCCCTAGTGATATCTACACCAGTATGTCAGAAACAGAAGTGGCTTAATATCTAAGCCTTAAGAAAGACATTACTTTTAGTGAAGTGGCCCTTCGGGCTCTTCAAATAAAAGATCTTCCATTTGATCGTAGGCATTTTCTTTGCCGGGTACATTGAATAGCACCATTAACACTACCCATTTCATGTCTTCCAGACAAAATTCGGCAGAGTCAATTTCCATTACTCGGTCTATCACCATTTCACGGGTAGACGCATCAAGCACATTTATTTGCTCTAAAAACATTAAGAATCCACGGCATTCAACATCCAAACGCATTTCTTCATCTTGGGTATAGATACGCGTTACAGGCTTGATCGACGCTTTAGATAAATAAGGCGTAGTATCAGTTTCCTGTAAGGCGGCAAGTTTTTCTAACCAAGATAACGCTTTGAAAATTTCATCATGATGAAATCCAGCGCGAATGAGCTCGTCGGTTAATTCGTCTTGATCAACACGAATTTCCGTTTCGCTGTGGATAAAGTTCTCGAACAGATACATGAGGATATCAAACATAATACTAACCCCCCAATTTAATGTAACCACCGGATACGGTTGCTACCAGACCACGCAGTTCATATTCTAATAATGTTGCTGTAACCACCTCTAAAGGCAGTCCGCTGCGCTCTGTTACCACATCAATCGCGGTAACTTCATAGTCAACACTATCTAACAATTTATCGGTTGCCAAGCCCTGCTCTGTACTTTTTTCTGGTTTTTTTTCACAGTTATTTTTAGCCATGAAACTAAGAGTTTGAAATTCCTCATTAATGTCATTGATATCTTCCACCAACTTAGCGCCATTTTTAATTAAATAATGGCAGCCCTTCACTAGAGGATTGTTAATATTGCCCGGAATGGCGAAAACTTCCCTTCCTTGCTCTGCTGCTAACCGAGCGGTGATAAGGGAACCACTTTTAATCGCCGCTTCAACCACAAGGGTGCCCATGGAGAGCCCAGATATAATACGATTTCGCCTAGGAAAATTTGCCGCCAAAGCAGGCGTGCCCGGTGAGAACTCTGAAAGAATACAGCCTTGTTTATCGATTATTTCCTCAGCCAAGCGTTGATGACGTCGCGGATACATAATATCAATACCGGTGCCCAATACCGCAATAGTCGCTGAATCTGCATTTAACGCTCCACGATGAGCCAATCCATCAATACCTATTGCCAAGCCGCTAGTAATTACCCAACCGCATTCCGCAAGCTGCTGAGCGATGCGCTTGGCAACTTCTTTGGCACTAACGGTAGGATTACGACTACCAACGATGGCCAGTTGTGACTTGCTTAACAAATTCAGCTGGCCAATACCATACAAAAGCGCGGGTGGCCGAGTGATTTGCGCTAACGCTACGGGATAGAGAGGATCTTGAATAGTGAGTACAAAGTGCAGTGGATTAACGTTTAGCCAATGCAGACTTTTTTGCAAAAGTACGGCATCTGGATTGAGTAGTGCATGTATTTGTTCTGCATCTAAACCGGCCTGCAGCAAATTAGCATGAGTTTGCTGAAATAAATGATTAATGTCACCGTCAACCCATTGCAGTAATCGCGCAAACCCCGCAGGACCGAGATTTGGCACTTGATCAACTATTAACCACTTTTCAATATCGACATTCCCTGTCATAAAGTTCCTCAGCAGTTTTAGGGGTTAGCGACGATGGCCCCCCGCTTAATCATTTTGGTTGAGCGGGTGATTAAAGCATAGCTACTGTTTGTAAAAACTTTAAATATCACCAGTTCGCCTACTTTTAACGCGGGCTGTTGATGCTCATCAGAAAATGACAGTTTAGAGCCTAACCAATTACCTTTTTCGCCTTCATATCGAGGATCATCACTATCCACAATGGTAGGGCCTTGTATATAAATGCCCATTACCGTTCCCGGCACAACATCAGACTGGCCTAGGTCAAGTGCCACCACATCATATTTACCCATCAAGTGATGCTGCTGCAAATTACTCAATATAGCGCCTCTTTGCTGATTAGCTGGCACCAATCCCAACGCTTGATCTAAGGTAAGATCATCAACTTGCATAAGTCGATCACCCCGTAATATTTCGAATCTGGATGAATTTACTTTAATTAAACTAGTGTTACTGCCCTCGACCGCTACCACATCAGCATCTGCAACGTTGCGCACATGTAAGCCTATCGCGTCACCTTGCATATCTATGATGTCGTTTTGCTTACGAATAATGGCGTAATTTCCTGCAGGCATCAGCTGTCCAACAACCAAATCGCCGGAAGCAAAGCGAATTCCACCATCGGCATCACCCAAAATTGCGGGTAATTGCTGATATTCGTCATCACTGAGCATCAGATCATTATCAACAAAGGTTTGGATAACTGACCAAGGTAAAGTCGCGATGGGCTGCACCGGCTTAGTAATTTTTTTACCTTCCGGCGTTAGTTTAACGGCAGGCTTGGTAACTTCAGGACTGCGAACTAAGTCCAATACAGCTTCACCTTGCGCATTTAAGCGCAATCGCAGTTCATCACCCGGATATATAAGATGGGGATTAACAATATAACTATTATTGCGCCACAGCTCTGGCCATTGCCAAGGTTCAGACAAATAAAGGCTGGAAATATCCCATAGCGTATCGCCTTTTTTGACAATATACTCTTCAGGCGCCGAGTCTTTTACGGTAATAGCCACACAATAAAGTGGGAAAAGCAGCAATATTAGTAACCAATTTGCTAATCTAGCTTTCATGGATCCTCCTTTTGGTTATCACAGCGTAATTTTTATTCTAGGATAGCGGCAAAGTGATGATAGATTAAATACCGTGTTACAATGGAAGGTATACTATCTCATACTAACCAATTGTAGCTGATTTAAATCATGGCCATATTAGAAGTTTTAACCTTTCCGGATGAACGCCTCCGCACCGTCGCAAAGCCAGTGTCTGAGGTCAATCCACAAATTCAAAATCTTGTTAAAGATATGTTCGATACCATGCGTGACGAAAAAGGTATCGGTCTTGCCGCCACCCAAGTGAATGTGCATTTACGTGTGGTAGTTATGGATGTATCTGAAGAACAAGATAATCCTTTAGTTTTTATTAATCCTGAAATTACCCACATGGAAGGTAATACCATTAGCGAAGAAGGCTGTTTATCGGTTCCCGGTAATTATGCCAAAGTTGATCGCGCCGAAAATGTGACAGTAACCGCTTTAGATAGCAATGGTGAATCTTTCACGCTCGAGGCAAGTGGCTTGCTCGCGGTGTGTATTCAACATGAGCTGGATCATCTCAAAGGTAAGTTATTCATTGATTACTTGTCGCCATTAAAACGTCAGCGTATTCGCAAAAAACTTGAAAAAGAAGCCAGACTCGACGCCAGGGAATTATAGCCTTCAGTATGAATATCATTTTTGCCGGAACCCCGGATTTTGCAGCCAAACATTTGCAAGCACTCATTGATTCTGAACACAATATCGTCGCTGTATACACGCAACCAGATCGTCCCGCCGGCCGTGGTAAAAAGCTGCAAGAGAGTGCGGTTAAGATATTGGCTGTCGAACACAGCATTCAAGTTTTGCAGCCCGTATCCCTTAAAAATACCGAAGCTCAATCTCAATTATCGGCGTTAAAGGCAGATTTGATGGTCGTGGTGGCATATGGGCTTATTTTGCCTACAGAAGTATTAACCGCGCCAAAGCTTGGCTGTATCAACGTTCATGGCTCGTTGCTCCCTAAGTGGCGTGGAGCAGCACCCATTCAGCGCTCAATTTGGGCTGGTGATAAACAAACTGGCGTAACCATAATGCAAATGGATGAAGGGCTAGATACCGGCGCGATGCTCAGTAAACACGCCATTGATATTCAGCCGCAAGATACCAGCGCTACGTTATACGAAAAATTAGCGGAGCTAGGGCCCACAGCATTACTTGAAACAATCAACAACTTAACCAATTTAGCAGCACAAACACAGCAACAAACGTTGGCCACCTATGCTGAAAAGCTGAGCAAGCAAGAAGCATTGATCAACTGGCAGCTTCCGGCAGCACAATTAGAGCGCAATGTCCGTGCCTTTAATCCTTGGCCCGTCAGCTACTTTGTATTACAAGAACACGCCATTAAAGTTTGGCAGGCTGAAGTGCAACAAGAATCAGGTGTACCAGGCTGTATATTGCGCGCCGACAAGCTGGGCATATTAGTTGCCACTTCCGAAGGCAGTTTACTGTTACAACAAATACAGTTACCAGGTAAAAAGGCCATGGCCGCAGCGGATATCCTTAATGCCCGCGGCGATTGGTTCACCATAGGAACGTTACTAGCGTGAAGAAAAACAACTTACGAGTCTTAGCCGCTAAAACCTTATTTCAGGTATTAGAACAAGGCCAGTCGTTACGTGATGCCATGCCCGAAGTACAAACGGAATTAAGCGAAAAAGATAAGGCTTGGGTACGTGAAATGGTCTATGGTGTATTACGGCATTTACCCTTGCTACAATTTTGGCTACGACAGTTACTAGACAAGCCGTTAAAGAATAAAAATAAAATTGGCGAACACGTCATCTTACTCGGTTTTTATCAACTCGCCTTCACTCGCGTATCAGACCACGCTGCGGTTTCAGAAACAGTCGCAGCTTGTCCCGCTTTAAAGATTCAAGGTCTGAAAGGATTGGTTAATGCTATATTACGCAATTTTATGCGTAATAAACTGGCAGAAAATAAGCCTAACGATGAACAAATATTATCAGGGCTTCCAAAATGGCTTTTTCAGCAAGTTAAGCAGCATTACCCTGAAAACTTAGCAAACATACTTGATGCCATGATGCAAAAGGCACCAATCTGGTTGCGAGTGAATCGCCAAAAAATCGACCTTAATGGCTATACACAATTACTCAGCGACAAAGGCATCAACTTTGAGCTAAGCGAACAACACCCTGACGCCATTATACTTAGCCAAAGCTGTGACATTACAACCTTACCCGGTTATGAAGATGGCTTGTTTGCCGTCCAAGATGGCGCCGCACAATTAGCCGCTCATTTTCTACAACCACAAAAAGATGATCACATTTTAGATGCTTGCGCCGCTCCCGGTGGCAAACTCTGTCACATTCTTGAGCTGCAACCCCAAGTAACAAAATGCATTGCGCTGGATGTGGATGCCAGCCGCTTACAGCGAGTGCATGAAAACCTCACGCGCTTGGGCCACAACACTGAAGTAATAACCGGCGACGCCAGTAATAATGCTAGTTGGTGGGATGGGCAACAATTTGACCGAATCCTGCTTGATGCCCCCTGCTCTGCCACCGGCATTATCCGCCGCCATCCAGATATTAAATGGCTACGCAAGGCCAGTGATATCGACACTTTAGTCACACTGCAGGGCAAAATATTAGATGAGTTATGGCAAACATTGAAACCCGGCGGCCATTTGCTCTATGCCACCTGCTCAATATTATCTCAGGAAAATAGTCAGCAAATTGCTCACTTTTTACAGCGCCAACCGCAAGCGACATTAGTGCCTATAACTGACAGTGAAACTATTGAAAATCCGGGCTGGCAAATATTACCCGGCCAGCAGCAAATGGATGGTTTCTACTATGCCATGCTGCTAAAGTCAGAATGATGTCGTCATATCCAGATATAAGCCGCTCTAATGACCATGCGAAACTCGCTATTCAAAGTTGTTTAGGTATATGATATTAATTCAATTATTCAATGAGTTAAGTAACACATGAAGATCATCATTTTGGGTGCTGGCCAAGTAGGAGCTACCCTCGCCGAAAATTTGGTAGGTGAACAAAATGACATCACCGTCATTGATGCCAATGGCGATACCCTTCGTGAATTACAAGACCGTCTCGATTTGCAGGTTGTGGTCGGCATTGGTTCTCATCCCGGTGTATTAAAACAAGCCGGTGCTGAAGATGCGGATATGCTCATTGCCGTTTCCAATTCAGACGAAACCAATATGATGGCCTGTCAGGTCGCCTATAGCCTGTTTAAAACCCCAAATAAAATTGCCCGAATTCGTTCAGAACAATATCTAAACTATCAAGAGCAACTGTTCCGTCATCAAGATATACCTGTTGATCATCTAATTGCACCTGAGCAATTAGTTACCCAATCAATACGCCGCCTGATTAATTATCCCGGCGCGCTACAGGTTATGGAATTTGCCGACAGTAAAGTCAGCCTAGTCGCAGTTAAAGCCTATTACGGCGGTTTATTAGTCGGACATGCGCTATCAACATTAAAAGAGCATATGCCCAATGTAGAAGCTCGTGTTGCAGCCATTTATCGACAAGGGCGACCTATTCGGCCTTTAGGCACCACAGTAATTGAAGCCGATGATGAAGTATTTTTCTTAGCGGCGACCAAAAACATTCGCGCCGTGATGAGCGAACTCCAAAAACTAGAGTCCAGCTACAAACGTATTATGATCGCCGGCGGCGGACTTATTGGTGCAGGGTTAGCCAAACAATTAGAGAAAAAACATAACGTTAAGTTAATTGAACGCAATGCTGAACGTGCAAAATATTTGTCTACACAGCTTAATCACACGTTAGTGTTTAATGGCGATGCTTCCGATCAGGAGCTTTTAAGCGAGGAGCACATTGAGCAGTCCGATGTTTTTATTGCGGTAACTGATGATGATGAAGCCAATATCATGTCGGCGATGTTAGCTAAGCGTATGGGCGTGCAAAAAACCATGGTACTCATTCAACGCAGTGCATATGTTGATTTAGTCCAAGGTGGCGAGATTGACATTGCCATCTCACCACAACAAGCAACGATTTCGGCTTTGTTAACCCATGTTAGACGTGGCGACATAGTAAATGTTTACTCACTTCGTAGGGGCGCTGCAGAAGCTATTGAAGCCATCGCCCACGGTGATGAAAAAACCTCAAAAGTGATTGGTCGTCAAATTAAACATATTAAGCTGCCGCCAGGTACTACTATTGGCGCCATAGTACGCAAGTATGATGCTAATTCAGCCGCATCGGCAAATATGCTGGACGCCATCACCCAAAAAGACGAAGTGATAATTGCTCATTCAGACACCGTCATTCATGCCAATGACCACGTGATCATGTTTTTAGTGGATAAAAAATACGTCAAAGATGTAGAAATTCTATTCCAACCCAGTGCGTTCTTCTTTGGTTAAGCATCAAATATTTTTAGCTACGCCAAAATGCCGGTGTAAATAACAGTAACAGCGAAAACACTTCCAAACGTCCGAATAACATTGCTACCACCAATAACCATTTACCGGTATCGTTAACGTCACCATAATGGGCCGCAACATCGCCCAAGCCCGGACCTAAGTTATTTAAACAAGCCGCAGTTGCTGAGAACGCGGTTAAATCATCCATGCCGGTGGCAATCAGCGACAACATGATAATGACAAACACCACCGCATAAGCTGAGAAAAATCCCCAAACCGCATCGACCACTCTATCCGGCAAGGCACGCGAACCTAATTTCACCACATAAATTGCCTTAGGATGAATTAGTCGATTCACCTCACGCATACCTTGAATGTACAGTAGAACTACTCGTACTACTTTCATCCCACCACCAGTAGAACTGGCACAGCCGCCAATAAAACTAGAAAAAATCAGTAGAATAGGCAGGAATAACGGCCACGATGAAAAGCTTTCAGTAGCGAACCCCGCCGTAGTACTTATTGATACCGCCTGAAATAAAGCTTCTACAAATGTCGATTGAGTATCTTCGTAGACCTGATCTTGTAGCAGCACCACAAAGCACAATGCAATTAACGCAAATTGTATAAAGAAAAATGCCCGTAACTCTGGATCAACAATGTAGCTCCGCAAACTTCGGTTACTAACCGCAGCATAATGCAGTGCAAAGTTTAGCGCTGACACCCATAAGAAGATTACACAAATAATATCAATTAAGGTGCTATCAAAAAATCCAATGCTGGCGTCATGAGTAGAAAAGCCGCCAATGGCAATAGTAGAAAAAGCATGGCAAATTGCATCAAACCAATCCATACCGGCCGCCCAATAGCTCAAGCTACATAGAATAGTTAGGCCTAAATAGATGTACCATAAATGCTTAGCGGTATCGGCTATGCGGGGCGTCATTTTAGAGTCTTTCACTGGGCCAGGAATTTCGGCCCGATAAAGCTGCATGCCCCCAACACCTAAAATAGGTAATATTGCCACAGCAAGGACAATGATCCCCATACCTCCTAACCATTGTAATTGCTGACGATAAAACAACACCGCTTTAGGTAAAAAGTCTATGCCTTGGATCACTGTCGCACCGGTGGTAGTCAAGCCAGAGAAGGCTTCAAAGAAGGCATCGGTAAGTGTCATTTGCGGTTGTTCTAATAATAAAAATGGCAGCGCACCAAAACTCGCCAACACCGTCCAGAACAAGGCCACAATCAGGAAACCTTCGCGAGCTTTTAAATCTTTACGATGCTCCCTATTCGGATACCAAAATATCAAACCGGTAATTAAACATAAGAAAAAAGCCAGCACAAAGGGCAAGCCACTACCGTCACCGAAAATAACTGAAATAATTGCGGGGGGGATCATGGTGACGCTAAACAATGCCACCAACAAGCCTAATATCCTTACTATTGAACGATACTGCATGATTTAATTTGTGGATCCCAATGAGTGAATTTGTGTCTTTTTTGTTGTTCGCACAACGCCTAGCTAATACGTTGTTTTTCCTATTATTGTCGGGATCGCTGCAAATCAAAAGGGTTAATCCATAAAAATTACTTTTGATTGTTTTTCAACCGCAAAGTTGACGGTGATTACATTATCAATTACCCTTTATGTTATCGGTGATTACATTGGAGAATAATCATGGCTTTACGACGCATCGCATCGGCATTTATCACCCTCATTTTTGCGGCTAATGGGTTAGCAACCACCTCGGTAACCGGCAGTGTTATCCATTTTCAGGAGCACGCGCCATCGATCATGCTCAGTGGTAAATTAGCCAACAAAGCCGAGCAAAAATCGGCTTTTAAAATTGCCGGTGTTATCGCCAACATTTATGTTGAAGAAGGCGACCGTATCAATGCGGGACAATTACTGGCCAGCTTAGATAAAGCCGAAATTACTGCACAAGTTGAGCAAGCTAAGTCGGTTTATACTAATGCGCAAAGTAATCTTAAACGAGTAAAAGCTTTATATGCCGACAACATTGTCAGTCAAGAGCAATACAATAAGCTGCAAACCGAGTTGCAAGTAGCCAAGTCCAATTTACAAATTGCGCAATTTAATCTGAAACACGCTGATATTCACGCCCTCAACGAGGGTCGTATTTTGCATCGTTTTGTAGAAAAAAATGAGATGGTCAGCCCCAGCCAACCTATTCTTACCATCAGCAATGAATATAAAGGCTGGGTGTTACGCGCAGGTATTTCCGACAAAGAATTTGTACAAGTAAGCCATGATAACAAGGTAGACATTGTATTCGACGCCTACCCCGGTCATGTTTTTCAAGGTGAGGTGAGTGAACTAGCGGCGGCTGCCGACGGAGTAACCGGCCTATTTGAAATTGAGGTGCAACTGCAAGCAACTACAAAACGACTGTTCAGTGGGTTGATTGCCCAAGGCAAGGTCTATACCGAACAAACCCAATCGGTGGCACTTATTCCCATCGAATCCATTATTAGCGCCAACGGTAAAGTGGCCGATGTATTTGTTATCAATAAGCAACTTATTGCAGAACGTCGCCGGGTGACCATTGCCTTTATTGAAGATGACAAGGTTGCGATTACTCATGGCTTAACGGAAGGTGAAATGGTAGTGAGATCTGGCTCCACGTTTATCCGTGATGGCAATGAAATTACCCTCGCTAAACAATACTAAGGGCAGCGGTTTATGAACATTGCCGGATTCGCGTTACGCAATTATCAGGTTTCCATGGTGGCGCTGCTGCTGTTAGTGATTCTTGGTGTGCTGTCCTTAATGACCATGCCGCGCTCGGAAGATCCACAGTTTGAGTTTCCTGCCACAATGATCAGCGTGGTGTATCCCGGTACTAATCCAATAGACATAGAAAAACTGATCGTTGACCCTATTGAGCAGGCGTTAAATGAATTAGAAGACATCAAAGTCATGCGCGCTAACATCGAAGATGGATTAGCGGCAATCCGTATTGAGTTTTTATACGGTACTAATGCTGAAGATAAATTTGACGATGTTGTTGGCGCTATTTCTCGTATTAGGGATCAATTACCCACTGGCATTACCCGCTTTGCTATCGACAAAATTGCGCCGTCAGAAACCAATATTTTACAGTATGCATTGATGGCTGAACCAATGGATTATCGGCAGGCCAGTTACCTAACGCAAAAACTAGAGAAGCGCCTACAGCGCATCAATGGCGTAAAAAAAGTGGAAACACTTGGTCTGCCATCACAGCAATTAACCGTGCGCGCAAATTTGCCTCGTATGCGCGCGCTGAATATTTCCATGAACCAACTTATTCAATCGATTGAAAGCGCTGCGGGTAATATTCCAGCAGGGCATGTCAATGCCGGTCAGCGCCGCTTTACCGTAAGAACCAGTGGCGACTTTGATTCCCTTTTGGCATTGAAA
This sequence comes from Alteromonadaceae bacterium BrNp21-10, assembly GCA_030418115.1. Classification (GTDB taxonomy): domain Bacteria; phylum Pseudomonadota; class Gammaproteobacteria; order Enterobacterales; family Alteromonadaceae; genus Neptunicella. The sequence continues at coordinate 259,471 of JAUHQD010000004.1, read as the reverse complement.
AGAACCTTAGTCACACAAGGTAATGCCAATCTTATTTATGTTGAAGACATCGCTGATGTACAAATTGAAGACAGCATGCCGAGCTATTTGGCACAGTTTAATGGCCAAGATGCGGTATTCGTCAGCCTAGTACAGCGTAAAGAAAGTAATGTTTTCAACGTAGTTAGCGATGTAAAACTAGCCATAGACGAATTCGCCAAAACCATGCCTGAACCATTTACTCTTGTACCTGTGCATGATCAATCCATAAGCGTTGCTAAGCGCGTGGATGGATTCTTTAATAACTTACTGCAAGGATTGATTATCGTCGGCGTATTGGCCATGCTGCTACTTGGTTCTCGCGCTGCCTTAGTGGTAGTTTTAGCAATTCCAATGTCGGTATTGATTGGCTTAGGTTGGGTCGACTTAGCCGGTTTTGGATTACAACAAATGTCGATTGTTGGATTGGTCATTGCTTTAGGTTTATTGGTCGATAATGCCATCGTGGTTACCGACAATGTCGGACGTTTTGTGCGTCAAGGCGCATCTGCAAATGACGCAGCAGAAAAGGGTGCCAGCCAAGTTTCCTTAGCCGTGGCCAGCGGCACATTAACAACCATATTGGCATTTTTTCCTATTCTACTTTTACCTAGCGGCTCTGGCACCTTTATGCGATCCATGCCAGTAACGGTAATTTTTACGCTGTTTGCATCGTTGTTAGTGGCTATCGCCTTTACCCCTATTCTTGCAGGTCGCCTGCTAAAAACCAAAAAGCCCAGCACGCCAAAACTACAATTGCGGTTAGAACAGTTTTCTCAACGGCGCTATCGAAAAATATTGCACGTCTGTTTGGCTCACCCACTGAAGATAATAGCTATTGCGGTAATGGTCTTCGTTGGTAGCTTAAGTTTGTTCCCACACATTGGTGTAAGCCTATTCCCAAAAGCCGAAAAACCCGCATTTTTAATCAATGTGGAATTACCCGAAGGCGCCAGTTTCAGTCACACTCAAGTTACGGCGCAGGATATAGTGCATCGGGTAAGGCAATATCCTCAGGTTGCCGATATTGCTTTGAATGTGGGTCGAGGCAATCCTCGTATTTATTACAATGTGTTCCCTAGTCGTCAGGTAGCCAACTTTGCCCAGCTGTATGTACAGCTACAGGAGTATGATGTCGATGAAGTTAATGCCATGATCGCAGATATGCGCCAGCAATTTTCTGTTATTCCCGGAGTGCATATTTCCATTAAGGAGTTTTTACAAGGGCCACCTTCCGAAGCCCCTATTGAGGTTAATATCGAAGGAGATAACATCCAGCTACTACGTCAAGTAGCAATGGATGTCGAAGAAATGGTAAGAAGCACGGCTGGTACCATCAATATCGACAACCCTATCAGCAAAAATAAGGTCGATGTAGCAATTAAAATTAATCATCAAAAAGCGGCGTTAGCAGGCGTGAGTATTGGCAACATTGACCAAACCATTCGCGCCAGCTTAAGTGGCTATCCAGTTGGTACATATCGTGATGAACTCGGCGAAGACTTTACCATTATGGTACGCAAACAGGGTGCTCACGAACCCACCTTTAATGAACTCAATGATATTCATATCAGTAACAACCAGCAGCAATTAATCCCATTAAAGCAATTGGCTGATATTGAATTAATTACTGATATTCCGCGTTTTAAACATCTCAACCTACAGCGCATGGTGCCGGTTACCGCAGATGTCCTCAATGGTTATCAAACTGAAGTAGTCACTAACCAGATCATAGAGAAACTACAGCAATATGACTTTCCGTCGGGGGTGCACTACACCATCGGCGGCGAGCAAGCCAACCGCAAGGATTCTTTCTCTGGGATGGCCAAAGCTTTTGTTATTGCCATGCTCGGCATTTTTGCAGTACTGGTTATGCAGTTCCGTTCATTCACTCAACCGTTAATTATTTTTGCAGCTATTCCCTTTGCCATTAGCGGTGCGTTTATTGGCTTGTTTATTAGTGGCTACACCTTCTCTTTTACCGCTTTTATTGGTTTAACATCGCTAATTGGTATTGTCGTCAACAACTCAATTATTCTAGTGGATTTTGCCAATCAAAAAGTCGATGAGGGGCTATCGATTCAACAAGCTATTATTGAGTCAGGCGTGACCCGCCTGCCGCCTATTTTACTCACTACACTGACCACTATTGGCGGCTTACTGCCGCTGACACTTGAAGGCTCTAGCATGTGGTCGCCCATGGGCTGGTGTATTATTGCGGGTTTAGCCGTATCAACTTTACTTACGTTGTTCATTATTCCTATTCTTTACCAATGGTTTAATGGCAAAAGCATGAATAAGGCCGCTGACAGCACCCTATGATTAACATTGCCGTAGAAAACAATAAGCACATTGTCGCTAAACTTTTTGAGCCCACCACGGCTGTGATTGCCAGCGCCGTCATTGCTCCAGCCATGGGCGCGCCGCAATCATTTTATCGACACTTTGCCCAGTGGCTTGCTGATCAGGGCGTGGCGACGCTCACATTCGATTACCAAGGAATGGGGCAATCCGCCACCGAGCACATTAAACACTGCCAAGCGGATTTGCTCGATTGGGCACAAATCGATTGCTCTGCCGCTTTAGATTTCATTAAGCAACGCTACCCTACATTACCCACATTTTGGATTGGCCATAGTTTTGGTGGTCAAGCCGTGCCTTTAATTAAATGCCAAGAAAAAATTGACCATGTCTTCACTATTACTTCTGGCAACGGCTATTGGCGCTATAACCCTCCTCGCCTCAAGCAGAAAATCTGGTTTCTATGGTATTTCTTAACACCGATAACCACCGCTTTAATGGGTTACTTCCCCGGATCGAAACTTGGCATCGTCGCGGATTTACCTAAAAAAATCATAAAACAGTGGCGGCTCTGGTGCTTACATCGAGACTATATGGTGGGTGTAGAAGCCGATCAAATTAAGCAGCAATTTGCCAATATGTCATTACCGGTGACGGCGATTTCCTTTAGTGATGATGAGTTATTAACCTTTAACAGTATTACTACCCTGCATCAGCTATTCTCAAAGAGTGAATGTCGCTTCATAGAAATTACACCTGAGCAAGTAGGTCTGAAAGCCATTGGCCACTTTGGTTTTTTTAAAGCCGAGCACAGCCAACGACTGTGGCACAACTTGTTCTTACCGCAGCTAACATTGGAATTAAATAAACATGCAAAATAAAACGACTTAGGCTACATAATTCATTATTCTAGTGAAAAGTGAATTGATGAGAAGCTCTATGAAAAAGATTAAGAATGAAGCAGCGTTAGTAAAAAAAGCAGTTGAAGTGGGCGAACGGCTGGCAGCCAATTTAGGCTACAATAAGTTTTCTGGCACCGATTCAGCCAATCAAAAAATCGAATCTCTTTATCGTTTTTTAGTACATCACAAAATGGTACAACCATTGGCTTCTGATCAAGAAGACTTACTTAGCATGAAGCATAAACTCGCGTTATGGATTTCTAAAAAACTTCCTGCCGAGCATCCTTTGTTGAAATAGCAATAGTTGAACTAGGCCCGACTAGGCTGGCTTAGTTCTCCGAAAATTGGCGCAATGCCCCGGTATGATAAAAATCCTGCAGTAATAATTCATTCTTAGGATCCGCCTGCTGCATTTGTGCAAACAATAACTCCATTGTAGCCATAGCATCATCCAGTGCATTATGCGCAGGTGCGGCAGCCAGTCCATGACTCGCCCTAACCACAGGTAAAGTAGCACTGTTTGGTGGCAGCACTTGATAGGATCTATTTAAACTATATAAAGCCATTTGCATGGTGTCTAAGGTAACAATAGGTGGCCATGGTAAACCTAAATTCCGACACACCCGCTTTAATACATTGACGTCTAAATGGGCATGATGAAATACCCAAATATGGGTGTTGGCGAAGCTCAGCAGCTTTTCAATGATGGGCAATAAATGTTGCCCCTTGGAAATATCATCGGCAGTTAAACCATGGATAACCGGGCTTTGTTCCAAGGATTTTTTTGAACTGATCACCTGATAAACACTTTGATCCAGATCAATACAACAATGCTGCGCAGTCACCCAACCAATAGACAAAATATCCACCTGTTGATGGTCCAAACCGGTTAACTCTAAATCGATGGCGATAAAGGGTAAGTCGAACCAACTTTTATCCCGCCATTGTGAGGGTAAATGGCTTGCTGGAAAGCATTTTTTTAATAATCGTCGCCACATAATCCAGCCTTAAGCCACACCACCGGCAAAGTTCATCAAAATCCCGTGCTGTGCTAGCTTGATACCTTGAAATGCCGCCTTAAGTTGGTGCTTTTCCATGGAGCTAAGGTCACTCATCGATACACAACTGTCCGTAACATGATTCTTTAATTGATGGCGCCAGCGTAAGCGATTGAGGAACAACCAAATATCCCGCAGATTATTCGCATCTACCCGGCTAAGCCCCGATGTAGACGGAATATTTTCTAATCGCTCAACGGTAGATGGCATCGACAAGCCGCTGGCCAGCGCATAAATTCTGGCAATATCATTAATAATGGCCACGCCCTTACGCTTGAGATTAATACTGTCTTTGATATCTCGATGAGATTCGTAGTTAAACTTTTGAAACATAGATAGCGGTACTACCGATTGAGTACTATATCGCGCCAACGCCCCTAAAAAAAATGGATGTTTAAATAGTGGATTACGTACCTGTTGCAATTGGTTTAGTAAACTTCGATTACCCGCTACCCCACGCACATCCAGAAATATATGAAAATTAAGCACGGCTTGACTAGTGGGATCTTTTACCCAGCTTTTGGCTTCATCAATGGCTTCATCGACAGATAATCTTAATGCTGGATTACTGGCCATAATATTACCACTGCATAATTTTATGCCGCACTTGCCTAATCCACGACAAACGTATTCCGCCATCTGTTTAAAATAGTCTGCCTGCTGTTCATTCGGCTTTTGTGCCAGCAACAACGCATTATCCTGATCCGAGCCCATGGTTTGGTCTTCACGAGCCTGGGAACCATAAACCAACCAACAATAATCAAAAGGAGCGGCCCCCTGTTGTTGTTGGAAAAAACTAATGAGTTTGCGCGTCATGATATCCGTGGCTTGGGACAGCACTTTACCGGCTATATCAAAATCCCCCAGCCGCTTAGCATGGGTGGCCAAATAATGGGGCATTTGCCAAGACAGTCGAGTAAGTTCATATAAGTTTTTAGCCTTACTCAGCTCGCCGACCAAATACAGAACATTACTACGCTGATACCGAATGACGTCGGTTACAGTAATAATACCTAATGGCTTACCAGTGCTGGTATCGACTACTGGTAAGTGATGCACGTTATGTTCGGTCATACTGCAAGTAGCATCAAACAACGTACGCTGATGGGAAATTAGAATAGGATTGCTGGTCATGATCGCCGCCACAGCCGTATCGGTATCGAGCCGCTTAGCGACTGCGCGGTTACGTATATCACGGTCGGTAACAATGCCCACCAATTTTTCGTTTTCGGTAATCAATAGAGACGAAACACCACAGTCCGACATCAACATCGCACTTTGCTGAATACTCAACGACATGTCAGCAATAACCGGCTCAGTGTTTAATAATTCCATCAACGGTTTATGCAACCACATGGAATTAGAATCTTCTACGGCTTGGTTTTGTAGACTCGCCGATTGGCTATTTTTAAAAAAGGCTTTGAAGTTAGCATGCTGTTGCAGCAATAATTTAAACTGCTTTGCGGGTACACAATAAACTATGCCAGGACTATCAACTTCGATGCCGATGGCATCGTTGGCATCATCGAGTAAGTTTTCATAACCAAAATAATCCCCTTCACTTAAATAACGAATGGGATTATCCGATTCTTTTACTGAAAATTGCCCTGATTGGATCAAGAACAGGGCATTACCCTGCTCTGTCATTAGCGCAGATTTATTACCATTCGTGAGATAAATCACCTTAATTAAAGGCGCAATTCCTGCCAACACATCACGATCAAGCCGATCGAAGGGTGCCGAGGATTTTAGAAAGTCGACTACTTGCTGTGGAATAATGGTTGTCATAAAGTCAATTGTATTCGTGTGGATTATCGCTATAAAGCTAGCCAGCTACGATTCCCTGATTAAGTATTTGCCCTAAGCCCTTAAACTGAGCCGCAGCTTGCTCTTCGTCAAGCTCGATTACACCATCAATCAATAACGAAGCATAGCCATGTACGATGGACCATGCCGCTATGGCTATATCGGCTTGTGGATGGGATTGAAAAACCTGCTTTTGCATACCGAGGCGGATAACGTCTTCCAAAACACAAAAGCCTTCACTATGGCTAACATCCAATTCTTTTGCGTTAAAATCAGAGGCCTTCATACCAAACATCAAACGGTATGTCTCAGGATGTTGCAACGCAAATTTGACGTAGGTTAAACCCACCTCACGAAGGGCTAACTCGGGATCATCGCCAGCCAACTCAAAGGCTTGACGCATGGCATTACCTAATCGTTCAAAGCCATCACTGGCTAATGCTGATAACAATGCCACTTTATCTTTAAAATGCCGATAAGGTGCCGCCTGAGAAACCCCAACTTCACGGGCTAGCGCACGTAAACTTAAATGCTCGGCACCATGATCGCGAATACAGCATAATGCGCCATCCATTAATGCTTGGCGTAAATTACCATGATGATAGTTTGCTTTAGGTGTATCGCTCATTAATAACAACTAGTAAAGGTTGATGAAATCATTAAAACAAATTCACCTTTGAAGTAAAGACTAATCGGCACTGTTACTACATCTATTTTGTTATTTATCATTGAATTATCACAGATTTGCGTAGCTCTGCCGCAGTAGGCTTATTTAACTTGGTTAACCACAAGCATTTGGTTTATACCTGCGGCAATAATAATCCGATGAACATTACCCCATAGCTGCCTAATTTGATCAAAATCCAAAATGGCATATCGCCGATAGCAACACATCCAATTCACAAATTTTTAAAGATACTTTTTTCGCATGCCCCGCTCTTCGTCAATTAATCCGCAGCTTATATTTTTTTATTATTTACTTTAAACAATATGTACCAAAAAACTTTGGATTGTCTACTTCTCATATCTGGGGTTTGTGGTAGAGTAGCAGACCAATTTAGCCCGCAAGATATTTGTTGGCTAAGCTGTTATCCACAGCAAAATAATAATAATAATAAAAGGCTACAGCATTTCCTTTTGTTCCTACAATCCGCATATTTAAAGAGCTACAGATACTTTATTGAGATTTAATAAGGTAGGTTCAGCTATCCCCCTATTTTATTTTTCAACATAGTTATCCACAGATTTTCCCGTATTACGGCATTGTTTGATTTACCTAACTTATGGCATGCTGATCACTCACTTCAACGGACTTAATTTGCTATGACAACACCAGCCAGTAATCCTTTTATTTTGGTAGATGGTTCCTCCTATCTATTCCGCGCTTTTCACGTTCCTTATTTACAGGCGCTTAGTACCACAGATGGTCGACCTACGGGTGCTATTACCGGAGTGCTGAATATGATCAAAAGCCTTAAGAAGGAATACCCTACTGGCAATATCGTGGTTGTATTTGATGCTAAAGGCAAAACCTTCCGTAATGATATGTACCCTGAATATAAAGCCAACCGTCCGCCCATGCCGGATGAATTACGCTCACAAATAGCACCACTTCATCAGATTATTGAAGCAATGGGGTTACCTTTGCTCGTCATTGAAGGCGTGGAAGCCGACGATGTTATTGGTACGCTGGCTAATCAAGCATCAGAGCTTGGTATGGAGACCATCATATCTACCGGTGATAAAGATATGGCGCAGTTAGTGACTCCCCACGTTCGACTAATTAATACTATGACCAATGTGGAAATGGATGAAGCTGGTGTGTTGGAAAAATTTGGCGTACGCCCCGACCAGATTATTGATTATCTGGCATTGATGGGCGACAAAGTTGACAACATTCCCGGCGTTGATAAATGTGGCCCCAAAACCGCTGCCAAATGGCTTAATGAACATGGCAGTTTAATTAATGTTATTGAAAATGCGGGTTCAGTTAAAGGCAAAGTGGGTGAGCATTTACGCAATGCTATTGCCCACTTACCTCTCTCCTATGAACTGGCGACAATAAAGCTGGATGTTGATTTACCAGCAAAGGCAAATGACATACATCCAACTGATGTCGATGCAGAAACCCTCGTAGCACTTTGTACTGAGTATGAGTTAAAACGCACCCTTAATGACTTCATGCAAAAAACAAATTCATCACCCGCCAGCGTAAATAACAAAATCGCCACCGAGACGGAAGAGGAAGAAGAACAAACCAATAACACTCCGGTCCCTTCGGCGAATTACCATACTATTTTGACTGAGAGCGACTTTAACGACTGGTTTGCGCGCTTACAAAAAGCCGACCTCATTGCTTTTGATACAGAGACCACCAGTCTTAATTATATGAATGCAGAGTTAGTGGGATTTTCATTCTCCATAAAGGCTGGTGAAGCGGCTTATTTGCCCTTTGCGCACGATTACCCAGATGCACCAGAGCAACTAGATCGCAATTGGGTCTTGGAAAAGTTTAAACCGCTACTGGAAAATCCTGAGATAAAAAAAGTAGGCCAGCATATTAAGTACGACATGAATGTACTGGCTAATTACGACATTCATCTTAACGGAATTGAATTCGATACCATGTTGGAGTCTTATGTTGTTAACAGCACAGCCGGTCGTCATGACATGGATAGCTTGGCCAACCGCTATTTAGATCATCAAACCATCCATTTTGAAGACATCGCCGGCAAAGGTAAAAAACAGCTCACTTTTAACCAAATCGATCTCAACGAAGCCGGCCCCTATGCCGCTGAAGATGCCGATATCACCTTGCAATTACATCAACACCTTTATCCAAAAATTAAAGATATCGAGGGCTTAAAACACATACTCTGTGACGTCGAAGTACCGCTAATTCCAATCTTAGCGCGAATGGAACAGACAGGGGTGAACATCGACAGCCAGCAATTAGGTGAACAGAGTCAGTATCTTGCCAAACGATTGTTAGAACTGGAAGAAGAGGTGTATGACCTAGCCGGTGAAACCTTTAATTTAAGCTCGACTAAACAACTGCAACAAATTTTGTTTGAAAAATTAGAGTTACCCATAGTTAAAAAGACCCCTAAGGGTGCGCCATCGACCGCTGAAGACGTGTTACAACAATTGGCAGAAGACTACCCTTTACCGCACCTTATTCTAGAGTACCGCAGCCTAAGTAAACTGAAATCTACCTATACTGATAAACTGCCGCAGATGATTAATCATCGCACTGGCCGTGTACATACGTCTTACCATCAAGCAGTAGCAGCCACTGGGCGCCTATCCTCTACGGATCCTAATTTACAAAATATTCCCATTCGAACAGCGGAAGGTCGAAAAGTCCGTCAGGCATTTGTCGCCGAAAAAGGCTACAGAATAGTTGCTGCGGATTATTCACAAATAGAACTGCGGATAATGGCACATTTATCTGAGGATGAAGGCTTGCTTAAAGCCTTCTCTAGCGGCAAAGATATTCACAAAGCAACTGCCGCAGAAGTATTTGGCGTGCAATTAGACGAAGTCACTACCGATCAACGACGCAGCGCCAAAGCTATTAATTTCGGTTTGATTTACGGTATGTCGGCCTTTGGACTAGCAAAACAACTTAAAATCCCACGGCATGAAGCACAAAAATATATGGATCTATATTTTGAACGCTACCCAGGAGTGCTGACTTATATGGAGTCAACCCGAGAGTCTGCCAAAGAAAAGGGCTATGTAGAAACCGTCTTTGGCCGCCGCCTATATCTTGCTGATATTAATGCACGAAACGGCGCTGCTCGCAAAGGCGCTGAACGTGCTGCCATTAACGCCCCCATGCAAGGTACGGCATCTGACATCATTAAAAAGGCCATGATTAAGGTAGATGAATGGCTAACAACGGTTCCAAAAGATGAAATCCGCATGATTATGCAAGTTCACGATGAATTAGTTTTTGAAATAAAAGAACATTTTGTAGAGAAATATAAAAGTACAATAATTAACCTAATGCAACAGGCAGTGACGCTTTCCGTGCCTTTAACAGTAGAGGCTGGGGATGGAATGAACTGGGATGAAGCGCACTAAAACCAGATGAATAAATACGTATTTAAAGAACTTTTCCGTAATTTTATTACATGAAATGCTTGCAATCGGTTTCAATTAGACTAATATTCGACCTGTAGGGTACAGAGGTAAGATTTTATCAAACCTTTGCTTAGGCCTCGGCGCTTGCCGAGGCTTTTTTTTACCCGCAATTAAAATGTAGACTTCACGACACCATCTTTTTAAACATTCCTCAAATTGAAAACCAACACAGAAATGCTCTTTAAATATAACCCCATAAGCAGCCTAAAAACCATGACACACATGTCTTTTATAATATTTATAATTCATGGGGAACAGATGATTCGGACAATTTAACAAAGGGGAACTAAATAAATTTGAATTATTTTTAAATTAATTTGAACTTTGTGCCAACACCCCACTCATACACTGTGAATGCACTGTACATTTTGTTGTTGTCTCCTTTAACCCCGTTAGTAAACTAACGGGGTTTTCTTTTATCTGCAGCACTCTTTTCATAACGTGAGTATTTAATTACTTTTCAAGCTCAAACCAAATATCCAATATTCCTTGCAAGTCTTGAAGTCCGGTTCGCTTTAACGATGAAAAACTATGTACGGTGACATCACCACAAAAGGCTAGCGCCGCTTCGCGGGCCATCAGCAACTGCGCTTTTTGTTTACCCGCTTTAAATTTATCCGCTTTAGTCAATAGCGCTAAAACCGGTAAATTACTGGCAACAGCCCAGTGAATAAGCTCTTGGTCGAGATCTTTAAAAGGATGGCGAATATCCATTAACACCACGATTCCTTTTAAGCTCGTTCGCTTCTGCAAATATTCACCCAGCGATTTTTGCCATTTCTTTTTCATCTCAATGGGTACTTGGGCGAATCCGTAACCTGGTAGATCAATAAGTCGACGACCTTCATCCAATTCAAAAACATTGATCATTTGGGTGCGGCCGGGAGTTTTACTGGTTCTAGCTAAACTTTTCTGACCTGTTAAGGTATTTAGCGCACTTGACTTACCGGCGTTTGACCGGCCAGCGAAAGCAACTTCAATACCCTCATCTGTTAACAAGTGACTAATGTCTGGTGCGCTTAGTACAAATTTTGCTTGGCGATAATAAGACAACTAAATAACCCTTTGTAATTAATAAAGATTCAATTAAGGTATTTTAACCTATTTTAGTTAGAAAAACGCTCCCCTTATTTTACTGCGCTAATTTAGGTGTAGACCAATAAATACAAGCCATGAGACCATATTAAGGAGCGGTATTTACTATGCTGGAATATTTAATTTTCAATAATATCCTTACAAAACAACGGGAATATATTTTACTCGATGCATAAATGTGTAAAATACGCCAAGCGTTTCTATCTGCCATCTTAAGTGCGAAGAGAAAAAATATGAAAAAAATATGTTTTTGGGTATGCCTGACTTTAGGAATTAATTGCGCCGCTTATGCTGCGGGTAATGTAGAAGCAGGAAAAGCTAAATCAGTAACTTGTACAGCCTGTCACGGCGCCGATGGCAATAGCCAGGTGGATATGTATCCTAAATTAGCGGGTCAGCATGCTGACTATATCACTAAGCAATTACAAGACTTTCAACTTGCCGCTAAATCAAATGGCGAAGCAGGGCGTAATGATCCTGTCATGAATGGCATGGCCGCAGCGCTATCCGAGCAAGACGTCGCCGATTTAGCTGCCTATTATGCGAGTCAAAAAGCTGAGATTTCGGGCGCTCCAGAGGATGTGATTGCCGCTGGCAGTAAATTATACCAAGGTGGTGATATGGAAAAGGGCATTCCAGCTTGTAGCGCCTGTCATGGTCCTAGGGGTGACGGCATGGGCCTAGCAAAATTTCCGGATATTAGTGGTCAACATGCCACTTACCTAAAAAGTCAGCTTGAGAAATTCCGTAGTGGTCAGCGCGCCAATGATACGAACACTATGATGCAAGATATTGCCAAACGCTTAAGTGATGACGATATCAATTTGTTAGCAAGTTATGTCGCTGGGCTCTACTAATAAGCCCATTTAAATTGGATTGTTTTCAATAAAAACAGTCATTTAAGTACAGTTTCGGAAAAAAGTTCATTTTTTAATTGTAAATAAGTTGTAAAATTTAGTGAATGCTGTAATCTTTCCTCCCAAGAAAAACAGGGAAGCCAAGCTGTACAGCTTGTTCAAGGAAGTTTCAGAGTTTACTAACTCTAACTACTTTAGCTTTCTATTAGAAAGAACATTGGACGAACAATAAAGCGTCAGGATGACCGAGAAAAAAATTATTGGCCTCGATAATAATAAAAATAAGAGAAGTCAGCCCAACTGAGGTTTACCTCTAGTTTAGGGATAAAGATAATGGGAGAAGTGTCTATTGACACTCAGTTTATCGAGAGGTGATAGTGCAAACTATCGCCTTTTTCTTTTTTAGCCCTTTTTAATTACACCTCCAATATCACTTTCTTCTGTTTAATATTCGCGTCTATTGGAATACCTAGGTAAAATGGACTTATAGCTTCCTTCATTATTGATAATCATGCCTAAGATCAAAAAGAACCGTAAAGTCGGCCTCATTGGTGTACGTAGTACCCCTAAAGCGGACAGAGCTCCCAATAAGCCTTCAGGACGTCCCAAAAAGCATAGCGGTAAACCCTCAGGTAACCGACAAAATGTTGAGCAAAATTCACAAGCCGCATTAGCACATGGCGCAAATACAAATAGTGACAATCGACACGGTAGTAAAAAGCCGGTTCAGTTAGTGGCTGATAAGCCGATGGTTAAATCCGTCCCTAAGCCTAAGTTTTTCTCTCCTAAAGAAGAACTTGCGGCCATTGAAAAAGATCCGAAGCTAGAAGCATTACTCAATAAAGTTGATAACGGAAAACGCCTTAAGCGAGATGAACAAGATTATGTCGACCAGCAACTATCCCGACATAAAACCTTGTGCTCATTATTAGGTATTTCCTCTGAAAAAGAGGATGACTTGGGAGAGCTAGAAGACCAAGACTTATTCGATCAGTTTGAAAACAGTAATTTGGACAACTTCCGTTAGGTTATGCTTACCATAATTATCATTTTAGCTATTATAATTATTGCGGCTTTGGCATTTTATGCTGGTCGTCTGTTGTTTCAATTAAACAAACAAACCAACGAACAAAATGCCGTACGCAATACTCGGATTGCCAATATTAGCGAAAGTATTCAGACGATAGCCTTTGCGATGTCACAACAACAATGTGACCTCTCTGAAGGTTGTATTCGGCTGTACAAGCTTCTAGAGGCGGTTCCTGTTACACCCCGTCCTGATTACGCCAGTATTTATTCGAACCTCTACGCTTTATATGATCAAATAAAGCACATGCCAACCCATGAGGAACGACAACAACAGTCTAAGAATGAACGGCGTAAAATGGATCTTCAGCGGGAAGAATTAGAAGCAAAGCTGGAATCAAACATTCTTAAGGAAATTGAACAACTGAAACACTTTGTTGTTTAAGCCTTAGCGTCTTGCCAGTGCTGCACATTTTTGGTGGCAATGACAATCCGTTGTATGGTCATTAACCAAGCCCATTGCTTGCATAAAGGCGTAGCAAATAGTGCTACCAACAAAAGAAAAACCAGCAATTTTTAATGCCTTAGCCATCTTATCGGACTCGAGCGTAGTAACAGGGATCTGCGAGCGTTGTTGCCATTGATTGACAATAGTTTTCCCTTCTACAAACTGCCAGATAAAATCGTTAAACTCCGTACCTCGCTCCTCAATGGCTAAATAGGCTTTAGCGTTATTAATAATTGAATTAATCTTTTGTCGATTACGAATAATGCCGCTATTAAGCATAAACTCTTCGATTTTATTGGCGTCAAATAACACAATTTTTTTAGGCTCAAACTGAGCAAATGCCTCTTGGTAATTAGCCTGCCTTTTTAGGATTGTGAGCCAACTCAACCCTGCTTGCTGACCATCAAGGCAAAGCTTGGCAAAAAGCGTTTTTGAATCGACTACTGGCCGCCCCCAAACTTCATCGTGGTATTGCCGATAAATGGGATCTTTACCCGCCCACTCACAACGAATTACACTCATTTTACTCACCTACTTAGCTTCGATTATGTAAAATCACGTTATTACACTACATTCAAGCTCCGCTAAAAGGTATACTTGGCGGCTATTTTTTAGCTAATTTCTAATGAAACTGATTGTTCTATGCACAAGTTTGATATTAAAACATTTCAAGGACTGATCCTGGCCTTACAGGATTATTGGGCCCGTCAGGGTTGTGTCATTATCCAACCTCTCGATATGCAAGTTGGTGCGGGTACATTTCACCCCATGACATTTTTACGTGCAATAGGCCCTGAGCCTATAAGCAGCGCTTATGTTCAGCCTTGTCGACGCCCGACAGATGGCCGTTATGGTGAAAACCCCAACCGCCTCCAACACTATTATCAATTTCAAGTGATGCTAAAGCCATCCCCTGAAAATATTCAAGAATTATACCTAGGTTCCTTGCAGGAATTAGGCTTTGATCCGCTTGTACATGACATCCGTTTTGTTGAAGACAACTGGGAATCACCTACTCTTGGCGCTTGGGGATTAGGCTGGGAAGTATGGCTTAATGGAATGGAAGTCACGCAGTTTACTTACTTCCAGCAAATCGGCGGACTTGAGTGTGCCCCAGTTACCGGTGAAATCACCTACGGTTTAGAACGTTTAGCCATGTATATTCAAGGTGTAGATAGTATTTATGACTTAGTATGGACAGACGGGCCAATGGGTAAAGTCACCTATGGCGACGTGTTCCATCAAAATGAAGTAGAACAATCCACTTATAATTTTGAATATGCTGATGTTGACGCATTATTCAAAGAGTTTGATCAATGTGAAAAAGAAAGTCAGTCTTTGATAGAGAATAATCTTCCCTTACCTGCCTATGAACAAGTTATGAAGGCCTCTCATGCTTTTAATTTGTTGGACGCACGTCATGCAATTTCAGTTACCGAGCGTCAACGTTATATATTACGCGTTCGAACATTGTCCAAGGCCGTTGCAGAAAGCTATTACCAGACTAGAGAATCGTTAGGCTTTCCAATGTGTAAGGAGAAAAATTGATATGAGCTCGCAGAATTTACTGATTGAAGTTGGCTGTGAAGAATTACCTCCAAAATCTCTAACCACACTTGCTTCTGCCCTTGCTGATAATATTGAGCAAGAATTAACAAGTATCGAATTGACCTTCACCAAGGTGACTTGGTATGCCACGCCTAGACGCTTAGCTGTGGTAGTTAGTGACCTAGCCTATCAACAAGCTGATAAAGTCATTGAGAAACGCGGTCCCGCTGTGAGTGCCGCGTTTGACGGTGAGGGTAATCCAACTAAAGCCGCTATGGGCTGGGCTCGTGGAAATGATATTGACGTTGCTGACGCCCAACGCCTATCTACAGAGAAAGGCGAATGGCTGGTTCACAACGCTGAAATTAAAGGCCAAACACTACCCCAACTTATTGAAAAACTAGTCAACAATGCCCTAAATAAATTACCCATATCCAAACCTATGCGCTGGGGGAGTAATAAAACTCAGTTTATACGCCCAGTACACAGCATTACGTTGCTCTATGGTGATCAACTATTAGCTGCTACTGTTCTTGGTAAAACCAGTTCAAAAACTCTGTATGGACACCGCTTCCACGGTGAAAAGACATTTGAATTGGAGCACGTCGATAATTATCTCGCACATTTAGAGCAGCACTTTGTTATTGCTGACTTTGAGCGGCGTAAGCAACTTATTAACGAGAGTATTCTCGCCATTGCTAGCACACATAATGCAGTTGCCGATATTGATACTGATTTACTTAATGAAGTTACCGCGCTGGTTGAATATCCCGTTGCTTTGGAAGCCTCTTTTGAAGAATCATTTTTAGACGTACCAAAAGAAGCGCTAATTTATACCATGAAGGGCGACCAAAAATACTTCCCACTTTTATCTAAAGCCGGTGAGTTATTAGCCAAATTTGTATTTATTACCAACATACAAAGCAAAGACCCAGTACAGATAATTCAGGGTAATGAACGAGTTATTAGACCAAGGTTGGCTGACGCTGAATTTTTCTATCAAACCGATAAAAAACAACGTCTTGATAGCCGTGTGGAAAAACTTGAAAGTGTTATTTTTCAGAAACAATTAGGCACGCTAAAAGACAAGAGTCTACGTGTATCTCAGCTAGCAGGCAAAATTGCCTCTCGTATTAATGCCGATGTAGAATTAGCGAAACGTGCGGGATTACTCTGCAAAGCCGATTTAATGTCTAATATGGTGATGGAATTCCCTGACGTTCAAGGTGTAATGGGAATGTATTATGCCAAGAACGACGGTGAAGATAACGCCGTTGCTGTGGCACTTAATGAGCAGTATCAACCACGCTTTGCCGGTGACACCTTACCGACAGCTGACATCAGTTGCGCTCTAGCACTAGCCGATAAATTAGATACTTTAGTCGGTATCTTTGGTATTGGATTAATTCCTAAGGGCGATAAAGATCCTTTTGCCTTACGCAGAGCGGCCATTGGCTTATTGCGTATTATCGCTGAGAATCAGTTACCGCTGGATTTAATTGACCTAATTCAAGATGCTACTGATTTATTCACCGATAAGCTGACAAATAAAAACGTCACTGAAGATGTATTGGACTTTATCAACGCGCGCTATCGCGCCATGTATAGTGATAAAGGTGTATCAATCGACGTAATTCAAGCAGTTCAAGCAAGACGGCCAACCAAACCGACAGATTTCGCTGCCAGAATTATTGGTGTAGCGCACTTTGCGACACTGGATAATGCGATCAGCCTAGCGGCGGCCAATAAGCGCGTCGGTAATATTTTGGCAAAAAATGCAGCTGATATAGACCATATTTGGTCTAGTGAATTACTTGTAGAGCCAGCAGAGCAACAGTTGGCAGACGCGTTACAACAAGTAAAATCCGCTATTGCCCCATTATTAATTACAGCCGATTATCAGAATATTTTGACCAAGCTCGCAAGTTTACGAGTACCAATCGATGCATTCTTTGATTCGGTGATGGTAATGGCGGATGATGAAAAAATAAAACGAAACCGCATGGCTTTATTGAAAGATCTGCAAGCGCAGTTTTTGAATGTTGCCGATATTTCGCTATTGAATTAACGGCAGATAATATGACTCAGTTTAGTAAACGCCTTTGTATACTAGCCACAGTGTTAACCACTGTTGGCTTGTCCGGCTGTGCCACCTCAATACTCGACAAGCTAGATTTTAAGACACCTGATTATAGCCAGCTCTATTTACGCGGTGTGTTTACTTGGTGGGAAGCGGATGAAGCTTATCGGGTTATTAAAGTCACTGACACACTGTATAAAGCGAGTACAAAGTTAGTTGCCGATGGCCAACCTTATGAATTCAAATTTGTTGATAAGGAATGGTCTGAAGATCTTAATTGTGGATATGCTGATAAAGAAATGGGTGAGATCTTACAAGTAAATACGCCTGTTATTGCAGATTGTGATGGTGGACAGAATAATTTCAAATTCACTCCAGAAGTGTCGGGCGAGTATACTTTTTTTATTGACTTTGAAGACAGTAATAATCCTCTCGTTTATATAAAATAACTTTATAAATCAAAAAGATAAAGCCGCTATTTTAGCGGCTTTTTTATGTTTAATAATAAAATGACTATTTCTAAATATCTAAATTAGCCACTCTCAATGCGTTTTCTTCAATAAAGGCTCTACGAGGTTCTACTTGGTCACCCATTAGAGTCGTAAATAACTGATCGGCACCGACCGCATCTTCAATAGTAACTTGCAGCATCCTGCGAGAATCAGGATCCATTGTAGTTTCCCAAAGCTGACTAGGATTCATTTCACCCAATCCTTTATAGCGCTGAATGTAGTTACCCTTTTTCGATTCGGACATTAACCATTCAAGTGCGTCAGCAAACTCAGTTACTGGCTTAACCTTTTCTCCACGCTTAACGTAACCGCCCTCTTCGATTAAGCCGTTGATAGCACTATTTAAATCTCGAATACGTGTGTATTCCGTAGATTCAATAAAGGCGTAATCAAGCTTATATTCTGTATCAATACCGTGCTGGCGAATAATAATCGCAACATAATGAGATTGACGTTCTTTATCTTCATTAATTTCATGACGATACAATGCACCGTCTGCTTCTTGATCTTCCAACGCCAGAACAAACTTTTTCGCTGCGGTATCAAGCTTAGTCACATCATTAAGATCTTCGAGATTAAGAATGTCACCATAAATTAGCCCTGTAAGTAAGTTTTTAGGTAACAAGCGACTAATGCGGTCAATCATATTCATTGTGCTTTGATATTGCTTTACAAGGCTTTCTAGCCCTATTCCGCTAATACCCGGCGCGGTTTCGTTTACATGTAGAGAAGCGCTATCTAATGCTATGGATGTAAGATGCTCTGTTAATGCCGCATCATCTTTAAGATACTGTTCTTGCTTACCTTTTTTGATTTTATATAAAGGTGGTTGAGCAATGTAAATATAACCACGTTCAATAATTTCTGGCATCTGACGATAGAAAAAGGTCAACAGTAATGTACGAATGTGCGATCCATCGACATCAGCATCGGTCATGATAATTATACTGTGATAGCGCAATTTTTCGGGATTGTATTCATCCCGTCCAATACCGCAACCCAATGCCGTTATCAAAGTAGCGACTTCTTGTGAAGAAAGCATTTTATCAAAACGGGCTTTTTCTACATTCAGAATTTTACCTTTCAAAGGTAAGATAGCTTGGTTTTTACGGTTTCTCCCCTGCTTGGCTGAACCGCCAGCAGAGTCCCCTTCCACTATATAAAGTTCGGAGCGAGAAGGATCCTTTTCTTGGCAATCAGCAAGCTTACCCGGTAAGCCGGCCAAATCTAAAGCGCCTTTCCTACGCGTCATTTCGCGCGCTTTACGCGCAGCCTCTCGAGCCCTAGCAGCATCGATGATCTTGCCGATAATAATTCTGGACTCTGCAGGATTCTCTAATAAGTATTCATGCAGCTTTTCACCCATTGCTGACTCAACAGCTGATTTAATTTCTGACGAGACTAACTTATCTTTTGTCTGTGAAGAAAATTTAGGATCAGGGACTTTAACCGATACTACTGCTGTTAAGCCTTCACGAGCATCATCACCACTGGCAGAGGATTTCTCTTTCTTATTGAAACCTTCTTTTTCCATGTACGTATTGAGTGTACGCGTTAGCGCCGACCGGAAGCCGGCAAGATGCGAACCACCGTCACGCTGTGGAATATTATTAGTGAAACAATAGATATTCTCTTGGAAACCATCATTCCATTGCATAGAAACTTCTACAGCCACACCATCTTCACGCTCTAAAGAAAAGTGAAATACTTTTTGATGTACTGGTGTTTTATTCTGATTTAAATAAGCAACAAAGGCTTGTACACCACCTTCATATTCAAAATGGTCGCTCTTACCATCGCGCTCATCAGTTAAATAAATAGAAACGCCTGAGTTTAAGAATGAAAGTTCACGTAATCGTTTAGCCAATATGTCATAGTGGAATTCAATATTGGTAAACGTTTCTTCGCTTGGCCAAAATCGAATCGAAGTACCAGTAGAATCTGATTCACCGACAACAGCTAAGGGCTTCATTGGTACGCCCATTTCATAATGTTGCTCATGGACTTTACCTGAGCGACGAATAGTTATCTTTAGCTTTTTTGATAAGGCATTTACGACCGAAACGCCCACGCCATGCAGACCACCAGATACCTTATAAGAATTGTCATCGAACTTACCACCAGCATGAAGTACGGTCATGATAACTTCAGCAGCAGAAACCCCTTCTTCTTCGTGCATATCGGTAGGAATACCACGGCCATCATCTCTAACTGATACCGAATTATCATTATGAATGGTGACTTGAATTTTTTCACAATGACCGGCTAAAGCTTCATCGATGGAGTTATCAACAACCTCGAATACCATGTGATGTAATCCGGTACCATCGTCGGTATCACCGATATACATTCCCGGACGCTTCCTTACCGCATCTAAACCTTTAAGGACTTTTATGCTGGATGAATCGTAATTACCTTGCTCAGCCATTTATTGTTTTCTCCTCGTTCACTTGACCTTGTTCCACGTGAAACACTTTCTTATTATCATAATCATTTAAAAAAGATACTTGTTCATTATCCGTAGCGGTAATAAACATCTGTGCGTTAGTATTAATCAGAGTATTGATAAATAATTGCCTTTTTGATGTATCTAATTCTGCACCGATATCATCTAACAGATAAAGTCCGCCTACTTGTCTTCTCTCAAAGAGTAATCGAGATTGAGCAAGTTGAAGAGCCGCTGTTAACATCCTAAGCTGCCCTCTAGACATAACTTCGAATACAGGCCGCCCTTCTACTTTTAGTTTCAAATCAGCCTTATGGGGACCGCTACTGGTGTATCCATACTGCCGATCTTTGATAAGTTGCTTTGCTATTGCCTGATGTAACTCTAAACTCTTATCCCACCCGCTATAATACGCTATTTCTACTGAAAACTCAGGCAAGAATTGCTGTAATTGACTATTAATGTGCAAAGAAATTTGTTCTATATAACTTCGACGTAATAACGTTATTTCCATTCCCAGAGCGCCGAGCTGTTGGCACCATATATCATCAACAGTCCTATCAAACTTATCCCCCTTCAAGTTAGCATTACGTTGTTTTAATACCTTAACGTACCTTGTGGAGATGTTTAAGAAAGAGTGTTCCACGTGAAACAACCCCCAATCAAGATAGCTTCTACGTAATGACGGAGCTCCTGAAATAAGGTCACTACTCTGAGGTGTAAATATTTGCGTAGGGATAAGTGAAGCTAATGCTGATATCTTAGATTGCCGCTGGCCATTGATTTGCATTTCAACTGCACCGTCCAATGAACGCTGCACCCCAACCTTACCTTTAACTCCGTTTACTTCATTGAGTGTAGATGCGTAGAGTACAAAATTTTCATGCTGGTGTTGGACTAAACTTTGGAAGCGATTTGTTCGAAAAGAGCGCCCATTAGATAAATAATAAAGCGCTTCTAAAAGAGAAGATTTGCCACTGCCGTTCTTACCAACAACCAAATTTAAATGGCTAGCTGGTTTTATCGAACAAGATGACAAATTTCGAAATTGAGTAACCTGGACTTGGTCCAGCTTCATAAGAACCTAATTATTCTAATTACAGACGCATCGGCATAATAACGTAGAGTACAGTTTCATCAGCAATATCTTCAATCAAAGCGCTACTGTTAGCATCTGCCATCGTTACTTTAACTTTTACCGAACTCAAAGCATTAAGCGCATCAATTAAATAGGCAACATTAAAACCAATTTCTAAATCGGCACCTTGATATTCAACATCAACTATTTCCTCAGCTTCTTCTTGCTCAGGGTTGTTAGCCGTTATTTTTAATTCTGCATTACTTAAATTAAGACGTACACCTCTGAACTTTTCATTAGACAAAATTGAAGCTCGAGAAAACGCATTTTTTAATGTCGCTTTATCAGCTTCAATAAACTTATCGCCATCTTTAGGTAACACACGACGATAGTCAGGAAAGCGACCATCCACTAATTTACTAGTAAAAATAAAGGCAGTAGAAAAAATACGAATATGATTTGAACCAATCTGTACTTTCAATTGCTTATCGCTATCTTCAATTAATCGAGAAATTTCTAACACACCCTTGCGGGGAATAATAACCTGCTTACTTGGAAGTGGACTACCATAATCTATACGACAAAGAGCCAATCGATGCCCGTCGGTAGCGACAGTACGAATAATATTCTCTTCGGTTTCAAGAGAAAGGCCATTTAAGTAATACCTTACATCTTGCTGTGCCATCGCAAAGTGAGTACTTTCTATTAATTTTTTAAGTTGCGATTGTGAAATTTCAAACTCAACTTCACCTTGCCAATCTTCTAAATTAGGATAATCCGCTGCTGATAAAGTAGATAAAGTAAATTTACTGCGCCCAGATTTTAGAATAGCGCGATTATCTTCAACAACAAATTGCAGATCACTCCCCTCTGATAATCCGCGACATATATCGAACAACTTCTTAGCAGGTACCGTAATTTCACCATCAACACTTTCACTTGTCAGCGGAACATTAGAAATAAGTTCAACTTCGAGGTCAGTACCTGTAAGCCAAAGAGTACCTTCACTCACTTTAATCAGTACATTAGACAATATCGGCAAAGTATGACGGCGCTCAACAGCACCGGATACTAATTGCAATGGTTGAAGAAATTCGTCCCTGCTAATTGTAAATTTCATTGTAACGTCTCTTTATATATTCTTTTATGATGACAATGTACGGATTAAATTTTGATAATCTTCTTTAATATCATGATTTTCTTCACGAAGCTGCACTATCTTGCGGCAAGCATGTAAAACAGTAGTGTGATCACGCCCACCAAAAGCATCGCCAATTTCCGGTAAGCTATGATTAGTTAACTCTTTAGCGAGCGCCATAGCTACCTGACGTGGTCTAGCCACACTTCTACTTCGACGTTTAGACAGAATATCAGCAATTTTTATTTTGTAATACTCTGCAACCGTTTTTTGAATGTTATCAATGGTAACGAGTTTTTCTTGTAATGCCAGTAGATCTCGCAATGCTTCTCTAACAAAGTCGATAGTGATGGCCCGACCGGTAAAATTAGCATTAGCAATTACCCGATTTAACGAACCTTCTAACTCTCTTACATTTGAACGAAGTCGTTTAGCGATAAAAAATGCCACTTCATCTGGCAAATTAATCTTATTTTCCAATGCTTTACGCATTAATATAGCGACTCTCGTCTCTAGTTCCGGTGGTTCGATTGCGATAGTAAGACCCCAGCCAAAGCGGGATTTAAGTCTATCTTCAACACCGACTATTTCTTTAGGATAACGATCCGATGTCAAAATAATTTGCTGGTTACCTTCAAGTAACGCGTTGAAGGTATGAAAAAATTCTTCTTGAGAACGCTCTTTGTTAGCAAAAAACTGAATATCATCAATTAGCAACGCATCAACACTACGGTAATAGCGCTTAAATTCTTCAATGGCATTATTTTGTAGCGCTTTAACCATATCCTGAACAAATCGCTCAGAATGCATATACACAATTTTCGCATCCTTTTTATTGGCAAGGATGCCGTTACCCACGGCATGTAACAAATGGGTTTTACCTAATCCGGTGCCGCCATAAATAAATAGAGGGTTATAGGCCCCACCTGGATTATCTGCTACTTGAGTCGCTGCAGCCCGTGCTAATTGGTTAGACTTACCTTCAACAAAGTTGTCGAACTTATAATTTAAATTAATATTACTTTTATTTTGACCCGCAGTAACTGGCTGCACAGGTGCGTGATGCGGTCTTACGTTCGACTGAGTATTATGTACTTGCTGCTGATTACTATGTGCAGGCGTCACGCTAACTGTTTGCTTGACGATAGACGAGCCGAATGAGCCAACGTCAAAACGTAGTGCAGGAATGTTGTTGCCACTAAATTCTTTGAGAAGTTCAGTAATTTGATTAATGTATTTATCGCGTACCCAATCCAATACAAAACGGTTAGGTGCAAACAAAGTTAGGGTATTACCCTGATGATCCGCACGTAGAGGTCTTATCCACATGCTAAATTGCTGTGTCGGCAAATCTTGCTGAAACCGATTTAAGCATTGATTCCAAAGTGACATAATAAGTCTGTTCCATAGACCAAACATAGCGTTGGCCTAATTTTATAATTATTTATGATACTAGTAATAGAGCACTAAAAGTAGATGATATTTAACTAGATTTGTAGGTCTTCGTTGACTAACGTCTATTATCGCTCCATTTTATCCACAACATCAATATTGATCTTTTCTTTATTTATGCTCTTGCAACATATGCAGCCTAACACTTTGTTTTTATTATGATTTAAAATATAATAAATTTAATAAACCGAGTACTGTCTATGCATACAATAAAATTATCAGTGGACAAAAAGTCATATAAAAATAAAGAATTTAAGCATAATAACAATAATTTCTGTGCATAAACTAATAAATAGCTCAATCTTATTCACATCCAACGACCAAGTTAAAAACCTTTTGATTAAATTTAACGGTTAAATGCGTTTCTTGATTGACATCGTGGTGACTACTCTCTAGAATTCGCGCTCCTTTTTAAGCTCTTGTTTGAGTTTAAGAAGATTTTTAATAACGTTACAGCGGCGGACTAGGTCATGAAAAGAACATTTCAACCAAGTAATATAAAGCGTAAACGTTCACACGGTTTTCGTGCCCGTATGGCGACAAAGAATGGCCGCAAGGTTCTTGCTAGTCGTCGTGCAAAAGGCCGTGCTCGTTTATCAGCATAAGTACATTTATCGAAGTGGGTGAAAATACGTTTTCACGGGAGAAGCGTTTGCTGACTCCCACCCATTTCGGCAATGTATTCGAAGATGCAACTTCAGCTCCATCTCCTCAGATAACAATTCTAGCTAAACATAATTCGTTAACGCATTCTCGCATTGGCATTACAGTTGCCAAAAAACGAGTTAAAAAAGCGCACGATAGAAACCGAATAAAACGTCTCGTTCGTGAAAGTTTTCGTCATCACCAACAAAATCTTGGTAGCATAGATATAATTGTTATCGGAAAAAGTGGGCTAGATTCTTTAAGTAATCAGCAAATTTTTTCATTACTCGAAAAATTATGGAAAAAGATCGTTCACCGATGCAATCATTCTTCATCGGTATAATTAAGACCTATCAACGTTGGCTTTCGCCGATTTTGGGACAAAATTGTCGGTTTCATCCATCATGTTCAAATTATTCTATTGAAGCAATAAAAGTTCATGGATCCCTAATTGGTAGTTGGTTATCCTTGAAGCGCATACTAAAATGCCAACCTTTACATTCAGGGGGTCTAGACCCCGTTCCACCTAAACAACGAGAACACAAGTAGTTATTTATGGAATCTCAACGTAATTTTTTAATTGTAGGCCTACTTTTTGTAAGTTTTTTACTTTGGCAACAGTGGCAAATAGACAATGCTCCGGCGCCTGCTGTAGTGAGTACAACAGAACAATCTAGTGTTCCGAGCAACAATTCATCTAATATGTCAAATTTAGATGTACCCATTTCAGCAGCAGCTCCCATAACACAAACTGTAACCTCAGCCGATTCAATTAAAATCCATGTCATCACGGATGCATTGGATGTACTTATTGATACTAAAGGTGGTGATATTGTCAGTGCGAACTTGGTAGATTATACAACGACCTATGATTCAAACGATACTTTCAGCTTGTTAAGGCAAGATCCTTCAAGCTTATACATTGCGCAAAGCGGATTGATTGGCAATGATGGTCCGGATGCCAGTAAACAAGGGCGTCCAATTTACCAAGCGGTAGAAACCAGTTACCAATTAACAAACGATTCCTTGACTGTACCGCTTATTTGGCACTCAGCAAATGGCTTAGTCATTACTAAAACATTTACCTTTTACGCAGGTCAACATCATGTAGATATTGGCTACGATATAGTGAATAACACTGGCGCAACTGCAAATGTTCAGCAATATGCACAACTAAAGCAATCCATTGCCGGGCCTGATAAAGGCAGCATGTTTATGCCAACTTACCGTGGCACAGCCTATTCAACTGAACAGACTCGTTACGAAAAGTATGATTTTGAAGATGTAGTTGAAGCAAACTTGCGTGAAACCACGCCTGGTGGATGGGTTGCCATGTTAGAGCATTATTTTGTGTCTGCTTGGATCCCACCACAAGACCAAACTAACACCTTATTCAGTCGCACATTGAATGGTACTTACGCCACTATTGGTTATACAGGTCAACCTGTAGCAATTGAGCCTGGCCAACAAACGCAAATCACTAGCCAGCTGTATATTGGTCCAAAAGTTCAGGATTCACTAGAGCATCTAGCAAAAGGCTTAGATCTTACCGTTGATTACGGTATTTTATTTTGGTTGTCACAACCACTATTTGCCTTGCTTAAGTTTATTCAAAGCTTTGTAAGTAACTGGGGCTTAGCTATCATCATCATCACCATTATTGTTAAAGGTGCAATGTATCCATTAACCAAGGCGCAATATGTGTCCATGGGTAAAATGAAAGCATTAAAGCCTAAAATGGATGCACTAAAAGAGCGTTATGGTGACGACCGTCAAAAAATGTCACAAGGTATGATGGAAATGTATAAGAAGGAAAAGGTAAACCCTATGGGTGGCTGTTTCCCCTTACTTTTACAAATGCCTATTTTCCTCTCTTTATACTACGTATTTTTAGAAAGTGTTGAATTGCGCCACGCTGAGTTCTTTGGTTGGATCCACGACTTATCAGTACAAGATCCGTACTACGTGCTACCCATTTTAATGGGTGCATCCATGTACTTATTGCAAAAACTTAATCCTGCTACCATGACCGACCCTATGCAGCAGAAAATCATGCAATTTATGCCAGTGATGATGACCGTATTCTTCTTATGGTTCCCATCTGGATTAGTTTTATACTGGCTAATCAGTAACCTTATCACCATTGCGCAGGCCAAAATTATTTACGCCGGAATGGAGAAAAAGGGCATGAAAATTAATTAATAAAAATAACTAATACTAAGCCCACTTTATTAAGTGGGCTTTTTTATATATCGTTTATCGACTCAACTGAGTATTTAACTCTTTTTATAAGCAGGAACAGACTATGCCTTCTTTTGATATCGTATCGGAAATTAATGACGTAGAAGTAAAAAATGCCGTTGATAACAGTAATCGCGAATTAGACACCCGTTTTGACTTCCGCGGTGTGGAAGCCTCATTCGAATATGTAGAGAGTACCGTGGTACTTAAAGCCGACGCTGATTTTCAACTACAGCAACTCACAGATATTCTACGTGCAAATTGTGTAAAACGCGGAGTAGATGCCGGTAGCATGGAATCAAAAGACATCGAGCGCTCGGGCAGAACAGTCAAACGCACTATTGTATTTAAACAAGGTATTGAACAACCAACCGCGAAGAAATTAATTAAAGCCATTAAAGATTCAAAAATTAAAGTGCAGGCTTCAATTCAAGGTGATCAGGTGCGCGTAACCGGTAAAAAGCGTGATGACTTACAGCAAGCTATGGCAGTTGTGCGAGAAGCCGACCTAGGTCAACCTTTTCAATTTAATAATTTCCGAGATTAATACAAAAAAATGAATCAGAGCAATCAAACCATCACCGCACAAGCTACCGCTCCTGGAAAAGGTGGTGTGGGTATTATTCGTGTTTCTGGTTCACAATCGGCCGATATTGCCAAAGCTATATTAGGTAAAGTGCCGGCTACTCGTATGGCAGAATATTTGCCCTTTCATGATGAAAACGGCCGAATTATTGACCAAGGTATTGCGCTGTTTTTTCAAGGTCCAAACTCCTTTACTGGTGAAGATGTTTTAGAGCTACAAGGTCACGGCGGTCAAATTGTCATGGACATGTTGCTTAAGACCATTATTAAGCACAACGGCATTCGCATTGCCAAACCAGGTGAATTCAGTGAACGGGCATTTTTAAACGATAAGTTAGATTTAGCACAAGCAGAGGCTATTGCGGATCTTATCAATGCCAGTTCAGAACAAGCTGCTCGCAGTGCTCTATTGTCGTTACAAGGTGAGTTTTCGCAGCAAATACATAGCTTAGTTGAGCTCACTATTCACTTACGTATGTACGTTGAAGCAGCCATTGATTTTCCCGATGAAGAAATCGATTTTCTCTCCGATGGCAAAGTACTTAATGATTTAAATCACATTATTGAACAAGTCGAACAGGTAAAAAACAAAACCAAACAAGGCACCCTATTGCAAGAAGGCATGAAGGTAGTGATTGCCGGGCGCCCTAATGCGGGAAAATCTAGCTTACTCAATGCCTTAGCGGGTCGCGATACCGCCATTGTCACCGATATTGCCGGCACCACCCGTGACGTACTCAAAGAACATATTCATATTGATGGTATGCCATTACATATTATTGATACTGCAGGCCTGCGCGAAAGCCCCGATGTAATTGAACAAATAGGTATTGAACGCGCTTGGGCCGAAATTGAGCAGGCTGATCGCGTACTGTTTATGCTAGACAGTACTGAGACCAAGGCGACGGATCCCCATGAAATTTGGCCTGAGTTTGTCGACCGTCTGCCAGAAAAGCTTAAAATAACGGTAATCCGTAATAAATCTGATTTGTCTGGTGAAAACATTGGTATTCAGGTAATTAACCACATCCCTGTAATACAGCTGTCAGCTGCCAATAAACTCGGTACCGATATTCTTGCTCAGCATCTAAAAGATTGTATGGGTTTTAGCAGTAGTACCGAGGGGCAATTCCTTGCAAGGCGTCGACATTTGGATGCCATTGCCCACGCTGCTGAACATTTACAACAAGGTAAATCACAGTTACTAGACAACTTAGCCGGTGAGCTATTAGCCGAAGAATTACGCTTGTGTCAGCAATACCTTAATGAAATCACCGGAGAATTTAGTTCCGATGATTTATTAGGCAAAATATTCAGCTCATTTTGTATTGGTAAGTAACTTTTATTTAAGTTGGTAGGCTGCAACAAAGTTCTTAAAAAACCCCGGGAAATAAGCAACTTTATTCACTGGATCATAACCCAAATCAGCAGCACTTGTTTCTGTGGGTCGACCATCAAGTAATAACGTCACTTTACCAGCACGGGTCACATGATAAACCGTACCCAACCAGCACGATACTAACCATGAGTTAGCATCAATCCGTTCAATACCATCGGTACGACCTTCCATGCCGGTTGCTATTGCTTGAATAGAACCATCACCATTGACTAAATACAATACACCGCTATCTACAAACAATAATTCCCCATCACTGTGCAAAACTCCATTTAAACCTTCTCGCCCGGTAATAACTTTGCTTAATTTGCCATTAATTAAAGTGTAGATATCACCCAGTTTTGAATCAGTAAAATAAATAGTGCCATTAGCTGCCACACTTAAATCATTTATAGTGCCCGCATTGGGAATAACCAAACGATCTACGACTTTTCCTGCTTCAATATCTATTGTTACTACTGCATCATTATCAGTGACATATAAATGGTTGCCATTAAGGCCCATACCTTTAGGTCCATTTAAACCACTCACCCAATTGGCATCAATAACGTTACCATCCAAGCTAACTTTACTTATTGAGCCCTTACCATCATTTTCCCACGGCTTGCCATCAATATTAGAGGTATACAATATTTGCCGTTTGGCATCATACAAAACCGATTCAGGTACAGCTAAAACTGCTTCTGTCTGCCAAATCTTTTCTAAAAATGGTGTGTTAGCCAAGGCTAAAAAAGGAAAAGTGAACAATAAAAATACGCTAAATTTTTTAACATTGATCATTTTGAAACCCAACCCAGTATGGTGAAAATTCAATCAATACTAACACTGCATAATAAATATAAACAAACCCTGATAGTTAACAACATACAAGCCATGTACAATTATTAAAATCCTTATTAATTAGATCATTTTCAATGCAAGCGTTTGAAATTATTGTAGGTTCAATGTTAGGTGCCAGTGAGTATGTTGCCGATGAACTTTCGGAAAAACTCAATTCATTATCAATAACCAATAATATTCATCTAAAACCTGATCTAAAGACAATTTCAACCGATTCTATCTGGTGTATTTGTACCTCTACCCATGGGGCCGGTGATTTACCTGACAATATTCAAGCATTCGCAAAACAACTAAAAAACCAACATTTAACAGATGTAAGATATTGCGTAATAGGTTTAGGTGACAGCAGCTACGACACTTTTTGCCAAGGGGCAAAAACCATGCAATTAATATTGCAAGAAGCAGATGCTAAGCAGATAGGCGAAAGTAAATTCATTGATGTATTATTCCATCCAATTCCAGAAGAAGAAGCCTTAATCTGGTTTGAAGAAACCCTACTACCTCTAGTACGTAACTAAGATGACGTTAAACCAAGCTGAACTTAATGCCCTACAACAAGCTTTGAGCAACGAAGCCAGAGTATTGTATTGTCTGGGATTACGACCAACTGTTAATACTCAATCGGCTCTAAGTGAAAGTCTTAATTACAAAGCGCTAAAAGCACTACTAAACAGTAAAAAAGATATCATTAGTTTAGGCCGACAAATCAACACACTTATTAAAGAATTAGTGGATGTAGGTTTAGTTAGTTATCAGGGCGAACAACAAGAACACTTAAGTCATAATGGCCAACAACTACTACTACCTCTATTAGCCACCAGTGATAATAAATTTCAGCAATTACATCTGCAATGGAGTCCTATGCTGGCAAACTGGCAACCTAATCAGCAACTGTTTAATGAACTTGCTACACTGGTTGGCCTTATTGAAAAGGAATATAGTGATTCCGATGTCGGTGAATTTATAGCCTATTGGCTAACCCGACCCGAGTCCAATTTCACCTTATTTCAATGGACACAAAAATTTGTACAACAGATTAAAAAGCAACGTTTAGCCTATGGCCATAAACCTTTAGAGCGTATAGGTAATCAACTAGTAAGCAAAAAAGCTGGCATAGAAGTAGACGATAACGCCAAAAAATTGGTGGAGAAATACAGTGCAAAACATAAACAATAAAATTAGTCAGTTAGCCAAATTACTCGGCAAAAAACCAACCAATGATCAGCTAACAGATTATCAAACGCTGCGTAAAAGCTACGACCAACAGGCCAGTAAAGATGTGGCCCTTATTCAGCAGCAAGCTAAAATACAGCGCATACAGAATATCCACGGCCGCTCTGACTTAAACCCTAATTGGGTCTTCAATAATCTAATTGAAGACAGTGACGATGTTATAGAAGCCATTAGCATTGCCAAATCTTTTATCGCCGCCCATGAGGATCCTGACTGGCGGCAAAGTGGCTCACATATGATGATTTTTTACGGGGACTATGGCCGTGGAAAGTCACATATTGCCGGGGCTATAGCCCATGAACTTATTGACCAATACGAAATTTCTGTGCTTTATCGACAACTTTCAACACTGTTAGAAATGCGTTTTTCTTCCTTTGATTACACTGCCCAAGACAATATTGGCGAAAAATTTCGCGAAGTGAACCAAGATTTACTCAATGTAGATTTGCTCATACTCGACGAAGTTTGCGTAAATGAAAGTATGTTGAAAAAGAATACTCAAAGCTGGTTAGGCAATCTAATGCGTCAGCGGTTAGTGAATAAAAAGAATATTATTCTTATCACTAACCATAATTTAACCGATCTAGAGAAGGCATTAGGGCAATATTGTTTCGAATCAATCAAAGAATATGATACCTATAAAGTAAAATTTTCTGGTCCTAGCCGTCGAAAAGGTCTAATTGATGATAGTTATTCATCATCAGATACGACAAATACTTACGTACCTAATCAATTTAAATAAAATATTTTCCAATTAATTTTTACCTAAATAACACCCCTTTTTCTTGTTAAAAGTACTTTATCCACAACCCTGTAGATAAAGTACCGTCCATCAATTTCCAGTAATCATTTGCAAGCTATCTATTCAGGTATATGGCTTAACAGCAAACTATTGCTAAGCATAAAATATTAACTGCACATCTTTCATTGAAGTTATTAACAATAATAAAAGTATATTTATAGCTATTGTGCATAAACTATCAATAAAGCTGTTAGTAACCCTTGTTTATAGATTTAATAACTTTTATGAAAATTACCCCTGTGGATAAAGTAGCGAGTTACCCCCAAGCTATACGCACTTACAACTACTCTATGAACAGTATTGAAATTAGTATAACTTATTGTAATTAAACAACTTAATGGCTTTATACATAAAAACGGCTTGCTTAATAATAATAATAATAAGTAAAGATATATAAAGATCTAATAATAATAAGCAAACGTAGATAATAATTTGCATGATTTTTAATCATTTCTTTATGGTAATAAAATCTATAGAATATGCGCCCCAATTTGTACCTTGGGATTGTGTTTAATGGTGAGGTTGTAAATGTATTATTCTGAAAAATTTGATGTCATTGTCGTTGGTGGAGGTCATGCTGGAACCGAAGCAGCTTTAGCGGCTGCGCGAATGGGATCGAAAACCTTATTACTCACACACAACATCGAAACATTAGGACAAATGTCCTGTAATCCCGCTATCGGTGGTATTGGTAAAGGTCATTTAGTTAAAGAAATTGATGCTCTTGGTGGTGTTATGGCTAAAGCCATTGACCATGGTGGTATTCAATTTAGAACGTTAAATTCCAGTAAAGGCCCTGCAGTAAGAGCAACTCGTGGTCAAGCTGACCGAACCTTGTACAAAAATTATGTACGTCGTTTTTTAGAAAACCAAACCAATTTAACTCTATTTCAACAGTCTTGTGATGATCTCATCGTCGAGAATGATCGTGTAGTTGGTGTAGTGACACAGATGGGTTTAAAATTTAGTGCTAACACGGTAGTACTGACGGTAGGTACATTTTTAGGTGGAATTATTCACATTGGTTTGGATAACTTTCAAGGCGGCCGTGCTGGAGATCCACCTTCAAATGCATTGTCACAACGTTTACGCGCGTTACCCTTTAGAGTAGATCGCTTAAAAACCGGTACCCCAGCACGATTGGATGCACGCACCTTAGATTTTTCCAAAATGCAGGAACAGCCGGGAGACTTCCCTACTCCGGTATTTTCTTTTATGGGTAAACAACAAGATCATCCACAACAAATATCTTGCTATATCACCCACACCAATGAAAAAACTCATGACATTATCCGCGCTGGATTAGACAGATCACCCATGTATACCGGCGTAATTGAAGGTATAGGACCACGTTATTGTCCTTCTATTGAAGACAAAATCCATCGCTTTGCTGATAAAATTTCCCATCAAATTTTTGTTGAACCTGAAGGATTAAACAGCATTGAAGTTTATCCTAATGGGATATCAACCAGCTTACCCTTTGACGTACAACAAGCGTTAGTACAGTCAATTAAAGGCTTTGAAAATGCACACATAGTGCGACCTGGTTATGCGATAGAATATGACTTTTTTGACCCTCGTGATCTTAAACAATCTCTTGAAACCAAATTTATTCAAGGGCTATTCTTTGCTGGACAAATCAACGGTACAACCGGTTATGAAGAAGCTGCAGCACAAGGTTTAATTGCTGGCATGAATGCCTCACTGCAAACACAAAATAAAGAAGCTTGGACCCCACGTCGCGATGAAGCTTACATGGGCGTGTTGATTGATGACTTATCGACTATGGGCACTAAAGAGCCCTATAGGATGTTTACTAGTCGTGCGGAATATCGTTTATTGCTACGTGAAGATAATGCAGATCTTCGTTTAACTGCTAAAGGTCGAGAATTAGGTTTAGTTGATGATGAGCGCTGGCAAGCGTTTAATGATAAATTAGAGGCCATTGAGTTAGAGCGTCAGCGACTTAAATCACAATGGGTATATCCTGATCATCCAGCAGTAGCTGACCTTAACCCGTTACTAAAAAATCCGATCACCAAAGAAAATTCGTTAGAAGAGCTTATTCGTCGGCCGGAAATGACCTATCAAAAATTAATGGAAATAGAATCATTAGGACCAGCATTGGGTAATCCTCAGGCTGCGGAACAAGTTGAAATTCAAATCAAATATGCCGGTTATATCGAACGCCAGTATGATGAAATTGCGCGTACACAACGTAACGAAAACACCTTACTCCCTGTCGATTTTGATTATTCCACAATATCTGGTTTATCAAATGAAGTGGTATCTAAACTAAAAGATTCTAGACCGGAAACCATTGGTAAGGCTTCGCGTATTTCAGGCATTACTCCAGCGGCGATATCGTTATTGTTGGTATACTTGAAAAAACAAGGTTTGTTGAGAAAATCAGCCTAATGATTGCAGTAGATAAAACGTTATTAGGATTATTGGATCAGCATTTACAATCTATGCCACTCACTGTTAGTGATGCACAGAAAGTGTTGCTAGTAAATTTCGTGCAGTTAATTGATAAGTGGAATAAAGCCTTTAACTTAACCTCGGTACGTGATCCTAAAGATATGCTAATTAAACATATTTTGGATTCTATTGTGGTTTCCCCGCATTTGCATAAACAGCATTATATTGATGTTGGCACTGGCCCAGGATTACCAGGAATTCCCTTGGCTATTTTGAATCCAGATAAAACATTTGTGTTATTGGATAGTTTGGGAAAACGCGTGCGTTTTATGAAACAAGCTGGATATGAACTGGGTTTGAAAAATATTGTGCCAGTACAATCCCGCGTAGAACAATACCAACCTGAAATTGAGCTAGATGGAGTCATCAGTCGAGCCTTCGCATCGTTAAAAGATATGTTGCACTGGTGCCAGCATCTGGTAGATTCACAGGGGACTTTTTTAGCACTAAAAGGTCAATTACCGCAAAGTGAAATCAGCACCTTACCTGATGGATTTTCGGTAACGGAAATTACTGCCTTACAGGTTTCCGGTTTAGAGGGTGAGCGGCACCTGATTAAAATAATAAAAAATTAAAAATTACGGGCTGGAATTTTGGGAAAGGTCATTGCAATTGCTAATCAAAAAGGCGGCGTAGGTAAAACTACGACGGCTGTTAATGTTGCTGCGTCAATGGCAGCAACCCGACGTAAAGTACTGTTGATTGATCTTGATCCTCAAGGTAACGCCACTATGGGTAGCGGTGTTGATAAGTACAACGTCGACGCAACCTGTTATGAATTGTTAATCGAAGAAAAACCTTTTGATGACGTCGTTATCAAAGAAACCACTGGTAAATACCATTTAATTGCTGCTAACAGTGATGTGACTGCAGCCGAAATTAAACTTATGGAAGTATTTGCTCGGGAATCTAGATTGCGTAAAGCGCTTGAGCCTATTCGTGATTACTATGATTATATTTTCATTGACTGTCCGCCTTCGTTAAGCCAATTAACAGTTAATGCCATGGCGGCTGCAGACTCGGTGCTTGTCCCCATGCAGTGTGAATATTATGCGCTAGAAGGTTTAACCGCACTCATGGATACTATTCGTAAGTTAGCGTCAGTGGTCAATCCTGATTTAGCCATTGAAGGTGTACTGCGAACTATGTACGATCCGCGCAATCGCTTAGCCAATGATGTATCTGAGCAGTTAAAACGTCATTTTGGCGCGCAAGTGTACCGTACAGTAATTCCGCGTAATGTTAGACTGGCAGAAGCCCCCAGTTTTGGCACGCCTGCCATGTATTACGAAAAATCGTCTACCGGTGCTAAGGCCTATTTGGCGTTAGCCGGTGAAATTCTTCGCCGCAGTAAAATTCAACCTGCCAGCTAAAAATTTTAGAGGAACGCATGTCTACAAAAAAACGAGGACTTGGCAGAGGATTGGATGCTTTATTGGCAACAAGTCAGCAAAATCGCGATTCCGTCAATGAAAACAACGATGAAGATCGTAGTGAATTACAAAAAATACCCATTGAATTTTTACAGCCAGGTAAATATCAACCTCGTAAAGATATGTCACCGGATGGTCTGGAAGATTTAGCTTCATCAATTCGTTCCCAAGGGGTAATTCAGCCCATTGTCGTACGTAAAGTCGCGGATAAAAAATTCGAAATTATTGCGGGTGAACGTCGTTGGCGTGCTTCCCAGTTAGCGCATTTACATGAAGTGCCGTGCATTATTAAAAATGTTGAAGATGATGCCGCGGTTGCTATTGCACTAATAGAAAATATTCAGCGTGAAGATCTGAATGCCATGGAAGAAGCGCAAGCATTGGAACGCTTACTCAAAGAATTTGATTTAACTCACCAAGAAGTCGCTGAAGCCGTCGGTAAATCGCGGGCCAGTGTGACCAATTTATTACGTCTAAATAATCTCAATGAAGATGTGAAATTATTATTGGAGCATGGCGACATTGAAATGGGGCATGCGCGAGCCTTGTTATCCCTAGAAGGTGATATACAAACCGAAGCTGCGCAAATAGTCTCTGGCAAAGGCTTAACGGTACGCGATACAGAAAATTTAGTGCGTAAATATCAACAACCTAAAACAGATAAACTGGATAAAAAAGCCGATCCGGATGTGAAAAGGCTAGAAACTGAATTATCTGAAAATTTAGGCGCAGCCGTTAGCTTAAGCCATAATGCGAAGGGTAGAGGCAAGATGGTGATTAATTACAGCAGTTTGGATGAGCTCGACGGTATTATTGCCCACTTAAAGAGCAAATGATCGTTTAATTACGGCAAATTGTTACAGGTTGTAAAAGCCCCGTAAAACAGTATAATTCCGGCGCTTTTATTGAAGTTGATGTGCGGAAAGACGTTAATGAATCAATTATTGGCCGCAAGTGGACGAAATCTGGTTAATAAGATTTTGCTTTTCCAAACTTGTATTGCGTTGCTTAGTGCTGGTGCAAGCGCCCTATTTTGGCAACCCGAAATAGCATTAGCAGTTTTTTTTGGTGCAATGGTCAGTGCGATGACCAATTTTATATTTGGTACATTGGCGTTTAGGTACGCCGGAGCCAGTAAAAATAAACTGGTGGTAAAAAGTTTTAATCAAGGATTAAAACTCAAATTAATTTTAACTATGGTGCTATTCATTGTTGCTTTTCAATGGTTAGCACTGCCAGCAATGCCATTATTGGTAGGTTTTATTATTACGCTGGTGGCTCAATGGCCGTATATGATTTTTTTAAGTCAGGGTGAACAACACCGTGACCAATAAACAGAATTTTAACTTTAAACAATTGGGATAAAAAATGGCATCTGGTGGCGAACAAACCGTAAGTGGTTATATTCAGCATCACTTGACCAATGCAACAGTAGGTGAAGGTTTTTGGACCTGGCACATTGATACTCTTGCATGGTCTGTGGGCTTAGGGATCCTTTTTCTTTGGACATTCCGCAGTGTGGCAAAAACCGCAACTACGGGCGTACCTGGAAAATGGCAGGCGTTTGTTGAAATTGTGGTGGAATTCGTTGATTCAACGGTTAAAAGTACTTTCCACGGTAAGAGTGCGTTAATCGCACCATTATCATTAACCATATTCGTTTGGGTATTGTTAATGAACTTGATGGATTTAATTCCAGTAGACTTCTTACCTTGGATTGCCGGTCAAATTGGTTATTACGGCTTTGGTGTAGACCCACACGATGTTTATATGAAGGTAGTACCGACTACCGATGTGAACATGACCTTTGCGTTATCTATTGGGGTATTTGTATTGATGATCTTTTATTCTATTAAAATAAAAGGTTTTGGTGGGTTTATGAAAGAGCTTTATGCCCATCCATTCAATACGCCTTGGTTATATTGGTTCAACTTCATTTTAGAAGTAGTGTCGTTATTAGCTAAGCCGTTATCGTTGTCGTTACGTTTATTCGGTAACTTATATGCTGGCGAATTAATCTTCATATTAATGGCAGCGACCATTGGTTTGTGGCAACTACCGGTACATTTCTTATGGGCTGCATTCCATATATTAATTATTCCGTTGCAAGCATTTATCTTCATGATGTTGACCATAGTGTATTTAAGCTTGGCTCACGAAGATCACTAAATTTTTGGAAAGAATTAAAACAGCATTTGCTGACCCGCAAGGGTAAAGGGCAGGAAGCCCTAAAAACGATTTACAATTTTATTTTTTAAACTTTAACTTTAAACACAAAAGGTGAAAATCAATGGAAATCTTAGGTAATCTTTATATCGCAGTAGGTATTTTGATCGGTCTTTGTGCATTAGGTCCGGCA
This sequence comes from Alteromonadaceae bacterium BrNp21-10, assembly GCA_030418115.1. Taxonomy (GTDB): domain Bacteria; phylum Pseudomonadota; class Gammaproteobacteria; order Enterobacterales; family Alteromonadaceae; genus Neptunicella. The sequence continues at coordinate 221,482 of JAUHQD010000004.1, read as the reverse complement.
ATTGGCTTTGGTCTACTAGGGGGTAAATTCCTAGAATCAGCAGCTCGTCAGCCAGAACTAGCACCACAACTTCAAGTTAAAATGTTCATCGTTGCTGGTCTTATCGATGCAATCGCGATGATCGGTGTCGCTATCGCATTATTCTTATTGTTCGTTGAAAGCGCGAAGTTTGCTGTTTAAGCACCCATTGGAAAACAACGAATTGAGGAGGAGCGGTTTTGAATATTAACGCCACTCTATTGGGTGAATTAATCGCATTTATCGTTTTTGTGTGGTTCTGCATGAAATATGTATGGCCGCCAATAATGAATGCGATTGAAGAACGCCAAAAGAAAATTGCTGATGGTTTAGCTGCGTCAGATCGTGCTGAAAAAGACTTAGAGTTGGCTCAAGAAAAAGCCACTGCAAAGTTGAAAGATGCAAAATCGCAAGCAGCTGACATTATTGAACAGGCTAAAAAACGTGGTTCTCAGATTGTTGATGAAGAGACCCAACGTGCGCACCAAGAGCGTGAAAAAATCATGGCTCAAGGTCAGGCTGAAGTCGAAGCAGAACGCAATCGTGCCAGAGAAGAATTACGTCAACAGGTAGCGGCTATTGCAGTTGCTGGTGCTGAGAAAATTCTTGCTCGTGAAATCGATGCAGCTGCACAAAGTGACATAGTTGAAAAACTTGTCGCTGAGCTATAAGGGAGTAAGGGCTTATGTCTGAAATGGCAACCATTGCTCGACCTTACGCCAAAGCGGCTTTTGAATATGCGGTTGAGAACAAAGCCATAGAAGCTTGGCAGCAAATGTTATTTTTTGCTGCAGAAGTAGCTACTAATGATCAGGTAAAGCCTTTGCTTTCCGGGTTAATGTCTACGGATAAGCTAGGTGAATTATTCGCCAACATTTGTGGTGAACAACTCGATCAAAATGGTCAAAACTTTATTAAAGTGCTGGCTGAGAACGGACGTTTGAAAACGCTTCCGGCAATATTGACATTGTTCAATGGTTATAAAGCTGATTATGACAAAGAAGCTGATGTTGACGTCACTTCCGCAGTTAAATTAACCAAACAACAAAAACTCGATATTAGCGCGTCGCTTGAAAAACGCCTGTCTCGAAAAGTTAAGCTGAATTGTAACGTGGATCCTGAATTAATTGCTGGTTTTGTAGTTAAAGCTGGTGACACAGTAATCGACGGTTCTGTTCGAAGTAAATTAAACCGTCTTTCAGACGCGTTACAAGCATAACGGGGAAATGAGGATGCAACTGAATTCCACTGAAATCGCCGAACTGATCAAGAAAAGAATTGACCAGTTTGAAGTAGTAAGTGAAGCTCGAAACGAAGGTACTATTGTTGGTGTTACTGACGGTATCATTCGTATTCACGGCCTTGCAGATGTTATGCAAGGTGAAATGATCGAACTTCCAGGTAGTCGTTACGCTATCGCATTGAACTTAGAGCGTGACTCTGTCGGTGCAGTAGTGATGGGTCCCTATGCGGATCTACAAGAAGGTGTAAAAGTACAATCAACAGGTCGTATTCTTGAAGTGCCTGTTGGTCCTAACTTGTTAGGACGTGTTGTAAACACCTTAGGTGAGCCAATTGACGGAAAAGGCGCAATTGATGCTGCTGGTTTTGAGCCAGTAGAAAAAATTGCTCCTGGTGTAATTGAACGTCGGTCGGTCGACCAACCTATTCAAACCGGTTATAAGTCTATCGATTCCATGATCCCAGTGGGTCGTGGTCAGCGTGAGCTGATCATCGGTGACCGTCAAACCGGTAAAACAGCATTAGCGATTGATGCCATCATCAATCAAAAAAGCACTGGCGTAAAATGTGTGTACGTTGCCATTGGCCAGAAAGCTTCTACTATCGCTAACGTTGTACGTAAATTAGAAGAACACGGTGCATTGGAAAACACCATTATTGTTGCGGCTTCTGCTTCAGAATCAGCTGCACTACAATATTTGGCTCCTTACTCTGGTTGTACTATGGGTGAGTATTTCCGTGACCGCGGTGAAGATGCATTGATTGTTTATGATGATTTATCTAAGCAAGCAGTAGCCTATCGTCAGGTGTCATTATTACTTCGTCGTCCTCCGGGTCGTGAAGCTTATCCTGGTGATGTTTTCTATCTTCACTCACGCTTATTAGAACGTGCTGCACGTGTAAACGAAGTATATGTTGAGCGTTACACTAACGGTGAAGTGAAAGGTAAAACCGGTTCTTTAACCGCCTTACCTATCATTGAAACCCAAGCGGGTGACGTATCTGCTTTCGTACCAACTAACGTAATCTCGATTACCGATGGTCAGATTTTCTTAGAAACTGACTTATTTAACGCGGGTATTCGTCCTGCGGTAAACGCCGGTGTTTCGGTATCTCGTGTTGGTGGTGCTGCGCAAACTAAAATCATCAAGAAGTTAGGTGGTGGTATTCGTTTAGCATTAGCCCAGTATCGTGAATTGGCAGCGTTCTCTCAGTTTGCATCAGATTTAGATGAAGCGACACGTGCTCAGTTAGAGCATGGTGAGCGCGCCACTGAATTGATGAAGCAAAAGCAATATGCGCCATTGTCAGTACCTGACATGGCATTATCATTGTTCGCAGTAGAAAAAGGCTATTTGAAAGACATCGCTTTAAACAAAGTGTTGGATTTTGAAGCAGCGTTACATTCTTATATGAACACTGAATATGCCGAGCTTATGACTTCTATTGGTAGTTCAGGTAACTACAACGATGATATTGAGTCGTCTTTGAAAGAAGCAATTGATAAATTCAAGGCAACCCAAACCTGGTAATACAGTCGATGCGCTTTGGCGCATCGGTCGTTGAGTAATCGAGGAGATAGTCATGGCCGGCGATAAAGAGATAAAAGGTAAGATCGGGAGTATTAAAAATACTCAGAAGATCACCAGCGCAATGGAAATGGTTGCAGCGTCTAAAATGAAAAAGGCGCAAGACCGTATGGCGGCTAGCCGTCCATACGCCCAAAGTATGCGTAAGGTGATCGGCCATCTTGCTAATGCCAACCTTGAATATCGCCATCCTTATTTGGAAGAGCGAGAAGTAAAACGTGTAGGTTACATCGTTATTTCTACTGACCGTGGACTTTGTGGTGGTTTAAATACCAACGAGTTCAAAGCAGTGACGAAAGATGTAATGGCTTGGAGACAAAAAGGAGTGGAAGTTGAATTTTCTGCTCTGGGCTCTAAAGCATGTGCGTTTTTTAATCGCTTTGGTGGTGATGTGTTGGCGGCAGAATCTGGTATCGGCGATGCGCCTAGTGTTAGTGACGTAATCGGTTTAGTGAAAGTAATGCTAAACGCTTACGACGAAGGCAAAATCGACCGCTTGTTTTTGGTGTATAACAAATTTGTAAACACCATGACGCAAGAGCCTAAAATTGAGCAATTATTGCCTCTGCCAAAATCAGATGATGAGAATTTGAAACATCGTTGGGATTACATTTTTGAACCAGATCCAAAACCTATTATGGATTTATTATTGGTTCGTTATATGGAATCTCAGGTGTATCAGGGAGTCGTCGAAAATGCAGCATCAGAACAAGCTGCGCGTATGGTCGCTATGAAAGCCGCAACAGATAACGCGGGCGATCTAATTGATGATTTACAACTGATATACAACAAAGCACGTCAAGCTGCAATTACACAAGAGATTAGTGAAATTTGTGGCGGCGCGGCAGCGGTGTAGGCAAGGTTTAATATTTAAGAGGAAATAACATGAGTCAAGGTAAGGTCGTCCAAATTATTGGCGCCGTTGTGGACATCGAGTTTCCACAAGACATGGTTCCTAAAGTTTATGACGCGCTTCGAATTACCGATGGTGATTTAGAGGGTTTAACCCTTGAAGTGCAGCAGCAATTAGGCGGTGGTATTGTACGTACTATCGCAATGGGTACAACTGACGGTTTACGTCGTGGTACTGGTGCTGATAGTACCGGTGCACCTATTTGTGTTCCAGTGGGTACGGCTACATTAGGCCGTATCATGGACGTATTAGGTAATCCAATTGATGAAGCGGGCCCTATCGGTGAAGAAGAGCGTATGTCTATTCACCGTGAAGCACCTAGCTACGAAGAGCAATCCAGTTCAGTAGAACTACTTGAAACAGGCATCAAAGTTATCGACTTGGTATGCCCGTTTGCTAAGGGTGGTAAAGTGGGCTTGTTCGGTGGAGCGGGTGTTGGTAAAACCGTTAATATGATGGAGCTTATCCGTAACATCGCAATCGAGCACAGTGGTTATTCTGTATTCGCCGGTGTAGGTGAGCGTACTCGTGAAGGTAACGATTTCTATCACGAAATGAACGATTCAAACGTACTTGATAAAGTATCGTTGGTATACGGTCAGATGAACGAGCCACCGGGTAACCGTTTGCGCGTAGCATTAACCGGCTTAACCATGGCAGAAAAATTCCGTGATGAAGGTCGTGACGTATTGTTCTTCGTTGATAACATCTACCGTTATACGCTAGCGGGTACCGAAGTATCTGCACTATTAGGTCGTATGCCATCAGCAGTAGGTTATCAGCCTACACTAGCTGAAGAAATGGGTGTGCTGCAAGAGCGTATCGCTTCAACTAAAACAGGTTCAATCACCTCTATCCAAGCGGTATACGTACCTGCGGATGATTTGACCGATCCATCACCAGCAACGACCTTTGCTCACTTAGATGCAACAGTAGTATTGTCTCGTGATATTGCGTCTTTAGGTATTTACCCTGCTGTTGACCCACTAGATTCAACTTCTCGTCAGCTTGACCCTCTAGTTATTGGTCAAGAGCATTATGATTGTGCTCGTGGTGTGCAGACGGTACTTCAGCGCTATAAAGAGCTGAAAGATATCATTGCGATTTTGGGTATGGACGAATTATCTGATGAAGATAAGCTTGTTGTAACACGTGCTCGTAAGATTCAACGTTTCCTTTCTCAACCTTTCTTCGTTGCTGAAGTCTTCACTGGTTCGCCAGGTAAGTATGTATCCCTAAAAGATACTATCAGCGGCTTTAAAGGTATTTTAGGCGGTGAATATGATGAGTTACCTGAACAAGCCTTCTACATGGTTGGTTCTATCGATGAAGCGCTTGAAAAAGCCAAAGGTATGTAACCGAAACCTTTAGGAGGGTTCAATGGCAGCAATGACAGTTCATCTGGATGTAGTAAGCGCGGAAGATAAGATTTTTTCTGGTCGTGTTGAAACAATTCAGATCACAGGTAGCGAAGGTGAGTTGGGTATACACCCTGGCCACGCTCCTCTGCTGACCACCCTAAAACCTGGAATGGTACGTTTGGTTAAGCAGCACGGTCACGAGCAATTAATTTATATTGCTGGTGGTGTGCTGGAAGTTCAACCCGGTAACGTTACCGTGTTGGCTGATGTTGCAGTTCGTGCAGAAGATTTGGACGAAGCCGCAGCACTAGAAGCTAAACGTAGGGCGGAAGAGCATATCGCAAACCCTAGCGCTGATTTTGATTATTCCGAAGCCGCATCACAATTAGCTGCAGCAATTGCACAGTTAAGACTGATCAAAAGTATTCGAAAATAAGCAGTCAAATCGCTTTTAAAAAAACCTCGCAATTGCGAGGTTTTTTGTTTTCTAAAAAGCTAAAAGTCAAAACTTTGCAGTATGTTAAATTAAGGCTACTTTGAGTGTCATAGGAATTAAAAAAAATTATGTTATAGTCATTAGCTAAATTATATTAAATTTGCAGCTTAGCTTTATAACTTTTCAGGTGGTGGGATTTAGAATGTTAACTCGTAGGGATCAAAAGTTTACCTCAATCATTTTAGCTGGGGTGATGGTTATTCTCTCTGGATGTGTTGCTACTGGAGATGAAGGCCAAACGACTGCAAAGCAAGCCAAAAAAGTATCAAATTATGTGGCTGAGCCTAATCTATCTTCTAAACAACGCTTTATTAAAGCATTGGAGTATTTGGAGCATGGTGAGGAAGATAAGGCTAACGTCGAACTGGAAGCTTATCTCGACCAAATACCAAACAGCACAAGAGCCAAAGATTTACTCCAGCAAATAAACCAAGACACCACTAATTATTTTCCAGAAAATTCATTTGCCGTTAAATTGTCTTCTGGTGAAAGTTTATCCACGTTGGCAAAAAAATATCTAGGCTCAGCATTAAAATTTTATGCGTTAGCTAAATACAATAATATTAGTAATCCTAGCCGGGTCAATATTGGTCAAATGATTAATATTCCAATGACTAATGAGGCTGTTATTGCTCGTGATGCCACCAAGCCAGAAAATAAAGTTAAAGTCATTAAGCGTGAGCCAGTGCCTTTTGTTGCTGAACCGGCAGAACAAGTTGCTGATAAAAAAGGGCAAGACATAGAGTCAGTCGTCGAATCAAAAGTCGAAGTGCCTGTAGTAACTGAAGAATCCGTTATTGCGGCATTAACCTCTGCTATTGAATCTAATGATTTCGCGCAAGGAATTGAACACTTAGCAACCTTAAAAAGTTTTGGTTCATTAACCAATGCCACGCGTGCTTTGGCGATCAAAGCCTTAGAAGGACAAGGTGCGGCTTTATCTGCTTCTAATAAGTTATTAGCTTCACAATATCTCACTGAAGCTGGCAATATAAACAGTACCAATGGTGATGGGATTGCGGCAATTAATAATTATAAGTTTGCTGTACATCTTAATCCGGAGAATGATGAAGCATCTGAAGACTTAATGGTGCTGCAGAAAGATATTTCCGACCAGTTGCACCGTGAAGCATCCTCAGCTTTCCGCCGCCAAGAGTTAGATGTCGCTATTGAAAAATGGAATAAGGTGCTGGAAATCAACCCTGAGTACACTAGCGCTAAGCTTTATCGCCAACAAGCATTAGAACTTAAAGATCGCTTAGAAAAAATCAAAGATTAGCCATTAACCAAGTACTAAACTGATTTGTCGGTTTAGTACTTGGTTAGTCTCATGCCTATTTTTAACACGTCCGCCCTCAGTTAAATAAATCCTATAAAAGATCTCGCTCTAATTGTTCTGAATGCTATTGCTCGAATATAAAGAGCGAAGCGTTTTTATCCACACTCAATAAAAATGCAGGCGCTATTAGTGCCTAGAAATTGATATATTGATGATAAAAGAGGTTGCGTTTGGAGGAGTGTTTTGGGGTTAATGATCATCAATGATCAAGAGCGTTTTTACCTTTTATCAGCAGATAAACGTTCTGCGTCGTTCATCCACTTTCAATCTAAAAAAATTATTAAAGGCATGCAATCGAGTGAGTCAGAATAAGCCTTTAAGAAGTGTCAAAAAGTAGCTGACTGTTGGCTTTAATTAGCGCGTATTTTTATTAGATTTTCTCTAATGGTTTTGGCTCGGCTGTATTGTTGTACTGCTTTATAATTTTCAGGATTATAAAACTGTGCTTTTTCAAAAGATTGAATAGCGTCATCTATATTGGTTTTAAACTGTACTAAGCCAGCGCGGTAATACTCGTCTGATAATTGTTGTTTTATTTTCTTAACTTGATTGGCAACTTTCTTTTTATTAGCGCTAGTATTGACCAGCAATGCCTTTTCAAACAAAGGAATGCTTTGTTCTTTTTGGCCAGCCGCGAGTTTAATATCCCCTAGCCCACGTAGGCTTTCAAACAGGTTCACTCGAGCTAATTCATTGGTTGGTTGCTCTACTAAATATTTTTCCGATAGGCTTAACAACTCTGCATATTTCTTATTTTTGAGTAAAGCCGTGGCAGAAGTTTGGTATTGGCTCTTGCGAATCGATTTCTTAGCCTTTTTTTGTGACTGTTGAATATATTCGTTTATGGCAGCCGTTTTTTCACTAGCTGCATCATGGGCGTTTTCCCATTCTATTTCTTGCAGTGCTTTTTTCGCTTCCGCATCATTGGGCTGAAGAGCCAATATTTTAAGATTGGTGTGTTGGTAATTGTGATTATCCTTAGCTTTTAAATATTCATTGGACGCGCTTCGCAACTTTTTAACTTGTATCGCAATGGTGTGATTTAGGCGTGCAATATTATCTTCGATTTGTTCATTTTCTGGATAAACTATCGCTAATATTTGCCATTGTTGTAAAGCGTCAGCATAGCGTTTGTCCGCCTCTAGCTGCTCAGCTAAGGGTTGGCGTACCTCAATAAACGAACGCATTTCAATAGGATTATTAGAACAGCCAAAGCCGATGAATAATATGATTAATATTGTAGTAAGGCGTTGGATTTGCATTATTTTAAGTTTGATTCCTGAAATACCTTGAGGCTCTTTTTAAACGTCGACAAACTATCTTTGCCATAAATCATGGTGCGGTTTAGTAAGTACTGGGAAGCAAAACTGGGATTAGAGCCCTTTTTAACTGTCATCGCCAATGCATAATTATTCTTGGCCAGCAGTTCAACTAATTGTTTGCTGCTATTGCCATAAGGGTAGGCAAAGTAGAGAGAGCGTTTGCCAATACGGCGTTTAAAGATTCTATCAGTGGTTTCCACTTCTTCTTTTAGTCGCTTGTTATATTTTGCTTCACTTTCACCATTGGGCTTAATGGATAAGCTATCGTGACTTTTGGAGTGGGACTCAATATCCACTAAAGGGTCGTCTTCAAGGGCTTTTACTTGTTTCCAAGATAGAGCCAAACCTGCCCCAATAAAGTCGGGATATACAAACATGGTTGACGCAAAGCCATATTTTTTCAAAATGGGATAAGCCACTTCAAAGTAGCTACGATAGCCGTCATCAACGGTAATCACCACGGCGTTATCGGGCAGGGCTTGCTCACCCTTTAAAAAGGCACTGACCTCTCTTAGGCTAACCACTTGATAGTTATTTTCTTTTAGGTAGGCCATTTGTTCCTCAAACTCGCGTTTGGATACCACCATTTTACTGCGATCTTGATCGTCATCAGTAAATTGGTGGTAACACAAAATGGGAATTTGTTGATAGCCATTGCTAAAGACACTGGATGCATTGTGATTGTGCTTGGGAATAGCAATTTTGCTGCCCTGCATTATGTCGATACTGGGATTGTAACGCTGGATCACACTTGCCATTTCGCTATTACCCAAATACTTTTCAGCAAGAGTTGAGTAGTTATCTTGGCCACTGGCTTGCACAATGTAAAAGTCTTTATCAGACGAAATCATTGTTGAGGTGGTAGTGCTACACCCGCTAGCAAACAAAGCTAGTACAGCAAGGGTAAAAAGATGCCTCACGTTTAATCCTGTTTAGGTTTTGATATTGGTGTACCAATAACGGTTTCATCAATTGGGCTACTATCAGGCTCTACTGGTTTATTGATTGAGCTTGATGCGATCATGGTTGCGTCATTGTCTATTTCAATATCAGCCGGCGCTTTGTTTTTCTCAGGCTTAGTTGGTGTGGTAGTTTTTTCTGCCGCTATTGAGTCTGGTTTAGTCGATTCGGTTTCTGCAGCCTTTTTAGTCGTGGTTTTCTTGGCTACAGCTTTTTTAACGGCGGGCTTTTTAGCCGCGCGCTTTGGTTTAGCTTCTACTGGTGTTTTAGCCGGTTCAGGCTGTTCTTTTTTGACCTTAATTTGACTACTGGCAATGACCGTTTCATCGCTATTGATGAGTTGGCTTTCTTCGAGTATTGAGCGTCGAACCGCTGAATCATTAATATCTAAGGTGCCTGTTAAGCCTTTTTCGACAATAGTTTGAGCAGGTTCCTCGGACAATTCGGCCTCCATGGCTGAGCGTTCTTGTATCTTGCTTGCCATGCGATTAAAACTGTTGAAGAGTTCGCCTATTTCATCATTTCGAGTAAGCGAAATACGGCTATCTAAGTTGCCATCGCCAAAAGCCTTTAACGTGCTGCTAACGGCTTTCAAAGGTTTAGCGATTAAACCACCAAAGACAAATAACACTAGTACTACAGAGGTAACGGTAACGATGGCTAAAGAAAACATTAACCAACCCGTCACACTTTTTACGTCGTCTAGGCTTTCTTGAGAAAGGCCTAGAATAATTTGGCCCACGGTTGTGCTTTGGAATAATATCGGTGCACTGATATTAAATACATGGGTGCCGTTTTCTAGTGTGGAACTACTAGTATAAACGTCATCCTTATCTGAAATTAACTCAGCGCTTTCATCGGCCATATATTGTTGGCCCATCAATGACGTATCACTAGCGCCACGCACAATGCCTAAGCGGTCTGTTACGATTAAATAGGAAAAGGTGTCACGGCTACTGGCTTCACTAATAAAGGTTTCTAAAGTTATCCAGTCTTCGCTTAACAAGGGGATAGCGGTTTCAGTAGCAATAAATTTAGCAAAGGAGGAGCCAGAGTCCACCGCTTGGGTGGTCATGGTCTTCGATTGAATATTAAATACCACGGATATGCTTATTAACATGATGACTGAAACGATGGCGCCCATATAAATAGCCCAACGTACTTTCAGAGGCACATATTTTTGTTTTTTCTGTTCTTCTTCTTGATCGCGCAGTGCACCTAATTCTTTACCTAGCGCTGCGGCTAATTCACCGCCAGTTTGAAAGCGCTTAGAGGGTTTTTTCTGTAGTAACTTTGAAATAATTTGGCGTAACCCGGCTGGGATGGTCGGGCAAAGCTTCTGAATGGGCTCAGGTTGCTTTTGAGTGATTTGCGTCATCAAGGTGCCAATATTATTGGCATCGAAAGCTTTATTGCCAGTAAGCATTTCATATAAAATGGCACCCACCGAGAATAAATCGGAACGACCATCGGCTTCTTCACCCAATGCCTGTTCTGGCGACATATAACGCGGAGTACCAAGTACCGAACCAACTTGCGTTTTTTGCGCTTCTTCATTTTCATTCATGCGCGCAATACCAAAATCGGCAACCTTAATCGATTCGCCATCAGGTAACACAATAATATTGTCGGGTTTTACATCACGATGAACAATGCCAGCACGGTGAGCGTAATCAAGTGATTTGGCGAGTTGTAAGCCAATGATCAGTGTTTCTGGCACCGACATTTTTTTCTTTTCTTTGAGGGTGTCGCCTAAATCTTTGCCTTCTAGCAGCTCCATCATGATATAGGGCGCGTTATCCACTTTGCCCACGTCAAAAACAGTCACAATATTGGAATGGGAAAGCGCGCCGGCGGCTTTAGCTTCACGCAAAAAGCGTGAAAGGTACTCTTCATCTACGCAGTGATCTGTTTTGAGTACCTTGAGAGCAACTGAGCGATTTATTTCTGGATCGTAGGCTCGATAGACATGGGCCATTGCTCCTTCACCAATCATTTCCTTAATTTCGTAGCGACCAATGGTTTTGTTCAAAATATCCGTCACTTACAAACTCCTGTGGGCGGTTGGATGGTGAATTAGAGCAAGAAAAAATGCTGAAATAGTATTCGAAAATAGTCTACATAGAAAAATACTTTCGCGCAAAAACAATTGTACCTATACTGGGAGCCGCAAACTGGATAGAGCTGCAATTATTTTGTTCAGTCAGGCTACTTGATAAATATGTATGTTATTCATCGAATACAGGAATATTATTAAAGCATGCTTAAACAAAAATGGGTTTCATCCGCACGAACTGATATTGGTACCGTAAGAAAAATCAACGAAGATGATTTTTTAGACGCATCAGAGGTGGCAATGTGGTGTGTCGCAGATGGCATGGGCGGGCACCAGAAAGGTGACGTCGCCAGCCGCATGATTTGCGATTACTTAAAATGCCTAGCTACTCCTGAAAGTTATCCCATCACTCCTACGCAAGTTAAAGAACGCATTAACCAAGTTAATGAGCGTTTAATCGCCTTAGCAGATACACAGCCAGAATCATCTGTTATCGGTAGTACGGTGGTGGTGTTGGTGTTTGATCAGCAGTCGGCTCATTGTATTTGGGCAGGCGATAGTCGTATTTACCGGTTACGGCAAAACCAATTAACCCGTTTGACTCGGGATCACAGTCAGGTGGAAGAGTTAGTGGAAGCGGGGTTACTCAGTGCAGAAGACGCAGAGTCACACCCCGCTGCTAACGTTATCACCCGCGCCGTTGGCGCTCATGAAGAGTTAGATCTCGATGTGATTAGCGTACCGCTACAGCAAGGAGATATATTCCTACTGTGTAGTGATGGTTTGAATAAAGTTATGAATGATAATGAAATTGCAGAATATCTCATTAGCCATAGTCTTGATGCTTTACCCGAATTATTTATTCAAACCGCGCTGGAGCGTAATGCTCGAGATAATGTTACCGCCTTGACGGTAAAATATGATGGTGTAGCAACGGACGGCATAGCGCCTAACAGCGGGTCGCCCTCATTGGACGACACCTTGCCCTTGGTTCGTTAGCGTTTAGCTTAGGGTGATAACCTGAACTTCTGCTTGGTCACTACCTGGGTGGCCAGCAAAGAATATTTTGCTAGGGAAACCGGTTATTTTGACGTAATAGGACTGGCCACCAGTAATGTCATTTTGTAGGGCGCACGCTACAAATTCATCACCGCCTATTTCTGCCTTAATGCCCATTGAAGGGAATTTGTTCACCGATTTCTCAGGCAACTGCCCTCTTTCTCCAACCGCTTGAAAGGTAATTTTGGCATCCCCTTCAATAATACCAAACATAGCACCTGCCCATGGCGCGTCATTAGTGTTGGGACCTACCTCAAACCACTGTCCAATGGCTGAATGGGCAATCACCGTGAGGTAATAGTCCGGCTCAACTACTTGTGGCGCGCTGATATAGGCTGCCGCAACCACTTTAGCATTCCAACCGGCGGCGGCATCCAAAGGAGTGAAATGCTGACATAAAGTCGGTAACGTGGGTAATGCACCATCAATACATTGACTGAATATTTTAGCGGGTTGTTTTGATTGAGACAGCGAGGCTAATAAAAGCGACAACCCATAACGGATCCGCTGATTATTGAAATCTTGAGTACGGCCGGCGATTAACCACAATTCTGGGCCATCTTCAGCAGACAGCATTTCGGCTAGTTCGGTCCATACACATTTTTCTAAGTCATCAATCCAGGGCGCGCCAGAGACTTCTAAACCGACCATTTGCAATTGCTGAAGGGTTTGCTGCAATTCCGCTTCATTTTCCTTTTCGGGTAACCAAGTTACCCATACTTTTTTGCCAGCCATTTGAAATGCTCTCTTATTATATTGATGGTTAATTAATTTGAATTATCTTGTTTTTCGATAGTGACAGAGACATTGATTCGTTGTTTACGTGTATCCTGTAACTTGCCTTCTAGGGGCACTATATCGATATAGTCTCGCCCCCATGCTAATGCAATATATCTATCATCAACCCACATATTATTAGTTGGATCAATTTCTGCCCAACCAGAGCCTAGAATATTCACCGCTAGCCATGCATGGGATGCGGGTTGTCGAATAGTAGAGCCTTGTTGATTGCCTCCACCATAAAGGTATCCACTTACGTAGCGTGCATCAAAGCCATGAGTTTGTAAAATGGCAATCATCACTCGGGCAAAATCTTGGCAAACACCCCTTCGGCTTTTAAATAAATGGCTTACCGGCGTGTTAACGCTGGTAGCCCTGGTGTCATAGATAAAATCGCGATAAATTTTTTCCATTAGCATGGAAATTATTTTTCTATCATCCAGCTTGGAATTAAAAATATCTTTGGCAAAACTTTTTGAGAACGACTCAACTTGCTGCCGTTCTTGTTCATCAAGTAAATCAACCCAGAGTGGACAGTTGTTATGTTCTTCGACGAAAAAATTATGGCTACCTTCAGCAACCGAAATACTCATCAATGAAGATATCGCTACCCGCTGCAGCTGGCGAGTAAAGGACAATTGATGGCGTAAATTTCCAAATTCATCGGTAAATTCAGTTTTTAAACTAGGTAATGGTTGGCTTATAAGTTGATGATGATGCAGTTGCTGATTTTGTTTAAAACCGGGATAAAGGCAACATTGTAAAGTGAGATGATCAACAGGATCGTTAAAATTATAAATGGTACTGTGAGTTACACGATAAGAGGGCATCTAGCTAATTAGCCCGTTACCGTCACTTTTACTTGGGAAGGAACGCCATGAATGCCCGCTGGCGAATTGGGGCTAGCGCCATTGTGGCCAATGATACACGTTTGATAGACCACATTTTTACCTTCTATTTTAACTTTCATGCTGAATTTTTTGGCTTTGGCAGGGCCTTTTATCATGCCGGACACGGTTCCCATATTTGCTCCACCTTCGTCTCCTGAGGTGGTAGGAACCTGAGCATCTTTGGTTATTGGTGGCTGATTCATAATGGTGGTTTTCATTACCGTGGGAATGGCCATGGAAAAAGAGGCAATATTGGGATAAGGCACAGGTATTGGTGGCGCCGGCGGTGCCGGCGTTAAACAAACATCGGGCATTGCATTACTCATGCCGCCCATTTTAGTTGTAATACCAAACATAGTATTTCCTAACCCAAATTAATCTTTTCGCCATCAATACGAACATCTTTATCGGCTTTCTCGACAATTCTTTCACTTTTTAAGTGATAAGAACCGTTAACCAAAGTACGCATTCTACCTGCCTTTAACTGATTTAGATTATCCACCTGCCGATAGGCACTTTTTGCTTTTTCTATCAGTCGGCCTACTGTGGAATTAAGCTTGCCAAAAAACAATTTGGTTTGCTCAACACTCGCTGCTAATCGCAGGCCTTTGTATTTGGCGTCAGCAATATTGATATTGCCTTTACCCGCGTCTAAATCAAATTGTGGACTACTCATTTCTATTTTTTTGGCAGCGCGTAAGTTAATACTGCCTTGTTCTGAGCATAAGTCCAGATCTCCTTTGGGTACCGTCAGTGTGGTTTTTCCGGTTTTCTTATCTTGTTCTAGGGTAAAACTTTGCTGGGCAGCCGGAGCTGGCGTCGTTGGGAAATGGCCGATAATGAAGCCGGTTTCGTAATCTTCACCTGCGACTAAAACCCGATCACCGACCTGTGGTAGCGGCATATTACCCATAGCAAAACTACACCACACTTCGATGAAACGCATTTCGTGTTGTATACGCACTCGAATATGATTGGCGTCATCGATTTGTGCAACACTGCCGGTACGAATAAAATTCTTAAGTGCTTCAATACTTTTAGGCGTTATAGAAGTTAACATTGTTAAAGTTCCTTATTTAGGATGGCATCTGCCATGTTTCGGCAGCTGCTAAATCTTTATCTGTTTTACGAACACGTTTTAAGTTTGTGCCGCTCCACTTTGTTCCGCTGTCATCAATTTGATGGATATTTATGCCAAACATATCCGCGTTTGAAAAATCGGCATTAAGTAATCGAC
The DNA here is from genome assembly GCA_030418115.1 of Alteromonadaceae bacterium BrNp21-10. Lineage (GTDB taxonomy): Bacteria > Pseudomonadota > Gammaproteobacteria > Enterobacterales > Alteromonadaceae > Neptunicella. Next base: position 206,220 of record JAUHQD010000004.1, on the reverse strand, counting down.
TACGAGAAAAGTCAGCCCAGTGTCCCGTTACATTTTTAAACAGGGCTCCTGCACATTCTGCGTCCATTATTAACGCCTCAGTCATGTTTGCGTGGGAAAAATCTGCCACCGCTAGCGTACTGCCAATAAAATTTGCTGTTGAAAAATCACTATTAGTTAATGCGCTACCGGTCAGGTTAGCGTCGGTAAAACTGGCCGCCACAGCCGATACATTTCTCAACGCCGCTGATTTAATACTGGCGTCGGTAAAATTACAGCGGGTTAAATTTGATTGGTCAAAACGAACTTGCTCAAGTTTACATTTGGCAAAACTACTATCAGTAAAATCACAGGAATGTAAATCATAGCCATTTAAATCAAGCCCGTTGAACGAACTTTGGATAAAGGAGACACAAGAGAAAATTGCCTTTTCCAAGGTTACGGCTGCGAAATCAACACCTGTTCCTTTGGCGTTGCTGAGGTTAGTTTGATTGAGTTTAGCATTGTTAAAATTAGCGCCGGATAACTCCGTCTCCGTTAAATTCACCATTGTTAAATCACAGTTAGTGAAGCTGGCGTTAGTTAAATTTGCTTGACTAAAGTTGGCTTCGCTAAGGTTAGCGCCATCGTAATGACTACCTTCACTTTGCACTTGAATAAAAGTCGTCTTGCTCAGATCGGCATTGGTAAAAGAGGCATCTTTTAGATTACTGTTTGAAAAATTACAACTGGCCGCGTTGCAGTTGTCGAAGTTTGTCGCGCTTAGATCCGCTTCTGTTAAATTGGCATTATCGATATGTGCGTCAGACAAAATGGCGTCACTGAGATTTACCCCCTTCAAATTGCAATTTTGCAGGTTGGCGGCGGTTAAATCACAGCCGCTAAAACTGCAGCCGGTTAAATCAATGCCGGACAAGTTGCACTGAGCGAGGATCGAATTATCGTAATTGCCCGACAGTTTTTTAGCTGAGGTTAAATTCATTTTGTCTAACTGGATGTTATTTAAACTGGCTTGGCTGAAATCTAGGGTAAGCGGTGTTACTTCTTTAAACTCACAAGCATCAAGTACAGCACTGGTTAGCAGTAAATTGCTAACATTGGATTCTTCAAAGGTTATATTAGTCAATTGCGCTTCAGAAAAATCGGCGTCGTGTAACTGGCAATTGTCGTAAAAAGACGCTAATAAACTCGCCTTATTAAATTTCATTTTTTGCGCCAGACAATGGTCAAATACAACGGTATCGAGATTGGCTTCGGAGAAATCCGCACCTTGCACATCACACTTGGAAAACATCACATTAGCAAGTTTAGCTTTGCAAAAGCGTGTTTGAATAAAACACATGGGTGGTATGTTGAGTGGGTCAAAGTCAGCTGGCGTGTTGTTTGAGATTCGTTCATTTGAGTACACAACATTAGCTAATTTTGCTTCGCTAAAATTGGTGTTGCCGAGTTTGCAGTAAATGAAAGCAACGTCATTCAAAATACATTGCTGAAAAGTCGCGTTGCTTAAATTGCAATCAGCAAAATTAAGCTGTGACAAATTAAGTCCGCTGAAATCTTGGCCGCTGAAATCCGCGCCCATAATCAGGTTGTGCTCTGGACGACCACCACTTTTTAACATCGTTAAGATTTCAGTAGTATTCATAATTCAAAAAACTCTTTGATTTCAAATTTAGTCTTCTTGATATTTGTGCCCTTGAGGTTGGCGCCTTGAATGATTGATTTCCACACCTCTGACCCATATAAATTACTGTTGCTGATGTCGGCTTGTGTCAAGTTCGCACCCTCTAGATTGGATTGGAACAAATTGCTTTTTGAAAGGTTACTGCCAATCATAATGGCATTGGTAAAGTTACTGGCCTTCAACGACACTCGGGTCAAAATAGCTGCGGTTAGGTTCGATTCGGTAAAATCAGCATTATTCAATATGGCTTGACTAAAATCTGCGCCACTTAAGTCTGCGCCTACCCAGCTAGAACCCTCGGCGTTCACCGACCGAAAAACACCATGTCGAAAGTTGCTGCCTTCTCCAGCCCGTAAGCCGGTTAAATTTGCACCAACCATCGTGATGGATTCGGCTTGTACCGATTCGAAAGTGGAGTTAGTCATAATGGCGTTATCAAAGTTTGCTAAGTGCAAATCAGCTTCAACAAAGCTGGCTTCTTCAAATACAGCTTCACTAAAGTCGGCTTCTTTTAACCGAGCTTCGGTGAAACTAATTCTTTTGCCTTTGGCTTTGGTTAAATTGGCGAGGGATAAGTCGGCTTTGTCAAAGATGCAGCCGCTAAGTTCGGCCTCTGCTAAATTACATCCCGCCAAAACTGCATCTGTAAAATCGGCATCGGTTAAATCTGCTTGGGTGAGAATGACCTTAACCAATTGGGCGCCAATAAACAGCCCTGCTTTGGCAGAAACTGAGGTTAAGTCACTGCGACTTAAGTTTGCATTTTCAACTATTGCATCATCAAAAATAGCGTCAATTGCTACACAATTTGTTAAGTCCGCTGCGGTTAAAATGGCTCCGGATAAATTGGCATTGGTAAAATTACAATTAACTAATTTTGCTTGACTCAGATCGGCATTATGAAAATTCACGCCACTTAAGTCCCAACCTGACATATCCACACCTTGCAGTTCTTGTTCTGCAAAGCCTTGGCCGCTCTCTAGGCGTTCACGTAATGATTGCTCGCTCCAGCCGCTGTCGATATCTTCATCTGATTGTTCTAATTCATCGAGGATCGCAGGGTCTTCGCCGGCTTCAATTAACGCCTCTTTTATCTGCAGTTTTTGCGCTTCTTGGGATTCTTTTAAAAATTGTTGGCCTTTGTCTAAATCCAGATTGAACAATTCAGCGAACTTTGCACTAAATGCTTCATGATCCATATCCATGCCGATCATGCCGATGAGTTCATCGGGGGCGTTTGCCTCCTTCATTTGTGCTTTTACCTGGTCAAACATTTTCGCCATTTCTTTGGCAAAAGCGGCATCTTCTTCACTGTCCGGCTCTTCAACAACTGGTTCAGCTTCTTCTGGCTCTAAATCAAATTCTGCTGCTTTTTCATCATTCAGCTCGACTAATTTCTGCTGATAGTATTCGATAGGTTGGGGTTGCGACATGTCTTCGTCGGCTAAGAAAAACAGTGTGTCCTCGGCAAAACTTTCGCTTGGTACGCCAAGTAAACCGCGCCAGACCAATACTAGCTTTTCCTCATCCATATTGACCGACAAGGTGTCTAAATTAAGCGGTATTTCATGTAGTTTGTTAGGGGCCGTTGTAACAAAAAGGCGTGGACGAATCGCCGGAAGTTGTGATGAATATTGCGTAACTTCTGGATGCATGTTTTCAAAATACAAGGTTTCATCACCTTGCAAGTATTGGGAGAATTGCTGATTTTGCGGTGCAGAGTTGAAATGGCGCCAGTCAAAGTCATCTGGAAAATAAGGCCAGTTTTTCTTTAAATATTTTTTATCGTAAGTGCCCTTGGGAGTTGGCCGAGTACCCCAGCCGGGTTGTAGCGGAGCAAAACCAGCCGGTAATGGCTGCTGAGATGGCGCGCTGACAAAATGGTTTGGGTCTTCAATATTCGGTAGCGGGTGAAGAAACTGCCCTGTGGGCAAAGTGATGGCTCTGATACCTTTACCCACAGGGTTTTTATCGTAGCCGAAGCCGCCATAGGCATTTTCATAAATGATAGGCATATTAGTAAATGGGATAGGTTGTGACGGTTTATTACCCACCCAATATCTGTCACCAAATACCGCTAACGATTTTCGCCAATTTCCGACACCAAATGTTACCTGAGTGCCAGCAATCTCTGAGCCGTTCGGCGTATAGCACGTGCCTGTTAACGTCATGTCGGCATGGTGTTTGAACAAACAAAAATCAGAAGCGTAAGTTACACTGGCTTTATCATTTTCTTGATAAAATAGGTCACCCATTGGCTGGGCTAAATCATCCCCTTCCAAAATGGTGCTTTTACCATTGGGGTTTAACTGAAATGCTCCCTTGACGATCATCGTCAGGCTATCCTGCCCGGCTTTTACCTGGCCAGCGATATTGCAAAATCTTAAATGTCCATCAATGACTTGTTTCAATGCAACTCTCTATAAGTAACGGATTCAATCATTAGTTAAAACCTAAAGGTATCTTTTAGAACCTTTTTTAAATATTAATTTTCTCTGACCATTTGGGCTGGACTACTATTTAAACCAAGTCCAATTTTGTTCCCTTAGTTGTCACCGATTTTCCTTCCAAAAATAATACACCGGTAGCTGCCGCTTTAATCCACTTACTTTGTAAATCAAGTTTTACTTGCCCATCCAAAGTCAATTTTTTAGAAACAATATCGGTGGTAAGCGCTCCGTCAATTTTTATTGCGTTGCCTTTAATCTCAATTTCACCCGTTGTTTTTAAAGTAATTGACGCTCCAACGCCTGGCGCACCGGCTTGTAAAGTAATGCCCATGGCATCCATTTTTATCGATGGCTCCGGTGTCGGTGCTTTGGAAGCTATTTTGTGGGCTATATGAGCCGCAATACCTCCAATACCTACCGCAGCACCAAATGTCTGGCCTGCACTAGATTGAATACTAATAGGAGCTAAATCACTACCCAAATTATGCAGCGGATTACTTGTGCCAGATAAGTTTAGTGCACTACCAGTAACACTTTCACCAAGCCCAATTAGCCCACCGGCTATACCGCCTGCGACGGTTGCGAAATTTGTCCATGTCGGTGCATTAGGATGTACTGAATTCACTTGCAAAGTCACGGTTCTCCCTACAGTTTCCGCATCACCTTCACATACATTAAGCTCCCCGCCTTTTACATGGGAGTACTTACCAGTGACACCTAACTCTACCTCGTAACTCAATTTAACTTCAGAGCTTATACCCATAAATGTTTCATGTTTAAAACCCGTGAAAAATTCGGTGTTGGACCCTACAGCAGCACTAAACTGCGGGCCGTCAATATATTCTTCTTTTTGACCAACAAAGAGCTCTGTTGATTTGCCGATAGTGACTTCATGGGCGTTAATTTTTTCGAAAGCATCTTTGTACCAAAGACCATTTTGATAATGTAAATGTTCACTTTTGATGGTTTGGTTTTCATTATCGGAAGAGGTGGCACCTATAACGACTTCAATAACGGAATCGTTTCGTCCTAACCCGTCATATGTGATGGACGTACCGTTACCAATATCAATACACCCATTCTGATTCATCGTCAGCTTAGCACCATCGGTATATTCGAATATGCCAAAACGAGCGGGGTCATTACTTTCAAACAATCCATTACCTGACTCACTGGAGTTTGTTAGATTGAATTCGCGACTAGACGCTGACAATATGTCCATCGCCGTTTCTGCGGTTAAAAGATTGCTGTGGGTAGAATTTTTATCACCTATTTCTGTGTCGGTTTCATTGCCTTCGGTGTCATAGGCGCCAAGTCTGAAATATGTTTTTTGCAGTCCTTCGTCGATTGCCATTCTGTAGTCAGGTAGATAGAGTGAAAACCTTTTGGATAGACTTAAATTGTAATCTTGATCACTATCATCAGGATTATCCCCTTCGTCGTTTAGCGATTGCTGTGATTGTTGCAAGAGTTCAGACGAAGTGGTTTGACTATAAAAGTTGTTTTGTTGTTCTTCGCTATTTTCGATTCTGGTGTTTTGTTGTTCGGTTGATGAATTTGGCTTTTCCTGCTTACCTGCGCCATCACCTATTTCCATTACAATACCACTAGGCGTAACAATACGGTTAGTAGTGCTATTTTCGCTGTTAACCACGCTTTTATTCAGCGGGTTAGACACAACTCCGGTAATAATAGGTCGATCTGGATCACCATCAATGCAGGTCCATATCACTTCAGAACCTTTTAGCAACGGGAAATGCATGCCTGCACCTTGACCGCCAAACATTTCCGCTTTTCTGACCCAGCGACTGGCCTTGCCTTCACCGTTGCCGCTGATGTCAAAAGGCATAATTAATTTATAACGCCCATGTTCGTCTATTTGTGCGCGGTTACTATTAATCTCACCATCAATCGTGGCATTCAAAATACCGTAGAGCTTAGGTTTTATGGCCGTTAATGGCGGACGATATTCAATATCCGCAGGAATGGCTTCAAAATCATTCATGTAAGCGATGGCACTATTGCTTTGCGAGCTCGCCGAAACTCCAGGTAATGCTTGGCCGCCACGATGATGGATACGAGTAATGAGATATTCGTGATTGAGGTCGTCACGATAATGGTCGAGCATCTCCATTAGTTTACCCGCCTCGAATAAGATCGCGTCTGATTTACCCACACAGACTTTTTGCTTGCTTAATTCGGCCTGTGCACGAACTCTAGCTAAGGTGTCACCTTCAGCTGGGTCTTTGAAATGATCACCATAATCATATAAACGACCATATCCCAATTCGCCCACCTCTGAGTTTCCTTGGAGAGGTAAATGGGGCTGACGATAATTAAAATCTTTTAAAATGATTTCACTAGAAACTTGTGTCTGTTGCAGGCAAAAGCTGTGAATGGCTTCTGAGTCAAAACTGGCTAAACCTGATGCCGGCACATAAGACACGCGATTCTCAGGAATGATGGCATCTAGTTGGTTTTTTTCGTCACAGAAAACAATTTGGTCACGGTTATTTTGGTGTTCAAAGTAATAATAAATACCTTCATGTTCCATTAAGCGGGAGATAAAATTGAGGTCGGTTTCTTTATACTGAACCACATATTCTCGAGTGGGGTAGTTACGAGTCACACGAAAATCTAAATCATCGGCGACTAGGCCACCACAAAAGTCGCCTTCTAACAGCTCTTCGGCGACCACATCAGGAACCGTTTTTTCTTGATAAATTTGGTTCTGGCGACTTAAGTTCATTAAACTGATTCTGGGCACTAAAACCGCATGATAGTGATAGTGGTCGAATTGCGCTTCTTCACCTTGGTGCATGGCCAGTATCACGCCATGTATATTACGTGTGGCATCATCGCGGCTTATACTAAAGGTGGCTTCTTTACCGACCAGTTTTTCCAAGTCAATATCGTGCTCAGCAGACAATAAATCGATTGAGAACTTAAAGGGTTGAGAGATAGCTTCGGTGCCTTCAAAACTGATAACCTGAAACAAATCTGTTGCAATATGATCAAATTCTTTTGACGTAAAGTCGACAATAACGCGTTGTTTTTCTCTCATTAAGTTCTCTCCCAAAAATTAATTTGGCCTACTGTTTTGGTTGTGTACTTTGGTTAATTTTCTTTGACGTTAAATTTAGGCTTGGAATAATCAAGCCCATTGGTGCCATTTATTAATGCGTCTTGCTGGAATTGCTCAATACAATTACGTGGCCTCTTTAGTTTCTACTTTTGCTAAATTATTTAAAACTATACATTGTGCCGGTTGTTGATATTGCTTTCCCTTTGAGTGCTAAAGCTCCAGTGGCCTCTAATTTTGTTACTTTTCCCTTAAGATTCAAAGTTGCATCTCCAGCAACTTCAGTTACTTTTGATTTGATCTTCGCCGTCGCTTTACCTTCGATATCAATGATAGTTCCGCCAATTTTAATCTCCCCCGTTAAGCCATCTAATACAATAGAAGCAGCTCCACATTTAAGGGTGATTTTGTCCTTTTCCACCTTAACGAAGGGGCATACTGCAATGGGGACCTTTGTCGTAGCTTTAGTTGCTACTGTATTTTTTCTCCATGCTACTAGGCCTGCTATTTGAACTGCAGCTGCAGCCACACTTACTGCACCAGCTGCGGTCTGATTTACAAGGGCTCCCGTTTTTACGTTTCCCTGATTAGTGCCTGACATTCCGAGCCCTACAGTTGTAACTGCAGAAGCTAAAGTTGCTGCCACTCCAGCATATGCCGCACAAGTTGCCGTCGTTGAGGCTTCTGTGACAACGGTGGGTTCATATTGCAAGAGAACAACGTTCCCTTTGTTTTCGTTGTTTCCCGAACTAACTTCTATTGAATCACCGCCCCTTAAGTTTATCTCAGGCCCCCGTGACCAATTAATATCAGCTGCCAATTTTACTTCTGCATTGATACCTAGGCAGAAAGCCGTTTTAGTTGCGAAAGAGCATTCAACTGAGCCTCCTAACAAAGCTTCGAAAGATAATGCGACTTTATAGTCATAGGTCATGCCTACAAACATACTATGTTGTTGTCCGTAGTTATAACTGTAAGAATTTACATTTTCCCACGTTTCGGTTACCCACTGGTTACCAGTAGATGTTCCACCGTAGTGAAAACGCTCACTCTTAACCATGCGTGCTTCAGCTGCACCTTCTTCTTTTTCTCCCAATACAACCGAAATCAATGAATCTTTTGTTCCTAATGAGTCATAAGTTACGGAGGTCCCGGCAGCTAAATCAAAACAACCGTTCCAATGCACCATAAGTTTAGCGCCATCGGTGTATTCCATTAAGCCAAACCGCTTGGGATCTAAGCTCTCATATAAGCCGGCTGCCCACGTTGTACTATCAGGAATATTATATGTTGCTCTGGTAGCGTTAAGCACATCCATAATTTTATGGCCACCATCACTTGCTTCAGTTAGTTTTGCACTTAACACCTGCCCTTCAGGCATGCCGGTGGTCGCATTAAAGGTACCAGGGCGATAATACACGTTATCAAAATAATCTAACTCATCTATGTGAAATGCCCCTATACGCGAATAAGAATACAAGTGTTTGTTTCCAGTACCTGTACGGTAATGGGGCAGAGTTATCGAATAGGATTTTTGGGTTTCGTCTTCGGCTGTACTGAGGTCGTCTTTTACTACCTGACTTTCGGTGTGTTTGCTACTTGCCTCTGTAACTATAATCGTTAGGGTTTTGGTTATCGTACGGACTACTTCTTTAGATTCCGCACCCGCGGGTACTATGCATTGCGCTTGTATAGTCGCCGTGTAAGTTTTTGGAGCTCCTGCGGTCCATTTTAACAGTCCGTCAGTTGTAATTGACATTCCTATAGGCGCATCATCGGTAAGACTGTAATTGATACTTTTTTCAATATTGGGTTCTTCCGTATTAAATTTGGCTGTAAATCCGTAGCGAAAATCACTCCCCGATTCTATTTCTACCCTTGAAGGTGCATTTTTAAATTCGATATGCTGCTGTTGCTGAATTAGTGATGCTGAGTTGTCTATGCTGCTCATATAATTAGTAAGGTGGGCGGCATTTGAATTCATTCGGGTTTGTGGTTTTTCGGTGCCGCTCTGTTCTGACGGGGCAGTCCCCTTGCCATCGCGCATCTGCATAATAATCCCACTAGGGGTTTTTATGACATTGTCGGTACTGTTTATTGCAGTCACCATAGATTTATTCAGTGGGTTGGGCACCACTCCAGTAATAATGGGGCGGTCTGGGTCGCCATTAATACAACTCCAGATTACTTCGGTACCTTTTAATAACGGGAAATTCATCCCAGTCCCCTGACCACCAAAACTTTCGGCTTTACGCACCCAGCGAGAGGCTTTGCCTTCGGCATTGCCGCTAATATCGAAAGGCATGATTAATTTATATCTACCTTCTTCATCAATTTGAGCGCGGTCGGAATCTATTGCGCCGTCGATGGTGGCATTCAAAATGCCGTACATTTTGGGTTTGGGGGTTTTTAAAACGGGCCTAAATTCAATGTCTGACGGTATCGCATCAAAGTTATTTTGGTAGGCTATGGCCGATCCTGATTGATTGCTTGCTGCAACACCCGGTAAGGCTTGACCCGCACGATGATGTATTTTCGTTATCAGATATTCGTGGTTAAAATCTTCGCGGTAATGGTCGACAATTTCAATGAGTTTGCCTGCTTCAAACAATAATGCGTTTGAAATACCCTGAAAGGTTTTTTGTTTGCATATTTCTATTTCTGCACGGCGTTGGGCTAACTTTCCGCCTTCGTAGGGGCCTTTAAAATGGTCACCATATTCACAAATTAACCCATGCCCCAAATCACCGGTTTCAGCATTACCCTGAATAGGAATATGAGGGTATCGATAGTTGAAATCTTTTAATAAAATTTCATGAGATATTTGGTTTTGTTTTAAACGGAAACTATGTATGGCTTCATTTTCAAAACTAGCCAATCCGGAGGGCGGGACATAGCTGACAACGTTTTCTGGTTTGAGGCTGTCAAGTTTATGCAAGTTATCGCAAAAAACTATTTGGTCGCGTCCTTCTTTGTGTTCAAAATAATAATAGATACCTTCATGCTCTAATAAGCGAGAGACAAAGTTTAAATCCGATTCCTGATATTGCACCACATACTCACGAATAGGATAGGGGGCTGTGGATTCTATTGCCCCTACTGAATCGGCTGCCATATCGGTAGCGTCTGCTATACGGAAGTCCAGATCATCTTCGGCCAATCCGCAGGAAAATTTTCCGTTCTGTGTGTTTTTGGGTGCAATTTCTTGGGTAACAATGCCCGGAATATTGGTGTCTTGATAAATCTGATTTTGGCGGCTGAGGGACATTAATCTAATGCGCGGTACTAATATGGCTTTATAGCTGTAGTAGCCAAATTGAGTTTCTTCGCCTTGCTCCATTGATAAAATAACGCCATGTATTTCACGTGTTGAATCGTGACGAGTAATTTCCAATGTTGCGGTTTTACCGACTAATTTTTCGAGTTTAATATCCGGCTCGGCGGATATTAGATCAAGATCAAAATGAAAAGGCTCAGAAATAGCTTCAAATCCCTCGAAACCAATTACCTGAAACAAGCTTTCGGTTATTTTATCAAACTCTTCAGAGAAGAATGTGACATCTACCCGCTGTTTTTCGGTCATTTCGGCAACCTTTTAATTTTGAAATTGAACAAAGAATGGATGAAGGTTTTCCTTCATCCATATTGGATAGCAATAACCGGAAATTAACTATTCCAGCTATCAGTACCTGATGTGCCTGCAACTTCATGGGTCCAAGTGATCTCTTTGTAAGAGAAAGACACTTCTTCCATGTGAGTGAAGCAGCTGTTTGCTGGGTCTAAACAAGTAGGCATGTGAGTTTTGATACCGGTGATAGTGGCTTCTTTGGCTTCAATAGTGAAGTAATGCTCTTGCTCACCACTAGGTGCCGTACGGAACCATTTTACGACGATGGTATTCAATTGCTCACCAGTTGAAAGTGCTTGATAAAGTAATGGTGAACTTTTATCAAAAATCTTGGTGATGGTGAAACCATCATGGATACGCTGACCAGAAGGTTGGCCGCTTTGTGGATCTTTAGGAACGATAATATCGCCGGTGAAGGATTGCACCATTATTTCATCTTCGTGAGATGATTTAGATAATGTTCCGATACTGTCGGCACTACATGCTCCGCCTGAGATATCGCCCTGTGAAGCCCCTTCAATTGTCATATACGCTGGTACTGGCATTGTCTTTCTCCGTGATTGAATTAAGTATTGCTTTAGTAAAGTCGAAGTAGGTACTTCAAGATACAGACCAACTTGCCAAAACGGCCTGAAAAACGTTCAAAGGCCTTGGTGTTAAAGGTTTTATTGAAATTGAGGAGGAGGAATGTTTGTAAGATGAACAGTGTAATTTTCTGCACAATTGAATAAATTCTGTGCACAAAACAGCCCAAAAATTGGACAGGTAAAACTAGAGGTTAGAATAGTAACTCTTTGAGTTTGGATTGACTGGATTGGCCAGCTGAGTGTGAGCTGGCAATGGTATATCGTTGCATCTTATCAATCAGTGCACGGCGCGATATCCCAAGACTGGCGGCGGTTTTCGTCTGATTCCCGCCGTATTCATCTAAGCGCCGGCGAATAATCGAGGCCTCGTATCGGCCGGTTACAGTCTTTAAATTGTGGCTTTCACATAAGGCTAAAGCCGTGTCATCGGATTGGTGTTGCGCTTGTAATATTTCATTGGGAAGGTGTTCTGGTAAAACTGTGCCATGTTCTTCACACATTAAAACGGCGCGTTCTAAGGTGTTTTTAAGTTCACGGATGTTACCCGGGAAATCATATTGCGTTAGTTGTTCTAACGCAGAGGGAGACAGTCTTACAACATCTTTGCCGTATTGCTTGCTGTATTGCTGTAAAAAGTAACTGATGAGGGCGGGTAAATCATCCTTGCGCTCCCGCAGTGGCGGTAGTTCGATAGGGAACACATTAAGGCGATAATATAAATCTTCACGAAATTCACCGGCCTCAATGCGTTCTGGTAGGCTGTGATGGGTTGCCGCAACAATACGAATATCTACAGTGATGCTTTTTAGCGCGCCTAATGGTCGCACTTCACGCTCTTGCAACACACGCAATAATTTAGCTTGTAAACCAAGGGACATGTCGCCGATTTCATCTAAAAATAATGTACCGCCATGGGCATATTCAATCAGGCCTTTTTTATCTTTGTCAGCGCCGCTGAAGGCGCCTTTCATGTAGCCAAATAGTTCGCCTTCAAGCAGGTTCTCAGGCAGTGCGGTACAGTTTTGTGCCACAAAATTGCCTTTTTTGCGAATACTATTGAAGTGAATCGACTTGGCTATCAGCTCTTTGCCGGTGCCGGTTTCGCCATTAAGTAACACCGTGGCATTGGTGTCGATCACCTTGGCCATTAAATCAAAAACCATGCGCATGCTTTTGGATGTACCAATAATGTCGGTAAAGGTTTGGTGTCGTGATATTTGCTTGCGTAGGGTTTGGTTTTCTTCCGCCAGTTTACGGTTGGTTTCATTCATTAATTGCAGCAATTGTTCGTTATGTTCAATTAACTGCATATTGTTTAAGGTGACCGCCGCCTGTGAAGCAAAGGCGGCGACAATATTTTCCATTTCAGCGGGAAAAGCTCCTAATTTTTTACTCGTTTTTTTGCGCAAATTGGTCAGTTGTAGCACGCCAATAGTTTCTTCATGGTGGTTACGAAAAGGAACCGCCAGTAGTGAGTAAGTTTGGTAGTTGTTGCCTTTGTCGTATTGATAATAGGGTTGTAAATCAAAGCCACTGAACTGGTAAATATTGTCAATATTCATGACCTTGCCAGTAAAGGCGCAGTAGGACGTAATATCTTGCATATTACGTCGGCCACCTTTAAATAGCTCAATGGGTTTTATGGTTCTATTTTCATTGGTTAAAGCGTCATTTTGGCTAATGGATAAATGCAAAAAGCGTTTTGATTTATCCAATATAAAAATACGCCCTACTTCCGCACCCGTCAGCTTACGTGCATATTCAACAATCTTATTTAACAAAGCGTTGATATCACGCTCTGTATTTAACATTGTTGTCAGCTTTATTAGGTCTTCCATTACCTGTGCTGGTGGCATTTCTTCAAAAAGCATGGCGTTTTTACGTCCTTTTAGGAAAAACTGTAAGTAAAGGTACCTTCTTTACTTATGCCGACATCCAGTTTTTCGGGTCTAGTTTCTTCGCTCATCATTTCTAATATATGGGTAGAGATTTCCGGCAGTAATGTGCGGTTAATGATGTGATCAATATTTCGCGCGCCGGTTTCCACTTCCTTACAACGATTAGCAATTTGAGCAATGACATCGTCATGGTAATTAAGATCAATGTCTTGGCTGGTTTTAAGGCGTTTGGTGACCTTGTTGAGTTTAAGTTTAACAATGTCTTTAAGCACATCACCTACTAATGGGTAGAACGGCACAATTTGCATTCTGGCCAACAGCGCCGGCTTAAAGTGATTACTTAATATAGGACGAATAGCGTTGGTTATCACATCTACTGGAGGACGCTCTTCGGCTATACCCATTTGCGTAATCACGTCTGTTGCCAAGTTACTGGTGAGGATGACAATGGTATTTCTAAAGTCCACTAAGCGGCCTTCGCTATCGGACAACATGCCTTTATCAAAGACTTGATAGAACAAGTTCATCACTTCCAAATCGGCTTTTTCGACTTCGTCGAGAAGCACCACGGAATACGGACGTTGGCGAACAGCCTCGGTTAACATGCCACCTTCACCAAAACCCACATAACCGGGAGGTGAACCAATTAGCCGTGAAACGCTATGCTTCTCTTGGAATTCAGACATGTTGATGGTGGTCATAAAGCGCTCACCACCAAAGAGTTGATCAGCAATAGCTAAGGCCATTTCGGTTTTACCGACACCGCTTGGGCCAACAAACAAGAATACACCTAAAGGCGCTTCAGGATTTTGTAAGCCAGCTTTGGCAGAACGCACCCCTTCATCGAGCGACAAAATGGCGTGATCCTGACCTTTGACGCGGGTCATCATTTTTTGACCGAATTCTAAAATGTTTTTCGACTCGTCACGCACCATGTTGCCTAACGGCACACCGGTCCAGTCGGAGATAACCTGAGCCACAGTTTCTGGGCTGGTTTCGTAATGGACTAATTTATTACCGGCTTGCAGTGTTTCCAATTCAACCACGGTACTATCCAAGTTAGTTTGAATTTCTGCGGTATCGGTTCCGGCTTCTTTAGCTTCTTTAATTTCTTTACGGAATGCCAATACAGACAACGCTAATTTTTGCTCTTGTAGCCATTGTGCGGTAGTGCTGACCAATTGGGCTTCAATATCGCTAATGGTGCTATCTAGCTCTGCAATGGTGCCATCATCTTCGATTACACCACTGGCGACATCACGTTGTATGGCTTCTCGTTGACGGCCTAACATCGCAATTTGCTGCTCCATATCTTCAATGGCAGCTGGCTTAGACGACAAACTTAATTTAACTCGTGCACTGGCGGTATCTAGTACATCGACTGCTTTATCGGGCAGTTGGCGACCAGAGATATAACGGTCTGACATCTTAGCCGCGGCCTCAATTGCATCATCACGCACATACACATCATGGGCCTTTTCATAAACGGATTTTAAGCCACGTAAAATCGTAATGGCTTGATCCGCGGATGGCTCATCCAGTTTTACGTTTTGGAAGCGGCGGGCAAGGGCCGGATCTTTGTCGATGTATTTTTTGTATTCTGAAAACGTTGTGGCGGCAATGGTGCGCATTTCACCACGGGCAAGGGCGGGTTTTAGAATGTTAGCGGCATCGCCAGTACCGGCGGCACCACCGGCACCAATCAAGGTGTGTACTTCATCAATAAACAGGATGATGGGTTTAGGTGAGGATTTCACTTCATCCATTACTTGCTTCAAGCGGTTTTCAAACTCACCTTTAACACTGGCGCCTGCCTGCAATAATTGTAAATCCAGAGCAACCAATTCCACTTCACGTAAAAACTCAGGCACATCACCATGGGCAATTTTAAGGGCAAGGCCTTCGACCACTGCGCTTTTACCAACACCGGCTTCACCGACCACAATCGGGTTGTTTTTACGGCGACGGCCTAAAATATCGATCATTTGGCGGATTTCATTATCACGGCAGAAGATAGGATCGATTTCGCCGTTGCGGGCACTTTCAGTTAGGTTATGGGCAAAGCGACCAAGGGCGGTTTCATCACCGCTGGCAATGGCTGCCGCAGTGCCATCTGCGGCAGTGCCAGGTTTACTACCCAACACACTGCTTTGTTCGGTGGATTCAGCGACAATGCTATGGAAGTTAATGCGTAAATCATCCGCAGGTACTTTATCTAGTAAATCCATATAATTGCCGTAGCCATAACGACGGGCATTGGCTAATAACGTAGCAATCAAAAATCCAGAGCGAATGTTGCCCGCACCTAGCTCAACGGAACCTAACAACCAGGCTTCTTGGATCCATTCAATTAACAGTGAAGAAAAAACCGGTTTGCCGGGATTACCGCCTTTAATTTCTTCAACGGATTGGTTAAGCACTTTTTGCATCCGCGGGATGTTAATTTCGTAGTGATACAAAATGGCTTGAAAGTCTTTTGTTGCGTCTTCCAATAGCACCAACAGCATATGTTCAATAGAGACTTCATAATGACCACGAGAAACGCAGACACCCGCCGCGGCTTCGAGGGAACGTTCGGTATATCCATTTAGCTTTTTGATCAGTGGTTTTAATTCTACGTTGAGCATGAAGTGCCTCTTATTATTTCCGTTTTAAGTTTAAAGTTAGGTCATTGTCTGGCTAATGATGACGTGCTTATCCGTTTTTGGTGGTTGTCCCAACCAAGAAGACCAGCCCAATTTGCAGGGTGATGCTTTGGCTAACGTTAATTGGGGAACATTTTTGCTTTTTAAAACTAAACAAATATCGAAAGACAGCGGGTCTTGCAGTAAATAGCGGATCAATGTCACCAGTTCATCGAAATCTGTTTCACCGGGTAAAAAATCTTGATAGCGAGCGAAGTCCAGTGGGCCGATAATTAAGCGGAATTTACCGGCCATATCGGTTAACTGAGTGCCGATGGTCATGTTCTCGCCTAAGGTCGATTGTTGTTTACCCAAAGACACTCGTTGCTCATCTGAAATCAGCACCTGACGCTCGACAAACTCTTCTACTTTTACCGGTACCCGATCAAAATAATGGGAGACTATGCGACTGACCATGGCCCCCGAACGATTCTGGGTGGCGAGTAACCCGAGGTTAGCTAATAGCCGATGTAACTTAGTTAATGGCGGGGTGCTTAAACCGGTAACGCCGCGTAAACCAATAAGGGAAAATAACCAATTGGAAACATCGTCCTGCAAGCCAGGCTGGATGCGATTGAATAATAAATACTTGCTGAGTATTCGATAATGCAGTGATATCGCGCGATGATGAAAGAGATCTAAAAAGTCACGTCTGTTACTTTCGCCGTCGGAATCTTGGATGATGGATTCAGTATAAAATGCCGGTAATGGCGAGACGGTACCGTACAAGCCCATGAAGTTGACTTCTAATTGCGATTTATCTCCTTCAGGCAGTCGCAAAGGGGTAATGCGTTTTAAATCAGCGCTGGCAAAACCCAAACTCGCATGCGGCCGAAAACGCACTTTCTCGAGTGTTGTCGGCCCATGGTGACCTACTGCTGCCATATCATCGGACTGGTGATATTGCTCTAACAACCGCACCGCCTGAAAGAATGAAAATCTTTGGGGACGGTTCTGCAGTTCGTCAATTACAGGATATTTTGCAGACCCATCTTGAGCGGCCATGTGTAAAGCTCTCCCTTTTCTTCACCGACAACGGTTAACTGATGATATGAATTAATACTGGCGTAAAGGCTAAAAAATCGGTCCAGTACGCTGGCGAATAAATACATGTCTCCTTCGGAGGTAAAATGACTTTCCTTCATGGTCATGTTGATACTGATACCACGAATGGGGTGGCCCTTAATCAAACGGTCACCGGTAGTAACTTGTATGTCACCAATACCTGCTAATTTGAGTTTTAGCTGACGTTCAGCCTGTCTATCGGTTAATGCTTTAAAATCGTAGGCAGCGATAATGGTACGCAGCATTTGTGGATTGGTAAGGCTGCTGTAATTCAGCGACATATTGGAAATAAGTTGCCACTGTAAGCCTTCATCTAAGGGCGGATACACCGTCGATGAGGGCGAGGTAATATTGCTGAAGGTGACAAATTCCGGTGACGACGCTGTGGGAATTTTAATGTCGCCCACTTTGAGTTTTTCCGGTAAATAACGGTTAGTACAGGTGAGTTCCAAGGAAATAATTTCTTTGGTGAGCTTATCTCGGGTATTTTTTTGGCCGGCAAAACTGATGTAAGTTTCGAAACGTCGCTCACCTGTGGCTGGCTTAATACGTTTGTGATAATGGCCGACGTTTTCACGATGGCCTTCTTCGTGCTCAAAAGAATTGATTGGCGTATAGATGCGGCGGTCGGTTATGCCTTGGGCTTTACTTTCCACTTTATCAATTGAAAAAATATCAAAATGTGTAGAGTTACGACCGTTAGGGCGGATACGGTATTCCATACTTTGATGATTAACCCGTAACGGATCCGCATCCCGCTTAAAAACGTTGGCCACAGGGGTAGCGTGTAAGCGAAAATGGTTTTTGTTAACGCGAATATGCTCATCGAGAAAACGTTCAAAGGTAAATTGAATACTAAACTCGGTGGCATTGCCGGCATGGGCTAACACGCCTAAATTTTCAATGTCGATAAACAAGAACTTATCTTGCAGCACGAAATAATCTTGTAACAGACGATAGCCAGGGAAGACGTTTTCTGAGTAATCAAATAGCGACTCATTAAGCCCAAAACCAACGGGTTTAACGGATTGTGCAGCTAATTTTACGCCTTTTTCTAATTGTTCATTACCACTGGCTTTAACCACTACGGAATCTAAATAGCGACAGAGCCACAAATACAAGGTTTGGGTAATCACCGGGTCGCCATTTAAAAACAAGCGAATTTTTTGTGGTTTTAACTGACCTAAGCTGGCACCGGAATGCAAGCTGAAGGTTAAATTCAGATAAGAATGCTGTGCGTCGTGTTTGACATCTGCGCTTTTCAAACTGATGGGCATGACATCCACATCGTAGCAGGTTCTAAAGCGACAAGGGGTACCTTCAACGGGCACGCTATCAACTTCAACGCCTTGCTTAATAGTACGTTTTTCAGTGACGGCATTGGCCACAGGAGTGAACTCAACTACCGACATACTGGGTACGGGGCGTAAATAGTGGGGCCACATCATCTCAATCATGCCATGGGTTAATTCCGGCATTTCATCATTGAGTTTTTGACTTAAGCGAGCGGTTAGAAATGAAAAGCCTTCTAATAGTCTTTCCACATCGGGGTCACTACCACGCTCGGCTAAAAACGGTGCGAGCTGCGGGTTAGCATCGCTAAATTCCTTACCTAATTCACGTAGGTAGGAGAGTTCGTCTTGAAAATACTTATTAAAGCTCAAGACTAGTTCCTTACTTTTACTGAGCCGGAGTCACCGACTACGGTTTCGAAAACAATGGGCACATGTTCACCTTCAATGTGCAATTCAGCTTTAATTTGGAAATAGAGATCCAAAGGATGATCTTCATCAGGGATATGGGTAACCGCCACACGGCTTAAGCGCGGCTCATAATTTCTAATGGAGTCTCGTATGACTGAGCGAATTACTTTAATGGCATTGGGAAAGTCAGCGACTATGTCGTTAAAATCGGGCATTCCGTAATCATCAAGCGTCATCACGCTACCCTGACGAACATTAAACATGTTAATCAAATGGCTGATGATGGAGTCGGATATTTTACCGGTATCAACTGTGATCGATCTCGAAGCAACGTGATCGGGATCATCAATTCGTTCAAGCAACGATTTTTCAAATATCATTCATAATGCCTGTGGAAATTTGTCGGAACGCTTAACTAAAAAACCGGAGTGCTTTCACACTCCGGCCTAATATTAAGATTTGTCTAACTTACCGACTAACGACAGATCAAAACTGGCGCCCATATACTTGAAGTGTGGACGTACAGACATGGAGACTTTGTACCAACCTGGATCGCCATCAACATCATTTACTTCAATGCTGGCTGCACGTAATGGACGTCTACCGCGAACTTCTGCTGAAGGATTATCTTGATCAGAGACAAACTGTTTAATCCAGGTGTTCAACTCACGGTTAAGCTCGCTCTTTTCTTTCCAGCTACCAATTTGTTCACGCTGTAACACTTTGATGTAATGTGCCAAACGACAAGTAACAAACAAGTAAGGTAGTTGACCACCTAACTTATAGTTGGTTTCTGCTGCTTTACCTTCTGCACTGTTACCAAAGAATTTTGGTTTTTGGCAAGAATTAGCGGCGAAGAAAGAAGCGCTGTCACTGCCCTTACGCATGGTAAGAGAAATAAAGCCTTGCTCAGACAATTCATACTCACGACGGTCAGACACCAATACTTCAGTAGGAATTTTGGTTTCGATATCACCCATAGATTCATAAGTATGTAGAGGTAAGTCGTCTACTGCACCACCACTTTGCGGACCGATAATATTCGGGCACCAGCGGTATTTAGCAAAACTGTCGGCTAAACGAGTGGCGAATGCAAAAGAGGTGTTACCCCATAAATAGGAGGTATGGCTGTCTTTTACATTTTCTTCGTAGTTAAAGGCTTTAACTGGACTACTGCCTTCACCGTAAGGTAGGCGTAACAAGAAACGTGGACAAGTTAGACCCACATATCGAGCATCTTCACTTTCACGGAATCCACGCCATTTAGCGTACTGTGGACCTTCAAACAAGCTATCCAAATCTTTAAGGCCGGGTAAATCCTGATAATCATCAACACCGAAGAACTCTGCACCAGCAGCGGCAATGAATGGTGCATGTGCCATAGCGGCGACAGAGGCAGTGTATTGCAGTAATTTAACGTCTTGTGGGCCGGGGCCGAAGTCATAGTTAGCAATCATGGCACCGATGGGGTTACCACCAAATTGACCATACTCAGCTATGTAGCAATGTTGATATAGACCAGATTTAACTACTTCTGGGCTATCTTCAAAATCTTCTAAAAGCTCATCTTTGCTAACGCTTAAAAGCTCAAGCTTGATGTTTTCACGGAAGTTAGTTTTGTCGACTACGTACTTCAAACCACGCCAAGCGGATTCTAATTTTTGTACATCTTTGTGATGTAAAATTTCATCCACTTCGATGCTAAGTTTTTCATCAATGCTAGCGATCATTTGATCAACAATCGCTTTATTAACTTTTTCACCTTGATTACGCGGTGATAACATTTCCGATATAAGGGCTTCAACCCCTTTTTTGGCGACTGAATAGCCTTCATCAGAAGGTTTCATTCTAGTTTCAGTCATTATTTGGCTTAGTAACCCAGACTCGAGCTCCGTCGCTTCTGCGGCTTCTGCGCCTTGCTTTAATTCAGACATTTTCTTCTCCTAATATGAGGTAGAGTGGTGGCGAATAGGTTTCCTAAAAGAAAACCTTATTCCGCACTATCCCCTGCACTTAGTTTTAATTCGGCCAATAACTTATTGCGAGCATCTTCATCAGTTAACGCTTCTTCCAGCTTTTTACGGAATGCCGGTACATTGCCTAATGGCCCTTTAAGTGCGGTTAGCGCTTCGCGCATTTCCAGCATTTGGTTTAGTTCAGGCACTTGCTTAACAATATTCTCTGGCTCGAAGTCTTTGAGGCTTTTGAATTGTAAATTAACGGCTAATTCAGCATCGGCTTCATCGGTCAGCTTGTTATCCACCAAAAGATCCAAGGACAAATTTTGTCCTTCCATCACTTTGTTGAAGTTCTCTTTATCAATATTAATGGGGGCGCGTTCTTCGATTGGGGTGTCATCATTACGCATGGTGTAATCACCCATCATCAATAATTTTAGTGGTAACTCTACTTCCTCTTGAGCATCACCAGTGGCAGGCGAATATTTAATATTCACCCTTTCTTTTGGTGCAACTGATCCTTCTTTAGCCATAATCTTACCCTTCTTATGTATTTCAATAGGTTATAGTTTAAACAACACTTTACTCTTCTTTCTGGTTAGGTCAATTTCCCGCAAAAGCGTGGGACCTTATGCCAGCATTAATGCAGCATCAATATCCAAGCGGTATATCAATGACTCAAGTTCTTCAATGCGAGCACTGCGCTCAGGATTCATTTTGTCTTTAAAGCTTTTATGGCCATAGCAGGTCTTTAAACTTTTAGCGACGTTAACCGAAGCGGTAACATCCCACTCCATTAAATCCTGAGAGACAATCTGTTTCCAAAGATGTTCTAGTTGCGGCACTGCCATCGCTACATGTCCGCTTTTTTCTAAATATTGCGCGGCAGTGAGCTGCCACATGAATTTTTCACGACCATCTTTGGCGGTTTGTTTACCATCTTGAATAATTTTTAAGCCTTCGGCAAACTTGCCTTTGCCTGCCAGAGGTAAGGCTTGCTGGAAAGCGCTATCCCAAGTATTGCCACTGCTTCCACCGCCGCCCTGACCATCGCCGCTACTAGCGATTTCGTCTAGCCATAACTTGGTCATATCGTTGGCAAAGGGGGTGCCCGAAACAAATTTCAATTCGGTAATGCCCGGAAAGCAATTTACAAAATGTTGAGTGCTAAGGGCGACTGCTTGTTGTGCATTTGTATGTCCTAAACCTTCTAAAGCGGAAGCCGCATAACGATGGGCATCCAGCCAAAACATACTGTCGCAAAAGGCACTTTCAGCGGCGGTGAGTAAATTGGCATAATCGCCACTTTCAAGCAGGTTTTGTAACAAGCGTTGGCGGTCTGGTTCAATTTCCGGCAGTTGGGTTACTCCACTTTCTGCAGGCGGTAAACGTTCTATTTGCAACCATATTGAGGTGCGCAATAAACTGTAGGCTGCGGGATCACCAATATTTTGTTCGCGTTTAAACTGGGCGATCTTACGGCTGACATCCAAAATCGATTTAACTGCCGCTTTAACATCTTGTGGACTACCCATGTCACTAACGGGAGCTGCAGGGGCAATAGCGGCTGCGGTCGGTGTGGAGGGTTTTGGTGCGGTTGGTGTATTTGTTTTGGGTGCCTCAGCGGTTTTGTTTTCTGCTGCAGGCTCTGCTGCGGATTGTGCCGCCGCTGCTTGTTGTTTGGCTTGTTTATCAACTTCGACTTTTAAATGGTCGCGCCAGTTACGTACCGCTCTTTTTAATCCACCAATAGCAGGGCCTTTGTCGGCCATCTTTTCATCACAAACAGTTTGAATGTTATTGATGTGGTCCAAACAGGTCTGCAAAGATTCAAAATCTTTAACTGTGGGATCCAGCGCGGTAATTAATGGTTCGGTTTTTTCTGCCAACCAGCTCAAAATATTCGCCCGTGCTTTTATGCGTTTTACCGGCGGGAATAGGTCGTCGTAATAGGTGATCAACATGTCGCTAATAACATTGAGGCCCGCATTAAAGCCACTTAAGTTTTGTTTCTGATATAAGCCGTGGGCAAGATAACAAGCCGCGACGATATCTTTACTTCTATTTTCCAAAATGCCGATGGCTAAATCGTTGACAACTTCCCAGTCTATGGGGTTTTCGGCAGATACAGCCTCTAGTTTTGCCAGCTCCGCTACCATAGCCTCGTAGTTGTCATCATACTTGGCATCTTCACCAGCAGGGGCGGCATCTGAAATGGGGGTTTTACCTAAAAGGGCTAAGCGTTCGTCCATCTCACCAGTTTCCTGTTAAAAATGCGGCAAATTCTGAGGCGGGAGGTAAGCGGTCATAACTGACAAAGGCCGGAGTAATGTTATCCGAGCCGACCGTCCACCAATGTCCCCCACCATTTTCTATATGGTTATTCAACTGCTGGGCATAACCCGCTTGCAATAATTCTGTTGACGTTAAGCCTGAATGCAACCAACCACGACGACCTTCTTTGGCGGCCATGGGCATGGCATTGAGTAACGGTAGTTTAGGGCCTATTTGCTGTAATGCGGCATCAAAGGTTTCTATATCGCATTGTGGCTCTAAGGTACTAAAGGCTAAGTCTTCCAGTTGTTCAAACCAGTTATCTTCAGCGATGGCAAAGTGCATTAAATTGAGGTCGGCGGGTAATTCCATGGCCAAGGTTAATGGGAAGTGACGGCCAACACTATCGACACTGGGCATAACGATACCGGCAAAGCAATTTGCGCTAACCGTATTAGGCGCCAGAATAAAACGCCATACCGGACTGACCAAATAATGATTAAGCCAAGCGTCGCCTAAGGCTGCGCGGCTGTTGTCCATACAAGTCTGCAACCAATCGTCCCATTGCGCAGTTATTCCTCGGTCTAAGCGCCGTTGAATAAAATCGCCTTTAATGGGCATCTTTCCATAAAAACCGGGTTGCATAATAGTTAAAAACTCCTTTTCCTAAAGTGACTCTGGACAACCCATTAAGCGTAAATCACGGGTCATAAACGGGTTGACTACCGAATCTGCGCGTACTTCATATGTGGCCTCTAAACCTTGAATATCGAAGCTCACACGGAAGCGATCATTATTTGACGACTTATGCATGCTGCCCTTATCCATTAAGCGGAACCAAGCCCATGGACCATCGGTGGTAATACTTGATGAGCTACCAGTATTTAAACTACGCATTGATAAACGAGCGCGGTCAAAACCACCGGAAGGCGGCCATAAAATACGCGTTAGACGGGCAGGACCATGTTGATAAATAATCCGTTGGTCACCAAGTTCAATCAAACTTTGACTGGCAGTGGCATCCAGTTGTATTGGCATCACTTGGAATGACAAATTAGGCTGACTGGAAGCGCCCATAAAGAAAGTTTGACGAATATTTTGAGCGCGCTCGAAGTAGGCCAAAATTTCTGAATCGATTTCTAACTTAGCGCCCGCATTGTCAACTAAAGCCCAAGGTCTAACCGTGGTATTCACAAAACTAGATAGGTAAGTCTTAAAGAACTCGTCCAGTAATCCGGCAGGGCCAAAGTAGCGGCTGAAGTCACTCATGTTGATGTCGTTGGGGCTATTGCTAACAATCGGGTAGCGACTACCAATTGCCTGATGACAGAAACTAACTACCGTAGACTGCCACACTTGATTAAAGCGTTGGCGCGAATCACGTACGAAGACCATATTGCTTTCGCGTACTAAGCTGTATAACCAATGTTTCAATGGCTCTGGCTGGCGATTGGCTTCCAACTGAATACGGCGCATAACCCCTTGCATGGAAGAATTGGCATCCGAAGTGGTGGTACCCAGACCGCCAGAGTTAATGGTGGCATCTACGGTACTTAAGGCAATAAACAATTCGTTGAGATTAGATAATGTCGCCTTAATGGGCGCAGCAACCTGATCGCGTTCTTTAATAATTTCATGTAAGCGCGCAAAGCTGCGATCCACTACTGCCGCTGGGTCAGTATTCTTATTGATTTTGGCGACATCACTGGCTTTTTCTAACAGCGCAGACACTTGGCTCTTAATCTGACTGACCTTGTCCGACGAATCGACCGACTGAATAAAATCAGCCCCTGAAGAGGCAAGGATAGTTTGTTGACCCACATGTACTAATAAACTTTGGATAGGTGACATTTCCGCTGAAAGATCTTTGACCTTTTGCGCACCATCGGCGAAGGAATCAAAGTGCGCAATATCTATGTCTTTTAGATAGTCATTCCACGTTTGAATATATTCAGCGAAATAGAGTTTGGTGACATCCGTTAGTAGGCTATCTACTTGTTCTGTGTTTAAGTCATTACGCGATGTCTCACGTATAACCCAAGTTTCTTTAGCGGCGGTTTCTGCTGCTTGTGGACCGTTTTTCAGGAATATGTCTTTGTAGCCTTTTACGGTGAATAATCCCGGTAATCCCTTATTCAGATTAGCGCCGCTACGGAAGCGGAAATAACGTGCAGCATCGGCACCAATTTGGTCAACCATACGCCACTCGGCAATACTGCGTGCCAAATTGCTGCGTTTAATCTGCCCATAAATACGCTCAGGTAAACTCTGTTTAGATAAGGTAAAGCGAATTTTTTCTACTAGTGTGCCTTGCAGTGGTACCACTTGAATCTCGTCGGCTAACAGGGCTTCTAAATGGCCGACTATTTGCTCGCGAATTTCGCTGTTATTTACTCCCGGTAACTGATTAGCCCAATCGGTAGTGACCCAGATGGATACTTCGTCGGCGTCATAGCGTCCGGGATGACCCAACATTAGATAGACTTTAAGCGCCGCATATAAAAACTGCCCACGGTCGGCGCGGTTATTATCCTCTAATTGTTTCTCAAGACGCTCGATCACACGGGGCAGTAGCACGTTATTCAACGCCCGTTTATAGGCATCAATGGCCACCGGACCAATTTTGTCACCTTGATATAAGCCCATGCCCATCAATAATGGAATGCCTTTTTCCTGATCCGCATAACCACCTTGAATATTACGCAGCATATTCAAGTAGGGCAGAATCTCGGTTATTTCACCACGGCTATCCACCAAGTTTTGTGAGACATCTTCATAAGTCGCAACTTCCTGCTCGACCGCAGTAATGTAGCTTTGGTTATTCTGATAACTGGCTACCCAGCCAAGAATAATTAAGATAAAACTGATACCGGCTACGCTGTAGCCAATACGTTCTACCCAAGCCCGATGTTTGGTCCAGAAGCCAGTATTAACCGCCAATCCCGCTTCTTGAAATATAACGTGACGTAATAAGCGAGTTAAAAAGTAACTACGCCCTGGCCCGCTATAAGCTGGCATAGCCTGACGGTTCAAACCAAACGCTCTTGATACAGCACCAATTAAGCGATCAATTGGAGTGCCTTCTTGAGTACCACTGGAAAAATAGACTCCGCGTAATAAGTTTTTCTCTTCGTAACGAGTAGGGGCAAAAACTTCACCAATGAAATCGTGAATGGCCCCTTTTAGGGAAGCAAACTGTTCGGGGAAACCTTGGAGTGCCGAGCGTCGCTGTAAATCATATTCCGCTTGGATTCGTCCTAGTAGTCGTGCATCAAGAGTGTTAACTAGCGCGTCAAATTCTTGATCAAACGCTGCTACTAAACCATCGGCTTGATCCGAAGTGGCTAATGGAAAGGTCATGCCCCAGACTTGCTCACGTTCTACTTTGCCTAGGTCATCAAAGTATTCCATAAAGCCTTCAAGTAGATCGGCTTTGGTAAAGACTAGATATACCGGCACTTGTACCTGCAGCATATCATTGAGTTCTTTTAAACGTTTACGTACGGCTCTAGCATGTAGGCGGCGAGTTTCTTCACTTTGACCAATAATATCGGTAAGGCTGAATGCCAGAATGACACCATCTAATGGCCGACGTCCGCGGTGTTTTTTGAGTAGGCTTAAAAAGCCTGTCCACGCTTCTTTGTCTACGTGTTCGTCACTATCTTGAGTGGTATAACGACCAGCGGTGTCTAACAGTACGGCTTCATCGGTAAACCACCAATCACAGTTACGAGTACCGCCGACGCCCTTAACCGGATCGGAGCCAAAACCTTCTTGCAACGGGAAATTCACCCCAGAGTTTTTCAAAGCAGTGGTTTTGCCTGCGCCAGGTGGGCCAATAATCACATACCAGGGTAATTGATATAAATAACGCGGGCCGCCTTTACCACCGAGCTTAGATTTTTTGAGGGTTTGCAGTGCCTGCTTGAAACGGTCTTGCAGCACACCCACTTCATCTTCAGAAGCACTAGCAACATAATCACTATTGGAGGAGCCACCGGTAAGAGTATTAATAATGTCTTGATTGGTCTTTTTCTGCTTGCTCACGCGGTAAATGTTCATCCCCGCCCAAATCAGCAGGATAATAATGATAAACACAGTGCGGGTGGTGTCATTGGCGAGGGGCATCCAACTACCGAAGGCAAGTAATTGGCCTACGTACCATACAAACAAACACAGAAACAAAATCCCTAAAACCGACAACACCCATCTATTGGTAAGAAAGCCGAATATTTTTTTCAAAATGCCCATAACGTTAACTTAATCCCTATTAATAAGAGCGGATGAATATTTCTATTCGGCGGTTTTGTTGGCGACCTTCAGCGGTATCGTTAGTCGCAACGGGAACCGTATCGGCTTTACCTTGCGCTACCAATCTATCTCGCTGCATGCCGGCACTGACTAGAGTGTCAACCAAGGCGCGGGCGCGTTCATCAGATAAGTGCCAATTTGAAGGGAAGCGTAAAGTACGAATTTTTTGACTGTCGGAATGGCCCGATACCACTATGGGGCCAGGTAAACTGGCTAACACATTGGCTAATTTAGCCAACATGTTTTGGTGTGATTCCGACACCACCGCACTAGCCGATGCAAACAGCCCTTTATTATGCACAGTAATTTTTAAGCCATAAGCTTGCTGGTCAACAGATATTTGTTTAGCACCTATTTCGTTAAGTAGGTGATTGCGCAAATTATTAGCCAGTTGATCTAAATCGATAGCAGATACCGCTGGATCAACTAATGGTGCCGCAATGGCAGAGCGCGACTGAATCATTTGCGGCACTTCTCGGCCTAATTTACCGATTTCAGAAAATACGCCATCGGAGTCATCATTCAGGGTAAAGAAGAAACCTGCATAGACAATGCTTAAAATACCGCCCAATACTGCCGCTACTACCCACCATGGAATGAGTTTTGCGACCATTGGCCGACCATCGGTTGCTGGTTGCCATTGACCAGATAATTCTTGGTTCACCTCACCGTGTAGATCGCGAATGGTGCGATATACCCCTTGAGTGATTTGATCTAAAGCAGCGCGACCATTGTCTTGAACCGCGAATTTTCCTTGGAAGCCAAGGCTTAAACAGTGGTACATCAATTCTAAAATAGGACCATTTTGTGAAGGCGCATCGGATTTACGGGCAAGGATTTGAAAGAACCGTTCGCCGCCGGTGGTGTCATTATGGAGAGTGCTGAGCAAACTACGATGACTCCAAACACTATTGTGCCCCCATGGGGTATTCAGCATGATTTCGTCGATAAAGGCACATAATATGTAGCGCGCTTCATAGGCAACATCAGGGGCGATGCCTTGGTTAATACAATTTTTTTCGAAATTTTGCATTAAGCCGGACACATGACCGAGTAAACCTTCAACATCGCTATGTTGTGCGGTGTTGCGCAATTGTTTAGCTAATGAAAAAACCATAGTGGCAGAGTTGATCAGCGGATTTTTATTGGCATTGCCGATCATCTGTAATGAGACCCCCTCGCCTTCTGGCTGCGGGGCTTGCGGTCTTAGCGGAGGAGCGGGTGTCTGCGGTGCTGGTTGTTGTACACCTTCTGTTGCCGCTCGCCGTCTGCCGGGCGACGGCATGATTACCGTACGGTCTAAATCATCATTGCTCATAATTATTGCCTTACTGACCAGAAGCTAATATCTAAGCCCGGGTACTGTCCGGCTACATGAAAGGCAATATTGCCCGACTTCTCAATGTCTTGCCATGGAGGGCTGGCGGTGTTTACTTGGAAATAAGTGGTTCCTGCGTGAAATGGAATTTGTCTTGGGGCTGCTGGCATGGGGCTGATAGCCACACCAGGTAATGATTTATTAATCAACTGTGCGATTTTGTCTACTGCGCCCATTTTTAACTGACCGGGTAAACTTTGACGTAAGGCGTCATCTGGCACATCCGCTTTAACAGCAAGTACGAACATGGCTTTTTTCAGCATATCTTTATTGCCAATGGACGCCGTACGAATACCATATTGGTTTGGCGCTGAGATATCGATTTGTGTAGCGGCCGATTCTAGTACTGCACTTAAGGATTCTCTTAGGCTCTTCATGACTTGGTCAAAAGTGGCTCGTAAGTTGTCGTGCACATAGGTTTCAAAACGCGCTGGACGACGCTCTTTTGTGGTGAATGTGGCTAATTCACCAGCTACTTGGATCAACGTTTGAAAAAGAGGCTCTGGGTGTAAGTCCGGTAACGACACTAAATGTCGAATTTGCGGCTCAATACGGTTAATGGCTTGCAGTAATAAAAAGTCTGAAATTTCGGTGCTACTTCTACCTGCTCCCGATACACGACCAGCTAGGCTTTCTGCCCGTTGATGTAACATGCCTTCAATTTCATTAATGTAGCCGTGCAATATAGGCTGGGCGTTACAATCTAATGTGGGTGCAATATAGTCTGCATCAAGTAGTACATTGCGGTCAGCTCCTACCTGTATAACTTTGGCAACTGCCAATGAATGATAAGCATCTAACGGTTCGGAGTCGGGTAATATTTGAAAGCGTGGGCTGCCAGTGGCGATTTCGACGGTGTCATTGGCCTGAGCCGCGTTGTCGTTGACCAATTGATTGGCAACGCTATAGCGAATATGACTATCGCTGCTGTCTTCACTAAACTCGCAGGTATTGGCCCGAGAAATAGGCAGGCATAAATACAATGTCACATCCTGAGTGCCCTCAGGAAGGTCAATCACCAGCTCATGGTCGTTGACGTTAAATGCAAATCCGTCGGGTAAAATGCCTAAGCATTTTTTAAGTGAAAACTTACCGACTTTAAGTAATTCTTGATCGATTTCGAGGGCTTGAAATCCCCAACGATAGCACTGCAAGCCTTGCAAAGAGGCGGTGATTAACGAGATCGTAAAGCGATCTTGTTGTTGAAAATGTTGTGGCCGAAGAAATAATCCTTCCGACCAAACTACTCTATCATTAGATGCCATTTCACCAATCCGTGTACGTTATTTAATAGTTATAGGTTATTCAATTGTCACTTTTAGGTCGTTGCTATTTAAGCTGATAGTAATTTCTGAATCTGAATCTGGGGTAATAGTGACAACGCGTTTCCAGGTCGCATTATTAATATCGCGGTAAGCGGCGATGACCCCAAAATAACGGGTTTCCAATGAAAAATCCCGTGACATTTGTTTGGTTTGTCCTGGTTTGATGTCCATATCGTCGTGGCTAACATAATCACTACCCAGTTCGGCCGAGCCGCGATCATAAAGGGCAAAAAAGTCAGCATTGTTAAATGCAGCGGTGGATTTAAGTTCGAATACGCGGATCATAATAGGCGAAGGGCGGCCGTTAATATCCGGATTAACGTTATTCGCGGCGACGACAGTGATATCGCCCCTAGTCATCACGGTGAAAACATCTTTGACTGCATTGGTTGCACCGCAACCGAGAAGTAGTGTTGTGGCTAAACTCAATACTAAGAGTTTTAGCGCTGTCATTAATTTGTGTGTGCCGTTAACCATTATTTCCCCTTAACTATCCTTTAGTTGGAAGAGTCATTGATGTTATGTAACGCAGAGCATTTATTGAACTACTTGTTCTGGGCTTATACAACCCATTTATGACTTATTTACTTTTTGGTTGTGAATTTGTTGTTCATAGGACTTAGCAAATTCACGACCAAATATATTTTGGAAATCATCTTCGGCTTCACGCTGCAGACGGTTATACAGTGACACGAATTCATCCCAATACTTGGATTTTTGACCACCGAGCATTTTTTTCACCCCTTTGAGCTCTTCGTCTCGCTGGCGAATTAAGGCGGGGTCAAATTTTAATAACAAACTTTTCAGCGCGCTTTGCATGCCCGCTAGTACCGCGACTTGATGGGCTTTTATATCATCAAAAGCTTCTTCAAAAGCCGTTTCGGCGGGCATATAGCCAGCGCCTTTTTTATTGATCAGTGCGACCATGGCTTCATTAATATTTAGTGAAAATTTCAGCGGATTGTTTTCCGTTGGCCTGATCATGGTTTGCGACAATCTGAATTCACTTTTTATATCACCTCTGGCCGCTAATACTCCCATCAAACCCATAGTTGATGCTTTGAATAAGCTGCCTAACTCTCGCATTAATTCAGTCGGGTCGGATTGCAACTGTAAATTGGCATCTAGGCCTGCCCCTTGTAAAAATGCCTGCATCAGTTGGTTATTGCTGGCCATTGCTACTGGTGCACTCGGTGCCACAGCCGCTGGCTGAGGGGGAGGCGCAACGGGCTCAATCGGAGCGGGTACTGCGGGCATTTCTAGAGTTTGCACTTGCTCTGGAACTACGTTGGGCTCTGGAACTGAAACCGGCGGCGAGGGAACATTTTCTATATCAGGTATAGATGGTACTTCTGCCATTGGCGGTACTGCTGGCGTCTCATCTCCCATACCCCAATCGTCGGGAATGCTTATACCTACAGACGGCGCATCGTAATGGGTTTGCGCAAAATCAGGCACTTCAACCGCAGCATCCTGCTCCGGCATACCCATATCATCGGGTATGCTTTGCGGCTCCAGCATGTTTTTCCAATCGTCGTTCTCAACGATAGGTTGTGCCATTGGAGGTGGCGGAGGAGGTGTAAAATTTGGGCTTGGTGCTGGTGGGATACTTGCGGACATTACTTGAGGATTAACGGCTTCAGGAACCGCAGTAACAGGCGTTTGCGGTACGGCCTCTGTTTGCTGCTTTGCCTCAATATTGACCATGATTTCGTAGTCGCTTAAGCGGATGGTATCGCCACTTTTTAGTGGCACACTGTTACCCCTGCCGATAGGGTCGGTGGCGGTGTTAATAAACACGCCGTTGGTACTAGTGTCGGTTAATGTGTACTGGTCGCCACTAGCGTCAATGCGACAGTGACTTTTCGATAATACGCGATCCGGATCAGCTAAAGACCATTGGTTGCTAATGTCACGGCCAATAGTCATGGAGCCCGACGTTAGCGTTTGGCTAGCTGGTTGGCTAGTATCCGATTTTTGATAGCTATTAATCTGAAGTGTCAACACTGCTGATCACATCCCTTAAATATTAAATGTTGTACTTAACCGACCGTTTTTAAACAGAGGAAAATGTCGGCGTTCTGGGTCAGCATATACTTAAAGTATTTCATGCCGATTAAATACAATGACATTGTTTGTAAAACAATTGCTTTAATTAACTGAACTGAGCTTGCGCAAATTGTAGTCAAGCATATATAACTACACTGATTTTACAAGGAAAAATTCAAACAATCATAAGGCTGTAGCGCAGTACAATCAGCAGTTTACTGTTGTTAATTTGGCCAGTAAAGTGCTGCAATTTAATCATGAGCCAATTTTTAATTTGAGTTAGTATTGTCAGTATTCAATACAGTACTTTTGTGCTGACTCGTTTTTCTTTATAAGTAGATGGCTGATGACCGAAACCAAACGTCTTAATAAATACATCAGTGAAACCGGATTTTGCTCGCGCCGAGAGGCCGATAAGTATATCGAACAGGGCCGTGTGACTATTAATGGCGCAGTGCCGGAATTAGGTACTAAAGTCTTAACCGGTGACGTGGTAGAAGTGGATGGTAAAGGCTTAAAAGCCAAGCCCAAGTTGGTTTACTTGGCTTATAACAAGCCTGTGGGCATTACCTGCACCACTGAGCGCAATGTTAGAGGCAATATTATTGATGCCATTCAGTATCCAGAACGTATTTTCCCTATTGGACGCTTGGATAAGCCCTCAGAAGGATTAATATTTCTGACCAACGAAGGTGATATCGTCAATAAGATCCTACGGGCGGGCAATAGCCACGAAAAAGAATATGAGGTACAAGTTGATCGGCCCATCAATGCTAGTTTTATAGCTAAAATGGCTAGTGGCGTGCCTATTTTGGATACCGTTACTCAGCCCTGTCAGGTACGCCAAACTGCCGGTGATAAATTTATTATTATTTTAACTCAAGGATTAAACCGTCAAATTCGCCGCATGTGTGAGTATTTAGGTTATGACGTCGTTAAGCTTAAACGAGTGCGGATTATGAATGTTAATCTCAAAGGTTTAAAGCCCGGTCAGTGGCGTCATCTTAGCGATGGGGAAATGCAGCAAATTAATGCATCGGTGGCGGAATCGGGTAAAACCAAAGAGCATTCTGTTTTACCTACAAAGAAACCGTCCTCGGCTAAAAAACGTCCGTCAGTTAGATTTACACGGTAATTTCTAAAAGCCTTTTTGCTGCCGCGCTTGTTGTAACTGGTTCAACCCTTGAAAATTACGCTGCTCTATGAGTGATAAAGCGTAAGCAGTGGCCTCTAGTGTAGATAAGCTGTTGGGTTGTTTGGCAACTCGTTGATAGTTGCTGTTAGGTGCCTGCTCAAAGTGAAAGCTAGGCAATGACCACAGCCACGGGTTTAGCTGCCAAATTTTATAAGCTTTACGCCAAGTACCATCGATAACAATCAAAGTGTTAATGTTGTGAATGCTTGCATGCTGTTCTAACGGCAAACTTTGTTCATGAGGATACAATACCGCTGTATTAGTTATAGAGTGTTGAAATAGTGTCTGCAGACTAGCAAAGTCCTTTGCCGATTCACCACTGAATACATCAACACGCGCTAAGGACAATTGTAATAACCTCACTGTATTCTTGGCCATTCGAACTTCTGATGGGTGCTGCAGCACGATTAAGCGCGTACTGTTATCAATTGGAATAATTGATTCGCACAGGCAGACCTTAAGTGGAAACTGGCATTGTGGGCAGTAAAGCCGTTTTGACATAGGATAGGCAAGCTGGGTTTTAGTATCAGGGATTGTATCGTCAAAAGGCTTAATGTATACCTGAGCTATAAAAATTTTCGTTAAATTCGTTCGAGCAAGTAAGGCCATTATGTCATTTGATCACAATCCGGATGTGTTGCAACCCGTTCACTCCGCTCCCACACATGATGTGTCGGTAGAAATTAATAACTTAAAGCTACAACGCCAAAAATGGACCTTGTTAAGTGCGATCTTTTTGCTTAGCCTGACCTTGAGTTTGCTCTGGGTGTGGTTGCGCCCGCCGGTATACCAAAGTCAGGCAATTATTCATTTTACTTATCCACAACAAATGGGGCGTGAATTAGCCGCTGTTCCAGTAGAGCAAATTACCCTCAACCAACAGCGTTTAACCAGTAACCGCGTGTTGCAAACCCTTAGCCAATCTTTGGCGGAGGAAAAATACATACAGCTTAGTACCGAGCAACTGGCAGCCATGTTAACGGCTCAAGCGCATACCGCCAGTCGAATCATTAATTTGAAGGCCCATTCGTCTGAAATAGGTGTGTTAGAGCCGGTAATGAGTTTGTGGTTGCAAAACTATTTGCAGCAAATAACCACCGAAGTCAGTGACAATAGTTTGGAGGAACAACAGGCAATTCAGGACAAACTGTTAGCGTTAGAAGAAAAAATTGATATACAAAAACTGGAATTAGCAACATTTAGTGAAGCCAATAATATTGTTAGCTTGGAGCGGGATGAAAACCGTTCGTTGAGTAAAATTAAGAATCTCAACCGTTCATTAGACGAAGCTGAGCAGGAATTGGTGTCGCTGGAATCTATCAATGATTCATTACAAAAAGCCATGGAAAAAGGTAAAGGCGTTATTAACCCAAGTGATAAAGGCGTAATTGACGGCATACGCAAAAATATCCGCCAGCTCTCGGGGCAATTAGACGGTTTTGCAGAACGCTTTACCGAAGAATATATGGCTAAAGATCCCAAGACAGTTAGCATTATGCGCGCGTTAGAAGAATCGAAACAAAACCTACAGCAACGTATTTCTTCAAGTCAGCAGAATTATTTGCAACAAACTCAGCGGCAATTACAGCAGGCTCTAGATAAAATTCAGCGCATCAGTGCACAACTACAGGTGTTAACACCGCAAGCCAATGAATTCAATCGCAAGCTAGATGAGTATCGCCGTATTAAAAATGCTTTGAATGAATTAGAGCAACAAGCGCAGCGCTTGAA
Organism: Alteromonadaceae bacterium BrNp21-10; assembly: GCA_030418115.1. Lineage (GTDB taxonomy): Bacteria > Pseudomonadota > Gammaproteobacteria > Enterobacterales > Alteromonadaceae > Neptunicella. The sequence goes on along the minus strand of JAUHQD010000004.1, from coordinate 171,239 downwards.
TAATCAATTAATACAAGAGCAGGTACAAAAACCGTTAGAAGCTAAAATTAATATTCTGGAGCCGCCCTTTGTACCACAGTTTCCCATCAGCCCGAATTATTGGCTCGATTCACTTTACAGCTTAATCGGTAGCGCCAGTTTGGCATTAATGGGTTTGCTGGTGTTTAGTTTTATTGTACGTCAGAAACAGGCCTCGTCCTCGATGACCAGTTATCATGTTATGCCGGTGGTTAATCCGGTAGACAACAACGCTTTACTCGCTCATCAAGGGCAAGCCAATCCGATGCTAGGCGCAGCACAACAACCAACGCTGCAACTTGGGCAAGCGGATGTCATCGGTACCGCGCATTTACGATTACTGTCAGCAGCAGAATGCCAAAGTCTAATTCAAGCCGCTAATAACCCTGGCAAAATTGCGTTATCACTACTGTTACATGGGGTTAGCCCGCAAGAACTAGGCGAGTTATCTATTGATGATATCAATGCGGAACAATCACTTCTTGAGATTGCTGGTGCCTATTCTCGACAGATTGTCTTGTTACCTGAGTTGTTAGCGTTAATTCAACAAACCTATAGCAATAATGACGCCCCATTCAGTGTTGATAGTTCTATTGACGACCTAAGCCAGCGTATTATTAATGCGGGACACGATGCGCAAATGGCCTATCCCGAGCAGTTAAGTGTGGAAGTGCTGCGTCATACCTATCTGACGTTTGCGGTTTCTTCTGGGATTAAACTTAGTGATATTGAACAACTGGCCGGTGGTATTAGCCCCAGTGCATTAAAGGGCTATCGTCATGTGCATCAACGCGACAAAATTACCTTGCCTGAGGGCGGCTTGGCCTACGATTTAGACTGGCAACAAGCCTTAGCCTAAGCTGGTTCTATCACCCCATGACCGACAATTATCATAAAATCTGGCAAACCGTGCTGGCAGTCCCAGCAGGTAAGGTGGCTAGTTACGGGCAAGTTGCCGATTTGGCGGGATTGCCCGGTCGCGCTCGTTTAGTGGGTAAATCCTTAGGTATGGCTCCCACATCAATGCAACTACCTTGGTATCGTATTTTACGTTCTAACGGTCAATTGGCCTTTGCCAAAGGCTCAGAAAGTGCTGAACGGCAAAAAGGCTTATTACAGACTGAGGGTGTGGTGGTAATGAATAATCGGGTGCGTCTTAAAGAATTCCAGTGGCAACCGGATTTAGGCGAAATACTCTTCAAGTTAGATTTCTAAGCACACCAAGGATGAGGTTTATTTAGTGAGCGCCCTTACGACTAATGTCTAATATGGTTTGTGCGGTAGTCTCTTACAATGCAGGCTAAGCATTCATGCACTTCAAGCCCATGTAAAATGGCATTATTGAAAAAATAAGAGATTAGCCATGCCAGCACCTATCTACAGTACTCGCGAGATTAACCCACAAAACGCTCGTAGCTTTGATGAATATCAGTCAAATTATCAAACCTCTATTCGCTCACCAGATTCGTTCTGGCGTGAGCAAGCTCAACGATTAGATTGGTCGAAACCTTTTAGCAAAGTCAAAAATACCCATTTTGGGGATGAAGACGTCAGTATTAAATGGTTTGAAGATGGTGAGCTGAATGTCAGCGTTAACTGTATTGATCGTCATCTAGCTGAGCATGGCGATACTACCGCGATTCTATGGGAAGGCGATAACCCTAACGAACAGCAAGCAATTAGCTACCAGCAACTCCATGATGAAGTCTGTCAGTTGGCCAACGCCATGAAAAAACTGGGTGTCAGTAAAGGCGACCGAGTGGTGATCTATATGCCGATGATCCCACAAGCCGCTTATGCCATGTTAGCCTGCGCGCGCCTTGGTGCCGTACATTCAGTTATTTTTGGTGGTTTCTCCGCTAATGCCATTGCCGATCGTATTGTCGATTGTGAAGCCAAACTGGTGTTAACGGCTGACATCGGTCGTCGTGCCGGTAAAACAGTACCCCTTAAAGCTAATGTGGACGAAGCCCTTGCCCGAGAGGATGTGGTTTGCGTTGAAAATACCATAGTTTTTCAGTGCCAAAATGACAGCGATATCGTATTGAATGATAACCAACTAAGCTGGCAAAGTGTGGTCGCTGAATGCGCTAAAGAATGTTTGCCGGTGGCGATGAATGCCGAAGATCCTTTGTTTATCTTATATACCTCAGGCTCAACCGGTCAGCCTAAAGGCTTAGTGCATACTAGTGGTGGTTATTTATTGTATGCGGCCTATACCCATGAACAAATATTTGGCTACCAGCCGGGCGAAGTTTATTGGTGTGCTGCCGACGTTGGTTGGATCACCGGCCATAGCTATATCATTTATGGCCCATTGGCCAACCGCGCCACTACTTTGATGTTTGAAGGGGTGCCGACTTATCCCGATGTACGCCGCATTGGCCAGATTGTGGATAAACATCAGGTGAATGTGCTGTACACCGCCCCCACTGCGATCCGTGCATTGATGGCCAAAGGCGATTTGGCAGGGCAAGATTCAAATCGAGATTCGTTACGCATTTTAGGTAGCGTCGGCGAGCCGATTAACCCCGAAGCATGGCAATGGTATTTTGATGTGTTAGGTAAAGGTCGTTGCCCTATTATGGATACCTGGTGGCAAACCGAAACCGGCGGAGTGATGATTACGCCATTGGCGAATATCACTGATCTAAAACCTGGCTCAGCTACTTTTCCGTTTTACGGGGTAAAGCCAGCGCTGGTCGATAGTGACGGTAATGAACTTAATGGTGAAGCCGAAGGTAATCTAGTGCTGAATGATTCATGGCCGGGACAAGCCCGGACGATTTATGGTGATCATCAGCGTTTCTTCCAAACCTACTTCTCCGCTTACAAAGGTCGTTACTTCACCGGTGATGGCGCCCGTTGTGATGCCGATGGCTATTATTGGATAACCGGTAGGGTGGATGATGTGTTGAATGTGTCCGGTCACCGTTTAGGTACCGCTGAAATCGAAAGCTCGTTAGTGGCCCACCAAGCGGTCGCGGAAGCTGCCGTTGTCGGATACCCTCATGATATAAAAGGTCAGGGTATTTACGTTTATATCTCGCCGGTGGATGGTGTTGAAGTCAATGACGAGCTAACCGCTGCTGTACGTAATTGGGTGCGTAAGGATTTAAGTCCCATTGCTACGCCGGATATGATTCAATGGTCAACTGGCTTACCTAAAACTCGCTCTGGTAAAATTATGCGCCGCATTTTGCGTAAAATTGCCGCCAACGATTATGCGAGTTTAGGCGATACCTCGACCTTGGCGGATCCGTCCGTGGTTGATGACTTAATTGAAAACCGTTTAAACCGATAGAGATTTAGATAACCCATGGCAACCTTTTTAATCGCTGATGATCATCCCTTATTTCGTGAAGCGCTGGTGGGCGCTTTGCAATTAAAGTTTGATGATTTACAGATGATTGAATCGGACTCGTTGGAAACCACCCTCAAGCAAATAGAGCAGCAGGATGATTTAGATTTACTGCTACTAGACTTACACATGCCAGGTAGTGGCGATTTATACGGCTTGATCCGCGTACGTGAGTTATATCCTCACCTGCCAGTGGCAGTGATATCAGGTAGCGATAACGCCGAGGTGGTCAGTAAAGTCATGGGCTACGGTGCCATGGGGTTTATTTCTAAATCTTCACCCTCAGCCAAAATAGCCGAAGCCATTGAAACCATTTTGGCCGGTGACAGCTGGATCCCCGCAGAATTACGTGGCCGCTTACAACCCATGACTGATGAAGATGCGGACTTTGCCAACAAAATGGCCGCTTTAACCCCTCAACAGTATCGGGTGTTGTATCTGTTACACGAAGGCTTTTTAAACAAACAAATCGCTTTTGAACTAGCGATTACCGAAGCCACAGTCAAAGCACATATCACGGCAATTTTTCGTAAGCTTGGGGTGAATAATCGCACCCAAGCGGTGTTGTTGGTGGAACGGTTTAACCTTACGCCACCATTGTAGGGGCTGGCCGCTGGGGCGTTTTTATTAACTAACCTCAACTCCGGTTAAAACACTACGGGAATAACCGCGAACAATAACATTCATCCATCGACAAGCTCAGGGCCAACGTTATGTGGGGGAGTCAATAAAAAATAAACTTACGAATATTGCTTCTTGTATCGGGAAAACGACAAACCTACTAACCCCAATGACAACAATATAATGGTACCGGGTTCGGGGATGTTACTTTTAGTCCACAGGGCATAGGTGTATTCGCCAAAACCCGCCAAATTAAAATCTACTCCGAGCCCACTATTAGTGCCGTCATCATAAAAATAATCGGCCGCTGGATTTGTATTATTATGAGCGGCTTTGGCTAACACTCCTGTGCCGAGCTCAAATGGAGTAAGAATATTACAATAGGATTGACTACCGCAACCATTGGTCAGCGAGGGGGTAAAATCAAACAACCCTAAGGTTACATCCAATAGTACTTGCTGTAATAACTGCTTACTTGCTTCTGACGCCCCAGAAGCATCAAAAAGAAAGTCTGACTGTTCATCACATCCACTAAATATATTTATACAAGTTCCATCCAGAAACATAACATCATAGTGTGCTCCATTAACGCTAATGCCTGTGGCACCCATTAATTGTCCATTTTCAACAATTAACGCCGCTTGGGCTACTGACGAAATGCAAAAAATCATACATGCGGCAATAGTGTTAAGAATTTGTTTTTTCATTAAATGTTCCAAAACCGATTTATTTAGTTAAGTCCATCATCATTATGGTCTTTCATGGTATATCAATTATTTCTGTATGCAATAATGATGCTCAAATTAAAATTATTAATAAAATCAGTTGGATAGATATTTTTAATATTTTTACATATTAAATATGCATAAAAGCCTGACAGTTAAGTCATTTAATATGCGTAGGTCGCGCGCACTTAAAGACGGCATTAACCTTAAACCATTACCCCAACTTTTTAGCTCGTTGTATTTGACTCATTAACCACGACTTCAATGCCGCTGGCTTTACTGGTTTGGCGATGTAGGCAATGCCTAACTGCTGGCATTGGGCTTTGAGATCGTCGTCTTTGACGGCGGTTACTAAAGCGGCTGGGATGGCTTTTTGCCAAATAGATTGTAAGCGTTGAATCAATTCGACGCCGTTAATTTCGCTGGGCAGTAGTTGATAATCCACCAGTAGAATATCAGGTGTCTCAGTGATATTGGTTTGTGCAAAATCCATAGCGTCATCAGCGCCCGCGAAGGGCTGACATTGGCAATGCCATTTTTCTAATAGTGCGGCCATGGCTTCGCGGTTGTTGTGGTCATCATCAATGCATATCACTTTGCACTGTTCGATTTGGGTAAAGTCGCCGAGTACGGTTTGGCTGGTGCCGGGAATGAGTTGTTCGCGTCCTAATTGCACGGTAACCCCGAAGCAAGAGCCTTTATCGGGCACGGATTGGACTTTAATCGGGCAGTTAAGTTGTTGGCTCATACGCTGCACCACACCAAGCCCTAAACCGACGCCTTTGATATCGCCACTGGGTAAGCGGTAGAAGTCGTTGAAGATCCGTTGTTGCTCTGATTCGACAATACCAGCACCGCTGTCCCATACTTCAATACGTATCGCATTTTGATGTTTGCGCGTACCTACTAAAATACGTCCCGCGTCGGTGTATTTTACCGCGTTAGAAATAAAGTTTTGTAGGATGCGCCGTAGATACATGGGATCGCAATGCAAGGTGGCGTCTTGCCAATGCTCAATCAGGATTAAGCCTTTTTCCTGACATTGGGCCGCAAGTTCGTCGCAGAGTGGGCGTAATACATCAGCTAAACGGAAGTGAGTTAAGGTGGGTGCTAATGCCCCTTGCTCTAGTTTGGATATTTCTAATAATGTGGAAATGAGTTCTTCGGTAGCCTGCAGTGACAAGTCCACTTTGCCCACGGTATTTTGTTGCGGCGAGGATAAGTCGCTCTCACTCAGGGAAGATAAATATAAACGCGCGGCGTTGAGGGGTTGCAGAATATCGTGGCTGGCCAACGCTAAGAAACGGGTTTTCGAGGCGTTGGCTTGCTCTGCTTCTTGCTTGGCTTGTTTGAGCTCTTCGGTAATTTCGCTGATTTCCGCGCTGCGGCGTTTAACATTTTCTTCTAAATCAATGTTGGAATCTTTCAGGGCTTTTTGGGTTTCGATATATACGGTGATGTCGTTAAAGCTAGTCACAAAGCCACCATTGGGTAGCGGGTTGCCCACCATTTCGATAACGCGACCATCGCTGCGGCTACGAATAAAACTGTGTTTTTTGCCGCTGCGTAAATGGTTTAATCGTTTATTGACCAAGGTGTTGATGTCGCCACGGCCACATTCTCCGCGCTCGGCGTTGTAACGGATCAATGTGCTGATAGGTTGGCCGATTTTGACCATGCCGTCGGGGTAGTCGAATAACTCCAGATAACGACGGTTCCAAGCAACTAAATTCAGCTCGCGATCCACCACACTAATGCCCTGGCTTAAGTTTTCCAATGAGTTAAATAATATTGCCTGATTGGTTTTTAGGGCCTGAGTGGTGTCATCAAAAAAATTCACCACGTCTTCCAAATCTAATTGTTTACCGGAGAGCACAATATTGACTAACGAGCGCGCAGATGATGAACCTAATGCACCGGCAAGCATACGTTCGCAGTAGCGCACAAATTCTTGGTCTAGGGTGGCACTATTGTCTAATACTAGCTCACGCTGCTGTTGATATTCACTGAGCAAATCTTCACTACGTCCCTCGCCTAAAAAGGTCATGAGTAAGTCTTTTAAGTCTTTGACTCGTGCAGGGCTGTCACCAAAGTGATGGTCCAATTCTAGGTTAGGATTATTGGGATTAACAAAAGCAGCGGCTTGAATTTTATCGATTAATCGTTCGCTGGTCAGTAGTGAAAACAATAGGTAACAGATGAGGTTAGCCGTCAGGCTAATAATCACGCCTATACTGACAATGCCAGTATGCTGCTGAATATCATTACTGGTGATCAATGGCCACAACAGAAATGCTAGCCAACAACCAAAACCACTTAATAGTCCCGCATATACGCCGTAGGCATGGCCCTTGCGCCAATATAGGCCACCGATAATTGCTGGTAATAATTGGATCACTAATGAAAAGGCAATCAGGCCTATGCTGTGTAGCGCGGTATGTTCGGTCCAAAAATGATAATAGCCAAAAGCCAATAACAGGATAGCGGCGATAGTTACCCGTCGAATGGCTATCACCCGATGTTGATAGTGACGCTGCCCGAGAATTTGATGGGCATCGCGTTTAAGTAACAACGGCATGATCACATCATTGGTGATCATGGTACTAAGAGTTAATGTGGCGACGATGATCATAGCGGTAGCGGCCGATAGGCCACCAATAAATACCATAACTACCGCCCAGTGGTTTTCTGCCAGTAGTGGCAGTTGCATAATAAAGGTGTCTTTATTTAGGCTATTGTCGGTCAGCAACCATTGGCTGGCTAATGCAATGGGGATAATGGTAGCGATGGTCAGCAGCAAATAGCCGGGAAATATCCAGCGTGCGGTTTTGAGATTTTTGGCATCGGCATTATCCACCACCATTACATGAAATTGTCGAGGTAAACATAGAAAGGCTGCTGCTGCCATCAGGGTTTGTACAAAAAAGTCCAAGCTAACAAACTGCCGCCATGACCAGTGTTCGGCCTGCATGGATTGATATAACGGGGTGATATCTGGCTGCTGACTGATCAACCAAAAGGCGATAACGGTAGTCACCAATAAACCTAACAGTTTGAACATCGATTCGCTGGCAATAGCTAGCATTAATCCAGAACGATATTCGGTGGCATCGGCCTTTTTAGCGCCATATAAAATAGCGAATACCGCAATCAGTAAAGTGGCTAACAGTGCTTTGACCGATGAGCCATCGGCATAGTCGCTAGGGGTGGATGAGAACACCTCAAAGCTGGCATTGATAGCCTTTAGCTGTAGAGCGATATAAGGAATAATGGCGAGGGTAACAATAAAAGTCACGATCAGCGCCGTTTGCTGGCGCTTGCCGTAGCGACAAGAAATTAAATCGGCAATGGAGTTAATGTTTTGTTTTTTACTCACGTACACCAGTTTGGTGAGCAGGGAATAGGCAAAAATAAATAATAAAATCGGCCCGAGTAAGATCGGCAAAAAATTCCAGCCATCGCTAACCGCCGTACCCACCGCACCAAAATAGGTCCAGCTGGTGCAGTAAATTCCTAGCGCTAGGCTGTAAGTCAAGGGGTGATGGGTGATGCGCTGGATATTGGCTTGCGGTTTGTCGCCCCAGCGGGCAATCAAGAACATGACGCCAACGTAAATCAGCGAGACGATAATTAACCACAATGCCATGAATGCCGCCTTTTGTTTTTTAGTATTGTTGCGGATCCAACCATTATGGTTTGCCTAATAGCCTTGGGTCAACGCCTGCGGTAGCGGGTTAGACTAAAGTTTAATAACCCCCAGTGTTAAATACTTGTTAATCTTGCCCACTTGTGGCAATTGCGTTTAGAGTAACCAGTGCAGCAATATGAGTTTGTGAATACATCTGTTGGGGTAAATACAGGTGTGAACATAATCTTTCTCTTGGACATCAACGACAACATTTGGAGAAAGCCGTGGAAGGTAAAACAACCTATTGGCAAGAAAATCTGCGCCTGATATTTATCTGCTTAATTATATGGTTTGTAGTTTCCTATGGATTTGGTTTGCTGTTAGTAGAACAGCTAAATGAATTCCGTATTGGTGGCTATAAGCTCGGTTTTTGGTTTGCACAGCAAGGGGCAATTTACACCTTTGTGGCCTTAATATTTTGGTATACCAAAAAAATGAACGAGCTGGATAAAAAATACGATGTGGAGAATACCTAATGGATGAGTTAAGACTCTACACTTATATCGCTGTATTCGGCTCTTTCGGATTGTATTTTGCAATTGCATGGTGGGCGAGAGCCAGCTCCACCAGTGATTTTTATGTGGCCGGTGGTGGTATTACGCCGTTACAAAACGGTATGGCCATTGGTGCCGACTGGATGAGTGCCGCTTCATTTATTTCTATGGCCGGTTTAATTGCTTTTTTAGGTTATGGCGGCTCAGTATTTTTAATGGGTTGGACCGGTGGCTATGTATTACTGGCTATGTTGTTAGCGCCCTATATGCGTAAGCATGGCAAGTTTACAGTGCCAGAATTTATCGCCGACCGTTATTATTCTAAAACAGCCCGCATCGTGGCCGTGGTGTGTTTAATTTTGGCATCATTGACCTATATCATCGGCCAGATGAAAGGTGTGGGCGTCGCGTTTTCACGCTTCTTGGAAGTGGATTACGGCTTAGGTTTAGGCATTGGTATGGCGGTGGTGTGGGTGTATGCGGTACTAGGTGGCATGAAAGGTATTACCTATACGCAAATTGCACAGTATTGTGTAATGATTTTTGCTTATACCATCCCTGCAGTGTTTATTTCTTTGCAACTTACCGGTAATCCTATTCCACAATTGGGCTTGGGAAGCACCTTAGCTGATGGTAGTGGTGTGTATTTACTGGATAAGTTGGATTTGGTGGTTACCGATCTCGGCTTTAAAGAATACACCACTGACAACATGGGCGGCACGCTGAACATGTTTGCTTATACCTTATCATTGATGATCGGTACTGCCGGTTTACCCCATGTGATTATGCGCTTCTTTACTGTGCCTAGTGTTAAGGCCGCACGTTCTTCGGCAGGTTATGCCCTAGTATTTATTGCTTTGCTTTACACCGTTGCTCCTGCTGTAGGTGCCATGGCGCGTTTTAACTTAATGAACACTATTGAACCAGCGGCTGGTCAAAACTTAGCTTATGACGAGCGCCCGCAATGGTTTAAAGACTGGGAAAAAACCGGGTTGTTAGAGTTTGAAGATAAAAACGGTGACGGTAAAATTCAATACACCGCTGATGTCGCTACTAATGAAATGGTGAAAGTGGATCAGGACATTATGGTATTAGCTAATCCTGCAATTGCTAATTTACCAAACTGGGTAATTGCCTTAGTGGCGGCCGGTGGGTTGGCGGCGGCTTTGTCCACTGCCGCGGGTCTATTGTTAGCGATTTCATCATCGGTTTCTCATGACTTAATGAAAGGTGTGTTTACGCCAAATATCACCGACAAAAACGAGTTACGGGCGGGTCGCATTGTGATGACCATTTCCATTTTGATCTCCGGATATTTAGGCTTGAATCCGCCTGGCTTTGCGGCGGGAACGGTGGCGCTGGCCTTTGGATTGGCTGCTTCATCGATTTTTCCTGCGCTTATGATGGGTATTTTCTCCCGCAAAATGAGTGGTACAGCAGCGGTAACGGGAATGTGTGCGGGTATTGGTGTAACTATGCTGTATGTGTTCCAGCATAAGGGCATTATGTTTATTCCTGGTACGGCATTTTTAGGTGATATGCCTGAGAACTGGTTCTTTGGAATTTCGCCCAATGCTTTTGGTGCCGTAGGCGCAATTGTGAACTTTACCGTGGCGTTTATTATGCTGAGATTCACTGGACCAGCACCAAAAGAGATCCAAGAATTGGTGGATAACTTCCGTGTTCCTCATGGTGCCGGTGCGGCTCACGCTCATTAAGTTTGGTATGCTTATGTAGAAGGCTTCCTAGTGAAGCCTTTTTCTTTTATTTGGCAGTGTAGGAAATACTATGGGTAAGCAAACAAAACTGGCGTTGTATATTGCCCCGTTCTTGATCTTGGGGGGCTATATATTGTCGGATTTATATCTTGAGAATCAGGTCAAAAATCAGGTTATTGCCCTAAAGGTTGTAGATCACTGTGATGTGCTGAATAACGGCTGTGTGTTGCAAGCGGGTGAGTTAAAAATAAATATCACCGATAATGCTGGCCAAACTAATATTAACGCGACGTTACCATTAGACCGAGTCACGCTGATGCTGGTGGCTGCCGATGATAAAGTCACACCAGTAGTCATGGCGATGCAGGATAACCCCTATTACTGGCAGCGGGCTACTGAGTTACGCCAGCTAATACCTAATGCTGGCGATAACCATAGGTTAAGAATAATCGCGCAATATAAAGGTGCTAGTTATATTAGTGAGTTTGTAACCAGTACCACTAACAAGCTGTGAATATGGGTTAGCTTATTTGTTTACGACTGATCAGCACTATAACCAAAATAGCACATGCCCAACCTAAACTGCCGCCATGTTCCGTGGTTACGGTAGTAGTACGGTATTCGTAATCTTTGCTCTCAAGGGGTAAGTACAGTAAATCTTCATCGTCATTGTAGCCATCGTAGCTAACGACCAACTCGTCGTTATAAGCATCGTACAATTCAATCAATACATCGTAATCCCCCTCGGGGAAACCTTCTAAAAAGTTGGTTTCTACTACGTAACTGTCTTCACTACTTTCGCCATAAATGGTGAAGTTATCGGTGACGTGGTATTCCTCATACACATCGCCACGAGCAAGGTATAACACTGCATACATATCAGCCTGCTCATAATAGGTATCGGCATCGAATTCTAAGGTTAGGTAATGATAATAACCGTCGTAGTCGGTATCACGCTCTAAAGTGGCCCAAGCATCATAGATCCAAAAATCTTCATTACGGGCGGCTCTGTCTGATACTTGTAGTTTGGATTTACTGGTTTTGATTTTTGGTGCGCTGGCGTTAACCGATTCTGTCACCACTTCACCAAATTGCTTTTGTACCGATTCCACTTTAATGGCATCGGCGGCTATGGTTTGTGCGGCAAAAGTTAAACTTAATAAAGAGATTAATTTCACAATAGATTTCATCAGGCCAATCCTTTAGGTAATGGTATGGTCTGATTATGGGCAATATAGGTGAACTAAAACTGAACTGGGTTTGAATCGCGGTTCAGGTTGAGTTTAGTTTTACTGCAGTTAATAAACTTACTGTATAAACCTAAGATCGTAAAATTTTAGTCTAAACATCTTCAGCGTACCTACTATAGATGAATATTGGCAGCGCTTTCCCCCTAACCATACATTTATACCGTTATGGAGGGTATATCTGGAGCCTGTCCTTTTAAGTATTCTGTTTTCGCAACTATGTTGTCACTCAACGCCTGAAAATACGGAATATCGACAGCAGTGATATACGGCTGCTCTTTTAGGTTATTGATAAAATCACTACCGGAAAGTTGGCTGAGCACTTTATCCGCTAGGCCAACTAAAAGCCTCGATAATAACTTTTTATCGATATTGCAGGTTTCAGCAAAATCAGCAAGTTGATAAGCGTGAATATCGCTAGGCTCAAATTCGTCCCCCATCGCCATTGCTAAAACATGTTTAAATTGCGGGAACATTGCGATATTCACTAAATCATAAGCAGGGGTAAATCGCACGTTACTCTTATCAAAGAATAGCGAAACGTTTTTGCCATGACTGTCGTAGTTGTTGATCATTAAGTTAAATAGCTGCCAGTTAATAAGCCATTGTGTGCTTTCAATTGGCGAGGACATGCCCCGACAAAATTCAAATAGATTTTGTAGACTTGCCCCATCCCGAATGTGCTGAACGTCCCGACCATCACCAAGGTTTCGCTCATATTTGTGATCTCTAGATAAGTTCAGCGCTTGGCAACCATCTATCACATGTCGTCTCATTACTTTGTTGTTGTCTCTGATGTATTTCCGATCAAATCGTTTAACGATAAGTGCTGGATGAGGACCAAAACGTCTAAACGCCACGTTGGCTGTCGGTAAGCCAATAGCACTTGAAAGCTTCATACAGAAGAACTCATTTAATACGAGGTTTGGACAGTTTTTCTTTTCAAATTTTAGTATATGAGTGGAGCACAGAGAGCCGTCTCCAAAGCCTATGTTACCGACTTCATCAATAATGACATTCAGCTTGTCTTGTACACCAGCCACGCTGAGGCGGGGCTTATCATCCCAAGTTAGCAAACCAAACTCTTCTTTACTGTCGAGTCTTGCGATTAACTCATCTTCTTCAAGTATTCTAAAGACCGGCTGAGTTTCATCTACCTGCATCTCTTGAGCTGGCATAAAAGTCACGGCACCAGCCAAGTCTTTGCCTATTGCGCGAACCTGGGAATACACGTTTTTTTCCGAAATCCCTAAATTTTTAGCCAGTAGCTTCCTAGCCTCTCCTTCTGGTAAGGCATTATCAAGGTAGTTGTAGGCGACTACTGGTGTATGCTGATTATTGAGTGACAAATGAGGTGAAATGGCAAAACCGTTTAGCTGCCACTGCGGCGTATAGTTCAGTTTTAATAGGTTTGTGGTGTTATCTAATGCCAATGTGCCGATGACATCATCACCATAACTTACATTCAGTTGGTATGCGTCGATTTTCGCCATTACTAAATCCATTCCTCGTCATTTGATGAGGAGTTTGCTGCCGGTGTTAGCTCTTTCGAAGTCAGTTTAATGCCTAATCCGTTTAACACTGAAAACACCGCAGACAAGGTGCAATTCGCGTTACCGTTTTCAATGCGTGACAAGGTGTTAATGCCGACACCACATAACGCCGCACAGTCGGCCAATTTAATGCCAAGTTCGGTGCGCTTTGCTTTGATCAGTTGCCCTAGTATCTCTGCGTTATCGATAAAATCTGAGCTAGGCATGTCTGAAACGGTTACTTTTTTTGCCATGATCTTAGGATCTTCTTAGGCTATTAATCACCATATCTGGTGATTATATATAGGTTTGGGGGAATTTCAAATATAATCACCAATAGCGGTGAATATATAAAGGTGACAGGATAATGCTTCAATAAATAACCGGTAATGGTGATTTATTGGTTTGGCGTTTGTTTTTTCTGTCTATTAAGAATTTTTGTCAGCTTTAATGAAGCCTACTCAATATTCTGGATCTAACTTACACCTATAGTGAAAAACCTTTAATTTACAATGTGTTAAACCATAAATTGTTGATTTTTATCACCAGTTAAGTCACCACTTTACTTCATTTACTCTACCTATATTCTAGTATAAAAATGCAGAAAAAATATAGTGTTATATTGTGATGGCGATGTAACTCTAGAGCATGAAATCAGAATATATATTCGATCACGATTTAGTGATAGTTAAACACAATGAATTGTTGTTGCCGAGGCAATTAGAAGGATTATCTGAAGTTTGAAGAAGAAACAATATTAAGACAATTTAGTGTCTTCAATTAGAAAAGTAGAAGTTTATTTTTATGTTTATTTCTCTCTACAGTTCTATGTTTTAGTGGGGATGTTTAAATCGTTACGCCGCTCGTTTCGTTTCTGCTCGGTCGTTCAAATGAATTACTCTTGCTTCTAGGCCCGTCAGTGGAAGAACAATATCAGCCAACATTTTGTATACCGATGAGCGTTGTAAGTCTCGATTTGAAACGTCGTATGGGCGTGTACTATTTCGTTTTTTATGATTCAGGCAGCGGTCTACTACAACTTCATCTACTTCATTGTCGATGGCTGTTGTCGAAAACGTGCGGCGTAAATCGTGTACACAGAACTTACGGATACCAGCTTCCCCAAAAGGATTGTTAAAGTAGACGGACTTAGTCTGGTATTCACTGAAAAATTTCAATAGCATATTGTTTAGCGTACTTTCACTTAAATGGCCTGACTTTGAACCGCGTGCGGTTGGGAAAATAAATACCGAACCTTTTGAAAGCTGTTTTAATGTTTCAAATAGGGGAACTACAGCGTCTGGTACTTTGATTGTAATAGAGTCATCCCCCATCTTAGTGGTCTTCAAAATCCATTCCTTGTTTATGAAACTAAAATCAGCCCATTTCGCACTTAATAGCTCACACTTACGTGGCCCGAATATCAAATAAAATGTAATAGCGATGCGGCTGCGTAATGGAGCTTGTTTTGGGAATTGCTGGAGAATAGCGAACATTTTTTCGATTTCTGAAAGCGGTAGCACAACTTGTCTAGCTTCTTCAGAACCGCCCGCATGATGTTTGTGTTTCAAGTGGGATGCAACATTTTCAATGATCAAATTGTGATCACTTGCATACCTAAAAATGGTGCGAAAAAATGTCAGTGCTTTTCGTGCAATACTTTTTCTTCCGCTATTGACGATTACCTTTAACAGCATTTCTAAATCATGGCGTGTAATATTTGTTAATAATTTTTCTCCGAGTACGGGAGAAATATCACGCTTAAATATTTCTAGTTCTTTAGTGTATTTACAGGATTGGCTGTCAATGTAAGCATCTACTAGGTCGCTCAGATTTTGAATTGCTGTATGTGTTCGCTCCAATGGATTCTGACCAGTGGTAAGCACCCGTTGAAATTGAACCGACTTATTTATAGCGCTTTGATAAGACATGAAGTGTGGATTGTTTTCGCCAAAGGTTGCAATTTTTTTCTCTATGCGTTTACCTCGAATTTGAAAGCGAGTATTCCAAATCGCTATATTTTTTGCTTTCACAAGAAGATAGATATTTGGCGCTACGGGATATCTACCCGTTTTTCCTTTATCAACGGCTGTATTGATCTGCTTTTCAGTAAAGTATTTTGTCATTCTAACTACCTCTCATTTCTAACGACGAGAAATATGAAAACATACTTTTTCTGAATACCCTATTTACTAGAATAAATACTTTCAAAGTTTTTTATAAAAAATGGAAATGACTTAACTTACTGAATATTAAAAGGAATAAATATTCCGTCGCTTAATTAATATTTTACAAATGAAGGTGACTCATATTTTAAATTGAGACAATTTTAGTTTATATACTTAGAAAAGTGTCTTCGATTTTGTGGCGTACATTGAGCTTAGATAAGGGGTGCGCTTGTTGCTAAAAAATTTGTCACTACTCATCTAATGGTGAGTACATTTTATCTGTTCTCATTCAGTAATCTCCATTAATAATGTTCGCTAAAGTATAAACCAGATTGGGAGTACGAAGACAATCACCATCAATATACAAACAGGGGTTGTATCAAATTATTGGTTAAATTTGCCTCATTTTCCTAAATCATTTATCTTTGTACATGGCGCTAGCCTCACTTGCACGCGAGTGAAAAACAGCAAAATGGCCTGAAATGGCGAAATAACAGATAAGTTTCTAACTTAAATTTGAATGAATACATACATGGCTTGAGTGATCGTGTTGTAATCGCGTGTAGCAATGATTGATAACAGACCTGCTCTGTCTCAAGCATATGGATATGTATATGAAAAATTTAAAACCATTGATATTTTCAGCTCATTCCGAGCTAAAAGCCACACACTCTACGATTAAAAAGAGCCATTTATATGAAGCCTTCGCTTCATTCTGTGGTTTCAAAAGCTACGCAGCATTTCAAGCGGCTACTGTTATCAGAGTTGATGATGTTGAGCTAGCCAAAAGGCAATGTCTTGAACGCATGCAGGGCATTGGCTTTGATGTAGGCAATGCCCTGCTGATATGCCAGTCTATGGAAAATGTGTGGGAGCAATACGATACTATTTCTTTAGATGATATTTACTCGTTTTATAGTGAGCCTTCATTTGAAAAGGAATATCTAGAAAAGCGTATTCTCGAAACCTTAAAATCACTCATCGTCTCTGGTGATAGTGAGGCTATCTTAATGGGAGTCGTATTTACTGCTCAAATCTTGGCTGAATATGAAGAAAACCCTGATAATCGAAGTGGGGAATACTGGTATAAGAAGCTGCTGGCTAACGAGGAGCTAAGCAGTATGCATCGAGAAGTTGCTGAGGAATATCAACATATATTGTCGTACCAAGAGTTTTTCGAATTTCTTCGTTTAGAACTCGCTAACAACAGTGTAATCACATTACCAAGCCCATCTATTATTAAACCCATTTGTCAGCAGTTTGATGACGGGATCATGCGTCGTTGGTCTCAATATTTTAAAAGTGAATGCTTTGAAGTGCTAGAGGCGTTTGAGTTCTTTAATTATTACAAGGAGCCTACTAATGCACCTTTGCCTGAAAAGTTAGTTTTAGATTGGCAGAAAGCGCAGGCGATGATTGATCCCAATAGATGGACTATTGCCGGAATTATTGAAGGCTCGACAAGCAATAAAGAAAAGTGGTTTTGGTATTATTGGGGTCTAGAGCATAGCATTGATGTGACGCAAGATAATCTTTATGCGATTAATGCTGATACGGGTGCAGAATATGACGATTACGGCCCAATGGATGTAGCGGGTGACGAAGGTATCAAATTACCCCGCATCTCAGCTAAAGATAAGAGCCGTTCGCAAAACTTGAGTCAGCAATTATTAGGTAAATAGCCATTTCACGTCTTTTAGGGGCTGTGGAGTTCCAAGCCCCACCAACAGCAAGTTTTCTAGCGTGGGTGGGGTTTCAATTTAATGACGCTAAACTTAGAAACAGACTGAATCGCGACGAAGAAGCTAGACACTTCTTAGCCGTTCCAAATATCGGTATTCATACTCTACTGGCGAAAGCTGATTGCTAAAAAGCTCATATTTCTATTGTCGCTATGTCATTAGACCGACACAATCCCTTGGTAATGATAGATAAATATAATTAAGGTGCTCTTAAACTTTCTCGTGTTGAAGGAATGACAATGTCATTCAACAAATTGTTTGATTAGATTATCCACATTAATCTTTGTATCAGACTCTATTGCTTTTAACATTGCTACCAATTCTTCGTTTACTGGTAATCCTGACAATCGATTATTAGCGATAGCTTCTTTTACATTTTTCCCATTTGAAATGTGCAAATCATACTCCGATATACATTTTGCAGACATGAAATAAACGTTTAATAAAAAGGCACCAATTAATAGCAAAGTAGACATTACAGAGCGCTTCATTGCGCTCTGGGGTTTTACAAACACTATGACTAATATTGCTGTCCCAAGCCCCTCTAATATCGCCACTTTCAAAAATTAGCAACTCATTCTAGTTGGCTATATAAGGGGTGTCCAATTTGGACACCCCTCAAGTAAAGCTAAAAATTTAAAGTACATTTATTGAATTTTAGGGCAGATCATAGTTTTGCTAATTTTATTTGATATAAAATTTTTCCCATTCCTCACATATGACAAATCTTCCATAAATGCGTAAATAAATATACAGAAATACCTGTATTAACCTGCTATGTTTGCCCTGTTCTTATCTGAAAGGGGGAAGTATATGAGCACAACCAAGCTAACAATTAGAGTATTCACGGGTGTTGATACATTATTGAAGAATTTTTTAAATCAATTGTTTTTAAAACGTGATGGCTTTATT
The DNA here is from genome assembly GCA_030418115.1 of Alteromonadaceae bacterium BrNp21-10. Lineage (GTDB taxonomy): Bacteria > Pseudomonadota > Gammaproteobacteria > Enterobacterales > Alteromonadaceae > Neptunicella. The sequence goes on along the minus strand of JAUHQD010000004.1, from coordinate 153,013 downwards.
GAACACTTAATTAAGAAGGAACTTCCACATCTCGCAGAGGCTTTAGGTGATAGGTGCAATAGTCCTTCGGCAAGAGCATTTATTAACCAAAGTATGGATAAAGAGCGGCTTGCCAAGAAAATAACAATAGTTATTGATAAATCAATTGCAGAAAAACTTAGGAAAATATCAATGAATCACAACCTTAGTCGTGATGCTTTTGTGAATCGGTTGCTAATTATCGCACTTCTAAATCAACAACAACTTAAAGTGCTTGGAGTACAGCAGGAAGCCTCCGAAATTGAATCGGTTATTGGTTATTCTGAACGGACGCCAAGTGGACCAATGTCTGCGCTTAGTTATTGGATGGATGATCCGTTTTTTTTGATAAGAGAATCGCTAAAACTAGCTGGTGAAAATATGTATCTTGTGGATTTGGATTGTTTGAAATCGGGACTCAATACAAAGACTGCATGTTATTTACCAGATGAGCAGTTGCCTGATCCAAAATTTGAAGAGCTTGCTAAGTCTATTACGAAAGATGATTTTTTACCGGAGGATTTATGAATATTGTTAAAACAATGCATTGCTCTACAAGACAACAACAACGGGCGATACCAAACCAAGTTCTAGATTGGCTGCAAACTTTCGGTGAAGAGAAGATGGCAGTTGGTGGCGTAACTAGACGTTATTTCAGCAAGCGCAGTTTGAAGGAAATGAAGAGTGAACTTGGAAAGCCCATTGTGGATTTATGTTCTAAGTATTGGGCTATCCATCTAATCGAAGCGGAAGATGGTGCTGTGATAACCGCTTACTGGAAGCATTGAGGTGTTCTATGGATATAATGTATGACTTTATGAAAAGAGCTAATGTTGGCGAGAATAAAAGGGAAAAAACCTATTTTATTAAAGTGACAGACAGTAGCGTAAGTGAGTGCGAAGGCAAATTAGCCCAAGCGCAAAAAGGGTTGGGAAATGAAACCACTATCAAATTTCGCACCGCACTCAAGGATTTAACCAGAGTTACTTCAGAGCTATCGACAGGAGTTCACTACATTGTTTACAAAAAGCGCAAAATTGCATCATGGCCCTCTTCTCAGGCTGGTCATATTACAAAGCTAGCTTTTTTCCTTTACGATACGGCGGATGAAGTTCTCTTTTTTTGTGGCTTTTTGCGCACGAGATTAAAACACGATACTTGGGAATGTTCCCATAAAGGTCCGGTTCAAACTGGTATATCCATTGTTCAGGCAAACGAGACTAGCTCTTATGCCAAAACATGCGGGGTTTGAAAAGTGAGTTTCGGTTCAATTTCATGTCTGAACTGTCAATTTAGCATTTCATTGGCACCAATTTTTTACTCTGTGAGTGAGACTGGGCAAGTAATGGTGAGTAGATACCCCCGTGGAGAAAGTGAGTTTTCTACTGTTTATGGTGTTTCTCCCCATGAAAGCTTCAATAGCCGAGAGGGCATGCTAGGTCAAAAGTACGGAGATGTTTTCGATATGGTGTGTGAGGCTTGCGGTACTTTAGATAAAAGGCCATCAACATACCCTTTTAAATGTGCCTCATGTAATGACGGAACAATGCTTAATTCAAGAGGCTTGATTGGTAAAGAGTGCCCTAGATGTCACAGTCGAGAGATGATTGAATTGAAGCCAGATCTGCGAATAATGTTTTAAGTTATAAAAAATGGGTTAAAACGGAACTTAAAAAGGTTTTTGTAGAAGTGTGATTACGCTAATTACTGGTTTTATACCGTAAGTTTCACTTGATACTCACTGAATCTATCTGGATTTGTTCCATTTTGATTACTAATTATTACATTGAGCATAATCTAACAAAGTAGGTGTGATAATTCATTTTCGCTGGAGAAAACTTGGGGTGTCCAATTTGGACACCCTCGAATTTATTATACGGAACAACTGGATTAGTTCCGTTAAAAGTCATCAATCATTAGAAATACAGTTAATGTTTTTTGAATCAAAATTGCAAGCCAAGTTATTGGTAGCTATGCTTATTGACGCAATTTTAGCCATTCTGGCGTTCTACTATTTCATCCACAATGGAAAGCCCAGCATTGCTTAATACATATTTATCCCGGTTTGTCTTTATTAGAAAACTTCGATCAGCTAAATATTCAACAGCTTTATCAAGAGTTCCAAGTTTGGCTTTTTCCAATATCAAGAGATACTCTTCTGGTAGCTCAATTTCGTTTATCTCTTTAATTTCAATGCCATAATTAACATTCTTGATCGATTCATAAAGCCTTGCCTGTAGGTGTGTAACACACCTAACTAGCACGATAATTGCGCTATATACTTTGGTCTTAATTAGCTGGTTGGTGCTGCTTTCTAACTTCTTATAAATCAGATAGAAGTATTCACCATCATCAATTAATTCATGGCCAGACATTTGATATTGATTAGTGTAAATATCTAAGTTTTCACGTAGCTCTTGAAATAAAGGGTTATCTATTAAACTATGAGTGCTGGAGCTATAAATATGTCGATTAATAATTCGCCCTTTAGTCAATTCATCATATATCTGGATACTTTTCTTTATATTTATTTGTTCGATATTCATGTTAGATCCTGAATTAATATAGGGCGATATTTATAGCTGATGCCATTATAAGCAAAAGTTTTTCTTTGGTCGTAACCAACACACACTCTAATCCGCCCTTGCTTTTCAATGGCGAGAAGTTTCTTACGAATGTTTGTATAGGCATACAATGTAAAAAATGGGCGGTAGTCATCCATATGTGCAGATAATATTTTATGGATATCACCTATTATATCCATCGGCTCTTCAAGCTTGGTAAATGAAGAAAAATGTAGTTTGATCAGCTTAGAAATTTTCAAAATGAGTTGTTTGTTTTTTTGATTTCTAGCCCTTAGTAAAGATGCTGACTCTTTGTCTAGAGCTAAGCGTTCTAGATTAATTTCTTGCGTTAAAGGTGAGTTTTGAGAACTGCGTCTAGATGAAAAAACTAAGTCCTTCTCAATATTTTTAAAGTGCTCTATCAAGTCCGTGTAGTTAATTGAAACATTGCCATGCTTTTCGTTATCAGCCTTGATATTGTCAAATCGCTTATAACTCTCAATAAAGTCTTGGTTATTATGTAAATCATTTCTAACTAACAGGCCATCTTGCATTCCCATGACTATTTCAGATAAGTGGTTAAATGCCTTTTCAAAACCATTAAATACAATTAAATCTTGCTGTCCTTTTCTTCGGTAATCATTTATTCGATCGTAAACGTGCTGAATGTCTTTTGTATATGAGGAAAAATTTAAAATAAAGCGTCCAACTTCAGCTTCTTCATCAAGCATTTCTTGCTCTGCAAAAAACTCTCTTAAACGCACCATTGTTGGTATAAAGCCATTTTTGTCCTGCGTATGGCTAATAAATTGGAAAAATGGTTCTACGTACCTTTCACAAAGCTCTACAATCTTTGTATAAATTAATCGCTGATCGCCATGAGCTTCAGAGCTTTTCAAAAGTTTGCTTAAGTTATCTGTTCGCAGCGTTATTGCACGTTTATTAGATTCAAAGTCTTGTTTTACCTCTGAAAGAAAATCCTGCAAGTACTCCCTGAAGTTGGCTTTATCGTTTGTTGTTTTTGAAACGTAGCTGTTAGCTTCATTTAATATATTAGTGAGCTGAGAAGCGTGTGCTTTAAATCTTTTATCCGTAATAGGTTTAACCCGCATTTTTTCAGACATGTTTCTAACAAACATCTCGATAAATTTCGTCAAAGCGATGCTCTCATTACTTTCGTCGTGGGTGACAAAGTTATGTTGTTTCAAGTTTCTCAAGGCATATGCTTTTGAAATAGCATCTATTATTTGTCTATCGGTTCCTTTTGTAATTTTATCGATAAGCTGTTTGACTTGTAATTCAAAAAAGACAACTGGGACTCTAGTTACACTGTGCTGATCCATATATTCCACCAGAGAAGCGAATGGCTCATCATAGTCGACTATATATTTAATGGTTGATTTATAATTAATCATTAAAATTAAGCCCTAAACCTCAATAGCTTGCTCAAGCTGATAATGATAGGTCGAGCGAAACTCTTCTGAAACGAGCTTTGTTTCATCAAATACATCTGTATCATCAAGGTTTATAAATCGTTCAAAAATTTCATCTGCGCTCAGTGGGATATCAGGAGATGCAGAAAATAATATTAAATTTCGATCTTGTATGAATTGATAAATATTCTCTAAGTTAGCAAAGTCCAAATTGCTCGTTTCATCGACATTAAGCGGTATTGTTAATGAGTAGTCCTTGCCCATCATCTCTTGAATAAACAAACTTAACAGCATGGCGCTAGAGGTTAAAGCTGTGCCTGTAGAGCCGCTTTTTTTCTCCCACTTACCGTTCATTTGATATTCGAGCCGAACACTCTTTACCAACTTTAACCCTGTTAGCACAAATTCGTCTTTGCTTTGAATACCCATTTCTATGACAAATTTACGGACTTGATTAAATAACCCTTTTTCTATGACGTTAAGTGCGTCATCAGTGCCAACACCAAGAGAGTTAACGCTTTCAATAAAGGCTGTTACTGCTGGCTCTATAGTTAGATCAAGTCGCATAGCATCAATATTTGATAGCTTGAAGGTGTTAAGCTCTTTAGTTAAGCGTTTTATATAGTTTTCAAAATGATTGATTTGATGGCCAAGTGTTTTGGTTAAATCTAGCGTTACCTGACCATGCGCTTTTGCTAGTTCATTAAGTTGTTTTTCATCATCTTCCAAGGCTTCATATATTGCTTGGCAGTCAGCAAACAAACCTTTGTAAATATCATTGTAACTAGGGCTTGAACTCATCAATAAGCTGTTGGCATCTTGAACGATATTGTTGGTAACAAGTACATTTAGCCCCTTTAAGATTGTATCTTTGGCCTCAGTTACTTGTTTAAAAAGACGCTCAACATTTTGAAGGTGCCCATTATGGGGCTGATCTATATGAGTTAAGCTTTGTGACGCTTTCTTCGGCTGATATTTTTCAGCAGTTTTTAAAGAGTTTAACTTTGATTCGATCGACTCTGCACTCTCTTTTATCGAGTTTAATGAGTCAAGTTTTCCTTGAATTGTTTTTACAACCTCATTGTGTTGCTTCGCTTGCCCTTTGGTGGCGGTAATTTGCTGACCAAGAGCTATATTATGCTGCCGTTCTTCTTCTAATGCTTCCAAGTCAGCTAGATACTCTTTAAAGTATGGCGCCACTTCCCTTAAAAGCTTTAAATCTTTCTTGGTTTTGTCTCTACTATTTTCGAGTTCTTGAAAAGACTGTTGCCAGTTATCACTTAGCACTTTGTCTAGCTTAGCAATGTCTCCAAGCACTTTTCTTTCTGCCTGCTCATTCGCTTCAAGCTTCTTCTCAATATCTTGACGAGAAAGTGTTGCTTCTTCAGGTAATAGACCAAATGGTATTTCACCTAAAAATGCTTGGTTCTCTCGTATACTAAATAATTTGGTAAATTGATTTAGATAGGTAATTTGCTCGTCTGTAAGGTTGTCAGATGTAAGTCCAAAAGCACTATTTACCGCCAGTAAAATTTCAGGATGAGATAGTTTAGAGTTCTGTATTAGTAACTCACTGTTGGAAGAGAGTGCCGCTTTCAAGCCAGAAATTTCAGTTTTGTATTCTATTAATTCGGCTTTAAGCTGTTCTCGCTTTCGTTCGGTCTCAACCATATTTTCATAAGGCCTTAACTCTTCTTTAATTCCATCTAAGTAATCTTGCCAGTATTTTTCTATTTGTTCTGCATCACCGTTAAAGAGGATCAGATCTGAATCTTCACCAAACAAAAGGGCTTGATATTGTTCAACTTTTGGTTTTCTTCTATTAACTTGATTTGACTTTGCGTTGAACGCACCTATTTTTTGATCATTTGATGATTGCAATTCTGCTGCTTCTAAATCAAAACTTTCCTTCTTGGTTTTCTCTTGTGTTTTCTCAGCTTCTAAAGCTTCAATTTCAACCGTTTTATTTTTTAGAAAATGTTTAGTAGAACTTTCTAGCTGAATAAAATCATTATCTAGCTGGTTAGAAACTGTTTTCAATTCGTTAAATGCTTTGCAAATAGACTTGTAGTTATCTTCAAAGTTTTTTCTGTTATTCAGAACTAATCGATCTTTTTCCAAACTATCAAATCTTTCTAAAATTTGAGTGGGCGAAAAGTCGGTTTTATCTTTGGTATTGTTGATATAAGTGCTTTCAATCAGGCTAACTACAGTCTTTTTAATAAGTTTATCGTTGATGGATGTAGCGTTAACGGCCAACTTAAAAACATCAATTAAGTTATCAATCTTGTTTTCGGTAATCGGCGCAATCGAGAACCTTGCTACATCTTCATCAACCAACGTACGATTGAACATCAGCTTTTTGTTCTCTTGAACAGTTTTTGAGAATCGATTTCCCTTTACCGCTTTTATTTTGCTGATTAATTCTTGATAGGTTATTTTTGTGGGTGTGCCAAGTTCATCACCTTTTGAAAATACCCAAAACCAATCATAGATATCATCCATACTGACAGGTAAGAATGCTCTTTCAATAGTTAAAGGATCGGCCCCTCGATATACCAGTTGGGTGAAAACACCGTAGGTATTTTTGAACTCAAACGCTATAACACTATTACTGTCAGGAAAGTGGTAGTAATAGCAATCCTGATCGCTAAAATGCTCGCCTTCAGAGTCGACAAAATAGTATTTTTTATCTGAATTTTTAAATGAAGTATGTGGCAAAAAGCCAATTTGAATGGCATTAAGCTTTGAAGTTTTACCTTTACCATTAGTGCCATTGAGTAAAGTATTTTTATCTGTTTCTAAAGAGAAGCAGTTGGCGGCTGCCGAGTTGTGAAACATGATTTTTCTCAACTGATAGCAAAGCTGATCATCAATAGAAAGCAATTCGGTTTGATCTTCACGGTTTACGATATTATTCATTATTTTCATTCTCTAATGCGATTTGCAATGCTTCCTGCTCTAAAAATCTAATAGAGCGACGTCCATTTATTTTTAAGGACACTAGCTCATTTATGATGTCATTCAGCTCAGTGATATTGCTGTACTTTCTTAATGCTAAATACTGTTTGTCAGTTACTTTTTTGCCGAAAAAACTCAGATATTGAGTCAAATATTCAGGATGATAAAATATTAATTTGATATCGCTACGTAATGATAATTTGAGCCTTTTAAAAGCTTCAAAACCACCTAGATCAAAGTCAAAAAAGCAGGTAATTTGATCATACTTGTTCAAGAAGTTAGTATATTGTTTTGAAGTGATTTCTTGGCCCTTGCTCCATATAACATTGCTAGTTAGGTTGTTTTCATCAACTCCAACAAACACATCATTTGGGCTTAAAAAATTATTTAGGTTTTCTATTAATAGCAGGCTGCTCGAACTGGGGTTAAAATCTGTTTTAGTATTTCTAAAACAAATGGAAATACCATGTTGATCAAAATAGTGGTGTTTAAAATTAAGAACCCCGCCATCTATTTTCCCTTTTTTACTATCACCATGAAGAGTTGCTTCAACTTTTTCATCATCACTTGAATATTCAAAACGAGAGAAGTATTGCTCATACAAACTGGTATCTTTGATTGATACCAAATAGTGCTTAGTTGAGCTGGAGTTAGTTACATTAAAAATTTTGCTGAAAAGCTCATTATCAATATTGAGTTGCTTTAAGCACCAGTCTTTAAAGACGAACAATGGTAATGGAGCTGACTCTTTTATTGCATTTAAGTAACGTTTATATATTTTCAATTGTACTCTCCGTGACTTTATCTACAAATTAACGTCCCTATTTACTATGCAATCAAATATACTGTATAGTTAAGTTACATGTAAATACTGTATACATATGTGTGTAACATTTTAGAGCAGGCTATGAACTTGAGTTCTTTTAAGTGGGATCAAATATTAAGATTTAGACTCATTGAAATAATAGTTCTTTGGGAGGGACGCCTAACAACTAATCATCTTAGCGATGCATTTAAAATAGGGCGTCAACAAGCTTCGAGAGACATTGCCAAATACAAGTCTCTGTTTGAGCAGGACCAAATAATCCTTGATCAAAAACTACGAGGATATAAACCCGCTAAAGATTTTATTCCTCACTTTACCGAGGGTACTCCCGGTGAATACCTATCTTTTTTGCATCAACAACAATCGATGGATTCATGCTTTGAATTTTTTAATTGGCAAAATGCAGAATGTGAAATTTTATCGGTACCAGATAGGGCTATTTCCCCTCAAATAATACGAAAGTTGTTGTTAGCGGCAAGAGAGTGCAGAAGAGTTGACGTTGATTATATTTCTTTGTCATCTCCGTCAGTTCGAGGTCGCATTATTGTGCCTCATTCGATTGTATATGACGGTGTACGTTGGCACCTAAGAGCGTATTGCGAAGAAAAAAAAAATTACAGAGATTTCGTACTCAGTAGATTTAGAAATGAACCAGATCTCTTAGAGCACTCTAGCAATAACCGAGATTTAGATGTTGACTGGATGAACTATGAAACTTTAGAAGTAGTTCCTAACCCACACTTATCGATGTCCCAGCAGGAAATTATTGCGACTGATTACAATATGATAGATGGCTGTTTACGTATTAAAACAAGAAAAGCCCTAGTGATGTATTACAAGCAAAGACTGAGTATTTGTGAGGACCCAGAAAAGCTAAGAGGAGAACCAGAAGTTCACCACCTTACGCTATCTTTATAAGGCTTAAAGCCAAACTGTAAGTGGCATTAAGGTAAAGATAATTAAAGACAAAAAGTCCTATTTTCTGCATGATACAAATATGCATAATCTTGTTTGGTTTATTAACATAATCATAAGGTTAGTCAAGGTGTGGTACACAAGTGATAGTTCAAGGAAAGATCATTGGCGGCAAATTTTTATAATGAAAACGCATGCAATTTAGCACAGCAATATCTCTCAAAGTCATTTGAGGAGGTACATGAAAGCTGGTCTGAATTTTTGCCATCAATTATTGCTAACCCAAACGCTAGAATTTTAGATCTCGGTGCAGGCTCTGGCCGCGATGCAAAGTACCTAACTGACTTAGCTCAAAAAACTCATCAAGATTCCAATAATATTCAAATCCTAGCAGCAGAGCCTGCTACAGAGCTACTAAAGCTTGGTCAACAAACTACCGCTGGCACTAAAGTAAAATGGCTTAGTGATTCTTTACCTGCACTTTCATCAGTAACAAAGTTAGAAGTTAGTTTTGATCTAATATTGCTAAGTGCGGTGTGGATGCACATAGCACCGAGTGATCGTGCACGTGCTATTCGAAAGTTAGCTAACATCCTCAAGCCCGGTGGAAAAATTGTTATTTCACTTCGATATGGTCAAACAGAAGAAGATTTTATTCAGCGAAAAATGCATGTTGTGTGTGCTGAGGAGCTAAAGAAGCTCGCTTCAAATGTTGGTCTGTTTTGTAAGTTAGAAACGCCTAAGGAATCCGACAAGCTAGGTCGCGACCATGTTTCTTGGCAAACTGTTGTTTTACAAATGCCAGACGATGGCACTGGCGCATTTCCTTTCATTAGACACGTTGCCATCAACGATGGAAAATCTGCCACACACAAGCTTGCATTGCTACGAGTGTTGTTGAGAATTGCCGACGGTCACCCCGGAGCTGTAATAAGAAGAGAGCCTTCACCGTTCGGTGACCGAGTCATATTACCTGCTGGTCTGGTCGCTTTATATTGGTGCCATCAATATAAAGATTTAATTGACCAGCATGAGCTTTTTCAAACTCCAAATACCAAACCTAATATGGGGTTCATGAAAGATGATGGTTGGCACCAATTAACTCACCGCACCGCATCAGATTATCGTATTGGTAATTTATTTACTGGTGAGGATGCTGTTGCCTTGTACAAAACAATTTCGGCATCGGTACAAAATATAAAAACAATGCCATGTACCTACATCACTCTACCTAATAGCGATAAAACAGTATTTGAAGTCGATAATAAAACGGTGAGGGCTAAAGACAGTATTTTCCTTGATTTACCAACATTGGAACAGTGGGGGGAATTCTCGTTACCAGAATCTACTTGGCTAGCATTTAATCGTTACGCATGCTGGATTGAGCCTGTGCTAATCAGTGAGTGGGTTAAAACAATGGCAAATTATAAAGGCAACGAGCAATTTAAGAACCCAGATAGCCACCATCACTTATATAGAGCTTTGAATTGGCTTGAGCCAAAAAGGACAACGATAGAAGTAAGAAATCGCTTCGAAGAACTCAAGCAAGAGCATGACATGCAATGCGTTTGGTCAGCTAAAAATCTCAACAAAGACTACGACATTGATCACAGCCTTCCATTCGCTCGTTGGCCTAATAACGACTTATGGAATTTGCTGCCGACAGATAGCATTATCAACAACCAAAAAAGCGATAAATTGCCAACAGAATCAAAGTTACTGAATGCTAAATCCAGAATCACAGAGTGGTGGAAAGAAGCATGGTTAGATTCTCAAACTGATAGATTTTTTGCTGAAGCGAATATTGCACTACCGGGGCTTGATTCAAGCAATAATTCAGTAGATGACTTGTTTGAAGCATTGGTTACTCAGAGAAGTCGATTACGAGAAATGCAACAATTACAAGAGTGGTAAAAAATATAATTGGCTTGATTTGTCTGAAATTGTTATAGGATTGTTTTAAATACAGCCAAATAAAAGTATTTTCGATGGCATGAATTTTTTGTAATTGATCACTTTAATTGCAATATTAGCCTCATTGATAACTAAAATAGATAAATTCTTTGGGAAATTACATGGAACGAACGGTCGAGTCTCCCTTTGAGTCATTAGACGATGTGGAGAACATTATTGATAAAGCAGCAAGCGATCGGCCTGTTAAGCTCTCCTCTGAAAGCATCTCAAAAAGTTATGGAGCATTGAGAGACGCTGCGAGATTGCAAGCCTTAGTTTCGCTTGCTCGAAACTCTGTTGATAAAGTCCTTTTGTTACAGAATTCATCTAACACTGAAGCGGTACTGCATGAGTTGTGCAGCTATGCGCCGGGTTTGGTATCGGTACGCTTAAATAAATCAATCAACATAAACAAACAGCTCATATCCCGGCGAAAAGCACTTTTGTTTGCGCGAGACAAGATGATCGCAACCGATAACCAGCAATACGTAAAGGTAATCCGCGGACGCTCTATAGATCTTTGCTGTATCAGTGGGGCGGAGCGTCAGTATTTGTCGCCTTTGTTTGCCAATAAAAATAGCCACTCCGTGAGAAATAGCTCCCTTATGAAGCAAACGATGGTAGCTATTTTTAAACAGATTAATAAGCGTGATTTTAACAATTTAGAAGCTGAATTAATCGAAGCCTTTGGTATTTTTGGTTGTGAGTTGTTCAAAAATACACAGGAACACGCCCTGCGAAATCCCAGCGACAAACCTTATATTGAGCATGTAGAGGGAATGATCGCTTCTTGGAAAGATCAAACAAATGACACTTATGAAAAAGACTTTAAGGGGCATCCAAGACTCGTCAAGTATTGGAACGACAATGTATTAGATAGCGTCGATGGTACAAAAAAAATACTCCGCTGTATGGAGGTGAGCTTTTTTGATACAGGCCCCGGAATGGTGGGAAGAGCGTTTGGTACAGGCATTGACTCTGCTGCCGAGAAAGAGGCATTGATTAAGTGTATTGGGAAAAATTTTTCTACTAAGTCTGAAATTGGCGCAGGTAATGGTTATCCCACTATTTTGAACCAACTTAGTAAAGTAGGAGGGTTAATAAGAATAAGATCCGGTAATCAGTGCTTGTTTAACTGTTTTGACAGAGAGCTTCACGGGTTTTGGGGGACAGAGCAATCTTCAGAAACTGCAAAACAGAAGCAAACTCAATATCTGATGGGCTTCGATAGTTGGACCGACAAAATACTGTCGCCCACATCTGGAACCGTAGTATCAATTTTAGTTCCCTTAAGGAAAGACCGTGGACAACGTACTTTACTTTAATACTAAAAAAGATCGCAATGGCCATCGATATGACGTGCTCTGCGTATATCTGGGAGACAAGTCTCGGCAAGACTCCTCTGGCTTTTATGCTGCGTTGGAGAAAGCGTTGAAAAACAGCGAGACCCTTCCTGATGGCATTGTTATTTACCTTTCAACTGACAGACTGAGCGATTCTCTTCGATACTGGGGAAATAAAGAATTACACGATAGCTTCTTAGACCGTCTTTCCAAGAACAATGTTTGTTTTACTAAAGCTATCTTATTTGTCGAGATTAATGGTGGCAGTTTTGTCTTACATGAACAACATTTAAACGGCACCAACTCGCTCGGACTTACTGTTACGGATGTGGCTGCATTTTATGCGTCAGGATTGAATGAACTTGTCGAACGCAACAATGTCCTGCATGTCGCACCTGCTGGACACACATTTAAGCACCCCTCTGGTCGAATAAATAAACTATTTATACAGTCAAGAGAACTTGCAGCAACCGAAACTGAGTTGCAGTTTGTCGCTAAGGGGATGCATACGTTAATTGAGGGTGTGGATTGGCCCAATATAAAAACAATTTTTATAGATACAATGGGGATTTATTCCATTGTAAAAGAAGCAGCACTAACAGGTGGATGTGCGGCCAATATCGAAAGCTACCATTCCTACGATTCGTTAAAAGAACTTAATCTGCCCACCGAAGAATATTTAGTCGTAGTATCTGCCTCGACATCCGGTGGCATGGCTAGAGATCTGGTCTGTAGGGACTTTTCCAAAGACAAAATAATCACGTTGATCGATGTTGAAAATAGGGCATCTTCATCACATGTGCTTATCGACTTGTCTTCAACAAGCTTGTTACAAGGAGTGAGTAATGTTGATGGTAATGAAACTGATATAGAGTTAGTAGGTGAACATTTCTCATACAAGGCTAAACCACCTAAACAAGTAACCGTGGGTATCCCCCACAAGCCAAAACACCTTCTGGATATCCTCAAAGACTTCTGCATAACAGGCATCAACCCAATTAATCAACGAGTTGATGTAATTGGAAAGAGTCCATTGCTAAGCCTCAAGCCAGCAAACCTTCACGCTAGTGAAAAGTTCATTGACTGGTTGGACGAAGAGTTAAACTGGTCTCTATCCTCGTCTATTGATACCGTGATATTCAGTGATGACGGCGCGTCTGAAGTTCTGGCTCAAAAAGCATTGGAGTTTATTAAAAATGCAAGTGGTAATGAAAAAGCTCCATCGTTATTGAAATGGCCAAATATAAGCAAAGAGGATTTAAAAGACTCAACTGGAGTTATTGTCGTTACAGCATTTGCAGGTGATGGCGGCAAACTGAGACAAATTAGTCGAGACCTTAGGGAATATGAAAGCAAAACCATTCCCAGACACTTTTTAATAGGCGTTGGTCTACCCCAAAGCATGGAATCTTGGAAAAAACTTGAGCAATTCCTCGTGCGCAATGCAACACCGAGATTTTACAATTTTTCAGTTTGGAAAGTTTTGCCATTGGGACCAGATAACATCCAAAGATCATGGGAAGAGTTGGCAAAATTGGCTGCAAAAGCCGATAATGAAAGCGCGTCACCATTGGACATAATTCAGCCCGATGACGCAGCAACATGTTACGAAGCACTTTCTGATTGTATTGCTCAAGCCAGTGATAGCTTGCTACCAAATACTAATGGTGATTCATTAAAACTTACCGAAGGTTTCGTATTTTTTGACAACAAGTTTGATGACAAAATTAACAGTATTACGCAAAGCGATACGCTTCTAACCATAGCGGCAGTATTACAAACAGCGCGGGAACACGCAGATCCAGAAAAGTGTTTAAGGCCAACAAACTATCAATCCGTAATCATTTCCCCAGAGAACTTCTTGAGATATAACGATGATATTTTGCAAGCGTGCATCCTTCGCGCAAGCCTGCCATCAGAATTGGATTATTCGTCTGATCATCACTTAAGCGAACTGATGAAAGAGTTTCTCTACAAGGTTTTCACTAGACACCAGCATCCGTTTGGATATGCAGCCCTCGAATTCGCGGGCGCACTAGCTGTTGGCAAGCTAAAACTGAAAAAGGAACATTGTAGGGAATTGGTAGAGAAATCGATAGCTGGAATTGAATCTACCGAGTATGCATTGATTGGTTTTCTTTTGATGACTTTAAGAAGCCAATAGCCTTGTTTCGCAATAACTTAAGGCACCAATTTTTTACATAGAAATATTTACGGGTTCATTTACGCTTATACAAGGGGCAATCAGTAGTAACGTAAAATAAATGGTCGTTGTATTTACGCACGACATTACCTATGAATTCACTAATCAGATTTTTCTAATTTAAAAATCAATGTACCATTTCCAAGCTGTAACTCGACCAGATCACGTTCGCTTAATTGCTGTGCAACTGCTTTACCAATATATATCCACTTTTCTATTTGCTCAGTAACCGATTGAGGATATTGCGTTAACGCGGCTTCTGCCTCTTTTATCAGGTCGTTATCAATTTTTATTTTTTCAGTCATTTTACGTCCTCATTTCTTACTCTAGTTTTCATCCTATACATCATATTGTGACAATGTCGCAATTACTGTACAAAGTCTTTATCGTAAAAGGCAAAAAAACGACATAATTAATCTTATGCATTACGACTATCAAATATAAAGTTTGACGGATAAATTAATTTAAAAATATGACGAGTCAAAAATAAAAATTTATTAAAATTAAATTTTTACCTTAAATTCGGTCATTTACTATACGTTCATATTGGATAATTAGTTATTCAGCGGAATAATGAAAATTGTTTCGATCCATTAAAGATATCGTCGCTACCAATACTAAAAAAGGTAACCAGTAGCTGGATAGTTGATAATTTTAGGTGTTTTCATAAAACATGGGCTGAACCCATTTAAGGTTTATCTCAACCCGCACCGACGAGTCGGTACGGAATTTTTACTATGCAAAAGGAGGGGCTAGTATCTATCCAGTAATTCAATACTGAGAGCTTGGCATCCTAGCGGTACGTCTTCTCCATATGCCAAATCTGCAATGAAGTAATCCTCGCCATCAAAGTGATTCAATGTTGTCTCCATGATTATATTCTCTGGCGTGCCCTCATAGAACATAATACTGCCATTCTGGACGAAATATCCTCCCTCTGGGGGGCGACCAATTCCGAGTTGATCATCTTTGTAGCGTGCAATTTTGTTAATAATTTCGGGTGTAAATGCAGCCGTATTTGTAGACATATTTTTTACCTCTTGTCTGTTATGTGTTGACTGACCGACTCCATACTACGGTTACTGTTATTTTTTATTTCAGCCAATAGTTTGTAAAATTCAATTGCTTTAAAATTTTGCTATGTATAAGTTACTTTATAGTATTGGTCATCTAGCACCCTAAAGATGCTTCATCTTCCAGAGACCACTCAGTATCATTATGCATAGTTGGTATTAGTAGATACTCCCTCTCTGGATCGCTTAGGACAGTCTGAATGATTTTGCAGGTTTCTAGTCGTTCGTATCGCAGAGTATTGTATTGATTCAATTGTGAGGTAACCTCATTGAAGTCAAGACTGCCCGTATTTTGGCACCAAAAAGTATTTTCTTTTGCCCTAACTTCTTCCATTTGAGTGCATAGTCGATTGTACTTAAGTAGAGCATCAGCTAGTTCATTTCCCATTGATATATGCTTCGAATGGGCACTTTCATTGCCGTCTGAATCTATTTCAGTGACTGAACATTGGTATTTATCCTCAATACGCTCCTTTACGAGTATAGACATAGAGCAAGTCTGCGGTTCTTCTTCTAGCGTGCAGAATTTAGCGGTTGCGCAATATTCATTGTCTTTATCAATATCGATATTTAGCTCAAAGTCAGCTTCAGAGTCGATGGTTCTGAAGATCAAATCTGATATGTTTAGTTGTAAGTAATTTATAAGCATTTTTTGTAACGTTTTCATATTAATTCACCTAGTTTTACGTAATAGTTTTAAATATGATCTTCACCTCAATAGTGAAAAATCTATTTTATTAAACATGCCGTAAGCCATTGATGCAATTAGCATTCTTAAATATCTGGAAAGTACTTATTGCAGCTAATAAATTAAGCTGAAATTATTTGAAAACGTTAATAAATTTGGCTTTCCGCAGTCTTTTGATTGTCAGAAACAATGAAAATAGTTCGCATAATCACCCACCTTTTTGTTAGCAAAGTATCAAAGTAGTAGTGTTTTGCAGTGCTTATTGAGTTGATAGCAACAACCCCATAATCATCATTTTTCGCGCATAAAAATGATTCATAGCTACACTTTAATGCGCATAAAAATGTAGTAAAATCTAGTTTTATGCGCAAGAAAGTGTATTATTGTGTTACTCGGTAGGATGGAGAAATACATGCAGCGGCTATTATTGTCAGAACTACTACGCTGGAAAGAAAAAGAGCAGCGAAAACCACTGCTTATCGACGGTGCTCGACAAACGGGCAAGACTTATCTTCTACAAGAATTGTTCGGCCAAGGCTTCAAGAAGGTTTTACGCGTGGACTTCTTGGAGTCTCCACAGATATCCGAAGCTTTCAACGACTCTTTAACGCCTGAAGATGTACTTTCAAACTTAGAACTTCTCACGGGCATAGCTTTTGATCCAGCAACCGATTTACTGATACTTGATGAGATAGGTGAATGCCCAAGAGCAGTCACCTCGCTAAAATATTTTGCCGAAAAAGCACCGCAAATGTATGTCGCGGCAAGTGGCTCCAATATTGGTTTATTAGATAGCTTTCCTGTCGGAAAAATTGAGCAATATAATTTACGACCGCTAACATTTCGAGAGTTCCTCATTGCTGCCAATGAGCCAGCAGTGCTTAAAGCTTATGATAATGCAGTGAATTCCGCTGCTGCACATACAAAGCTTTTTGATAAATTAACGGATTACTATTTCACAGGTGGTATGCCTGAAGCTGTTAACACTTGGTTCGAACTTAGTGACAAGAGCATTCTAGAGCGTGTAGCGGCTGTGTCGAAAATTCATGCTGATCTTATCTCTGGGTATTCTCGTGATTTCGGCAAATATTCAGGCAAAGTTGATGCTGCACTGATTGAATCTATTTTCAAAGCCGTCCCTTCTCAACTGTCATCCGTCATGGATGAATCCGTTAAGAGATTTAAGTTTAAAGGGGTACATGAGCGCAAATCTCGCTATCAAGAACTGGAACACGGGATTTCTTGGTTAGAAAAGTGTCGGTTAGTATTAAAAAATTATCCATTAGAGGGCACGCCGCGCAGTCCTTTAGGCGCTTACAAAAAAGATAACCTCGTAAAATTATTCATGCTCGACGTTGGCTTACTGAATCACATGCTAGGTGTAGGTTATAAAGAAATCAAACAGCAAGGTTATGAATATAAAGGTTACGTGGCTGAAAACTTTGTACAGCAAGAGCTTATTGCACTGGGCATTGATCCAACTTATTCATGGGGAGATGCCAGAGCTGAAATTGAATTTATCATCTCAGATCAAGAAGGTGATGTGATCCCAATTGAAGTAAAAAGTGGTAAACGTACTCGCGCTAAATCATTACAATCCTATATCTCGAAGTGTGATCCCAAAGTCACCATCAAGCTTACAGGTACACAAGGCTCTCAACCTACAGAAACCAAGAACTTTGTATGCCCTCTTTACTATTGTGAACACATTATTCGAAAACTGGTGATTACATAAAGAAAGCCCCACTCTGGGGATATATTCCATTGTGATCAAATTTTATAAAATCTAGCAGCGGCGGGCTTAAGTCTATCTTTTAGAATCGGGCCAAACCTACTTCCAGTAATCCCCGATAAGAGTTGACGTTTTCGATGCTTTTTAAGTTGCCTAGGGTTCATCCGCCGCATTCGCAACAACCTGAGGTGATAACATTTTTGCCCATAGTTCTTCACCCAAGCAATTTGCTCAAATGTCGGTGCTTGAACATCCTCTTTAACATGACACTTAAATACGTGTGACAGGCGAGACTTATTCCTACCGATTAGTTTACGTTTCAATTCGTTTGAACCGTTCCGAAAGGTTATGGGCCGACATTTTCGTCGATAAAGAACATGCTGTTTCGCCTAGCTAATATTTAGTTGAAACAGCATAATCTATCAATCTACAGCCCGCAATTTAGTTGCATTTTGATACTAAATCACGATTCACAATCCACGTAAGTGTTGTTCTTAAAAAAACTAAATTTGCAGAAAACTCCTGCCGATAGGTTGTTGTTTACAATCTATCTCTAAGCACAATAAATTTGTTTGTTTGTTTGTTTGTTTGTTTGTTTGTTTGTTTGTTTGTTTGTTTGTTTGTTTTCAAGATATTTGAATTTTTTCAAAATAATATTTTTATGTTTATCAGAAGTTTGTATCTGAAAACCTCTACATCCTTTGTTTTTATTAGTTTTTTAGTGTTGCGTGAAAGTATGAAGCAGATAAAATTTAAATCGTCGGGGGACAAACTAGTCGGTTTACAAAAACTGACTAAAATATTAGATAAAGAGAGGTAATTATGCGTCCGACGAGCGTAACAAACGAAGAAATTATTGAAGCTGGAAATGTGATTAGAGCATCAGGAAAGGATGTCACCGGATATGCACTAAGAAATGCAATTGGGAAAGGTAATCCAAATAGATTGAAAGAAATCTGGGACAGTCATTCTGTTAGTGAATTTGAGCAAGTAGCTTTTGAGCACGAACTTTCTGATGAAGCTGAAGCCCAACTTCGCATTGAATTCGACAAAATTTGGAATCGAATTCGTAATATAGTCAGCAATAGTGAGCGAAAGTCAGAAGAGCAGGCGGAAAGTCGTATAGCGCAAATCCAAATGAAGTATCAAGAAGCGAACAAATCACTAGCTCAGCAACTAAAAGAAGCTGATCAAGTCATTGCAGCAAATGATCAGAAATTACTGGAATTGCAAACTGATCTCGAAACAGCTAATGAAAAATTGACCTCGTTTAACGACTTATCAGCTACGTTGAAAGAAACAAAGGCGAGACTAGAAACCAAAGATGAAGTCTTGACTGAAAAAGAGCGATTAATCCAAGAGCAGTCTTTACGAATACAAGAATTGCTCGCAAGTAGCAGCCAGTCCACAGCTCAATCAGTTAAACAAAAGGCGTGATGAATGACTAATCAATTGTGCTACAGCCCTCATCTTTACTACGCTCGAATTAAAAGTAATTCAGAATACCGATATCAACACGATGGCTTTTTTCCGGTACGCCAACTGTCAAATCGACAAGGAAGCTGGGTTGGAAATGACAATATATATCTTGAAGATCAGATAATGCTATTTATGTTTGACACAAAGCAAGGCTTTCGCCAGTTCAACTCAACGACGGAAACGCAGGAGATCTATTCATTGGAGAAGTTAGAGCGACTTGATTTGAAAAATCCGAAAAAAGTAGACTTAATATTGAGAGATAATTATTAATTTTATTTGCAAGATTTTCATTACATCATCCAAATGACCAAAAATAAGATAATGATTAATATTCTTGAGGGCAAATGAAAATTGATTATTTCTCAATGCTCCAACTATTGCTCTTTAAAAATTGGAAAAATAGTTCGCTATAAGCCTTAGCGAACAAGGCCTATAGCTTTATTTTTAATTAAATTTATGTTATAACTATTATAACGGTTATGACAATTATAAAGTTATATAACCAATATAAGGTGACAATTGCCTTATTTTCTCCTCCTTCAAAAAAATGACCAAATTCTCGCTTTAAAAAACGTGCCAAATTTGGCAATTCGTTTGTCAAACGTGCCAACCTTTGTGTCAAATTTGCCAATTTTGTTGTCAAAAGTTCGCACTCAGTGAGTGCGAACGCTTTATTACTAGAAGATTAAATTAGTGCTATTTTGATGCAAATGTTTTATTGATAACGCGAGTGCAACACAGCGATCAACAGTATGATTAGTGTTCAATTTGTGACGCTTAATGTTATCAATCACTTCTTGAGAAAAACTGACTTCGCTGTAATTATCTAATAATGAAGTAATGTTTGAGACACCAATTTTAGTATCCGCTGACATTTCATCAAAATTTAACGCTTTAAAGTATTCAACTGATTCTTCTGCATCAAGCGAATAAACAACATTGTACTCAAAAGTAAGTCTACAAAAATATTTAACAATATCTTCAGGTGAAACCCCGGTGTATGTTAAAAACTGCAAACTAAAGTGATTAGATTCGCTTAATTTATATCCTTCTTGATGCCACGATTTTTGAGGTATTATATTCCATTGATAAGCGACTCCATTGGCCAGCAGGCCTATTGAGGTTGGGAATTTATTCGTATCATCAGATAAAAAACTGACGACAGGCGGAAAAAATCTAAGTTCAGGATAAATCATATACATCTCTCCTTAAAAGCATCCCCTGAGCTAGCTCAGGATTGGTCTATATTGTGCTGATATTGGAATTACTCAGATAGCTCTGTGATTAGCGGCGTGTACTGAACTAGCGGCATGATTAATTCAGCTAGTTGGTTGAGAGCATCCTTGCGTTCTGGGAAAAAACCGTAACAGTCGTATGTTTTTTCTACGCCTTTTAAACTGTGATTCATGCACTTTTCAGCAATATCTTTTCGAATACCTAACTTTGAAAGTAGGGTGCGAAAAGTGCGTCGTAGATCATGTACTGTAAAATGCTCTACACCAGCTTCACCGAGGTGGTTAGGCTCAGGTTTACGATTACCGTATGCATTGCCAAAGAGCGTTGCTATAGCGTTATTTAATGTGTCGGGCGAAACATGTGCTAGTCCGCTCTTTTTGCGTTTCGGGAATAAATAGTCAGATCTTCCGGCTAGAATTTTGAGATCTCGAAAGAGCGGTATCACTAGATCGGGGATAGGGATCACCAGAGCTGAATCAGTTTTTGTTGCATCTTCAAGTAAACGAAATGTTTGCCGCTTTAAATCAATCTGTTGCCATTTTGCTGACATGAGTTCCATTTTTCGCACACCTAATGTGAGCAAGAGAGTCAACGCTATATAAGAGGCTGTCGGTATCTTCAGCGGATTTGCTCTAAATACAGAGAATGCCAGTTCTATTTCTTGCTCTTCTAGATAACGTTGACGCTTTCGGTCTGCGCCGCCCGCATCTTCTGTTTGTGAAAACTCAGCAGCGATATTACTCATCACGGCCCCGTATTTTGTCGCGAGGCGAAAAACACGTTTAATAAATAGTAGGACTTGATTTGCTACCGAAGGACGGCCTGAATTAACCGCTTTCTGGATCACATGATCGATGTCATAACTATGGATCCGGTCAATACGGATATTCCCTAGGTGGGATTTGATTTCATTGTTGTAGATACGCTCGTAAATAATCGCTGTCTTGATTTTGCTATGCTTCTTCTCAAGATATTTGTTGGCCCAGTCATCAAAGGTGACGAGTTTGGGTCGTTTCTGGCGCTCAATTTCAAGTCTTGGATCAATGCCATCATTGATTTGTTTACGGAAATTGATAGTGAGTTTAATTGCGTCTTCCAGACCGAGCAGATCTTCATGATCTGTGCCGAAGGAGCCAATCTTAAACTGGCGGCGTTTTCCGTATAGTTGATAGCGAAATATCCACGAAGCAACCCCCGGTGTTTTGACATCTAGGTATAGGCTAGGGTAAATACTTTCAAAAGTTGGCGCACCGCTTTCAACAAGTGTGGCAACCCGCTTTTCATTTTGTTGGATGGACATATGGCCTCCTCATTACTCAACAAATGGCGAGTAAATGAAGGGGCAGTCACCAAAAAGTCACCATTTAGGTCACCACTTGGGGCATTTTTGAGGCAAAGTTAACTTACTTTTTTATTAGGTCCGTTAAATATTTTGATTAAGAAGCCCTTTATTTACAGCTAATTTGGCAAAATATTCGAAATAATTAATAGAAAACTTTCTATTCTATATTCTGGATCTGTTCTCTCATCTGCTCAATTAACACCTTTAATTCTACGGCTGATTGAGTGATGTCGTTGCGAATGGACTTGGAACCGAGGGTGTTGGCTTCGCGGTTGTACTCTTGCATCATAAAATCCAATTTACGGCCTACGGCGCCGCCTTTGTTGAGGATTTTTCGAGTCTCTTTGATGTGGCAGTTAAGACGATCGAGCTCTTCAGCAACATCGACTTTTTGCGCTAGCATGACCATTTCTTGCTCTAATCTTGTGGGCTCAAGTTCTACTTGGGCCTCTTTAAAGCGGGTTAGAATTTTGTCTTTTTGCCATTCAACAATGGTGGGCATTTCTTTAGCAACGGTGGCGACTTCTTGTTCGATGCCTTCAATGCGCTGCTCAATGAGGATCTTAAGGGCTTCGCCTTCGGTGGCGCGAGCTTGAATAAAGTCTTTTACGCATAAATCGAATTCCGCCATCATTTCGGTTTGAATGATGTTCATGTCGGTTTCTTCGGCGGCAATAACGCCTGGCCAGCTTAAGATATCTACCGGGTTAACACTGCCAGATTGGGCGTGGGATTGCACCCAGTTGGCGGCTTCTAATAGTTGTTTGGCTAAATCTTGATTTAAGCTAAGTTTACCGACTGCAGCGTCGTTGGTTTTAAAGCGTAATGCGCATTCTACTTTGCCACGCTGCAGTTGTTTGCGAAAACGTTCGCGTAATACTGGCTCCATTCCTCTGAATTGTTCTGGTAAGCGGAAGTGAGTTTCTAAAAAACGTTGATTTACAGATCGAATTTCCCATATGGCGGTGCCCCATTCGGCTTTGAGTTCACGTCTAGCGAAGGCAGTCATGCTATAAATCATAGGAATTCGTCTTATCAATTATTATTAGTTGGCGGCTAGTATAACAACTTGTTTGATGCGCGCACACATTTGCGGTTTTTTGAGCTGACTAAACCAGTTATAATCGCCGACCATCAATATTAGAGGAATAATTCATGCGCCCAAGCGGAAGAACGGCTAACCAAATACGTCCAGTAACCTTCACTCGTCAATTTACCTGTCATGCAGAAGGGTCTGTCTTGGTGGAGTTCGGTAATACTAAGGTGTTATGTAATGCCAGCGTGCAAGAAGGTGTTCCACGTTTTATGAAAGGCCAAGGCAAGGGCTGGGTAACTGCTGAATATAGTATGTTACCGCGTTCAACCCATACCCGCAGTGACCGTGAAGCGGCCCGTGGTAAACAAGGTGGGCGCACACTAGAAATTCAACGCTTAATTGCCCGTGCATTGCGTGCTGCAGTAGATTTAAAGCTGTTAGGTGAAAATACAATTATTGTTGATTGTGACGTGATTCAAGCCGATGGTGGTACTCGCACTGCCTCAATTACTGGTGCGTGTGTTGCCTTGGTGGATGCGCTGACTTATATGCGTAGCAAAGGCATTATTAAAACTAATCCGTTAAAACATATGATTGCCGCGTTATCTGTTGGTGTTTACAAAGGTACGCCAATTGCCGATTTAGAGTATTTGGAAGATGCTGCCGCAGAAACCGATATGAATGTAGTAATGACTGATACCGGTAAACTAATTGAAATTCAAGGTACTGCCGAAGAAGAGCCATTCAGTTTTGAAGAAATGGCGGAGATGATGGAGTTGGCTAAACACGGCTTGCGTGAAATCTTCGATTTACAACAAGCTGCGCTTAATTAAGGTTAGACCGATGCAAGATTATCAACGGGAGTTTATCCAGTTTGCTGTTGAGCGTGGTGTATTGCGCTTTGGCGAATTTACCCTTAAATCTGGCCGTACTAGCCCCTATTTTTTCAATGCGGGTTTGTTTAATACTGGTGGCGATTTAGCACGTTTAGGGCAGTATTATGCTGCCGCTTTGATCAATGCCAATATCGATTATGATTTACTGTTTGGCCCCGCGTATAAAGGCATTCCCATTGCTACTACTACGGCAGTGGCGCTGGCGGATAAACACAACATCGACAAGCCTTACTGCTTTAACCGTAAAGAAAAGAAAGATCACGGTGAAGGAGGCACTTTGGTGGGCAGTGCTTTGCAAGGCAAGGTGATGCTGGTGGATGATGTGATCACAGCGGGGACCGCTATTCGTGAATCAATGGAAATTATCCAAGCTAACGGAGCTGAGTTGGCCGGTGTGTTGATTGCATTAGATCGACAAGAAAAAGGCAAGGGTGAGTTATCCGCGATTCAGGAAGTAGAACGAGACTTTAATACCCAAGTCGTAGCCATTGTTGGTTTAACGGATGTGATCAGTTATTTGCAAGAGCAGCCGAATATGCAAACGCACTTGCAAGCTATTCAGGCGTATCGTGCCAGTTATGGTATCTGATATGTTTGACGGTGCTGATCATCAACTAGACGCAATGGGACTTCGTTGCCCAGAGCCGGTGATGATGGTGCGTTTGCAAATCCGTAAGATGGAAGTGGGTGAGACCTTGGCCGTGGTTGCCGATGATCATTCCACTACTCGCGATATCCCCAGTTTTTGCCGATTTATGGAGCATCAATTGGTCGTTAGTGATACTGAACATTCCCCCTATCGTTATCTGATTAAAAAAGGCCTTTAAAAAGGCCTTTTTTATATGTTCACATTTTTAGATAAAGCTATTGGGCGTTTAAAGTA
Organism: Alteromonadaceae bacterium BrNp21-10; assembly: GCA_030418115.1. Taxonomy (GTDB): domain Bacteria; phylum Pseudomonadota; class Gammaproteobacteria; order Enterobacterales; family Alteromonadaceae; genus Neptunicella. The sequence goes on along the minus strand of JAUHQD010000004.1, from coordinate 128,432 downwards.
TTCCTAAATTCGCGCAATTTGGCTTTAATTTGGCGCATGTTTTCTGGACCGGTGCGTAACAATTGCTTTTGTACCGGTGATAAACTCTCTAAGCGCTCATCAACAAATTTGTACATTACACTGTCGGTAGTAACTTCAATGGGTGTAGGCACTTCCGGCGTATCAAGAATATGCTCAATAGCATTGTCCAGCACTTGATTAAACTCATCGCTACTGGCACCTATTTCTAAATACTTTTCACTAATGGCCGGCAAATACTTTTTGTAGAGGTTGACCATTTCGGCCGTTTCCATGGATACAAAAATATCGGTGTACAAGCTATAACGCTTGAAACTGGAAGCATCGATCCAGAATTTATCCGCTTGCTGGTAAACCTTAAACTTTTGCTTAGGGGATTTTAGCAAGCGATGGCTATTTGCAATTTGTTCGCTGGCCATATTGTCTGTAAAAACCACAAAGCGATTTAGTAAATCATCATCGACTAAAACATGTGCCAGTGCTTCGTAACTGGATGTAGCCTCAATTAGACTTTTAATTGTGTTGTCACTGGTGTCCAGCGGTTTTTCCACAGGTGCAGGCTGTGGTGTCGGCTCGTTGTATTGTGGTAACTCTTCTTCGGCAACGGGCGTGTTTTCCACCATAGGCTGAATCGGTGGCGCAACATCATCCACTTTTTGTTGTGGGGCCGGCACTTTTTGCATTTTGGGTTCTTCTGGCTCTGGTTGCCAAAAATATAAAACCACTACCGCAATAATGAGTACGGCCGCAATAATAATGCTGGGAAGAAAGGAGCGAGGAGAAGGTGACTCGGTATTGTCTGACATTAGTTATCCAATTAATTTTTAAATGAATTTAAAGTGAGGATTACCTATCCAGTCTACAGGTTAATCAATCCCAAAAAAGAATGCATCACAAATTATGTTTGATTTTATGTTTGTCATACTTTGATGTCCTACATTGTGAAGCTTAAACGCAATACTAGACAGCCAAGCGCCGAAAAATTACACTGGTCAGATGACATCTTTGATCAGCAATGTTTATGACCATGTCATTGCTAAGTCGTTCGGTAGTGCCTTATGAATATAATTTTAATGGCTATCCCCTTTTTCTTTTTGCTAATTATTATTGAGCTGGTATTAGACAAGGTTCGTCATACCCAGTATTACCGTGTTAACGATAGTATTAACAGTTTAACCGCGGGCGTGTTAAGCCGTGTAACAGGCATTGCTCGGCGAGTGATCCCTTTTTCCATGTATGCCCTGTGTTTTGATTATTTGTCATTAACGGTTCTACCCGATACGCCATGGATATGGGCGATGGCGTTTGTGCTCTACGACTTTTGTTATTACTGGTTTCACAGATTACATCATGAAGTGAATGTGTTGTGGGCATCCCATGTAGTGCATCACTCCAGTGAAGAATACAACCTGACAACTGCATTGCGGCAAACCTCTAGCGGGTTAGTGGGATGGATATTTTATCTCCCTATGGCAGTTATTGGTGTGCCGGTACATATTTTGGTGGCGGTCGGTGCGTTGAATCTTATTTATCAGTTTTGGGTACATACGCAGCATGTGCCGAAATTAGGCTGGTATGAATGGATTTTTGTGACCCCTTCTAACCATCGAGTGCACCATGCTCAAAATCAGTTATATATCGACCGTAATTATGGTGGCGTATTTATTTTGTGGGATCGCCTGTTTGGCACGTTTCAAGAAGAACAGGAAGATGAGAAACCAATTTATGGTATTCGTAAAGCTTTACATAGTTGGAATCCCCTATGGGCGAATGTCCATGTGTATACGCAATTGCTACAAGATTGTCGACATGCACAGCGTTGGCAGGATAAATTTTTAGTTTGGTTTAAACCCACAGGTTGGCGGCCAACTGATGTTGAAAAGAATTATCCTCTGGCTAAAGTTGATCTCAACCAATTTAAGAAATTCGATGTGAATTTAAGTATTAACAGTAAGGTTTATTGTAGTTTGCAGCACATTTTAACTTTAGTTATTGCGGTCATGTTTTTGCTTAATGTGGGATCGATGACGGAGTGGCAAAAATGGGGCACGATGGCATTTATTGTTTTCTCTAGCTATTCCATTGGCAGCATTTTAGAAAATCGAGAATTTGCCGTTGTATTAGAGTGGTTGAAAAACATATTAGTATGCATGGCACTAGTGATGATTTCGGTCCCATCGTGGTTAGCAGTTATACTTTGGGTGGCGACATTAAGCAGTATGTTGCTGCTTTGGGATCTATGGCAAACGCGACGTGGCAAATTAACCGCAACGGCACACACACAGTAGTAAGAATCAATATGGCGTATGAGTTAACAAGGATAGGATACTACAGAACCAGTTGGCTGATGCTTTTTGCTGCCTGCCTTTTGACAACGATGTCTGCTAGTGCGAATACGTTAACTACCCAAGAGCGTGAATATTTGGAGCAGCGGGGTCCCATTCGCTATTGCGTTGACCCCAAATGGATGCCACTAGAAGGCATTAAAAACAGTCAACATATTGGTATTTCTAAAAGTTATATTTCCTTATTCAGTCAGTACCTACATCATCCATTCCAACTAATAGAAACAAGCAGTTGGCGACAAAGTTTAGACAACTTGCGTGCTGATAAATGTGAATTATTACCTTTACTCAATCAAACTGAAGAACGTTCAATTTTTATGAATTTTACTGCCGTATATGTGATGTTACCGGCGGTGATGGTCACGCAAAAGGGCATTAAGGATGTTAAAACCTTTGCGGATTTAGAAGGTAAAACCGTGGCGTTGGTAGATGGGTATCGTTTTCAAGAAGTGTTGGCGCGACAAAATAGCAATATTATTCAAGTATTAGTTGAATCTGAAAGTATCGCGTTACAAATGGTCGCCAATGCTGAGGTCGATGCTATGGTCGGTACGTTGTTATTGGTCTCTAATGAAATTAAGCGCCTAGGATTGCCCTATATTCAAATTTCCAGCTCGCCTGAGTATTACGATAATTTACGTGTGGGCGTCGCTAAGAATCAGCCCATCTTACTGAGTATTATGGATAAGGCAGTACGTTCAATCAACGATGCCCAACAAGACGATATTTTTCGGCAATGGTCTACAAATGCGTATACCGAAGAAGCGGACTATTCCAACTTTTGGTGGGGATTTTTTAGCGTGTTGTTTGTGTCGTTATTTATGGGCTATCGCTATTACGTATTAGCCATGAATAGTGTGCATTTGGATTCTAAAAATTTCGAATTGGATTTAAAAAATAGAGAATTACTTAAGTTACAGGAGCAACTTAAAAAGCGTAATCAAAAACTGGAATATCTTTCAACTCACGATTCTCTAACTAATCTTGTTAATCGTCATTTCTTTGAAGAAAATGTCGAAAAAGAGCGCAATCGAGCCAAGCGTAATGCGAATGTAATGAGTTTATTGTTAATAGATCTGGATAATTTCAAAATAATTAATGATACATTTGGTCATACGGCAGGGGATAATGTATTGTTCGAGGTTGCTAAAGTACTTAAGCAACAAGTACGCAGTGTCGATGTGGTGGGTCGTTGGGGCGGTGAAGAGTTTATTATTTTACTCCCGGATACTGGCTTATCAGACGCCGTACCATTGGCTGAGCGAATTCGCGAAGCGGTGTACCATATCGATGTGATCGGATTACATAAAGTCAGTTGTAGTATTGGAGTGATGGAATTTGCACCTACAGAAGATTTAAATACAGCCTTTGTACAAGTGGATAAAGCATTGTATAAAGCCAAAGAAGCCGGACGGAATCGCGTAGAAACAATCGAATAGTCTTGATGTCTTTATTTTGCGACAGGCTAAATCATTGAATTTAAAGTTTTTAGTGTTAAGTCGTTGATAGTAGTCTTATTTAAACAACATAATTATCAAGAGTATTTGTAGAGTTTACACAAAAGTATAACTAACATGTTGATTTATATGTCAAAAAAATACAGTGGCATAGTAATTGAATTAACTGAATAATGTGATGAAAATAACAAAACGCGAATCTAATATGCAATCAAAGTCAATGTGGGCACAAAGTGCAGAGAAGGTTAAATCTGCACAAGTTAGTGATTTATTTCAGTTAAGCCCTTTGCACCGCTTCGGCCGTTATTTTGATGTGGAATGTGGCGTAAATCACATGATGTCTCCGACTAAATGTGATGAAATCTATCGTTTGCGGCATAAGGTTTATTGTGAAAAGTTAGGCTATGAGCCGGTTAATCACAGCGGTATTGAAAAAGACAAGTTTGACATCCGTGCTCATCATGTAGCTATTACTCACCAAAAGCTAGGGGATGTGATTGGCTGCACGCGGGTGGTGAATTGTTACCATGAAGATGATTTGTTGCCGATGGAAGTGTTGGCGCAAAAGCAATTGTTAGATTCTGATTATCATCCTCAAAAATTTGGCCGTGAGAATATTTGTGAAATTTCGCGCTTAGCCGTGGATAAAGAATTTAAACAAAATATACGTGAAGAAACAACTGCTCAAGAGCAAACGCTGTATCCCTATATTGCCTTACATTTATATTACAGCTCACTGAAGTTGGCTGCAGAATCAAATCGCCCCCATGTTTATTTGTTATCAGAATCAAAATTGATCCGTAGCATGCGCTTAGTAGGCATTAATATTATTCCAATTGGTGATTATGTTGCCCATAAAGGCTTACGCAAGCCTTGTTATATTAATGCTCAAGAATTTATTGATAATTTGCCTCGCAAGTTTATGCCAATGTCACAAAATGAATATAGACAATATCCCACACCAGCCATCCCTGCGGCACTATCTGTAGTGAATGCATAAAACGTTTTTATGAAGTTGTGAAATGAACAGGTTACAATGACCCTTATCTAATCTGTTCATTACTATAAACCATGACTGAAATAACCATCCAAACCCCTGACGACTGGCATTTACATTTTCGTGATAATGAAATGCTGCAAGAAACCGTTCCTGCTACCGCACGCTGTTTCCAACGCGCCATAGTGATGCCGAATTTAGTGCCACCTATTGTTAATGCGGATATGGCCATGGCCTATCAACAACGGATTTTAAATGCCAAACCTGAAGGCTCTTCATTTACGCCTTTAATGGTTATTTATTTGACCAACAACACTAGCGTTGAAGATATTAAGCAAGCCAAGGCCGCCGGGGTTGTTGCTGCGAAATTATACCCTGCAGGGGCGACCACTAATTCCGATGCGGCTGTGACCAACCTAAATGCAATGACTGCGGTATTTGAAGCAATGGCGGAATGTGGCATGTTATTGCTGATCCACGGTGAGGTGACCGATAGTCATGTGGACATATTTGATCGTGAAAAGGTTTTTATCGATGTCAATTTACGCCATATTGTCGAACAATTTCCAACGTTAAAAATTGTTTTCGAGCATATTACTACCGCCGATGCGGCCGATTTTGTTTTATCCTCCTCAGATAATGTCGCTGCAACTATTACGCCCCAGCACTTATTGTTAAATAGAAATGATCTGTTAGTTGGTGGTGTGCGCCCACATAATTACTGTTTGCCAGTACTAAAGCGCAGCACACATCAGCAACGTTTGCGCGAAGTAGTACAAAGTGGTTCGAATAAGTTCTTTTTAGGCACTGACTCTGCCCCTCATGAGAAACATCGTAAAGAATCTGCTTGTGGTTGTGCCGGTTGCTACAGTGCTTGGAGTGCCTTAGAGTTGTATACACAAGTGTTTGATGAGTTGAATGCTTTAGACAAGCTTGAAGGCTTTGCTAGCCACTATGGTGCTGATTTTTATGGCCTACCTCGTAATCAAGGCACGGTCACTCTGGTCAAAAAATCGTGGCAAGTGCCAGATAATATTCGGTTACCCAATGGTCATGACATGGTGCCATTCTTCGCCGGACAAACGGTAAACTGGCAGGTCAAAAGCGCTCTTTGAGTCGTTGATGGCTAAGATTGTTGAATACATTGTGACAGGGTATTAAACCAAAGTGATTTGGCAAAGTAGTCGCTAAAGTACATTGTCTTAGCCAGCGCGATCTGCCGGATTTATCTGGGTGGATCGACTTGTACCGTGTTTGAGCCGTTAACGCGGAACCAACCCGCAACACTGAAACGATCACGATTGGCGGTGCGCACTTGGTGTGGAAATTCTTCACTTAAGAAAATAACTAAGGTGCCAAAGTTAGGTGTAACACGCAGTAGTTCCTGATTTGAATTGGGGGCATAGATGACTAGTTCACCACCTTGATCTGGTTCCCAGCCACGATTTAGGTAGCTCACCAATGACAACACACGGTTAGATTCCCCTTTAAAAGCATCCACATGGGTTTTATAAAAATCACCAGGCTGATAATGGGCAATATGACTTTCAAAAGAAAATAAACCTAGAAATAAACGTCGATTTAAATACCGTTGTAGCTCTGTGCTCCAATCAAGCCATAACTTACTATAAGGCTCTTCCTCGGCGATCCAAGAGATGTTATCGCGACGGATAAACTGGCTGTGGATGGTTTCTGTGCCTCTTCCTACTGCAGCTGGATGAAAATGGGCTTGCGCATCGGCGTAGGCGATATAGTCCAGTAAGCTATTACTAATGGTTTCCGGCAGCGCATTGGGTATCACCGCATAACCATCTTTTTCAAGCGCCACGGCGATACGTTCAAATATTGCTACTTGAAAATCTATTGTTTGCGTATTCGCGTTAAAAACGACGGTAGCCATATAGCTCAAAGCTGGGAACGATAAAGGAGCGGCTTTGTATCCTGTATTGGTCGTCGCGGCAAGCTGTTTTTAGTACAGCGAACGAATTACCGTTAGTGGCAACATGCCTTGTTCACCAATATTGTTCAACTGTAATTTGTCCTGGTTTGCGGCGCAGGTTTTTAGCTAACCCCATGGATTCTAATAAGGTTTTAGTTTCTTTAATCATATCTGGATTGCCGCATATCATTACTTGGCAAGTGTCGTCCAAAGAACGCTGACTGGCCTGCTGTAGACGTTGCTGTTGGATTAATTGCGGTATGCGGCCGGTTAAATAATGATTGCCGGAATCACGACTGACCACCGGTTGATAATGAAATTGTTGCGGATATTGCTGTTGCCATTGGCTAATGAGCGGCCCATACGTCAAATCTTGTGACCAGCGTACACCGTGAACTAATACAATATGTTTAAAGCGCTGCCATGGCTCTGGCGTTGCTAGCATCGATAAAAAAGGGCCTATACCGGTGCCGGTGGAGAGTAACCATAATGTCTCGCCATCGGGGACTTCATCAAGAGTGAAGAAACCACTGGCAGGATAGCTAACATCGACGTAATCACCGGATTGTAGTGCCGCAAGTGACGGCGACAATAGGCCATCAGCAACGAGAGTGAGGTAAATTTCAGCGTAATCGGTACCGGGAGGATTAACTAATGAATAAGCGCGCTGTATGCGCTTATCATCTATGGTTAAACCGAGTTTAATAAATTGACCTGCGGTAAATTTATTATGGGGATAAGAGACTTTTAGACTGAATAAATTATCTGCCCATTGTTGCTTACTGATAACCTCCGCACTATGCCAGTTTGCCATATTAACTCCCATCTTCGCTTATTCGTAGGGTCAGTCTGGCACTGTTACCTTGGGTAGGTCAACGATGATGATTAACTCTTAAGCATGTAATCCAATAGCTCAGAATTTTGTTTAATAACCATAGTCTTGAGATTCGGTGATAACTTGGTTTCGACCATCTAAAGTGGCTTTATAAAGTAGCAGTTCTGCTCGGGCTCGCAATACGTTATAACAATAATCATGCTGACTGGACACTACCGCAAAGCTGGCAGTGAAACGTAGTTCTTGCTCGTGATCAATAATGCAGGATTGGCCAACGGCTAAGCGCATTTCTTCGGCTATATGATCGGCATTAGCGTTGTCTGGTAGCAGCAACATAAATTCATCACTACCAGTACGGCCAATGTAATCACAATCATCTAGCTTACTGTCCAGTGTTTCGGCAAAGCTTTTTAAGATTAAGTCGGTAGCATGGCTGCCGTATTGTTCGTGTATAGATTGATAATTATCTATTTTGGCTAAAATTAAACTCATCCATTGATTACTGCGCTGGCAATGACCGATGACTTTGGTCGATATTTTCTCTATACCGGTTAGATTTAATGCGCCAGTCAATTGATCGGTAATGGCCAAATTAGTCATACGTTCGTGTAAGTCAGAGATAGTAAGACTGAGAATCGCAATACCGATCCCAGTGTAAATAAAGGGCAAAAACATATAGCTGATCTGATCGTAGTACTTAAGAAACTCTGGGTCATTATTTTGCGCATGCACAAGAATAACGCCTGCTCGAAGAATATGAGCGAGGGCCCCCATCTGGCAGATGCCAATCGCGACCACTTCAGCAAAGGTTAATTTGCCCTCTTTGCGCCACAGAATATAACAATTAAGTTGTAGGCACAGTGCCACAAATAATGGGCTGATGGATGATTTAATTTCTTGCGCGCCGGTCACCGCCGAAAAATAAATCAGGATATTTAGGGAAACAAAAGTGGCAACCACAAACCAAATGAGATGCATGGCTCGTTGTGCTCGCAGCACGAAGCCGTAGCTCACCGCAGAAACGGAAATAAGGGTGATAAAGTTGTCCACCAGCCAGTGAATATCTGGAGAAGCGAAAAGGGTAACAGGCACCAAATTGATCAGCCAGCCCATAGCGCCAAACAGAAAACCTATGGACCATACTAAGTGATGGAAATGGCCTTCCATTTTACGCCAAATTAGCAGCATAACCGAACTAAAAGTCAGATATACAATGCCTTGGGATACAACTAAATAGAAAAGATAAACCACAGTTTGCCTTTGGATAATTTTACAGCGGGGTAACTATAAATAAACAGTGTTACCAGACCTAGTTGAATCGCACTCTTTTTTAAAAAAAATCCAAAAAAGATTTTTACGTAACTAAAGTTTGCTTAATTATCCAAAAGCCAATGCTAGGGGTTAGCGTTTTACCCAGCGTAATCCTAATGTAGTGATGAGTAACATAATCATACCACCCATGCTACCACTGCCAGAACTACCACCACCGGTTGATGGTTGATTAAGCAAAGTATTCTTGGTCGGCAGAATCTCAGGATGGGTTTCTGCATTGGCATCAATCACTACCACATCAGTTATCAACATTAAGTGCTCACCAGTAACTTCAACACCGGCATCAGCATCCGCGGTGGTGTAATTCACCAGTGGGATCTCGCTAAAAACACCACCACGATTATGGATATTTAAGGCTGCAATGGCATCAACAATATCCATGCCGTCGCCGAGTACTTGTCCAAATACTGTGAAGCCACCGTTTTGTACATCTAAATTTCCGCTGTTGTTCTTTAGGTTAATAAACCATTGATTGGTAGCGCTGTTAACGCCACTACTGAGTTTAGCCATGGCAATAGTGCCACGGACATTGGAGTACTTAGGTTCGTTAATTACCGCTGCGGCTGATACTACTTCGTCAATGGGGAAGTCATCATTAAACTGAAACCCACCTGCCTGCACAATAAAATTTGGTACAGAACGATGTACTACGTTATTGAAATAAGCGCCTGAGTTGACGTAACCCAAATAGTTCTCAACGGTTTTTGGCGTGCCTTTATCAAACAAGTTAACTTGAAAATTACCCAGTACGGTTTGTACTTCTACTACTGTTCCCTGTGAAAGCGGTGCAACAATAATTAGGCTTAAGGCCAGTAAAGAGCGTAGCGATTTTGTGAGCATAGTGATTAGATCCAGAATAAAAGTGCGGGTATGGTACAAACTAGCGAGGAACGAGTCTGTTTAAATTTGTAACTCGAATGCAACATTATGCAGCAATGGTTGAGTTCAAGGTAGAGAGATAAGCTTAATTGGCGGCACGCTTGTTACTTATCGGAAATGGTGTCAGTAGTAAATTCGCTGAGTGCTCTAGGCTTGGCAATACTAAAACCTTGGGCATAATCAACGCCAATCTTACCCAGTTCAACCATAATTTCTTTCGACTCCACAAATTCGGCCATGGTTTTGACGCCAAGGGATTTTGCCACGTCATTCATTGAGCGAACCATTAAACTGTCAGAAGAATCGATCAATAAATTCTTAATAAAATTGCCGTCGATTTTGATCATGTCTACCGGTAATTTTTTCAAATAACTGTAAGACGCAAAGCCACTGCCAAAATCATCTAACGCAAACAAGCAGCCTAATTTTTGGAAAGTTTTAATGAACTGTAAGGTTTCCTCAGTCTTTACAATGGCGACACTTTCATTAATTTCAAAACAAATTTTATTATGTGGAATATCGTATTGCTTAAAAGCCTGCAAAATATTCTGTTTTAACTGCGGGTCAGACAACGCATGGGCGCTTAAATTAATATTGCAGCAAATAAGCTGTTGTTGGTGGTCAGGGTGCTCATGCAGCCATTTGAAGTAATGGCTAATTACCCATTCGTCGACTTTTCCCATAAGGTTTTGTCGTTCAGCGGTAGGGATAAAGGACGATGGCAGGATGGTATTGTTATCAATGTCGTGACGTAAGCGCAGCAACAATTCATAACGATAGCCTTCTTCGTTGGTTTTTAATGAATGATAGGGTTGGTAAAATAATTGAAAACTGTCGTCATCCAGTGCTTGGTTAAGCATGGTGATCCATGTCTGCTCAGAATAATAGCGACGCAGCTGCTTATCTTCTTTAGTGTATAGATGGAATTGATTTCCCCCTTGAGCCTTAGCACTACAGCAGGCTGCGTCGGCCATGCTTAACATCTGTTGGTGAGATTGCAGGTCTGGCTCTGAATTATCCGCAATACCAATACTCAGACTAACGGTAAAAATGCGATTATCCCAAACAAAGCGAAACGCGTCGGCTACTTCCAACAAGGTTTTGGCCGTAGGTTGAGCTTGATCGCTTAATTCGCCTTCCAATAACAGCCCAAATTCATCGCCCTGTAAGCGCGCTAAAATAATCCGCGAACTGATCGCCGCTTGTATGCGCTCACAAAATTGTTGGATCAGAATATTGCCAGCTTCATGACCGCAGGCATCATTGACCAAACGGAAATTATCAATATTAACTAAGAGCAAAGCAAACTGGCCGTCCAGTTGGTGAGCATAGCTGACGGCTAATTCTAGGCGGCGTTCAAATTCCCGTCGATTGTAAAGGCCGGTTAATTGGTCATGTCGAACTAAGTAATCAAGACTCAGGTTGCCGCGCTTGCGTTCGGTAATATCAAATACCGAGCCAAATAAAATCTCTTGCCCATGCTGCATTTTCAGTTGCACTGAGTTGGAAAACCAGAATTCCACACCATCACGTTTTAAGCCTTTAGTTTCGCGGCCTAATGTCATGCCGTTTTGGTGGAGCTCTTTGATTAATTTCAGGCGGTCTTCGCTATTGCTATAAAGCTGCTCGGCATTTTTTACTTCACTCAGCATTTGCTCTTCAGATTCGTAACCGAATAACTGGCAAAGTGCGGGATTTACCTTGATGAGTTCACCATTCAATGTTGATGTATATAGCCCCTCAGCTGCATTGTTAAACAATTCATAAAACTGGCTGAGTTCACTAATGGCAAGATGTTGTTGATGATTTTTAGCCAATTGCACAACTTGATTAAAGATGGCAATACTCAACGCAATGAAGACACTGCCGAATAACGACAAGCCAATCAGTAGCAGGTTGAGCACTCGTCCTAGATACAAGCCGTTCATCAATAAAGTGACATAAATTACATTGGCGGTGCCAAGACAGATAATCCCTAAGGCAAACAGCTGATTGGGCAAATTACTGTGAGTGCTGCTGTAACGAATGGTTAAATAAATGATGGTAATAAATACGCAGGTGGCCAGCGCTGAACTAATAATTAATTGCCAGTAAGCGTTGAACACTAAGGAACTAGCGAAGGTAATAGCACTTAATGCATAGATGGTGTAGCGCCAATAACGCGGTAACGGGTGCAATATGTAGTAGCACACTTTCGACAAGCACATGAGCGACAGTGCAAAGAAGGCCGTACTCAAAGACGTGATATGAGCCCCCAAGGTTGCCCATTGAGTAAAAACACCTTGAGTGTTGATAAATAACATTAATCCAGCCAGCATCGCTATGGAAAACCAAAAACGGATAGGGCTGCGTAGCAAGGTATAGGTTGCCAGAAAATACAGGGTGAATATTCCCAAAATGCCAATCACCAAACCACTGGCCAGAAATTCCTGATGCAAGTTTTGTTGCCATTGTTTTTCACTTACCAGACTAATTGGCACGATCATTGGACCGTCATCAACTAACTTAAAATACACATCTAGAGTTTCGTTAGCTTGAATGGTTAAGGGTAAATTAAACACACTACTGCTAGCACGATAGGTAGGTGATTCACTGCGAGTGCCCATAAAGGTCGATTGACGAATACGGTTGCGACTATCCATTACGTACCAGTCGATATGATCTAATGCAGGATTCGCCATAACCAGTTGAATAGACAGATTCGAATTGGATATATTGCGAATGGATTGCTGTCCCCACAAACTATCGCCACTTTCCAATGGTGTAATATCGGCATGGGGCTGCCAGTTTTCTAGGGTCTGTATAAACGACAACTGTTGTGAGGATTGGGTACGAATGACTTTAATTGATTTAGATAAGGTAACTTCAGACAGGCTCTCATCTATATGCAATGTTTCACCAATGCAGTTCAGGCTTAGCCAAAAACTAAGCAAAACGACGAGATATTTGATCCACTGCTTTGTATTCAATTGTTTCTCATTCAAGCTTTTCCCGTTACTAGGATAAGAATCTATTGCGTTATTCGCAATCATAAATTTACTGTCGGTATTGGGTTTAGGTTCCGCAAAAAGTTTTATAATTGGCGTCGTTATCACTGGGCAAAGTTTGAAATTGTGCAGTATCTGCCGTGGTTGCATAAGGTGATCGTAACACCTTTAGAAAATGTTCTACGGCAGTATTATTGCCAGCACGTTCACATTCGCTTAATACCGTTTCTACATGATGATTTCGCGGGATCACCAACGGATTATATTTGCGCATATGCTGTTGAGTATCAATGTCACTCAGATGCGCTTGTGATAATTGCTGACGCCAGTTGGCATACCAATCGGTCAGTAGTGCACGCACTTGTTGTTCTATAGTTTGGTCTGTCAGTGAATTGGCGAGTAAATCAAAGGTCTGAGTGTAATCCAGCTCTAGCTCCTGCATTTTTGCTAGTAACTGGCTTAACAATTCATTGTTGGCAGCGGTATCAGTGGTCAGCCCCAATTTGTTGTTTAACATGTGGGTGTAGGCTTTTTCAAAACGCTCGGTGAATTGTTGTAACAGCGGTTGTAGTTGGGCAATGGCTTTATCGGTATCCTCATCCACCAAAGGCAATAAGCATTCCGCCAAACGCACCATGTTCCATTGTGCAATCGAAGGTTGTTTACCATAGGCGTAACGCCCATTGCGATCGATTGAGCTAAATACAGTGTGGGGATGATAAACGCCCATCATCGCGCAAGGTCCAAAATCTAGAGTTTCGCCACAAATTGGGGTGTTGTCGGTATTCATTACGCCATGGATAAAGCCTACCCGCATCCACTCTACAACCATGGTAATTTGTTTGTCGATTACCGCTTCAAGAAAGTCGGCGATATAGCCTTCTTGGCCGGTGGTTATCTCTGGGAAATGCCGTTTAATACTGTAGTCGGTTAAGGCCTTGAGCGATGGAATATCATCTCGAGTAGCAAAGTATTGGAATGTGCCAACACGAATATGGCTACTGGCAACACGAGTAACTATGGCGCCGGGCACAGCTTGGTGGTCACGGAAAATACTTTCTCCAGAGGTAACAACCGCCAAACAGCGTGAGGTAGGCACCCCCAGTGCGTGGATGGCTTCGCTCATTATGTACTCCCGAACTGCGGGCTTTATTCCACAACGACCATCGCCACCACGAGAGAAATAAGTTGCCCCAGATCCTTTGAGTTGTATATCTCGGCGAATGTTGTTGCTATCGATTATTTCACCGAGTAAATGCGCGCGGCCATCGCCTAATTGCGGATTGAAGTGACCAAATTGATGACCGGCATAGGCTAAAGCCACGGGGTTCGCGCCAACCGGTAGCTGATTGCCAGAAAAATACTCAGTTTGTAATGTCGGATCTTGGCAAAGTGCAGCGGAAAGATTGAGTTCTTCGGCAAGCTGGTCGTTCCAGAGAAGTAAACTCGGTTGTGCTACCTTCTCGGGCTGCGCTGTTTGGTAAAATGTGTCACCGAGTTCGACGTAGGTATTGGAAAATTTCATTACATTTAAATCCAGTTTATAAGCTGATTTGGTGACATAATATGCCGGTAAATAACAACAGCATGTGAATATTCTATCCTAAAGGAGCAACTCTGTATGTCTATGAAATTAATACTGGCAACCGCCGCAACCTTGTTGAGTTTTTCAGGTATGGCGGCAGATATTGATGCCGGTAAAGCTAAATCTGCTAGCTGCATGGCCTGTCATGGTGCTAGTGGCCTATCTATGATCCCAATGTACCCGCATTTAGCCGGTCAACAGGAACAATATCTTAAAAAACAATTGAAGGATTTTCGCGACGGAAATCGTAAAGATCCAGTAATGGGCGCTATGGCTAAAGCCTTGTCCGATACTGATATTGAAAACCTAGCCGCTTATTACGCCAGTCTTAAACCTTAGGCTAATTTCCTAAGGTAATTATTTTGAACAAGCGTATTTTGTTGCTGGAGCCTTATGCGCTGCGGCGACAAAATATTGCTTTAGCGTTGACGACTACCGGTGGCTTTGAGGTCATTAGTTTTTCAGCATGGCCCCAAGCAAACCATTGGTTAAGCCAACATCACGCCGATATATGCCTACTCAGCGACAGTTTGTATTCTGCTCAACAATTGTTAATACCTACCATTATCCTAGGCCAGGGTAACACTGCTACAAATGATATGTTGCTAGGGAATATTGCCAGTTCGACACCTATTCATGCCATCCCGCAGTATGTCTTTGAGTTAATTAACCAAAGTTCAGGTTAGTTGCTCAATTTGCCAGTGATAAGCGATAAATCAATACCGCCGCTTTGTGCATATTTTGGCTAAAGCTACGCATATCAGCTACTTCTTCTTTGGTATGTCCGCCAGTGCCCATTAGTCCCAAACCATCAATACCCATTTTTACATGCTTAGCCGTAAATGAAATATCCGCAGCCCCTGCATTACGTGGGTTAACAGCAGTCACTGGTCCATAACCTAAGGATTCGCTGACATCACTGTACATTTTCAATAGTGCATAGTTACCGTCGCTGGGCGCCATGGGGGGGTAGCCTTCAGCAAAGGTTATAGCAGCGGAAGTGTGGGGTAGATTCTCTGCGACAATTTTCTGCATCATTTGTTTGGCATGCTCTAGCTCTTCTACTGATAACGCGCGAATACCACCGGATACCCGCGCAGTTTTAGCAACAACGTTGGATTTACCATAGGCGGTGCCAGTGGCATTTTCATAGTTGATGTCAGTACCGCCAATAATCATCCCAGGGTTAAAAGTAAGGTTATCCTTGCCAGCCAACTGTTCACGAAAGGCATTTAAAATCCGCGCGGTTTCGAAAATAGCGCCGTAACCAATATCGTCGGTAAAAATTTGCGAAGAGTGGGATGGTTTGCCAGTGACATTCAATTTCCAACCGCTGGAACTGCGACGAGCCACTACTGCGGTTTTAATATCGCCATCGGCATCTTCAAAACCTAGGGCTATGTCGGCCCATTTGGCGGCGTCAATTAAAGCTTTCTTGGATTGAGATAAAGGTCGGCCACTGCGCTCTTCATCACCGGTCATTACCACTTTAATACTGACGTTATCCAATAAATTAAGTTTTTTAAGTGCTCGCAACGCCGAGAGAATGATCACATCGCCGCCTTTCATATCGGTAATGCCGGGGCCGGCTATGTGATTATCATCAATCTTTTGAAAGGTCTGAAAAGCATCGTCTTTGGCAAATACCGTATCCAGATGACCAATCATCAGTATTTTCGGTCCAGTATCACCATAGCTGGCGACTAAATGCCCTGCCCGTTTAAATTCACTGCCATCAACCCACTGGGTCTTAAAGCCAATTTCGTCGAACTTCTGTTGGAAAAAATGACCTACTTTTTTAACCCCTTCGAAGTTCAGAGTGCCACTGTTGATATTAACCGTCAGCTCCAGCTCGCTTAATGCTTGGGGCAAGTCGGCATTGATTTGGGCAACAATTTGTTGCTCTGTGGCATCTTGTGCGGGCGTACTGAAGGAGAAGCAGCATGTGATGAATAACGTAAAAAAGCGCAAGGTTTTCATTTTTTAAACACCTTAAAATGACGTGTTTGAAATCATAACAGCTGTTTATGAGGTGCCACAGTATTAGTCGGGGATATGCTCTTGGATGACTGCAATAAATTGTTTACCGTAGCGTTCCAACTTGGTTTGGCCTACCCCGCTAATATCTAAAAACTCAAAAGCAGTGGTGGGTAAATGCTCTGCCATTTCCGCTAAGGTGACATCGCTAAATACCACAAAGGGTGGTACCTCATCGGCTTCGGCAATGGACTTACGTAAGTGTTTGAGCTTGGCAAAAAGTTCTTTGTCATAATTACGTTTCGCTAGTTTGTCTTTGCGGCTTAGCTTAAGGCTTAATCTAGGTATAGCTAATGTAAGTGCTTGCTCACTCTTTAGTATAGGACGTGCAGCCTCAGTGAGTTTTAAGGTGGCATTTTGGGTAATATCCACCCGCACCAGACCCTGATGGATTAGCTGGTTGATCAAGTTATGCCAGTAGGCATCACTTTCATCTTTTCCCACGCCATAGGTGCTTAATTGGTCATGTTGTAAATCACTAATGCGTTTTACTTTGTTGCCCCGTAGCACGTCTATCACGTACTGGCTTACCTGTTTTTGCTCAACACGCAAAATACAAGATAGCAGTTTTTGTGCCGCTAAGGTGCCATCGAACTGCCTAGGCGGATCAAGACATATATCGCAGTTACCGCAAGAATTAGGGCTGTATTCATCAAAGTAGTTAAGCAATACTTGACGTCGACAAGTTTGCGCTTCGGCCAGTGCATGCATGGCTTCAAAGCGTTGTAACTCTACCGCTTGGCGCTCAGGATTGTCATTCATGGCAATCCACTTACGAATGCGCGCCGCATCTTTTTCATCAAACAATAATAGTGCTTCGGCAGGCATACCATCGCGACCGGCACGACCGGTTTCTTGATAGTAAGATTCAATGGTGCGTGGCAAATCATAATGCACTACAAAACGCACATTGGGTTTGTTAATGCCCATACCAAAAGCAACGGTGGCGACAATCACATCAATATTATCGCGAATAAAATCTTGCTGGACGATATTGCGGATTTCGGATTCCATCCCCGCGTGATAACCCGCACAGCTGACGCCGCTCTGGGCTAGCTTAGCGGTGATCTCGTCAACCTTGCGACGGCTGCCGCAGTAAATAATGCCGCTGCCTTCTTGCTCTTGTAAGTACTTCAACAATTGATTGATAGGCTGGTATTTGATCAATTGGCTGTAACGAATATTCGGCCGGTCAAAACTGCCCTGATAAACATAAGGCTGGTGCAATTGCAGCTGTAGTTGAATGTCTTGGCGAGTAGCCAAATCGGCGGTTGCCGTTAAGCCCATCACTGGCACATTCGGGAATAAGCGCTTGAGCTGCCCTAGTTTGCAATATTCTTGACGGAAATCATGACCCCAATGGGAAACGCAGTGGGCTTCATCAATGGCAAAAAAGCTAACATTCAGATGTTGTAAACGGTCAATAAAATCTGGCTGCAATAAACGCTCCGGAGCCAGATACAACAACTTCAATTCATTATTATGCAGCTTTTTGTAAATTTGCTGCATGGCCTCCATGGTTAACCCAGAGGTTAAATAGGCAGCACTGACACCGCTGGTAATTAACGCATCCACCTGATCTTTCATCAATGAAATCAGCGGTGACACCACTACTGTAAGTCCGGGCAAAATTAATGCGGGGATTTGGTAACACAGCGACTTACCGCCACCGGTCGGCATTAACACTAAGCTATCGTTACCCACTAAGGTTTGCTCAATAACTTCTTGTTGGCCGGGGCGAAAGGCATGGTAACCAAACACCTTTTGCAATTGCGTTAAGGGGGCATTGGTATGGTTGCTGGCTAAATTCGTAGGTGCAGACAAAATCAAACTGGTGTAAAAATGATGAGCGCATTGTACGTGGCTTTAGTAGCCGGTGAAACCGATAATCCCCAGCTTTAGGAAATTTCATGCAATCAACAAGCACATTGACCACAGATGAGTTGCAGCAGTATGTGGCTCAGGTATTTCAGGAAAAAATGCCGTTTAATCAATTATTGGGCATGCAAATCAGTCAACTGGATCAAAATAAAGTCGAAATCAGGCTACCTTGGCAAGACCAATTAATGGGTAATCCGTTACTTAAAATACTTCATGGTGGTGTGACTGCCGCTATTCTGGATACCGTTGGCGGGCTAATGGCGATTATGGAAACCGTAAGATTGATGCCAGTGGTCGATCTTAGCGAGTTTCAAAAACGTATTAGTAAAATGAGCACCATCGACATGCGCGTGGATTATCTACTACCCGGTAAAGGCGAAGAATTCATCGCCACCGCTGAGGTTATCCGTAAAGGTGCCCGTGTCGCTGTGGTACGCATGGAATTACACAACCAAAACGGTGACCATATTGCTTTTGGTACTGGGACTTATATGGTGGGGTAATTCTTTGAGTGATTTATCCTTGGGGAACCCTAACCCACCCTTCCATTAAAACTCTGGTGCTGCGACTCATGCTGACTTTTTTAACGCTCCACTTACCTCCCTGTTCGGTGGCTTCTGCGCCGACAGTTAAGGTGCCGGAAGGGTGGCCAAAACATACTGAATGGCGTTTACCACCGCCAGCAGCCAAATTGACTAAGGTGCCAGGTATGGCGGCGGCGGTGCCAATAGCGACGGCGGCGGTTCCCATCATCGCGTGATGCAGTTTACCCATGGATAACGCTCTAACCTGTAGATCAATCTGCTTGGCATCAATGGTTTTACCACTAGAGCTCGTGTAACTTTTTGCTGGTGCAACAAAGGCGACTTTGGGTGTGTGTTGGCGAGCCACAGCTTGTTCAATATTATCGATTAATCCCATTTTTAACGCGCCATAAGTGCGAATGGTTTCAAACATGGCTAAGGCTTTTGGATCATTATTAATCGTATCTTGTAATTCTGTGCCGGTGTAACCGATAGCCCCAGCATTGATGAAAATGGTCGGAATGCCAGCGTTGATCATTGTGGCTTTTAAGGTGCCAATGTCGGGAATGATTAGATCATCCACCAGATTGCCGGTGGGAAACAGACCACTATTCGTCTCGCCCTCATTATCATCGGCAGGATCTACAAATTCTATTTTCACTTCAGCTGCTGGGAAAGTTACGCCATCGAGTTCAAAGTCACCGGTTTCTTGTACTTGGCCGTTAGTAATGGGGACATGGGCAATAATGGTTTTGCAAATATTCGCCTGCCAGATCCGCACCATGGTGATGCCGTTTTCGGGTATACGCTCAGCACTAACCAAACCATTGCTAATGGCAAAGGAACCTACGGCAGCAGTTAGGTTGCCGCAATTACCACTCCAGTCGATAACCGGTTTGTCAATGGCCACTTGGCCAAACAGATAATCGACATCATGATCGGATTTTGTGCTTTTGGATAAGATCACCACTTTGCTGGTACTGGATGTAGCGCCGCCCATACCGTCGGTGTGTTTAGCATAAGGATCAGGACTGCCAATCACCCGCAACAGTAATTGATCACGTTCCTGCCCCTGCACCTGTGCGCTTTCAGGCAAATCCTCCAACTTAAAAAATACGCCTTTAGACGTTCCTCCTCTGAGGTAAGTCGCTGGTATTTTAAGTTGCGCTTTAAAGAGTTTATCAGTCATGTTTATCACTCTTTGATGAAGCCAAAAAGTCTTCCGCAAAACGCTGTAATACTCCGCCTGCGGCGTAGATGGAGTGTTCTTCAGCAGTATCTACTCGACATAGCACTTTGACTTGAACTGACTCGCTATTTTTTCGGTTGATCAATAAGGTCATCATCGCTCCAGGTGCTGGATCGCCGAGTACATCAAAGGTCTCGGTGCCATCAATGGCATAAGTATGGCGATTTTCACCGGCCTTAAACTGCAACGGTAATACGCCCATGCCCACCAAGTTAGTGCGATGGATACGCTCAAAACCTTCGGCGACAATCACCTCGACACCAGCAAGACGTACACCTTTGGCGGCCCAGTCACGGGATGACCCTTGACCGTAATCGGCACCGGCGATAATGATCAACGATTGCTTGCGTTGCATATAGGTTTCGATGGCTTCCCACATGCGCGTCACTTTGCCTTCAGGCTCTATTCTGGCTAACGAGCCTTGAACAACCTTGCCGTTTTCTTGCACCATTTCATTAAAGAGTTTGGGGTTAGCAAAGGTTGCCCGTTGTGCGGTGAGGTGGTCACCACGATGGGTGGCGTAAGAATTAAAATCCTCTTCAGGCACGCCCATTTTATGCAAATACTCACCAGCCGCACTGTCGAGCATAATCGCATTGGACGGTGATAAATGATCGGTGGTGATATTGTCTCCCAATACCGCCAGTGGTCGCATAGCGCTGAGCTTACGTTCACCGGCAAGCGCACCTTCGCCTTCTGTATTCCAATAGGGAGGACGACGAATATAAGTGCTTTGCGGACGCCAGTCGTACAATGGGTTGATGTGCTCACCATATTCCACTTTAAGGTTAAACATCGGCTCATAAACCTGACGGAAATGCTCTGGTTTAACGCTAGCTTTCACCATGCCATCTATTTCAGCATCGGTTGGCCAGATATCCTGCAATCGTACCGGCTGACCTTGTTGGTCGTAACCGAGGATATCCTTTTCGATATCAAAACGAATACTACCGGCAATGGCATAAGCCACCACTAATGCCGGTGAGGCTAAAAAGGCCTGTTTGGCGTAAGGGTGAATACGACCATCAAAATTACGGTTGCCAGATAAAACCGCCGTGGCATACAAGTCTCGTTCAACGATTTGTTGTTGAATTTTTGGATCAAGGGCACCACTCATACCATTACAAGAGGTACAGGCAAAACCAACAATGCCAAAACCCAACTGTTGTAGTTCGGGTAATAAATCAGCTTGTTCTAAATAGAGTTGCACTGCTTTTGAGCCGGGGGCCAGTGAACTTTTTACCCAAGGCTTGCGCGTTAATCCTTTAGTGTTGGCATTACGGGCTAACAGCCCTGCAGCAATAACATTGCGTGGATTGCTGGTATTGGTACAACTGGTAATAGCGGCGATGATCACCGCGCCATCTGGCATATGGTTAGGATCATTTTTATCTGAACTAAAGTCACCACTGATGCCACGCGCGGCTAAATCACTAGTAGCTACTCGGCGATGAGGATTCGATGGCCCGGCGATATTACGTACCACTTTAGCTAAATCGAATTGTAAGTGTCGGTCATATTCTGCTTCAGCTAAATTATCTGCCCATAAGCCGGTGGTTTTAGCATACGTTTCCACCAATTTAACTTGTTTAGCTTCGCGACCCGTAAGAGTTAAGTACTCTAAGGTTTGTTGATCGATCGCGAACATTGCCGCCGTGGCGCCGTATTCCGGTGTCATATTGGAAATGGTGGCGCGATCACCCAAAGTTAAATGGGCTACGCCTTCTCCGAAAAATTCTAAATAGCTAGAAACCACTTTTTGCGAACGTAAAAACTCGGTCAGTTGCAACACAATATCGGTAGCGGTAATGCCGGAAGGTGGTTTACCGGTAAGTTCTACCCCAATAATATGCGGCAAGCGCATCAACGATGCACGACCGAGCATTACACTTTCAGCTTCAAGGCCGCCAACACCAATGGCAATCACCCCAAGTGCATCAACATGGGGAGTATGACTGTCGGTACCCACTAAGGTGTCAGGGAAGGCTACTCCATCGCGTGCGTGTACTACTGGCGACATCTTCTCTAAATTGATCTGATGCATAATACCGTTGCCTGGCGGGATCACATCGACATTTTTAAAGGCGGTTTTGGTCCAATTGATAAAGTGAAAACGGTCGTCGTTGCGGCGGTCCTCAATGGCGCGATTTTTCTCAAAGGCATCCGCCTCAAAGCCGCCATGTTCTACCGATAAGGAATGGTCGACAATCAGTTGGGTTGGCACCACTGGGTTTACTTTGGCTGGGTCGCCCCCTTTTTCTGCAATGGCATCCCGCAAACCGGCTAAATCGACTAACGCGGTTTGCCCAAGAATGTCATGACATACCACGCGCGCTGGATACCAAGGAAAGTCTAAATCGGATCTACGCTCAATAATTTGCGTTAATGAAGCGGTTAGCGTAGCCGGATCGCAACGGCGTATCAGATTTTCCGCATACACTCTGGAGGAATAAGGTAAGCGTGCGTAAGCACCTGCTTGAATATCATTCACCGCTGCTTCGGTGTCGTAGTAATCAAGGCCAGTATCAGCTAAGGGTTTACGGTATTGGGTGTTCATTAGCGCTGCCCAATAGGGATAACTTTGCGTGGTTCGCTACCAGTATAATCGGCACTGGGGCGAATAATGCGATTATTCGAACGCTGCTCCATCACATGAGCCGCCCAACCAGTAACCCGTGAGCACACAAAAATCGGCGTGAATAATTTAGTGGGAATACCCATAAAGTGATAAGTCGAGGCATGGAAAAAATCCGCATTACAGAATAGCTTTTTGCTATCCCACATAAATTCTTCACAGGCCACAGAGATATCATACAAGGACGTATCACCAAACTCCTCTGCGAGCTTCTCGGACCATGCCTTAATGATGGTATTGCGCGGGTCAGAGGTACGGTAAATCGCGTGGCCAAAACCCATGATTTTTTCTTTGCGCTCTAACATACCGGCCATTTGGATTTTGGCATCTTCTGGTGAGCTGAATTTTTGAATCATTTCCATGGCGGCTTCGTTAGCACCGCCATGCAAAGGTCCACGTAATGAGCCGATAGCACCAGTGATGCACGAATACATATCCGATAAAGTAGAAGCACACACACGGGCAGTAAAAGTTGAAGCATTAAACTCATGCTCGGCATAAAGGATCAGCGATACATCCATCACTTTCTGATGCTGTTCTGAAGGTGTTTTGCCGGTTAATAATTTTAGGAAATGACCAGCGATGGAATCTTCATCACTCACACAATCAATCTCTACTCTTTCATGACTATAGTGATACCAATAAACCATGATGGCTGGAAACGCAGCCAAAAGACGATTAGCGGCTTGGTATTGGGCATCAAAGCTAAGCTCTGGCTCAAGGTTACCTAAAAATGAACAACCGCTACGCATGACATCCATGGGGTGGGCATCTGCTGGAATGAGTTTCAGCACTTGTTTCAGTGCTGCGGGCAAATCCCGCTGTTTTTTGAGTTCGGCTTTATAAGACGCTAATTGATTTTGATTCGGTAATTCGCCGTTAAACAGTAAGTAGGCCACCTCTTCAAAGGTGGCATTTTCTGATAAGTCGGCCACATCATAGCCGCAGTAAGTTAAACCAGAGCCAGATTTACCGACGGTACATAGCGCGGTTTCACCGGCGCTTTGGCCACGTAATCCGGCACCTGTTAATTTTTTATCAACCATTGCTTAATTCCTTCATTTTTTGCTACCGGACTCTAAGTTGGTGGTCCGTTGTTGTAGGGGCAGAGTTCAGCGTTGTCGCTGTATTTTAATATTGTCTTGTGTTATTTGTTTTTGCCTTCGGCAAACAGTGAATCGAGTTTTTGTTCATAATCGTGATAGCCGAGGTAATCGTATAACTGCATACGAGTTTGCATGTCATTAATGACGCTTTTTTGATCGCCTTGTTTAAGGATAGCGCTATACACATTTTCGGCGGCCTTATTCATGGCACGGAAGGCGCTGAGAGGGTAAAGCACCATGGCCACGCCCCATTCGCCGAGTTGTTGTTTGTTCCAGAGTTCAGTTTGGCCAAATTCAGTGATATTCGCCAGAATGGGTACATCTAATGCTTCTGCAAATGCGCGGTAATGTGTTTCGGTTTGAATCGCTTCGGCAAAAATACCGTCGGCACCAGCGGCCACATAAGCTTTGGCTCTGGCAATTGCTGCATCCAAACCTTCTAGGGCAAAGGCATCGGTGCGTGCCATGATGAAAAAGTCGGGGTCGGTACGAGCATCTACAGCGGCTTTAATGCGATCGACCATTTCATCTACCGATACAATTTCTTTATTAGGACGGTGACCACAACGTTTTTGTGCCACCTGATCTTCCATATGCACTGCTGCAGCACCGGCTTTTTGCATATCACGGATGGTTTTAGCAATGTTAAAAGCGCCGCCCCAACCGGTATCAATGTCGACCATTAACGGCAAATCACAAGCGGCGGTAATACGTTGTACATCCACCAATACATCATTAAGTGATGTCATGCCTAGATCAGGCAAACCATACGAGGCATTGGCCACGCCACCACCAGATAAGTAGATCGCTTGATGGCCGATCTGTTTCGCCATAATGGCCGAGTAAGCATTGATGGTGCCGACGATTTGTAAGGGGTGATTATTCGCCAAGGCCTGACGAAATGCTTTGCCTGCACTCATGATGTGCGCCTCTTGTGGGTAGGGTTAAGAATCTGTAATTTGCTTTGAATATTATTTTTAGAA
This sequence comes from Alteromonadaceae bacterium BrNp21-10, assembly GCA_030418115.1. Classification (GTDB taxonomy): domain Bacteria; phylum Pseudomonadota; class Gammaproteobacteria; order Enterobacterales; family Alteromonadaceae; genus Neptunicella. The sequence goes on along the minus strand of JAUHQD010000004.1, from coordinate 103,643 downwards.
TATAAAATATGGCGGCGCATTAACATTTCCGCCAGTTCTGGATCGCGATTAACAATGGCTTGTACTATTTGTTGATGCTCACCAAAAGCGGTGGTGACTCTTGGTCCCGCCATACCAAGCTGTACTCGATACATGCGCACTAAATGATAGATGCCATCGACTAATAAGCTGATGAGTTGTTTATTTTTGCTGCCAATAATAATGCGGTAATGAAAATCTACATCGCCGGCTTCCTGATAATAAGAGTGGCCGTCTTTAACCTCTTCAAAGTGCTGAGTGAGCAAATCTTTTAATTCAGCAATTTCTTCATCACTCATATGGGTAGCGGCTAATCGTGCCGCCATGCCTTCTAAGGATTCTCGAATTTGGTAAAGCTCGAGTAAGCCATCAGCAGTCAAAGCCACCACGCGCGCACCAATGTTGGCTTTACGTTCCACCAAGCGACAAGTTTCGAGTCGATTAATTGCCTCCCTAATAACGGCACGACTAACAGCATATTTTGTCGACAATTCGGTTTCGCTGAGTTTACTACCGGCGCTAATAACGCCTTCGACGATATTCTTGCGCAATTGCAAAAACGTCTTATCTGCGGCGGTAACCGGTGTGGATTCGGAATGAGACATAATAATTGTAATGCACTATAAAACACTTAAGTGTCGACAATGTAGTGGCGTAATGAAGATTAGTCAAATAAAAATCCCCATATTGTCGACAATGTGGGAGGGGCCGAATTTAGGTTATTAATCTTAAGTGAGGCTAATTAGATTGCAAAAAGGCAATCAGATCTTCTAAGCCAGTGAGTTTGGCTTCTTTGAGGTAAGACAAATATACCGTGATATCGACATCAGGTAATTCTTCCATCAACACTAATTGTGAGGACAGCGAATTTTGCTGCGCAATAGTTTTAGGCAATACCAGACAACCACTATTACTTAGCAAATATTCAACAGCGATAGGGTAAGCGCCGGTTTTTAACTTGGCTCGTCGAGTCGCCGGATAACGATGTTGCAAATAGTCAGTGACTTTATTGCCCCAATCGATGTGCAAATAATTATCCATGGCGTTGTCATTGTTGCAATTAATACTGCGGTATAGCGCCAAAGGGATTGTTTCGATGGCGATATTTTCAATATCCTCCGCTTTAAGGGGGATAAGTGATAATGCTAAATGCACTTGCCGCTCTAATAATTGCCGAGTGAGTTGTTCCACAGCTAATACATCGGCGCGTGTTGATATTTCCGGAAACGCTAAATTGATGCGTTGCAAAGCGCGATGCAGGCTTATATCAGTGGCATTCGGGGAGCTAGCAAAAACCACATACTCGACATCTTCTTCGCCCAATGTTTTGCGTGCGCTTTCTAAGGTACCCGCTAACTGTTCTGCAAAGGGAATAAGTTTTTCGCCAGCAGCAGTCAGTTGAATACTGCTGCGATGGCGTACAAATAGCGGGGTATTGAAGTACTCTTCGAGTAACTTAATCCGTGCACTAACGGCAGATTGCGTCAGATAAAGATTTTCTGCCGCAATGCCGAAGTGTCGGTGTTTAGCCACTTCTAAAAAGGTGACTAAGAAACGAATGTCCATGGATTGAGTATGATGACCAACAGTTGTGTGGGGCATACTCTGGAACAATTGATGAGAAAAGTACATCTCTGATTGAAAGGTGGGATAAAAAAGTTAGCGGGCCCTGCATTGGGCCCGCTACAGTTTATAATTTCTTAATAGGTAAGTAACCTTCTGCCTCTAGCTCTTGGTTAACGCACTCTAATAAGAATACATTCAGTTCTTTGCCATCGGTGCCATCTTCTTCAGCAATATTTTTACAATATTGTTTTAGTTCAGCGATAGTTTCTTTATCAGCAGCAACTAATTCATCAGCAGTAACGAAGAATGACATCAATAATAATGCAAAGCCTAGTAGTGGTTTCATCGGTGTTCTCTTTCCTTATAGTTTAAAAAATTAATTCGTTTGATTGTTGCAGTACTTTTCTTTTGCGCATTGCCAACTGCTCTATTTTGGCTCGTTGTGGTGCGCGTCTGTCATGACCTGCGTGCTTGTTGCCAGCATGACGATTAGTTTGTGATTCTTCCCAATCTAAACGGTCATCTTTGCGTACACGAAAATCTTTACTCATCAAAATCTCCAATAAGCTTGATGGTGAGAAAATAGGGCAATATTTATGGTTTGGAAAACGAAATATTTTTGTCGTTAAGATGAAAATATTTGTGTGTCTGAATAACGCAATTAGGCGTACAACGCAGTCTAATTTCCGTTAGTACAAATTATGGACATAAAGAAAAATGAATAAGCCAGCACTGGTAGCTGAACAGCCTTACGTTGAAACCTTGGTTGTAGGTAGCGAGGTCAATTTAACTGATCTAGCCAATGATTTAATTGAGGTCGAGAATAAGTCTCGTTTTTTTGACGCGATGCATATGCAATATGCTGGCGGTGAATTTTTTGTCTTTGATTACGGCGTGGTGGTGTTATGGAACATGCACCGTAAAGATTTGGTGTCGTTGTTGAAAAAAGTCAAAGGACAAACCCTCGACCCATTCTCAGCACCTGAGAAAGAACGCTTTATTTACGAAGTACATGATTCTCTCAGCGTTAAAATGCTCGATGACAAATTGTATTTACCTAATATTGAGTTAAAAACCATGCTGTCCATCAGTCATGCATTGGCTCAATCTGCCAAATTAGGGCAATTTGAATTGGTTGCGGAAGAAACCATCGTCAAGAATAAACCCTTGGCAGATGCGCTAAGCGAAACCGGCACCATTCCATTATCACGCAAGGCGCTGTCAAAGCGTCGTGGATCGCTGTTTCAAACTAAAAGCGATATCTTTTTGCATTTTAACTTATTAGATACTCCGGAGTTTTTTTGGGTGAACCCAGCTTATGAAGAGTTTTATCAAGTGGTGGCTAAATATTTAGAGATTACCCCACGGGTGGATCTGTTAAAAATAAAGCTCGAAACCATTCAAGAATTATTCGACATGCTGGCCGCTGAGCAAAACCATCAGCATTCATCGTTTTTGGAATGGATTATTATCATTTTGATCGCGGTAGAGATTGTGCTGTTTTTCGTACATTAACCATCTGCGACGATTGAAGATTAATTAAAAAGGGTCACATTGCTGGCCCTTTTTTATGGGTATCATTTGCTTTACAAAGTGTGGCGCATTATTGACAAAATCACTATGACTAGATCGGACACTAAATTGATTTTACAGCATTGCTAACCCATTATTGCAGGCCATTTCCTTCGCACTCTGCGGACACTTAAATGCAAGATAAATCGGTTAAAATTGGCGTTCTTTTAGCTATTGCGGCTTATTCTATGTGGGGCGTTGCGCCCATTTATTTTAAAGCCATTAGCCATATCAGTGCGCCTGATATTCTTATGCATCGAGTTGTTTGGTCTGCCGTTGTTTTATTTGTGTTGGTATTAGCTTTAGGTCAAGTCGCAAAAGTGCGCGCGGCGATGAAAAACATCAAGGTACTACAAACATTATTAATCACTGGTGTATTACTCGCGGCAAATTGGTTACTGTTTATTTGGGCGATCAATAATGGTCATATTCTCGAAGCTAGTTTGGGCTATTACATTAATCCGCTACTCAATGTACTACTAGGTTATCTGTTTTTAGGTGAGCGTTTGCGGCGTTTGCAGCAGTTAGCGGTGGTATTAGCGTTGGTCGGCGTGGCATTTCTAGTGATTTCACTGGGGCAGTTGCCGTGGATTGCATTAATACTGGCATTTAGTTTTGGTATTTATGGCCTGCTGCGTAAAACCGTGGCGGTAGATTCATTACCCGGTCTTACTATCGAAACCACCATGATGTTGCCTTTTGCGTTGTTGTATTGGGTGTTTTTTGCCAGTGCTGACAGCAATATGTTGCTCAATGATATCAGTGTAAATACCTTGTTGGTGTTTGCTGGCGTGGTGACTACTGCGCCCTTATTATGCTTTACCGGTGCGGCTAAACGCTTAATGTTTTCTACATTAGGTTTTTTCCAATACATTGGCCCAAGTCTGATGTTTGTATTGGCGGTATATTTATATAATGAGCCGCTGCAAATTGAGCGCTTGATTACCTTTGCTTTTGTGTGGATGGCGTTGTTTGTATTTAGTATGGATTCTTTGCGGCATTATCGACAGCAGCGAAAACTACGTTTAAGCGCGCAGACGGCAACATTACTTTAATTGCAGTTAGGCTTTTAACTGCTGTTTATCGGAAACTAACAGATTACGTCCGAGCTCCTTGGCTTGATACAAATATTTGTCCGTCCGTTGTAGCATATCGTCAATGTTGCCATTGTATTGATCGGTAACGCCAATGCTCAAAGTGCATTGCAGGACATCCTTACCGAAGGATATACGTAATGCCTCCACTTTCTGCCTAAATATTTCGAGAATGTCAGTGGCTTCGCTCAATTCAACGTTCGGCATAAAAACACAAAATTCTTCACCGCCTAATCTAGCCACCTGATACTCAGCACTTTCCTCTAACAGTAAGGCGGCAATGGCCTTTAATATTTCATCGCCACCGTCATGGCCGTAAGTGTCGTTAATATTCTTAAAATAATCGATATCCATTAAGGCCAACGACATGAAAGCTGGCTTGGATTGCAATAACGCGTTAACGCGGGTGAAAAAATAACGACGATTAGGCAGGCCAGTTAGGTAGTCGGTATTGGCTGCTTTGTGAATGGCATTAATATTCTCTATATATTCAATGTTCTGGATTACACGGCAGAAAAACTCTTCGTGGCAATAAGGGGTAATAAGATAATCATTGGCACCACTTTTAATAAAACCGGCGGAAATACCGGGTTTGCCTTGATGGGCAATACCAATAATCGCTAGATCTTCTTTTTTAAAGTTTTGGCGTAGGGAATCCACCATTTTAATGCCGGAGATATCGGGTAAATCGTTTTCGGTAATCAGCAATTTAATATTGTCGTGCGCAGCTACCTGTTTAACTGCTTCTTCGGCGTTACTGGCCGAATAGGTAATAAAATTGTGTCGTTGTAGTAACGCTAAAATGGCATTGCGTTCAACACGCGAGTCTTCCACCACCAAAATGCCAATCTGCCGATTTTTTTGTAGGCGTCTTAGCAACCGGCCTAAATAGTCATAAACCTGACTATTACCCTTGGTAAAATAGTCGACGACTTTTTTTGAGAGTATATGTGACCGGGTATCTTCATCCTCACGACCAGTGACAACAATCGTTGGGATATAAGCATCAATAGTGAAATCAATAGATTCGCCGTTAGGAGCATCGGGTAAATGGTAATCCACTAAGGCACATAGAAACTCCTCTGGCATTGAGTGATCAAATATGTGGCGTGCTTGAATCAAACTGCTGGCCCAAACAGGCTTAAAACCAGCCTGAGTGATGACTTTGCTGAGTACCTTGGCACTGGTGGTACTATCTTCAATGACCAACACTTTCTGCGACATAATGACTTCTTTGATGTAACTACTGCTACAAATCTAACAAATAACTTATCTAAGTACTGTAATCTTTTACGCCGCCGTCAATCTGGCGTAAGCGACAACTAGCCATTTACTGCCGACGCTATCAAAATTAACCTGTACCCGCGCATGTTCGCCACTGCCCTCATAACTTAATACCGTGCCGCTACCGAATTTGGGATGGCTGACCATTTGACCTAATTGAAAGCCTGTGGATTCAAAAGCGAGATGCGAGGTGGCGGGTTGAAATCGATTTTGTACTGGTCGAGAGACTGTTGTTCTCAAGCGCACTTCTTCAATACACTCACTGGGAATTTCTTTAATAAAACGCGACTGGGTGTGGTATTTGTCTTGCCCGTATAAACGGCGACTTTCAGCATAACTGATGGTGAGTTTTTCCATGGAACGGGTCATGCCCACGTAACATAGGCGTCGTTCTTCTTCCATGCGTCCCGGTTCTTCGTTAGTCATCTGACTGGGGAACATGCCTTCTTCCACGCCCACCATAAATACTTGTTTAAACTCCAAGCCTTTAGCGGTGTGAATGGTCATCATCTGTACCGCATCTTGATGGCTATCGGCTTGGGATTCACCTGCTTCTAATGAGGCATGGGCTAAAAATGCGGCCAATTTGCTCATGTTTTCAGCCTCTTCGGGCATTTCAAATTGCTGACAGGCTGACACTAACTGATCAAGGTTATCAATTCTACTTTGGGCTTTTTCGCCTTTTTCTGCTTGATACATGGCGCGCAAACCAGAATATTTAATGGCGTGATCAGCGAGTAAATCTAACGGCATTTCCGTCGTATCACTTTGCATCTTCATGACTAAATCAACAAAGCTTTGTAGGGCATTGGCCGCCCGGCCAGTTAAGCGTTTTTCAGCCAGAATCATTTTGGATGCTTGCCACATGGACATATCTTGTTCGCGTGCTATTGCACGCAGTTGTAGCAATGTTTTCTCGCCCATACCGCGAGTTGGTGTATTCACTACCCGCTCAAAAGCCGCATCATCTAAAGGTTGGCTGATTAGACGCAAATAGCCTAGGGCATCTTTAACTTCCTGACGTTCGAAGAAGCGCGTACCACCATAAATGCGGTAGCTGATACCTTCATGAATGAGGGCTTCTTCCAATACTCGCGATTGGGCATTATTACGATACAAAATCGCACAATCGCTGAGGGCTCCGCCCTTTTCGGAATACTGTTTAATTTGGACGATTACAAAACGCCCTTCATCTAGCTCGTTAAAACCTGAATACAGTGAAATCAGTTCGCCACTGCTATCTTCTGTCCACAGCTCTTTGCCTAAGCGCCCCTGATTGTTATCAATGACCGCATTAGCTGCTTTTAGAATAGTGGCAGTAGAGCGATAGTTTTGCTCCAAACGTACGGTGGTGGCGCCGGAATAATCGCGCAGAAAATGCTGAATATTTTCCACATTGGCGCCACGCCAGCCATAAATGGATTGATCATCATCGCCGACAATAATCATATGGTTAGTATCGCAAGCGAGCAGTCGCAGCCAGGCGTATTGAATATTGTTGGTGTCTTGGAATTCGTCTACCAGAATGGCGCGAAAGCGTTGTTGATAATGGCGTAATACTTCAGGATTATTCGCCCATAACTCATAGGCGCGTAATAATAATTCGGCAAAATCCACTAAACCGGAACGGTCACAGGTTTGTTGATATGCCTGATAGATATCACGCATTTTGGTTTGTTGATGATCGCCGTAAGTTTCAATATTCTTTGGGCGTAAGCCTTCATCTTTATTGGAATTGATATACCACTGAACCTGTTTAGCTGGCCAATTCTTCTCATCCAAATTCATGGCTTTGAGCGTACGTCGGATTAAACGATATTGGTCATCAGAATCCAATATTTGAAAGCTTTCTGGCAAGTTGACTTCTTGATGATGACGGCGCAATAAACGATGGGCAATACCGTGAAAAGTCCCCATCCACATGCCCTGTAATGAGGTACCTTGTAGTTGCTCCACCCGACCGCGCATTTCCCGTGCGGCTTTGTTGGTAAAAGTAACCGATAGAATTCCCATGGGTGATATGCCTTCCACGGCCATCAACCAGGCGATTCGGTGTACCAATACCCGCGTTTTACCACTACCGGCACCGGCAAGTACTAGCATGTCGCCCGCTGGCGCGGCTACTGCGGCACGTTGTTTATCGTTTAGTTGATCAAGAAGAGCAGAAACATCCATTAATAGAACCAGTTATTTTTTATGAGGGTCGACAGACCTAGGGGCATTGAAAAGCAGTATACCAGCAATACTGGTTATATCCACAGGGATGTGGTGTATCCCGAGTAGCGTCGGGAACGATACCGGGGTATCCACCCAGACACAGTGTGTCGGGAAATGTGCGGCTCGTCCGCGAGTCGATATATACGCTATTCCTATCTATTAGTCATCTATAGGGCCATACTGATTTTGTGACAGATTTAACTTGATTGTTTGCTTAGAGGTCAGTGAGCCGCCATCACCATCAGGTTGGCTCGAATAGGTGTTATTTTTAGAGATTACCTTAAGAGGAAAGTATCATGAGTAAAGGACAAGACAGTAAGAAAGATTCCAAGAAAAAACCGCTTTTAACAGCAAAAGAGAAAAAAGCCGCAAAGGCATCTAAGAAAGCCCCAAGCAATTTCTTAGATAATTAATCGTAGAAATACCATCGATTTTTTCGATGGTATTTATTTTTTTAGTTGTACATGGCGTTAGTATTACGTCAGTTAACAAGACAACATTCCTAAAGCAATGCACTTTCTAGTTGTCAGCGTACCTTTAGCCCGACTTGGTTAATTTCATTTTTTGAAACATTTTATCTACGTATCTACGTCGTGAAATCAACAGCCGTCACTTGTAAAACCTATTTTTATCTCCATCATTAGTAAATCAAACGTAGCGTGATGGCAGAGTAAAATGGATCTACAGGAATTTTGGTTAACTCTTAAAAGAGAAGCTCAGGAAGTGGCAGAAAAAGAGCCATTGTTAGCGAGCTTTGTGCACTCATGCATTCTTAACCATCACAATTTTGAAACCGCATTGAGTTTTATCTTATCGAATAAGATTGCTGATGACGTGATGCCAACATTAGCTGTGCGGGAGATTTTCGATAAAGCTTATTTGTTGCACCCACAAATAGTCGATTCTGCTATCGAAGACATCAAAGCGGTATTTAATCGCGACCCTGCGGTGCATTCTTATTTAACCGTATTGATTCATTTCAAAGGGTTTCAGGCCATTCAGGTACATCGTCTAGCGCATATTTTATGGCTGGATAAACGCACTGATTTAGCGTTGTTTTTTCAAAGTCGTAATTCCGAAGCGTTCGCTGTTGATATTCACCCTGCGGCGAGAATTGGTCGTGGTGTAATGTTTGACCATGCCACCGGCATTGTTATCGGCGAAACCGCGGTGGTTGAAGATAACGTATCCATTATGCAATCGGTGACCTTAGGTGGTACCGGTAATGAAAGTGGTGATCGTCATCCAAAAATTCGTAAAGGGGTAATGGTGGGTTCTGGAGCCAAGATTTTAGGTAATATTGAAATTGGCGAAGGGGCTAAAGTCGGTGCCGGCAGTGTAGTGCTCGATCATGTCCCTGCACATGTTACGGTGGCTGGCGTTCCTGCCAAAATAGTGGGCAGACCCTGTTGTGAATGCCCTAGCGAAACCATGCAACAAAACGTGTTAGAAGATTAGATAAAAGTCTCGCAATTAGCCTCGAGAATGATATTGAATTGCCACTTCCTTGTGGCTTAAGTGCTTTTTAAGGCAATCGATATAAAGGTATTCTGAACCGCTATTCTACTTCGGCCACAATATAAGACAGGATGTCTTTGGCGGTGGTGATCTCACTCAAATCTGCGTATAGTTCGCCATCTGCGCCAGAGTGATGGCCATGACCCATTAGCTTCAATAAATACTTGTCAGAGACGTTGGAGTCGATAGTCACCCCGTAAATTAATGATGGTTGACCAGATGATCCGTCACCGCTGTAGATAGGATCATTAGGGAAACGGTCTTTGCTGTAGTACTCGTTAAAGTCGTAGCTGCGGTTCACTTCTACCATTAAGCGGTATTCACCCATCCGCGGTGAACTCATGGAAATCAATGAGTCGCTTTGTGGGGTGGCACCGGTTACGCCATCTAGGTCAGAATTGTTCTGTACCGGAGCATAGTAGCCATCTTCTTCTTGAATGCCACGGCGGTGGCTCCAATAAGGTAAAGCTTCTGGGCGGCGGGTGATACCTTCCTCTGTTTCACCAAAGCCTGAATTGGATATCTTGCCGGTAACATACAAGGTATCGATGTATTCACCGTCCAGGGTTTCCATCCACACTGCTACCTGCGGTACTGATGTGTAGGTGATTTTCCAAAATATCGGCTGTGGTTCTGATTCATACGAACTACCTGCCTTAAGGAATAAATTGAGTTTAGGGTGCTTATCTTCGCCACTTAAGTCGACCAAGGTATATTCAAAGGTTACCGGTTGGCCTACTTTTCTTAGTTCTTCACTTAAATCCATGATGCTGGCAAAGGGTGGTACACCAAGCATTAAACCAGCGGCTAAAACTAATGCACCAATCCCACAACCGGTAAAGGTTTTCTTGCCAACTTTTTGTTTGATGTGGCTTAAGTACACTTTGAAGTTGTTTTTAAAGTGCCAAATAGTACCAATCATAAAACAAATGGATGCCCAGACATGGGTGGCACCGACAAAGTAATTCCACGGCAATGCATATAACAAAATACCGGTGACCATGAGTGTTACAAAAATAACTGAAATGGTGATGGTGATAGTGGATCTAACGTTCATAATGCTGTCCTGCAACAGTGAAGATGGTGCGATTTAATAACATTTCGCATAAATAAGTAGTGATTCGGCCCGCTTAGAGCGGGCCAGACCGCTAGCGCTAAGTGCTGTTAATGGTCTTTATTGAAGTACATTGCGGCGAATTTCTTATACTTAGAAAAGTCCTTATCTTTAGCCCATTGACCGACATTTTCTTTGAACTGGGTCATTTCAGCCTCGGTCAACACTTGGGCTAATTCGATTTCTTTATCCTTGATGAAAACTGGGATTTGATCGAACTCGCCGTTCATGGCCAAGTCTTTAATTTGCTTGTACGAACTAAGTATTTGTTGCACCTCAGCGGAACGAACATCATCTAGATTCAGATTCTCGATAAAACGGTTTGCCCCCATGTAGTTGCTCGCATGACTTGAGGCATAGGCTAAACCACTAATTCCTGAAATAACGGCACCAATCAATAATAGTTTTTTCATAATGTATTCCTCTTAGGTAAGTGATGTTCCCGCTGATTGCCTATACCTTTTAATGATTTTGGGTATAAAGGGTTTTCGCTGAGAACAAGCTTAGATTGCGACAACATTGGGTAAGAAAAATGGCTGAAATGTGAAAGGAATGTGTAAGTGGTTTGTCGCTAGTGTTCGATCAGATGGTGCTTGAAATGAGGTAGGGTTTATTAATGGTGGTCGACGCTATTAGATTGCTATCAGGGCGCTTCATATTTATAACCGCTGCCGTATACCGAGCGAATAATGTCGACATTTTCGTCTGGGGAGAGCAATTTTTTGCGCATCTTCTTAATATGGCTATCGACGGTTCTAGGACCCACAACGCGGTAATCCTGATAAATATTATCAAGAATATATTGGCGAGAAAAAATTCGCCCCGGATGGGAAAATAACAAGGAGAAGAGCTGGAACTCGATTGTAGTTAGCTCAATGGTGTTGCCAAAAAGTGTTACCTTTTGGCTTTGCTCATCTAGGGTGACTGCTAGCTCTGAATCGATTTGAGAGTTAGAGGCCGGTTCGCTTTGGCTACGACGTAGTACTGCTTTCACTCGGGCGACCACTTCCCGAGGACTGAAGGGTTTGCAAATATAATCATCAGCGCCCAGCTCCAATCCCAGTAGTCTATCTATTTCCTCAACTTTTGCGGTCATCATGATAATTGGTGTGGTATTGCGCATTTGTTGATTTTTACAAATCTGCAAACCATCAATGCCCGGTAACATTAGGTCCAGCAGAATTAGATCTGCTTGATTGTGAACCAGCCACGTTTCTGCGGCATCTCCGCTATGAAATTGCAGCGTTTGATACCCATTGGCGGTTAGGTAATCGTCCAGCAGTTGTGCTAAATCAACTTCGTCTTCAACAATGCAAATCAAGGGAGCGTTCATTATTTGGCTACTACTGTGGCGTTTTTTGGCAATTCTACCCTAATTGTCAATCCGCCCAAAGGCGAGTCTTCGGCTGCTATGCTGCCTTGATGGGCTGCTACGATATTGGTGCAAATGGCCAAGCCTAGGCCGGCGCCACCGGTACTGCGGTTACGGGAACCTTCAAGTCGATGCAATCGTTCAAATATCTTCTGACGTTGTTCCGGTACTACGCTTGGTGCACTGTCGCGAACCAGCAGAGTGACTTTGTCGGAATTTTCACAAAGCTCAACTTCGATTTCGCCGCCAGCACTGGTATAGCGAGTAGCGTTTTCTAAAAGGTTGTCTAACAACTGTTCCAGTCGTTTGCTATCACCGTGGATTCTGAAGGCTCCGCCTGTAGGTATAATGGCGCTAAGTTTTAGTGTGGAGTCTGCGGCTTTCGCCTGGTATTGCTCGACACATGACGACACCAATTCATTGAGTGCTAGCTCATTTTTTTGGTAATTTAACGCACCAATGTCGGAAAGTGTCAGCTCGAATAAGTCGTCCACCAAGGTATTGAGTCCCTCTACCTTTTTATGCAGTAGTGCTAAGCCATTGGTATCGAGTGGCCTGACACCATCCTGCATAGCTTCGATTTGCGCCTTGAGTACAGCAACCGGAGTGCGCATTTCGTGGGAGATATCGGCAATCCAGTTGGCTCTGGATTTTTCGTTAGCCTCCAGCGTTTGGGCAAGCTTGTTAAAGTTGTCGACTAACTGGCCGATTTCATCGTGACTGTTAATCGCAAGGCGCTGCTGAAAATCGCCTGATGCAAGTGCTTCTGCGTGCTGAGACAATGCCTTAATTGGCCGACTAATTCGGCGGGTTAGCAAGGTGGCAACGCTGATGGAAATAATCAGCACCACTAGGCTGATAATGCCGAAAAACGTTAGCTGATGTGTCATGAAGTTACGATCGGCCTCTAGCACTACCACTTCGGGTTTGACAAAGCCGATATATCCTAGGGTTGAGCCACGATCAACCATTGGTATCCAGCTAATGGTTTTATCGGATTTAATCACCCCCATTAGTAGATTTTTATTGTTGTCGAAAAGGCTGATACTGTTGACGAATTCGCGATAATGATTCTGCGGTGACATGTTTGGCCCCATGCGGGCGCTGGCCTCGGAGTTAATTCGCGGGTTATCAGAAAAAATGATCGATCTTACATCCAGCCAACGCTGTGGATCTTGTTGCAATTTGGCAAAGGAGCCTTCGCTGCGGTGGATGTTAACCAACGCGTCTTGAAGAATGCCTAAGCGCTGTACCGCCTGCTGAGAGGTGTAGTCTAAAAACCCCCGCTGCAGGCTGTTATGCAGTAATAAATACATCGCCAGCACGGTCAACGTGAGGGTGCAAAAGAAGGCGAGCCAAAGCTTGCCGCCGACATTCATGCGCATGGTCGATATGTCCCGAATTAAGTAAATTGTTGGGTATCTTAAAGAGTTGTCTACTGATTGAACAGCAACAGGATGCTGCGCTGTGTCGGATTCATAATGTTTTCACATTTCAGCCGTGATACTTAATGGGACATCAGCCCATGTGAAAATTTTAGGTGTACAGACCAAAATGAAGATGTCAGTCGGCGCTTAAGCCGACTGACTAAACGGATAAGGTAGGCTTAAACCAAAGCGGGATAACGGATCAGTTGTTGCTGTACCGATTCCGGATAGGTGACCTGTTCCCACAAAGTTTTACAGAGGGAATGGGTGTCCTGCCAGTTTTTAGCTTTGAGCCAATCAATGAGTAAATTGGCATCTTCTGGAAATCTCACTCGTTGATTACCTGGTTTCGAAATCCATTGATCGAGCTCGTCGGTATTCATGACATCCATACGCTGGCATAACCCCAATTGGGTTAGGGTTAGTGCATTGGAAAGTTGTTCAAATTGCCCCATTAAGGGTTTGATCAACAGCTTTTTTCCTAAGGTTAAGCATTCACTGGACAGTTCAAAGCCACCATTGGCGATAACACCGGTACAGCCCCGTAACACCTGATGGAATCCAGCAGTAGCAGGTTTACGCCAATGAATATTCGATTCATCAAAATCTTCTGCAATATCTGGGTGAAAACAAATAAATTCACATTCACTTAAGGGCTCAAGCAAGTCTTTAATGCTTTGCAAATTTTCGAATGGCAAGTACACCAAAAAGCTGTTGCTCTGAATGCCTTCAATCTGTTGATTCTGAATAAACGGCGGCAAAATATCGTAACCAAAGTGATGCCAGTGCACGCCCAAATTAATGTCGGTGGGGGCAAAATACTTTAGGATTAATTGGTTAAAGTAATTTTCCCCTTGTTTAGGCACCGCGTGCATAAAGGCAGCTTGATGACTAATAGATATAGACGGGATTTTTTGACGACGAGCTGCCCAAGCTGAAATAGGTTCAAAATCGTTAATGACGAGATCATAACCGCTTAAATCTAATTGGCGGATATCCCGCCATAACTGGCCTATTTTCACTTGTCGAAACGTTTGCCAATTGCTGATAGCGCCATTTTGAGTGACAAAACTCATTCCTTGCCGACATTGGTAGTCGGCAAAGCTCTGCATATCGAAATACTTATCCGCGGGACGACCGCTGAAAAAGTAATCCACTTCAATATCATCACGTTTCGCAAAAGCATTCGCCATCACGCGGGCACGGGTGATATGACCGTTACCAGTACCTTGGATCCCATAGAGTATTTTCATAAAAACCGTCTACAACAAAATTAAAAGACTCAATAAAGAGATGATTTTTCCGAGTAAAGCCCCGACCACAATGTCGCTGGGGTAATGCACACCAAGTAATATACGAGATAAACCAATGATCGCTGCCCAGGCATAGACGAGTAATGCGATGCTGGGATAATAGTGCGCTAACAACGAGGCCATCAAAAATGCTGCGGCGGTATGCCCTGAGGGCAAGCTGAATTTATCGGAGGGTGAAATATGTGCTTTAAAATTGATGAATAAATCGCAAGGGCGCTGACGCTTAAACGATTTTTTTAATATTACATACAGCGGTAACTCTAGGCTGTAGGCCAATAAGGCTGAATATAGAAAAATGGCACCATGCTGAGGTTCAAACAAAAACAGTGTCAGGCCAGCAAACAAGTACAAGTAACCGTCGCCAGTCTTGGAGACAAAGCGGATCCAACTGCTATTGCGATTATTGGTCTTATTAAATAACCAATAAAATAATTGCGTGTCTGTGCGTGTAAGTAAATTCATTAATGAATATCTCATGCTGACTTGTTAAGGCCTGCTGAGGCTCAACAAAATTTACACATCAAAGCTCAACAGACCCTATGCATGCTATGGGTAAAAAATGAATGAAAGGTGACAGTACTAAGAAGCTTTGATGACAGGTTAACCGCTGATTTAAAAAAGTTATTGACCCTAATGTTAACTTTAGGGTTTATACTTAGTCATAATGAATAAACTTGTATGGGCCGGATGAATGACAGCTACGTTATATAAAATTGGAGAATTGGCACAGAAAGCCGATGTTAGCGTCGAAACATTACGCTTCTATGAAACTAAAAATTTGTTAAATGCTCATTCACGTTCATCGGCAGGCTATCGCTTATACAGTGAGCAGGATTTGCATCAATTGTATTTTATTTTGCATGCCAAGAAAGTGGGATTTTCCTTAGCCGAAATTAAACAATTACTCGGCGTGCAAGTAAACAAACAGCAATATACTTGTGAAGATGTAAAACACTTTACTGAAGAAAAAATTGCACAAATTGAGGCTAAAATTGACGACCTTAGTAAAATTAAACTGGCGTTGGCGCAATTGAACAAAGCCTGCTGTGGTGGTGAAGAAAGCGCCATGCATTGCAGTATTTTACACACACTGGAAGATCCAACACTATTCCAGGTCAAAGGAGCCTAAAGATGATGTTATTAATACAGAATTTTATTGAATTGTTTGTTCTGTCGGCACCTTGGTTATTATTGGGTTTAGCCATTGCTGGTATGATGAAATGGATGATCCCCATGGAATTATTGCAACGACATATGGGCAAGAATGACGTTGCCTCAATTATTAAAGCGGCGATCATCGGTGCACCGCTACCACTGTGTTCTTGCGGTGTTATTCCTGCAGCCGTAGGCTTGAAACGTGCGGGAGCATCGACTTCGGCGACAACCTCATTTTTGGTGGCAACCCCGGAAACCGGCGTTGATTCTATTTCGGTTTCCTATGCGTTACTCGGTCCCTTTTTTGCCATTGTTAGGCCTATTTATGCAGTGATAAGCGCAATTTATACAGGCTTGTTAGTGAAGTGGATCACCACTGAAAAAAAGCCTGACAGTGCGACAAATGTCGCGCCAACACAATCTTGTTGCAGTAAAAAGGCAGAGCCCGTTACACCTATAGTTGAATCTAAAAGCTGTTGTAGTAGCAAAGACTCATCCTCATCCACCGAACCTCAAAAATTAACATGGTTGCAGCGCATTGGGCAGGCGATGTCTTTTGCTAGTGGTAAGTTATTGGAAGATATCAGCCTGTGGTTGATTATTGGTTTGGTGCTAGCGGCGATGATTAAGACGTGGGTGGCAATGGATTTTTTAACCCAGTCGGGTGACGGTATTATTGCCATGTTAGCTATGGCATTGATTGGTGTGCCAATGTATATCTGTGCCACGGCATCGACGCCATTGGCTGTAGGTTTTCTTGCTGCAGGACTATCGCCCGGTGCGGTGATTGTATTTATGCTGGCAGGACCTGCCACTAACATTTCGACCATGGGTATGATCCGCAAGGAAATGGGCATGCCGGTATTATGGACATATATTGCCAGTATATTCAGTGCCAGTATTGCACTGGGTTATTTCACTAACTGGTTAATTGGGTATTTTGATATCGCCCTGATGCCAACGGCGGTGATGCTCAATCATGAACATGTGTCTTGGATTGATGGGTTCTTTGCCATCGTGCTGGCATTATTAATGGCAAGAAACTTATTGAAGTGGTCTAAACAGCGTTTTTCTGAGCAGCTTGCACAGGCTTAGTTTTAGGCTTTTATAGGGTTTTGTGAGCTTCTGCCTATTGTCATAAATAAGTCGTTATATTTAAGTAAGTTAAGGTCTATACTGAACAAGAATGTAGCGGTTGAGGAAGCATTATGGATTACAACACATCTGAACTTTGCGATTTGTTTACCGACAGTGTCGACGTTGTCGAGCCCATGCTGATCAGTTATGGCGGGCGTAGCTCTTATGGTGGTGAAATTACCACCGTGAAATGTTTTGAGTCCCGCGGGTTAATTGAACAAATATTGCGAGAGCCCGGAGCGGGCAAAGTGTTGTTGATTGACGGTGGTGGTTCAACTCGCCGCGCGTTAATCGATGCCGGCTTAGCCAGAATGGCGGTAGAAAACGATTGGGAAGGCATTGTTTGTTATGGCAGCGTGCGTGAAATTGACGTGCTAGAAGAATTAGACATCGGTATTCATGCGGTCGCTGCTATCCCAGTCGGTGCTGATTTTGAAACTCATGGTGATGTGGATATTGCGGTCAATTTCGGGGGGGTGACTTTTTTACCTGAAGATCATCTGTATGCTGATATGACTGGCATCATTCTTTCGCCTGAACCATTAGATGTAGATTAATGAGATAGTAGGGTATAGCGCCTATTCCTTGGGTGTTTTCTTTCCCTTAAGCTTGCTGCGGATTAGTCATCTTATAAAGCACATGTTCACGCAGCGAACTATCTTCCGGTACGGCAGGATGCAGAAAGTTATGTTTAGTATTTTTCATGCCGATTTTTTTCATCACAGCTTGTGACGGCATGTTAAAAGCAGAAGTAATTGAACACAGTTCAGTTAATTTCAGCACATCGAAGGCATATCTCACCGTGGCCGTTGCAGCTTCTGTAGCATAGCCCTTACGCCAAGCATGTTTAGCTAGTCGCCAACCAATTTCTATACCCGGAGCACAGGGGAGGTAATCTGCAAAATGTTGCATGCCGACAAAACCAATAAAGTCGCCTTCTTGCTTGCGCTCGACAGCCCAGAAGCCCCAGCCTTGTTTTTCAATTGCTGTACTATAGCGTTGCATTGCATCATCACTGGCCTTAGCGCTCAGCGGAGAAGGAAAGAATAACATGACATGAGGGTCGGCATTAAGTTGGGCGAAAGCTTGACGATCAGATGGCTGCCATTGGCGTAAAATTAATCTGCTAGTTTCTAAACTCATGATGATCTAATTCTCGAATTGACGATAGCTATACAACATGGCAACTGATGCACAACGTTATGATGCTGAGTAAGTGGAGGGTATCTTGAATAGAATATCCAGTGCTGTCAATGCGACAGAGATTAACTAGATTGAATTAGCCACTGACTTTAATTCTATATAAAAGCGGTTAAGCTATTGTTAACCCGCCATTTGTAAATGTGTTTCGAAGGCCAAACCAATGGATATCACATTGAGTTCTTTGCGCTGTGAGCAAACCCGAGAATGCACTTCCACCATATCTTTAGTCTCCGGATGCTCCAATTCTATATAAATATGATCTTGCTTGATACCACGCACCGTTTCACCGACTTTGAATTCGAAACGACAGCCACCAGCTGAGATATCCGTAACAATGCCTTTCATGTGATTGCCATTTTGAGTTAAATAAATGGCGGCAGGGATGCGAAAACCTTTACGCTTTTCTCTGCGCAGTTCGCGCATTTGCACATCATCGGGGTAGCTGATAAAGAGTAATTTGTAGGGATGGTTGGATATGCCCTGTACGGTAGTACGAAAGCCTAGACATTCACCGGTGGTTTTTTCACAAATGGTTCGTACTATCAATGGTTGACCGTCAACCAGTTGGTCTCGGATGTAGCCATATTTTTTACTATCAGGTTGCTCTATGACCATGTAGTGGCCGTCTTTGGTACCGATTAAATGGCTTTTAAATCTATCCCGTAACGTAGTTTGAATCTCAACATCAACATATTGCCCCATGCGCACATTATGGGAAATGATATTCTCTTGTGGCACACTTTCTACCTCTAAATCATCATACATCCCTTACCTCCTGTAATTATCTATTGCTGGAACAGATTCACTGACACAACCATCGTCATTAAGCCAATTATCAGTACTATAGTGCAGATTGCAAGCACAATAGTTCTAATTAACAGCAACATAACTCAATATTTTAAACAATGTAGATGATAGAAAGCAGGTCGGTACTAAAAGTGATGATAAATTAAGCACTATGAATAGTAAAAGCTTGTACGTTACTGATGTTGTTATTACTGCTAGCCAGCATAACTAAGCGATCAATGCCTAAGGCAACACCGGCGCAATCGGGCAGTCCAGATCGCAACGCTTCTAGTAAGTAGTTGTCTGGAGTAATAACCGGCAATCCCATTTGTTGGCGACGTTGATTGTCTTGCTGAAATCGTCGTTGCTGTTCATCAGCATCAGCGAGTTCATGAAAGCCATTAGCCAGTTCAATCCCCTTAAAATACACCTCAAAACGCTCGGCAACACGGCAGTCCGATGGGCTAATCCGCGCTAATGCGGCTTGTGTGGCGGGAAAATCAAAAACAAAAATCGGTACCTCTTGGCCTATTTGTGGCTCTATGCAATGGCTGAACAGCAATTGTAGCAGTGTATCTGGGTTGTTTTCTTGTTGGGCAATATCCCTAAAGCCCTGTTGGCTTGCAACATCTTTAAGTTCGTCCAATGAACAAGATAACGGATCGATGCCCAAGTATTGGATAAATGTTTGTTGATAGCTCAGGTAAGTTGGAAGCTTACAGTGCAAGATAACTTGCAATAAATCTGCGACTTCTTGCATCAATTGCTGATGATCAAAACCAACTCGGTACCATTCCAACATACTAAATTCAGGGTTGTGGTAGCGGCCACTTTCCTCATTACGGTAGGCTTTACAAATTTGATAGATACAACCGCTGCCAGCGCATAGTAAGCGCTTCATGGAAAATTCGGGAGAGGTTTGCAAATACAGTGATAAGCCTTGTGCATGGCCGGGGCCGACATATTCTGTTCGAAAACTAGCGAGATGAGGATCGGTCACACTGTGTTGTGCCAATTGAGGGGTTTCAACCTCTAGGACCTTCCTCTCGGCAAAAAACTGTCGGATGTTCGCTAACAGCTTGGCGCGGATTTCAAGTGTTTCTACTGTAGCGGAGGGTTGCCAATGCGTCATGGGAACTAAGCTCTTAAAATTAAAAATCCCACTTATTGAGTGGGATTAATGGCATCAGCAATGGATTGCTAGATTACTTTTGTGCACGTCCAGTGTATTCACCGTTACGAGTATCTACCTTAACCACTTCGCCAGTTTGAATAAACAGCGGTACTCGCACTACTGCGCCAGTGCTTAGAGTAGCGGGTTTACCACCGGTACCCGCGGTATCACCTTTCAAACCAGGATCAGTTTCGACGATTTCCAACTCAACAAAGTTTGGTGGTGTAATGGCAATTGGCGCGCCATTCCACAAGGTAACGGTACAGCTATCGTTCTCCACTAACCATTTTACATTCTCGCCTACGGCGGCTTTGTCAGCAGCGATTTGCTCAAAAGATTCGCTGTTCATAAAGTGCCAGAATTCACCATCGGTATATAAATAATCGAGTTCGGTATCCATTACATCCGCACTTTCTACTGATTCGCCGGATTTGAAGGTTTTTTCTAATACTTTTCCAGAAATCAATTTACGAATTCTGACACGATTAAAGGCCTGACCTTTACCCGGTTTTACTAATTCGTTCTCAAGAATGTTGCAAGGTTCGCCATCGAGCATTATTTTAAGGCCCGCTTTAAACTCATTTGTGCTGTAATTAGCCATTTTATCTATCACTTTTATTTATTGAGTACACAATTGGCGCAAATAATACCTAAATTTGTTGGATCTGTAGAGAGGCATTGGCAAAAAGAATTAGCTGATTGCGTAACCGATCCTGAAGAGCTATTAAAGTTAGTTCAATTAGAGCCCGCTTTCCATACCCGAGATATCGCTGCCAGGCGATTATTTCCAATGCGTGTTCCTCGCCCTTTCATTAATAGAATGCAGCTGGGCAATGTGCTGGACCCCTTACTTTTACAGGTATTCACCCAACATCAAGAGTTTAATGTGGTCGCCGATTTTAGCGAAGATCCCCTTGAGGAGCAGCAATCGTCTACGCCAGGTTTAATACAAAAATACCAAAGTAGAGTGTTGCTGATTGTGCGTGGTGGTTGTGCGGTTAATTGTCGTTATTGTTTTAGGCGACATTTCCCCTATGGCGAAAACAGTGTTAACAAGCTCGGTTGGCAAAAAACGCTGCAACATATCGCCGATGATCCCGAAATCAATGAGGTCATTTATTCAGGTGGCGATCCATTAATGGCGAAAGATGATTTTTTGGCTTGGCTAACATCTGAGATAGAAAAAATTCCACACGTCCGGCGCATTCGCATTCATAGTCGCTTACCGGTGGTGATCCCTAGCCGTATTAATGATGAGTTATTGGCATGGTTCAGTGGCTCACGTTTAAAACCGGCCATGGTGTTACACATTAATCATGCCAATGAGATTGATAGCGAAGTGCAAGCTGCTGTCGCTAAATTGATTAACGCTGGGGTTACGGTACTGAATCAATCGGTGTTACTACATCAGGTAAACGATACGGTGGAGGCGCAAGTCGAACTTAGTGAGCGTTTGTATGACTGCGGTATATTGCCTTACTACTTACATATGTTGGATAAAGTACAGGGGGCAGCGCATTTTGCGGTGGATGACGACCAAGCTAGAGTGATAATGGCAGGAATGATAAAGCGCTTACCGGGCTTTTTGGTACCAAAACTCGTACGAGAAATTGGTGGCCAGCCCGGTAAAACGCCGGTCGATCTACATCTTCATCCTTAATCGTGCTCGGTTAATCGTTAAGCAAATACATCAACGAGTGAGCCTAATGCAGGATTATTAGATGAAGCTTTTGGTACGTCAGCTGCTGAATCCAACAACTGAAGCGTTTGCTCACCCTGCTGCTCTTGCTGGCTTTTGGCCAGTTTTGCAGCGCGAAGTTCGCCAGACGCACCGGACATTCCAGAGGTAGTGCTACCTTGTATTTCCATACCATTTACTCTTGTTAGATATCTAAAAAGCGGGCAGTATTACCGGCTTTCGAATACATATCGGCAAACTTTAACTTTTCTTTAGTTTTTATTTGATAAAATATGAATTAACTCCAATTCTGGATAAGAAGTGTCGAGAATGTAGATATAATTTTTACACCGCAATAGGTTCATTTATGCAAACCATGTTCGACAAACTAAAAGAAAATCTAGTGATTATTTACCGTAAAGGACTTGATGCAGATAAGAAATTGGATGAAGTACAACAGCAAGGTAAAGGGAAATTCCAGTTTATATTTACCACTGACAGCGGCTTTGAGGCACAAAGCAAAAGATTTGCGCCTTATATTGAAGAATTGGCGACTGACGTTATGCAGTTGGAATTAGCGAGTCAACAAAAGATCGAAGCGGACTTGCCGATGGTGGTTAAAAAAATGGAAATGCTGTTTGCCACATTAGGTCAATTGCAAGGAAGTCTTAAAGGCTAGGGTAAGTTGATTTTTAGTGGGATTGCGCCATACTTTTAAGGTAAACCAAGGGGTGTGGTTATGGAAATTTCAGCAACCAATAACATCATTAATTCGAGTATTGTCCCTGCCGCGAAAAATGTGGAAGCCAAGATCAATGCGTTTGGCATTGGTCAAGCAAATCAACCAGCGGTAGAGTTATCACCACAAGCGCAGATATTGCAACAAACTGAGCAATCCCTAAAATCAGCGGTTCAGTCTGCAAACAGTGATGACAAGCAATCTAAGAAAGATGAAAGCGATAATGCTATTGCCCAAGAATTTGTACGTGTCTCGAGTAGTATTGGTAAAAACTCACAAAGTAATGCGTTAACCTCTGAGCAGGCGCTCGATATTTATCGCTCTATAGAGCAATATTTGTAAGTAACCTGCACTTATCCAGAGTTCAGGTTACTTAAATAGGTCTCGTCTAGTCACTGTTTTTTTCGATAAAGTAACTCTTGAAGTGGTCATTGAACCATTCTCTTATCATGGCTTTTTCATAACGAAAATTTTGACTGCTAGAGATCCGCGATGCTCTATCCATAAAAGTCATATCTTTGATGTTTTCCTGACCTTCTTTGATCACTGAACCATCAACGTCTAAATATTGATAACTAAATTCAATGCGTGGAATATCAATCTGTTTTACCAAACGTACATCGCCACTGGAGTTTAACCCTACCATCATGCCCGGCCATACTTGTCCGGCTAAATCGAGGTCCGTAACTGTCATTTTAAATTTTTGACCGTCTGCCAAACGCACCATTAATTTATCGCGCATGTATTCTTCTAATTCAGAAAATACATGGGCTCGGAACTTCGTCCGAGTTGAAGAGGTCGGTCTCACATCGTGGTACTCTGTAGGCTTCTCCCATACCACTTCCAAATCGGCCTGTGCATTGGCGATGTTAGGTAGCAATGTTAACAACATAGATAACAAAAGACTGCTTAGGGCTAACTTTTTCACACTAAATTCCTTAACTCACTGTTTTATCAATAGAGTACATCAGTAATCTGAATTGAAGCTGAATTATCAATGTTCTGTCATTGGTATGTTAGACCCGCCTCAATACCCACTTAAGAAAAGTCCAATTGAGAAATGTAACTGTCCCGCTTTTTAATAAATGTTATCAATAATTCGTTATAGTTGCATGGAACCGCATTTTTAACTGATGGCCTATCAAGCAGTGCTTCGCTCCATTGCCTTATTCTAGGAACCCCAGAAAATAACTCCAAGGTTGTTAATGACCCCAGAATATCAAAGTAGCGAAATAGAGTGGCGTAGACGGCATCGACTAAATGGAACTGACACCCTGCGAAAAACTCCCCTTCCGATAACACAGATTCAACTATTTGAAGTTTGTTAGTAATTTCTCTCAGGGAGTTGTTAACGCAAGAACAACTATTATCTCGGTAAATAATTTTTGCGATGCAATCTAAAATTTCCGTAGCAAAAGCAATCCATGCTCGATGGATGGCTTTTTCTGTAACATCTTTTGGATGAAGTGAGTCTGACGATATTTCATCCAAATATTCACAGATGACGTTGGAGTCGAATAAAACGGTAGCGTTACTTTCAATAAGTACTGGCACCTTGGCGGTCGGCGAAATTTTTAATAACCATTCAGGTTTGTTATCTAGCTCTATATCTGTTCTTTTATAAGGTATTTTCTTCTCAGTGCAGAGGATCACTACTCGTTGCACGTAGGGGCAGATAACATGGCCAACAAGATGGAATCGTGATGGTTGATGCATGTTGAACCCTTTGATTGTGTAATTTAGGCGGTGTTAAGACTGCTTGCCGATTTGGCAAGCAGAGTGTTGCTGGGCTAACCCATACAATGAGCATTAAGTTTATTACCATCGAGATCGCGGAAATAGGCCGCATAGAAACCGCTATCGCCACGGGGACCTGGTTGGCCTTCATCCTTGGCGCCTAAAGTTATAGCATGTTGATATACTGCCGCGACTTGCTCACTATTATCCGCTTGGAGCGCTATCATGACGCCGTTACCGACAGTTGCAACTTTGCCATCAGCGGGTTTGTGTATAGAGAACATCGGCGTGTCAGAGGATTTCCCCCACGCAATGAAGTCATCGGCTTCCATTGTTCTACTTGCCCCCAATTTACTGAGCAATGAGTCGTAGAATGAAGCTGCTTGAGAAAAATTATTTGTGCCGACGGTAATGTAACCAATCATAAATACTATTCCTTTTTTATTTGTCATGTGCCAAAAGAGCGAGCTTTCGGTTAGGTTTAAAATCACGAACAACAGAATAGTTATTTGCAGAATTGAAAGCAATTTGTAAATATGCATTCCATATTTTCATATTTGCAAGCTATGTATGGCCTTGAACTGGAACGCTCTAAAGTTATTTTTAGCCATCGCTCAAAGTAAATCGTTAACCGGTGCTGCGTTAGTGCTGGGGCTGAATCATTCCACCGTGTATCGGCAACTAAACGACTTTGAAGAACAGGTGGGTCGTGTTTTTGAACGCTTAAATGGCAGTTATGAACTCACTGAATTGGGTGAGGAAATACTGGTGCAAGCACAGCACGTTTCTCATTTGTTTGATGATATTGAACGACATATTGCGGGCAAAGACACACAGCCAAAAGGCGTGGTGAGAATTACCGC
The DNA here is from genome assembly GCA_030418115.1 of Alteromonadaceae bacterium BrNp21-10. GTDB lineage: Bacteria > Pseudomonadota > Gammaproteobacteria > Enterobacterales > Alteromonadaceae > Neptunicella. Next base: position 78,676 of record JAUHQD010000004.1, on the reverse strand, counting down.
TCCTAGCAGTTTTTCTTATAGTTGCTTGCCCGATCACATTGCCGCTTTAAACGAGCTTTACCCCGACATTCAGATCGAGTTATTGGTAACCAATTTAGAGCTCAACATGACCAATCGCCATGCTGATATTGCCATTCGCGTTACATCGGCACCGCCCGATCATCTCGTTGGTCGTCAAGTTAGGCTGATTAAATGGGGTGTATATGCAAGTGAGGAATATATTTCCAAGCAGGGACGAGCAGAGGGTTTAAATGATTTTTCACAGCATCGATTAATTGGCGCCACGGGTGTATTACGCAACCATCCAGTGTTTAGTTGGTTGGATAATAAGGTCGAACTTAACATCGGCCAACGCACCGATGATTTAGTGGCTATGGCGTGTTTGGCTCACAGTGGCCAAGGTATTGCGTTGCTTCCCGATGATTTAGCTAAACCTGGATTAGTTCGCTTATTTACCTTTTCACCACAAAAAGAAAATCAATTGTGGATCCTAACCCATGCCGATTTACGTAACGTTGAGCGCATAAAAATAGTCATGAAGTATTTGGCTACCGCCCTCACTGAACCGAATACGTATTGAAAAAACCGACTGATCTAAATACAAAAAATCAGTCGGCTCACAATACGTTACCCAATACCAAATAGTAGTTTGTCTACATAGTAACAAATTCTTCCGCGCTGGTAGGATGAATGGCGACGCAGGCATCGAAATCGGCTTTAGTTGCCCCCATTTTAATGGCAACACCGAACCCTTGTAGTATTTCATCCATGCCATACCCAATCCCGTGTAAACCAACGACTTTTTCGTTCTCACCGACACAAACTAATTTCATTTTGGTCATTTGTCGATGGCGGGTGATCGCGGTATACATCGCGGCAAATCCGGAGGTATAGACTTTAACGTTATCATCACCATATTGCTCCCTGGCTTCTGGTTCAGTTAAACCAATAGTGCCAATCGCAGGATGACTAAAGACCACGGTGGGGATATTGGTATAATCCATATGGGCTTGAGTTTGGCCATTGAATAAGCGTTCCGATAATAAGCGCCCCGCTTTTACGGCGACGGGTGTGAGTTCAATATGGCCGGTGTTATCACCCACAGCGTAAATACCTTTAGCGGTGGTGTTTTGGAATTTATCGACCTTGATGTAACCCCGCTCATCTAATTCAACGCCAACGGTGTCTAGGCCTAAATTGTTATTGGCGGGTTCACGGCCAATGGCCCAAATCAGACAATCAACGTCAACTGATTTCTGGTTTGAGAAGTGTATGGTTAAACTACCATCAGCATTCTTAATAACTTCGGTCGGTGAACTTTCTGTGAGCAAGGTGGGGCCGTCTTCCGCCATTATTTCCACTAAGGTTTCGCTGAGTATTGGGTCGAAGTGACGCAATGGCGCTTGTTTTCTCACTGCTAGCCAAGTTTGACTGCCTAATGAATGCATAACGCCGGCAAGTTCAACACCGATATAACCGGCCCCAACTACTAATACCCTTTTGGGTTGCTCATTCAGAGCAAAAAAACCGTCGGAATCAATACCATATTCAGCACCGGGGATAGAAGGTGCTACTGGTCTGCCGCCGGTGGCAATAGTAAAATGATCGGCAGTGTAGTGTTGGCCGTCAACCTCAATGGTTTTGTCGTTAATAAAACGCGCAAAACCTTTAATTAAGGTGACATTATTGTTGCCTAATAAACGATCATAAGAGGCATGGATCCGATCAATATAGGCTTGGCGGCTAGCCACCAAACGTTGCCAGTCGAACTTTTTAACTTCAACATCAAAACCATAATCTTGCGCATATTTGTGAATGGCTTCCGCCACCTGTGCGCCAAACCACATCGTTTTCTTAGGAACGCAGCCAACATTCACACAAGTGCCGCCAATATGTTTGGCTTCGATAATCGCTACTTTTTTGCCATGTTTGGCTGCGCGGTTTGCAGAAGCAATGCCACCACTGCCGCCGCCGATACAAATATAATCAAAGTGAGTCATTGTTGTTCTCGCTAATTGGGATTGTTCTAAAGTTTAACAGTATTTAGGGGTGGTACGTAAAGGGTAGATAGCTAACATAATTTAACAATGTTTAATGCTTGTGTTTTATCAGACCATCCCAATCTCTACATAAATGACAGGACTAGAAAAAGAAAAACTACTATGCGCATATCTCAAATAGATTCAGCTGTATTACCGACATTCTCTACAATCAAACCTGCAAACATCAAAAGTGACGTTGAAAAATCCATTGCTCGTTGTAAGGAGCAAATAGAAACGTCACTGCAACAACCAACCTTCACTTGGGACAACCTCGTTGTGCCAATTGAAGAGATAGATGATGAGTTAAGTAAGCTGTGGTCACCTATTTCACATATGAATTCAGTGGTGAGTTCAGAGCCATTGCGTGAAGCTCATGATGCCTGTTTACCGTTACTGTCAGATTACGGTACTTATGTTGGCCAACATAAAGGCTTGTACGACGCCTATAAACACATTCATGACAGCCAAGAGTTCGCAACGTTAGATGAAGCGCAGCAAAAGGTCATTACTAATACGTTGCGCGACTTTACCTTGTCGGGGATCGCCTTAGATGATGATAAAAAGCAACGTTATGCTCAGATTCAGAGCCGTATGTCCGAGCTATCATCACTGTTCAGTAACAATGTAATGGATGCCACCATTGGTTGGCAAAAGCTGGTAGAAGATGAAACTCAATTAGCGGGCTTACCTGAATCGGCCATTGCCGCCGCGGCACAAACCGCAAAAAGCAAAGACTTAGAAGGCTGGTTATTTACTTTGGATATTCCCAGCTATTTGCCGGTAATGATGTATGCCGATGATCAGCAATTACGTAAACAAGTGTATGAAGCTTATGCCACCAGAGCCTCTGAACTGGGACCCAATGCCGGTAAATGGGATAACGGCCCTTTGATTGATGAAATCCTAAGTTTACGCCATGAGTTAGCACAATTATTGGGTTTTGACAGTTACGCACATCGTTCGTTGAGCACCAAAATGGCGGAATCGCCAGAACAGGTAGTGGGCTTTTTAAATGATTTGGGCGAGCGCTCGCGGGAGCAGGCAAAACAAGATCTTCAGGAAATTTATGATTTTGCTGCACAGCAGCATGCTGTAACCGATATTCAGGCATGGGATATCGCCTATTACAGTGAAAAGCTGAAACAACAAAAATACGCCATATCTGACGAGCAACTGCGCCCTTATTTTCCAGAAAACAAAGTACTCGGTGGTTTGTTTGAAGTGGTTAAACGTTTGTACGGCGTAAGTGTTACTGAACGACTAGATATTGATAAGTGGCATGCAGACGTGCGCTTTTTCGACATTACCGATAAAAACGGTGAGTTACGTGGCAGTTTTTATTTGGATTTGTATGCCCGTGAGCACAAACGTGGCGGTGCCTGGATGGATGAATGCTTAGGCAAGCGCATCAAGCAAGATGGTAGTTTGCAATATCCAGTGGCCTATTTAACCTGTAATTTTAATCCGCCGGTAGGTGATGACCCCGCATTATTCACCCATGACGAGGTGATTACGTTGTTCCATGAATTTGGTCATGGTATTCACCATATGCTGACTAAAATTGAAGTGGGTGGGGTTTCGGGTATTAGTGGTGTTGCTTGGGACGCGGTGGAATTGCCTAGTCAGTTTTTAGAAAACTGGTGCTGGCAAGAAGATGCGTTGGCATTTATTTCAGGGCATTATCAAAGTGGTGAACCGCTACCCAAAGAGATGCTCGACAAAGTTATGGCCGCGCGTAATTTTCAGTCAGCGATGCAGATGATCCGCCAGTTAGAATTCAGCCTGTTTGATTTTCAGTTGCATCATGAATTTGACCCCAACAAAGGTCCACAAGTGCAAGCGTTGCTCGATCGTGTTCGCGATCAAGTTTCAGTACTAAAACCACCAGCGTTTAACCGTTTTCAATGCAGTTTTGGTCATATTTTTGCCGGAGGCTATGCCGCAGGTTACTACAGTTATAAATGGGCTGAGGTTTTATCCTCAGATGCCTTCTCGCGCTTTGAAGAGGAAGGTATCTTTAATGAGCAAGTAGGAAACGAGTTCTTAACTAATATTCTGGAAATGGGCGGCAGCAAAGAGCCAATGGAATTGTTTATTGCCTTCAGAGGACGTGAGCCAAAAGTGGATGCGCTGCTTCGACATTCGGGGATTGCAGCTTAGATTTGACTTATTTGATTCAATCCCAACCGTGTCTTTAGATACAGGGTTGGGATTGATAACGCTACTTGGAATTGACTAGCACTACCGACTCGACTGAAGTCAATAAACTTCGGGTTCGGTCTTTAGGAAGAGGCATGCGATTATTCTTCATCCATTGTTCGGTTAAGCAAGCATAGCCTCCAACACCATATCCTACCCCCCAGCTATTGGCCATAATCGCACAATACTGCCCTTCATCTTTCCATAATTTTTCAGGAAGTTTTATATATCCAATTAGAAGCATGGCATGACCAGCAACATGTTTACCTTTGGCTTTATCTAGGTTAACGGGATCCTTGGCACGAACAAGTCCACGTGTTTTCTGATAGCTTTTAGTTAATGTAAAACCCGCCGCGATAGGATGGTTTTTATTCAATTCACTGATTAGATTGTCTAATTTCAGGTATTGATTAAACTGACCCAAACGGAATAAACCAGGGCTGCTGCAACGATTAAGTGGCGTATAGGTCATGTTCTTTTCATTTGCATAAGGAGCGTAGGGACAGGCATTTTCGAGCTTTAACAATGTTTGTGAGCCCTCACGTTTTGTATAATTAAAGCCAATATCAAAAAATGAACCTTCCGGATTACTGCCTTTTATGCAAGGTTTAGATTTGCATTCGGGTTTACTTAACCAGTAAAAGTGTTGCTCTGACAAATCTAATGAATAGGAGCGTAGAGAATGATTTTGGTTTAATACCGTCTCGACGGCTCTAACACCCGCAAAGGCGGCACATGTTCCCCGTAGTTTTTGATTGCGAATGTCGATAGTCATCGAATAAGGAATGACATAGAAGTCTCCGGGCTGCATGTTGTCCAATGGATTAGTTGTAAGTAACTGCTTTTGCATTGAGTCAGATTCAAGAGGAAATTCAAGCTGATTAAAGTCATACGTTTGACTGACTAAACTCTCTTCCTCTTTTCGGTATTCTTTACGCGCGACTCCCCAGGTTACAAGAATATCTTCGTATTCTTTATTCCACTGATCCAACGTTTGCGTATAATCTTGCTGGAACTCGTCGGTTATATTGTCGAAATCACCATATAAGTCGGTATATTCGTTGCTCTCTTTTTTAGGCTTTTGAGGGAGCGGTTTTTTATCAGGTAAATTCTTTTTGTTGTCTTCAGCCTGCTTTTTAGGATTAATCGGTTCGCTTACCTTCTTTTTAGGTTCTGGCTCATTATTAGTTTGTTTTTTGTCCTCCTTAGGTAATATATTTTTTTTACTACTATCCGCTAACTCCAGATCCATGTCTTTCAATATGCTTTGAATAACAAAAGAACCATATTGACTTACCTGATTAGGGGATGACTTTTCTACTGTATTAATAGTTTCATCAGCTATGAGTGGCTGGCTGAATGATGTCACGGTCAATAAGCAACAGTACGTAATAAAATGATTGAATTGGCGCATGAAAAGTTCCTTACTCATGTTCTATATTTGAATGTTCGGCTTAAATCACGACTGTGAATTGTTGGTTTAAATTGGATTAAATAATTTGTTTGTAATGTTGCATCCGTTGCTTGACTTTTTTCAAGTATCGTTGGGTTTCTTCATAGGGTAAGTTATTGATTAATGTGTCATATACTTGTTGTGGTTGCATATTATTAATCTTTTCAGCCAGGGCTTTAGTTAATTTTTTTACCTTACCTTTAGAGAAGGCTTTTGCGACATTACCCGCACCGGTGTTATAGGCGGCAATAACGCAGTAGAGGCGATTTTGGGGTTGGCTGATAGCGGATAAATAACGGCTATCGAGTATATGTAGATAAGCCGCACCCGCTTCAATATTCTGTGGCGAGTTGAACAAATAATCTGGCTGTAATGGCGCCCGCTTTTTAAATAAAAAGTCATTAATATCGATGCCGGCAGAATAAGGCACAATTTGCATTAGACCATAAGCGGGAATGTGGGAAACAGCCATTGGGTTAAAACTACTTTCGGTGTGAATAATGGCAATAATAAGCTCAAGTGGTAACTGCCATGCATCTGCGTATTTTTGAGCATCTGGTTTTACGCTAGCAATGCGTTTTTGTTCTGATTTTGGTTGGATTGGAATACGGAAACGAGTAATGCGTTTGTCTTTAAGTTTCTCGGCATTTTGTTGGATGACTTGTTCTCGGCGTTGACGAGCCTGTATTTTGTTTTGCTCAGCGGATTTGGCAACAGAGGCTTTGACGGTGGCAACGTCATCCTCGGAAATATTGGCATTTTCACCAATAATGTCTAATTGGCGAGCATCTTGCGTAGCTTGTTTATCTAAAATATCAGTTTCTTTATCTTTTTCTGCCGGTAAAACCTCAGGAGTCACATGCTCTCGTTTGGCATCAGCCACTAATTCATCCGATTTTTGAATTACTTTTGAGCCGCTATATTCTGCAATAATATCGACGCTGGATTCTTTATTGTCATCGGTTTGAGGAGTAATGTCCCCCTGTTTAACTCGACGTAGACTGTCAATTGCAGCGGCGACTTTTTTAAGATCAACATTGTCATTTTTATTATGAATAATGCTAACAATGATTTCTTGTTTTTCGAAATCTACAGCTGCTTTAGTTTCTTCATCGGGGTAATTCACTACTTTATTGTTATCGCTAATATCAACTTCACCCCATTGAGCTAATAAGCGTGAGCGGTAATCCGCTAACTCGCGATTATATTCGGCTTTGAACTGAGCAAACTCTTGCATGTATTGTACGGTAAACTTTTGCAGCTCCTGCAAATAAGCTTGTTTGAATTGCTCTTCTTGCGCCGTCAACTTGACTGAAGAGGAAGATGTATTGGTTTGCTTCTTACGGATTTTCTCAAAAATACTCTCCTCTTGTGCAACTGCCTGATTCGCAGATAGCACACACAAGAAGAGAATAGAGTTCAAATAACGCATGGTCACATAGTTCTCAATTATTTAACTTTGATTAAGCTCATGAGTCTTTCACGCGCTTTCTCATCACTAAATAGTTTGCGCATGTTGGCGTCATCATTACTTAATGCAGCAAATGCTTTTTCCGCATTGGCTTCATAAGTGGCCTTGTCCATCGCTAGTACTACATATTGCCCCTTGGTAGGACTGGTTAAGCTCCGAATGATTTTAGTGCCAAATAAAGTTATCGATGTTAGTGATTCTCTAACCATATCGGTATCAACAATAAACTTAGACTTGTCTTCGGTTTCAACTGATTTTTGATACTCTTTCAATAAGGCCGCAACGCTAGTGGCGAAATGCTCAGACATCTTTACACCAGCATCAGTTCTTGCTGACGTGGATGTCATTGAAGCGGTAGGTCGCTTTTCGGAGAAACCGACGGCAGTTAGCTCATATCCTTCGATGGGTACATCACAAACCCAAAGAGGTGCTTTTTGTTGCGGAGCATCTGTAAACACGCAATCAGGGGCAATCAGTTCTTCTTGCTTAGTGGTTACGCCAGATGTGGCGCCACAACCAGCTAGTGCTGCGGCGCTTAAAATAATAATACTTTGTAAATATTTCATCAAAAACTCCATGTCAATAATATTGTAAATATGGGATTAGTTTACTAAGTTGCCAACAAACCCACCGGCGGCTTCTAAAATTGTTGCATCTCTAAAGAATTGACGGGCCCCATCACCAAACTTCAACTGACCTTGTGCTTTTTCATCAACAATAATCCAAGCATTGGTCGGCTCTAATAACTCTGACACTGTGCCTTCAAAATCGTAAGGAATTACCGAAATGGTTGTTTCATTAGTCAGTCTGTTGGTACGCTTTAAGGTACGTGTAAATTGAATTTTTTGGCCTACTTTAAGGCCTCTCTCTGAACCAATACTGATTTGCACTAAATGGTCATCATCACGTTTACGGTACTCAACAACATAGCCCTTTTGTCTAAAGTGGTTTTTGACTTTATTAATGACATCCCCAACTCCTTCAGCAGTGGCTTTGGATGCTAATGTGGCAGCATATTCCTTACTAAATTGGCATCGACTATCGTTTGAAATGTCCGAATTCGAATAACTGCCGTTGATAGCATGTCCATCAATAACCGAAAGTTCGGGCAATTGGTAGATTTTGACGTTACCGCTAATATCACCTTTAAATGAACAAGATGATGGGATGGTTTTTGTTTTTCCATCTTTAGTGTAAGTGCTTTTAGGGGTGAAAGAGCTAGAAACATTTACATTATGTATTGAAGGTAATATAGCAATATCTGCGACAGTAACGCCGCCGCCAGAAAATTTACCGGTCGCTTCATAAGCAACAATTTCATCACCTAATGATGACGCTAATGCGCGGTCAACAATCTCTACTCCTGCACCTAATAAGCTATTTTCAATGAGAGATGACATTTCTCTAATAGCTCCTGATTCAAATGTTTCTTTAGTGTTATTGCGCACCGGCAATACCACTACTCGACTGCGATTACCCTGGAGCTCAGATTTACTGGGCATGATCTCAGTATCCTGCAATTGAACTATGTAGTTATCATTGCTGATGATATCGACGGGGTTTTCTACCTTAGTTGTACTGACGCAGCCTGTGGTGGCCAGCATAACCAAAGCACTCAGTGTTATTGGTTTAAAATTTCTGACTAACATGTTGTTTCCTTTGTTTTTTAATTAGTTAATAGTTTAGAAATAATGGCGCCATTATCAGACCGTATCGTGTTGACGAGGCGTTGATATGCTCCCTTTGTGGCAAATTCAGCACTGCTCATTGATGTACCCGTTTCAAAGAGCTGCTCACTGGCTAACGAACGTTGTTGATTAAAAAGTGTTAAATTAAGCTTGACAGAAGCGGTATGCTTGCCAAATAAAAGCCTTACTTCTGCATCGTCTTTTGTTGAAATGCTGTATCTGCAATTCTCGTTATCTGCAGGAAGTCCTAGTGCTACGATCTGTTCGCGCAAAGAGAATTGAATGTCGGCTAGTTTTTTATGGGGCTTCACATAAAGGCAATTGCTATTTTGTAGAGTGACGAGTTGCTTTTCGAACGCTGAGAGTTCCGTGCTTAATTGGTTAGATGGGTGATCTAATTGCGCTAGTATATCTAATAGCCTTAAATTAGTGGTGTGGGTTGCCAATAATTGATCTTTATTAACAAACCACCACTCTAATTCTGAGCCACCGGTTTTGCGAGTATTGATAACTTGTTTTGCCTGATGCAATTTACTCTTTATTTCCGAAGTAAAAGTACTAGCGAGTTGTTTTTTGGTGACCGAAATAAGATTGTAAAAAACACCATTTTCTTGATGGTTTTTCAGCTCCTTATACTGGCTAATAGGTAATTCTTCGATGGAAGAATTGATCGTTTGTTTTATTGTTTCATCAAACCTGTCATTGACCATAAGTTGCTTTTGTTCAAAACGAGCATTTAGTCGGGTACGAAGTTGCCCTAATATATTTTTAAGGGCGACATCTTTGGCTTGTTCTTTGTTGTTACCCTCTCCAATCGCAAATAGCTCTGTATCACTGGTCGGTGGCGTTTGTATCCAAGCAGGTAAGTTTGCATGAGCGCAAAACGCGGGTACTAAAAAGAATAAGAAAAGTCGTCTGATATTAATCGCCATCATGTGCCCCAAAATAGGTATTAAATTCAAAACGAGTTAGCAATGACTCTGCCACTAGAGCCGAATCTAGTTCAGTGTAAGCGTAGAAATTGGCGATTTCGGATTGCTGTAAGTCTAATATTGTATTAGCTACTTCTTGTTGTTGGTCAGCGATAAATAATTCATTTACCTTAGCAATATTACGGATACTGATTTGTTGATCTAAGGTATTTGTATTGAGCGAGCGTTGTAAGCCGCCATATTCAACGAATCCGGTTACCCATTGTAAAAACATATATGGTTTACCCAGATTTTGAGTGCCGGCAAAATAAGTAAGATTATAAGAATCAAAATAATATTCGGGCTCCGAATACTCTTGATTAGCAAGCAGAGTTTGATGTAATTTTTTGCCTACATAAGGCATGAGCGGGTCAAAATCATTGGCAATGGGTATGACGACAAATCCACCAACACGACCATTGTGATTCATTATCGTAATAACGGCTTTGTCGATGTTGTAATACTGAAATTGCACTTCTGGCAGTTGTTTAGATATTTTAATAACTTCGGGGGGACCGAAGAAGCCTTCTACATAACTAATAGTTCTACCAATGGTCAGATGACCTAATTGATCATACTGAATCTGATGAGTGAAGTGGGTGGTAATATCTTGATAAATACCGCTCAACAATTCTTTGGTATCGTTAAACTGACCAAAGGAAATCATTGCCAAGGCGGTGCCCATAAGAGCTCGATAATAAGGTGAAGAGCGACTTTCGCTGTCATTAACAATCGCCATCCGGCTACATCCTGTATTAATTAACAAATTAACCAAAGCGTATTGGCTTGGTAAACTGAGTATGCATACTACATTGATACTTTTTATGACAAGCACAAATGTAAAACCCTGTATGCGTATAGTTAATTTAGCACGCAGAATTATTGATAAACAAGTTAAATTTTGAACAAGATGGCTGTAATTTGATCAATTTATAATGATGGTTAAGGATTGAAAGGCGTTGTGTGAGCGATATATTTAAGCTAATTGTTTTATATAAAGATACCTTTCAATATTCACTAATTTTTGAAAAAGGTCTGGCAAAACTCCTTAAGAGGAAGTGGTTTGGATAGCAGATAACCTTGGATTAAGTCGCAGCCTATTTCGGTTAATACAGATTTTTGTTCAGGATTATCAACACCTTCTGCAACCACTTTTAAATTGAGAGCATCAGCAATCATGATTAAAGCAATAAATATTTTTCTCACTACGTCTGATTTTTCTATATCTTTGACGAAGCTCATATCGACTTTTAATACATCTATAGGCAATTTACGTAAATAACTTAGCGAACTATATCCCGTTCCAAAGTCATCAATGGAAATTTCAAACCCCAAATCTCTTAGAGCATTTAATACTAAGCAGCAGTGATGAAAGTCGCTAATAAAAGCACCCTCGGTAATTTCTAGTTCGATATCTTTTGGTTCAATGTTATTTTTGGCGAGAATATGACTAACTTGAGTGACAAATTGAGGACGAATAAAGTCGCGAGCCGAGATATTTATTGAAATTTTATCTTGATACCCGGATGCTCGAAAACGAGGCAAGTCTTTACACACTTGATCAACAACGAAATCTGTTATGTCACAGATTAAGTCACTCTGCTCTGCTACGGGTATAAATTCACCCGGGGATATTAAGCCTTTCTCTGGGTGACGCCACCGAATTAAAGCTTCTACACCTTTAATCTCATTATTTTTTAATGCTTGTTTGGGTTGGTAAAATATTTCTAACTCTTGGCTATGTTGTAATGCACTATTTAGTTCGGATTCAATAATAAGATTTTGCTTTAAATTTTCCGCAAAGCGAGGTTCATAAAAGGCACTATTTTTAACGGGACTATTTTCAGCATCATTTAAGGCGATATAAGCTGTTTTTACTAAACTCGCTTGGTCGGTCGCGGTATGTGGTATCGCCGAGATGCCAATTTTGGGAGATAAATATATTTGGTTGTCTTTGATGTCAAAAGGTTCGTCAAACTGTGATTCAATCCATGCTGATATGGGCCAAATATTTTCAATATTATTGAGTTTGGTGACGAGCAGTCCGAATTCATCCCCTAATAAGCGTCCTAGTTTGAATGAATAACCGGCAAACTTTTCAAGTCGACGAGCGAGAAGGTAGAGCAATAAATCACCAGTTTTATGTTCCCACACATCATTAATGCGAGCAAAATCATTAAGCTCAATGATGAAAAATGCAATGATATTTTTTTCTTCATTTTGTTCAATACACTTGTGAACTTCCGCTAATAAGTTGCCTCTTGATGTCAACTGGGTCACAACATCCAGCTTATTGTCATTTTGAACCAACGATAATTTATAATCGCCTCCCAATTGGCTTGGAGCCAATAGTACAATGTCTTTATGTAGACCTGTTAGCACCTGGATTGGAGGGGGAGGAGTAACTGACATGCCTTTTTCAAGCAACTGGGTTAACAGTTTTCTTTCAAATGAATAAATAAGGGATTTTGCAATTAGAGATGAAATAACTGTTTCTAGAGATTTGGCGGTAACGGTAAAATTCCAATTGCTTTTTTTAGCTTTATCCATTTGCTTACCTTATCCCAAGATATTTTTATCATGACCAATAACGAACATTTATTGTTCGACTTTAGCATGAGATTTTTGTTTTTTACTATAGAAAAATTACAGATGATTAAAGCTAGTGAGGGAAATGTTTAAATCAATCATGGTATTTGTGGAACGCAAGCGATTAGGTTAGCTGAAAGGCTATTACTCAATCCTACAGTTTGAGAGCTGAGTAATAGCCTTAGATTACGATATTTAAACGAATAATATGAAGGGAATTATTCGGGCAGTTTTACAATATCACCCGTTAGGGCAACGCCGGCCATTAACGTGCCTGCACCGCATTCAAATTCAGTACTACTTACGAATTCTTGATGCTTATAGTTGGATTTGATGTTGATAACCGCATTCATGCCTTCTTTTCTAGCGCGCTCTTGTAGTACTTTCAAGGCTGACAATAATACCCATTCACACGCTTCTTGATCTGATTTACCGAAGGCATTGGTCTTACGACTCGTACTGACTTCTCCCCATGTTTTTAACGGGGCTGGATGATTTTGGCCGGCAAAGAATACGGGAATGTCGAGTAGTGCTTGTTTGGCTTTTTCTGATTGTAAAAGTTGTTCGAATTCAAATTTAACTCTGTCGTCACGGGCAATCGCATTGGTTGTGAGTAATAAGCATGTGGTTACAACCACTAAAACTGACTTTTTCATTCCTTTATCCTTTTTATTTATCTATAAAAATCCACGCTATGGCGAGGCCAATACTGGTCTGGCGCTCTTCTGTTAGCAATGGGCTATCACTATTAGCGGCACCTGTTAAACTGATGTGTTTAGCATACATGCCTAACCACAAGTTATTGTAGCGCCAAGTCGCGCCTAACGAAAATTGAATATTTGTTAGACCATTGACGGCAATGTGTTTTTGTCGTTCTGCAGTAACATATTGTGGATCGATCCCATAAAAAATATGATGGTATTTACTATCAGCGAAATGAAAACTCACTTCTGAATTAATAGTGAGATCCCCTATGTTAACTAGTGAATCAACCTCTTTTCGCCATGTAAATGCAAGGTTACTGCGCCATCCCGCATTTACATATTTCCCATGCTGCCAGGAAGATGCCTTGTGTATCTGCCAAGCTAGTTTCGAGCTTTTATTGAGTTTATAAGTTAAAGCAGGGCCTAGTTCTCCAATCCAACCAATGTCAGGCATATCTTTGCGAAGACGACTATTTTTACTGTCAACGGGGATTGATCCGGCGGCGGATATCGACAGAGTGACGTTATGTATACTGAAAAGCTTATCGTTAATCACCTGTCTATCAATGGTTAATGAATCATCTTGGTAATAAATATAAGGAAAAGGTAACAAAAACTGATGATTGTCTGGTGAGCCCGGATAGGTGGGTAATTGCCCCGCAACTATGCCAGCACCAATTTCCAATTGATAGCTCTCGGCAGCGTGACTGTTTATGGTAAGTAATAAACACAATACGCCAAATTTACTGAATATACGTAATGGATTAATCATGCCAGCGCTTGAATATTAATGATGTATTGATGCCACCAAAGGCAAAGTTATTGCTCATCACCACATCGGTGTGGATTTCACGGCCACCTGAACGGATATAATCAAGCGGTGCACATCGATTGTCGATATCCGTTAAATTAATGGTAGGAGCAAACCACCCTGAATACATCATGTTAATGCTTGCCCATGCCTCAATGGCACCGCATGCGCCTAATGTATGTCCTAGGTAACTCTTCAAGGAACTGATCGGGACAGCGCGTTTAAAGGTGGTGAATGTTGCTTGAGATTCGGCGATATCCCCCACTTCGGTGGCGGTACCATGAGCACAAACATAACCAATATCATCAGCTGCAAGCTGGGCGTCAGCTAAGGCTATCTGAATCGCCGCAGCCATGGTTTCAGCCGTCGGTTGCGTAACATGTTGACCATCTGAATTTGTGCCAAACCCTATCACTTCTGCGATGATATTCGCTCCTCGAGCTAGCGCATGCTCGAGATCTTCCAGAATTAGCGTACCCGCACCTTCACCGATCACTAATCCGTCTCTATCGGCATCAAAGGGGCGCGGGGTGGATTCTGGTGCCGAGTTTTTGGTGCTGGTGGCGTACAAAGTATCAAAAACGGCGGCTTCTGATATGCATAATTCTTCAGCCCCCCCAGCAATCATCACTTTTTGTTTGCCAAACTTAATGGCTTCATAGGCATAGCCAATACCTTGTGAGCCGGAGGTGCAAGCGGAACTGGTAGTAATAATTCTGCCTTTGGTAGCAAAATAAACACCGAGGTTGACTGCCGTAGTATGCGCCATCATTTGAATGTAACTCGTCGCACTCACGCCATTCATGGTCTTATTTTTCATCAATTCACCAAAGGCAACAATTGGCGCAGTGGATCCGATAGATGAACCATAAGAGATACCCGTTTCGCCATTAGTAAGGGAAGAATGATCACGCAAACCTGATTCTTCTAAGGCCTTTTCGGTGGCGGCGGTAGCCATTAACGACACCTTGCCCATGGAACGGATTTTTTTACGACTAAAATGGGCGGGTTTAGTAAATTCTACGGGGGCCGCTAGACGGGTACTTAATCCTTCAATATCTTCCCAATCGCTGATATAGCGAGTAGCGTTTTGTTCTAATTTCAATGAACTTTCAAAGGTCTTCCAGTCGTTTCCCAATGCCGTAATGCTAGCCATTCCCGTAATAACAACGCGCTTCATTAACTTAATCCACCATCAACAGCGATCACTTGTCTGGTGATATAAGCAGCGGCGTCAGACATTAAAAAATTCACAGTTGCAGCGACTTCTTCGACCCTACCCATACGGCGTAAGGGAATGAGTTTCGCTAATTCGGTGGTGGGAAGCTCGCTCACCATATCGGTCTCAATGAGCCCCGGGGCAACACAATTTACAGTGATTTTACGTTTTGCCAGCTCTAACGCCATTGATTTACTAGCGCCAATTAATCCGGCCTTTGAAGCCGCGTAATTAACTTGACCGCGATTTCCTAAAATTCCGGAAACAGAAGTTATCGAAATAATTCTGCCGCCTTTTCTAGCTTGTACCATCGGCATTACTAACGGTTGTAAAATATTATAAAAGCCGTCTAGATTGGTTCTAAGGACCATGTCCCAATCTTCAGCAGGCATTGCCGGGAATGCATTATCCCGGGTTATCCCAGCATTACACACCACGCCATAAAAGCAGCCGTTATTGTCTACATCCTGTTGTAGAACAGCCTGTGCTGCAGCTCTGTCACTCACATCAAATTGTAATATCTCAGGAGTAGAGCCTAATTCGGCTATTTGTTGTTGAGTTTGATAGGCACTTTCAATATCAGAACGGCAATGCAAAGTAATATTGAAGCCTGATTTAGCTAGCGCCAAGGCAATTGCTTTGCCAATTCCTTTACTGGAACCGGTTACCAAAACTCGTCTGTTATTCATTCTTTTCCCTTTATTTACTGGTTTTGTTCACGCAAATATTGATTAGCATTTTCAGGTTGAAAGGTATTCACTTTAGCACTCGCCAAAAGCGAAGCTTGATGTTTGATTTTACAATCAAAAACACTCAGCCCAGAGTCTTCTTGGTAAAGTCTAGTGACGCTAATGTGTAAGGTGGATCCTAAGCCAAAATGGCTAGTCAGGCTATTGTACTTTCTACTACCTAATAAAAAACCAATTTGTACTAAATGTCCTGCATCCTGTTCATGGGCACCGGCAAACGCTGCGATGGTTTGTGCCATGTATTCAATACCCACATAACTGGGTACGCCATTCGCCGTTTCGTCAAAAAAGGCGCTGGCTGTTGTGATGGTGACTTTACAAACCGCTGAATTCTGATCGTAGGCACAGAGCTCATCCACCAAGATCATTGGCGCTGCGTGGGGTAACACTTGTTCTATTTTGTACATAATTTATCCCTAACCAACAGCAATGAAGCATTACTGCCACCAAAAGCGAATGAATTAGATAAACAGCTGTTTATTGGTTGAGTTTGTGGGGCCGATGTCGTCAGCAAATTAATGGGCTGAAGGTGGCTTGATAATGAGTAAGTAATCGAATTGGCAGGTAATTGGTGTAGGCGATTGAGATCACTCATTAATAGCCAGCAAATTCCTGCCTCTATGGCACCCGCGGCACCTAAAGTATGCCCTGTTTTTCCTTTTGTCGAACTACAAGGCACATTGCGCAGTAATGAATGCACTGCATTTGCTTCCATTTCATCATTTTTAATGGTGCCGGTGCCGTGCAAATTAATGTAATCAATACTATCGGCATTTAGCTGGGCCATTAACATTGCCTGCTGCATTACTCTTATCGCGCCGCTCCCGTCAGGACATGGTGCAGAAATGTGGTAAGCGTCACTGCCTTCAGCAAAACCTTCTAGCACAATTCCGTTAGCCTGCCGTTGCATAATAAACAATGCGGCCCCTTCACCAATGCTAATGCCATCACGCTCATCAGAAAACGGTTTACATTGGCTTTGTGATACCGATTCAAGTGCGCTGAAACCGTTACTGGTCAATTGGCAAAGGCTATCCACTCCTCCAGCGATTACCACATCCACCATACCAGACTGTAACAAATGATAGGCACTTATAATTGCCTTGGCAGATGATGAACAAGCAGTTGATATCCCGTAAGCTGGGCCAGTGGCTCCGCTTAAATGTGCCACAAATTGTGCGGGTGCGCCCATTTCCTGCATTGCGTAATCAAAGTCTGTGGGCATTTCTCCATGCTGGATTTTGTGTCGCATAGCGTTTTCGCCAGTGGCAATGCCGGATGTGCTGGTTCCAATAACTACCGCCAATTTATGTTGCGGGCAATTGATTTGTTGTAGGCGTTGTTGGATTTGCTGATAGGCCAGAAGTAGTAATTGATTGCAGCGGTTTTGATAAACAGCAGAATACGACTGCATATTGGGCAGCTCAGTGCTAACTTGTCCAACCCAAACCGCTTTGTGGGGATGTAAATCGTCGCGCAGCACAAAGTGATTGCTATGATTATTTAAACAGTTATCAAGTACTTGCTGCTTGCAAGTACCTAATGAACAAACAATACCTAAATCAACTAAACTAACCTTCAATTTCCCATGCCTTTAAAGTTTCAATTACAATGCTAAATGGCGGTTCATTATGGATAAAAAGACGATTATTATTTGTCTCGGATACACTAAAGAGTGACTTACCTTGATGCTGAAAGTCGCGTTTTGAATGCTCTTTTTCTTGTATCAAAGTTAATCCTGTCAGGCCTTTTTTAATTAAAGCTGGCGGCCAGTTAGCAAGCTGAAAATAGGCTAACAATAACGCAGGATTGAGGTTGTCAGTGGGGACTTTCATCGACACCTGATAACCACTGTTTGCTTGCCAGCTCATTTCAAATAACACTAGCCCAGCACTGCTTAAGCCAACAAATTCTATGTGGCTTGTGTACATTTCTATTTGTATTAGTAATTCTTTTTTATCTGTCGGCGTGTGTATGCTTAAGCGTTCTAACCTAGCGGTTCCCTGTAACGTCGCAGGAACTGTTTGCAATCTATATTGGCTAACATCATTTAATGGAATGGTGTCGCTTGGCGGGGTTACCGAAGCGCAAGCGTGCAATAACAGAACGGATAAGTAAATTATTGCGCGCATATTTCAGCCAATACCTTTAAACGTCTGTCATCTTCTTGAACGTAAGGGTTTTTTTGATCCCAAGCATATCCCGCTAAAATAGAACAAATCATCCTTTTTACTTCTGATTGTGAAGTCTGATAGAAGATAATGTCTTGTAGTTGCTTATTGTACCAACTAATAACAAAATGTTTAAAAGTAGTGATCCCTAAACGTAGTGGTTGACTAAATTCCGTTTCCCAGTTTACTGCCCCCCCATTAAGCTGTTTAGCAACCAATGGCGCTGCGAGTATCGCAGACTTGAGGGCAATGGTGACCCCTGAAGAAAACACCGGGTCTAAAAACTCCCCAGCATTGCCTAACAGTACAAAGCGATCTCCATAAAGTGCATTCACATTAGCGGAGTAACCTACTAGTTTTCGTACTGGCGTGGTGACCGTAGCTTGACTAATTAATGACGCCAAGTCTTCGGTCTGGTTAACGAAGTGCCACAATAATGCTTCATTGTTGAGTGAGCCTAATTTATTAAAATGTTTTTCTTCGGCGACGACCCCTAAACTACTAGTACCATCTGAGAATGGAATTAACCAGAACCAAATGTCAGGCTCTTCGGGGTGCACGATAATTAGAATTTTATTGCGATCAAACGACGACGGTAGATGATCTTTAATATGCGAGAATACCGCTTGGCGGACAGGAAATTGAGAAGGTATTTCAAGATCAAGTAAACGAGGGAGCACGCGACCAAAACCGCTGGCATCCATAATAAATTTGGCACTCAGTGCATATTGTTCATCACTGTTCAGATCATTAATCGTCAAAGTAACATTATCAACATGATGTTCGATGTCTAACACTTGTTGTTGGTAGCGAATATCGGCTCCAGCGATCGCTGCTTGGTCAGCTAATATTTTATCAAATTCGCTACGCTTTACCTGAAAGGTGGTCGCAGGGCCTTCAGTAAATTTTTCAGCAAAACTATATTCTGAATACTGCCCTTGCTTTAAAAAAGCGGCGCCATTTTTATGTTGGAAGCCAGCAGCATCGACGGCTTTTTTGAGCCCCGCTTGTTCGAGAAAGCTCATACACTGGGGTAATAAACTCTCACCAATGGAAAAGCGTGGGAACAGCTCTTTCTCAATGACTACTACCTTTAATCCTTGTTCAGCTAGCATCTTTGCTGCACAAGCACCGGATGGACCCGCGCCAATGACTATCACGTCACAATGTTGTTGCATGTTCATCCTTTATTTTTAGTAATGGTAGTGGGTAATGTTGCACACATTATCCAGCCCAAAGTAATACCAAGTAGTGCGGTTAACCCAAACTGCTGTATCGCAGGAGTTGCACTGAAAACAAACATACCGAACCCTAATGCAGTGGTAATTGCTGACAGGTTAATGGCTTTATTGACATGGTGAACCTTGCCATGTTCCTGACAAAACACCACATAATCGACCACTAAGGTTAAAATTAATATGCTGGCTAACAGGTGGAATATGGTCACAAAACCCATGATGAGATGAGCCAATGCCAGACCACCCAATGCTGATAATACAGGAGTCAGAGCAACTTTTAGACCACGTAAAAATCCATAACGGCAGATCATCAACAAGCTAATGGCACAGGTAGCGAGGCCAAGAAAATATAGAATATATTGCCGTAACATTAACATCGCTTGGGTTAATTTTTGCGGTTGGTCGAGTAATTGCACTGGAAAACTCAACTGTTTTTGTAATAACGCGACTGTGTCCGGAGATATGACGCCGAGATAACTTAATATGCCGTAATCGCGTTCATCTAGGTGCACTATTGCCGGGTAGTGTTGTGCTATAACGTCGGGGACCGCATCAAGAGAGAGCAATGTAGTCGGTTGCTTGATTAATGTGTCTATCACCATGGGGGCAGTATAAGCATTAATGGTTTTGAAATCGTTATTCACTAGCCCCTGTTTTAGCCAATCTGCATTGGCTTGTTGACGAGCATGGGAGGGGAGCCATTGATCAATGCCCTGCAACTGTGCATTTTGATATCCTAAATCTATCAATGCACTTCTAACCGATTCAAAGCGTTGAAGTAACTGTTGGGTATTTTCAGCGGAGAATGAAATAAAGCGCGGATATTGTTGATTGCCTATCAAACGCGCAATGTGAGTTTCACTGTCAATCAGTGACTGCGGCGTACTGTTAAAAGATTTTATATTGTCTTCAAATCGCCATTGCATCAATGCTACTGCAATGATGATCACTACCGTGTAAAGCGTGAGCTTGTAAGACCATGCGGGAAGTTGGGTGATTTTCGGTTCTTTCAGGGGGGGATTCTTGATTGTCCCTGGCCAGATACTTAGCAGAGTTAAGCAAGTAAAAATAGCAAACAGCACTCCACTGCCCACAAAAATACTGACTTGCTGCAAAAATGCGATAGGCAATGCGTATAACAATAAATAACTTAAAAGTGTACTTCCTCCACCGACAATCAATGCTGGCGCAATATGTTTACTTAATGCCGATCCTTGCTTTTGCGTATGGCGAGCCATGAGTAATATGTGATAGCCATAGTCAACGGCAATACCAATTAAGCTGATCGCAAAAACCAGCGTAATGAGATGAATTTCATTACTGACTAATATCAGTACGGCCATGCCTGCCGCTGCCGACGAGGCTGTTAATAATAATATATTGGCCAATGGCCAGATGCTTTTAAAACTCAATAGGGTCAGTAATACAATGCCTAAAATAGAAAGGCCGCCGAATAAGGTCATTTCGAACTCGGCCCTGCTGGTGATCGCTGCGGTATGAAAAATTAAACCACTGCTCAAGTATTCAACGTTATCTTCAGTGTTTTGCTGTTGCAGCACTTGTTGAATTGCGGCAATTGTTGGTGGAGCTTGATCTAACTTGGTGGCTGCCGCGTCAAACTCAAAAAATATTGGGTAATAGCGTTTGCCGCCATCTTTAACATATAAAAAATCCCCCTGCTGTAGCCAGTGAGATGTTGGATGTTTATCAGCAAGCCAGTCAGCCACATTGAGTAAGGGCGCATTTTGTATGGTCATTGAGACTAAGGGGTCTGCCAGTTGACTTAACATTCTGATGTACTGTTGGTCGATATACTCAACATTATTGCGCTGTCTTGCTGCTAAGGCTTTATCGCTCAATAGTGATAATGGAAAGGCTGAATAGGTTTTTGCAATCGCCTGAAAATCCATATTCTGTTGCGGATTAAAGTACACCTGCTTAACTAACGGTATGTCTGCCAGCAAGTGTTGTACTCTACGCAAGTAGTCTTCGGTTAATGTATTGTTTGGACTACTAAATAATAAAAGGGCTCTATGGTAGAAAGGCTGAGTCGCCGCTGCGGTGACTATTCTATCGTGTTGGCTGATTTCCATTACGTCCAAAATATCAGCATTGAATTTGATGGGTTGCTGCTGCAATTTAAGTAACACCGCACAGGCGAGAATTACGCTGACCGCGAGCCATAGTATTAAGGTTTTGGCGTTCCTTGTATTGCCTAACATGTTATGGATTCGGCGGAGGTATTATTAGTGGTATTGGCAACAGCTGAATTTCTGTTTTGTTACCACCGACTTCAATAATACTGAGTACTGCTTGGTCGTCTGCAGGACAGAAAGTAATGAGATCTATCATTAACTTAATCTGTGTATTGATCGGTATGAGTGCTAGACAACCTAGGCGTTTTTCTACGACAAACTCTTTACTTAGTTGCTGATCATTGCCCATAAATAACGTCAGCATCATCGCACTGATGGCATTGTCCGAAGTCATTAGTTTACTACTACCATCATGTTGTATTTCAGATATACCCTTGGCATTAATCATTAGCTGATTTTGCACTGGCTCAATGGTTGTCCAGGTTAATCCATTAGCTGGTTCAAAGTGGTATTCGCCCTTTGAAATAAAGGGTTGGCTAAGTACCTTAATGTGTTTTTTTTGTATAAAAGTACCCACTGGATTAGTAAGAGTAAACTGCCTTAGCGCATCGATGTTAGTTGGTTTTGGATCCGCCAGCGCACCTAAACAAACCACTAATAGCAATCCAATAAGGACTCTCATGCTAAGCCTAACTTTTCGAATAAAATTGGCGGGCTGACATATTGCATTTCCCCGCTTTGAATATTTACGGCAACTTGAATGGTGTTCGCTTTGGTTAAGGTTTTACCTTCCGCATTGGTAATTCGATACTCAATCTTTAGTCGATTCTCTATTTCTACCAAATTTGCTTCCACCCAAATCTTATGAGCAAATATTGCCGAGCCGGTGTATTTAATGCGCATATCAACAATGGGCCATATAAAACCACTGGCCTGCATATCAAGGTAATCATAATCAAATTGCCGTAACAATTCACAGCGGGCTACTTCAAGATATTTTACGTAATTGCCATGCCACACAACATTCATGGCATCAACATCAAAAAAAGGCACGTCAATACACACTTGGGCAGTTCTTATTGCTTTATTCATAAAGTGGCCAACGTTGTTGTTGAATATTATTCACCATATTACGCAACTCATGTTCAAGAGGACGGTCTTCAGCCAGAATGGGGAAAAAGCTTTGTACATCGTTGAGCATTGATTGTAATTCTTGTGTCAACGTCCCTTCAGCCAGTTCATTTTGCTGGATGCGTAACTTAACACCTTGCCAGCTGGCTAAAGTAAGCGCTGCAGCAACTTGTTCGGTCAATTCTAATATACGAATACAATCACGGGCAGCAATAGTTCCCATGCTCACTTTATCCTGATTATGGCACTCGGTAGAACGTGAAAATACACTGGCTGGCATAGTCAATTTGAGTGCTTCTGCAGTCCAAGCGGACACGCCAATTTGTACAGCTTTAAAACCATGATTAATGTAACTGCGCTCCTTACTTGCCGCAGATAGATTGGGTGGCAGACCATTATTGAATTTTACATCCATCAACAATGCCATTTGCCTATCCATTAAATCAGCCAGATTCGCCACGCAATTTTTAAGGGTGTCCATAGCTAAAGCAATATGCCCGCCATAAAAGTGCCCGCCATGTAATACATGTTCACCAATACCATCAATAATAGGGTTGTCATTGGCGCTGTTGAGTTCATTCTCGATTAAACCGCGCAACCAGGGCAGTGTGTCTTGTAGTGCGCCAATAATATGCGGTGCACAGCGAATGGAATAGCGATCCTGTAAGCGTTGTGAATTACGCGGATGTTCATAATGATTAAGATCGTTGCGGATCCAGCTGGCCACTTTTTGCTGACCGGGATGAGGTTTTACACTAAATAAAATTTCATCAAAATGATGGCTGTTACCTTTTAAAGCCAAGCTTGAGAATGAGGTAATACGGCTGCATAATTTGCTTAAATACTCGGCCCGTTTGAAGGCCGTAATAGCTAAGCCGGTCATTACGGCAGTGCCATTCATAATTGCCAAGCCCTCTTTAGGCCGCAGCGTCAGAGGTTGCAAATTTTCTGCTTGAATGGCTGTGATAGCATCAACGGTTTCACCTTTGTAATAAACTTGGCGCTCACCGCACAAAGTCGCGGCTAAATAAGATAAAGGCGTAAGATCACCACTGGCACCCACTGACCCTTCCTCAGGAATAACCGGCACAATATCTTTATTAATGAAATCCACAATTTGATTGAGTAATTCCCAACTGACCCCAGAGTAGCCTTGGGTTAATGAGCAAAGCCGAGTGGCTAAAATAGCTCTTCCCACATCCTCTGAGAAATATTGTCCTAATCCACAGCCATGAAAACGCATTAGGTGAATAGGCAGTTCATTGGCCAGATGAGGGGGGATCCCCACTGTACAAGAATCACCATAACCGGTAGTGACGCCATAAATAACGCCATCTTCCGCTAAAAGTTTATCGAGAAAAGTAATTCCGGTATCAATACGCTTTTGGAAGCCGGCATCGGTTGATAGCGATACCCTATTTTTTTTGAATACAACGGATAAGATATCTTCTATCGTCAGGTATTGTTGACCAAACACCATGGTATTAAGTGGGGAATTCATTTAACTTCATTTTCCTTTGCTACAGAAGTTATGTCTTGCTGCCAAAAATCAAAAAAATTGTACCATTGATGGGGATAAAGACATGCATAATGTTCAAGACGGTGGGCGAACTTTTGACAATAAGTGCTTAATATTTCTTGTCTATTTTTGCGTGGTAGCACTAATTTAGGGATGGCAAAATTCTCAAATATAACTTTGAACCCCCTTTTTTCTCGTAAACAAAATAGTAAATATACTGGACATTCCAATACGCTAGCTAAGATTAAGGGGCCTTGAGAAAATGGCGCAGGCTTGCCCATAAAATCAACGGTACTGACGCGGCCAGGATTATTAATGGGCGTTCTATCACCAACAATGACGACAAATTCACCTTTGTCTACACGATCCTTCAACATAATTGCCACATCGGGGCCGACTTGAGTAACTTGTATCAGGTTTAGGTCAGCATCGTCGTTCAATTGCCCCAATACTTTGTTAAAGGCTTCTGCATGTTGAGTAAAGACCAAAACGTTAATACGAATGGCATACTTACCTTGACCTAATGCGCGACAAACTTCTAGATTACCTAAATGTGAACCAATAAAAATGGCGCCGCGCTTTTGCTCAATGAGGTGGTTAAACAAGGCATAATTTTTATAAGTAATTTGGTTGGGAGAAATATTGCCGAGCCATGAATCTATTTTATCGAATGCCGAAAGTCCAAAGCTCATAAAGTGCTTTATGCCATCATAAATACTCGGTCGACTCTGTGTAGACAGGCCCTTACTATGACGTAACTTAAATGCATTGGTTAAAAAAATCTTAGAATAACGTCGTGATGTAGAGCCGGTGATAAAGAAATAGATGATGACCGGCAACAGCACTATTTTTAACAACGTTTTGCCGAAAATACGGTATAAAAATAGTAAACACTGAATGCCGAATTGATTGCCCCGTTCCGCTATTGATGACCAATGTTGACTCATTTTAGACACTTCCGAATAAGCAATTGTGGCAAACGAATTAGCATTTCTATAAATAAGCGACTGTGCAACCAAGAAATGCGCAGATTATCGCCAAGAGGCTGAAAATGTGAGGAACCACCCTCAGGGTATATTACCCGAGTAGGTAAAAATATCGTGGTAATATTTTGCCAGTACAATCTCACTAAAATCTCAATATCAAAATCCATCCGTTTGCCGAGTTTGCGTTGTGCAAAAAGAGCTACGCAAGGAGCAATTGGATAAACTCTAAATCCACACATGGTGTCTTTTAGAGAAAATGACAGGGTTTCTAACCAGACCCAAAAATGGGTTATATAGCGTCCATACTTTCGGCCTTTAGGAATGGAATCATCGTATTGTGGGAGCCCACTAATGACATTCATCGAGTGCTGTTTGGCCAAACTCAGTAATGCTGGTATATCACTAAGATTATGCTGACCATCGGCGTCGACTTGTAAAACATGGCTATAGTTTAATTGCGCGGCTTGTTTAATGCCCGTCATGACCGCACCGCCTTTACCCTGATTTACCTCATGACGTATTAGGGTAAAATGTAATGTGCTAGCCAAGGTTCTTAATGCATCTTCACATTCCGCATTACTGGCATCATCAACGACAATAATCGGTAAATTAAAACGTTGCAGCGTTTCGCAAATGGCCATCAATTTTTGCTGATGGTTATAGCAGGGAATAATAACGCAAATATTCAATTTACTGGCTCAAAGACGATTCGCCCCGAAGAATGCTGACCGCGTTCCGAGGTATAGGAAAAGGTAAATTTATGGGTGCTTTTGTGCTGTAACGTCAGTTCAATCTGTTGATTCGGTAATATTAATTGCTTGAACTTCAGCACCTCCAGATCACTGATTTTAATATTATCGCCTAAATTTAAATAGGTTTTGGCCATGTTAATGGCCCAGTCAAGCTGGACAACGCCAGGCAATACTGGGGTATCTGGAAAATGGCCTTTGAACCATATAAGGTCCGGCGAAAGTTGCATCTTGATATTACATCCGCCGTCCATACAGTTGACGTTGATAATTTCAGGGTCAGTATTCATTTTATCCAAACAGTTTTATTAACATGGCTTGAGTGGTTTTACCTTGTTCATTAATGGGTATCGTATCTACAAAACGCCACTTTCTTGGTAGTAGCACTGTTTCATAAAAGCCCCGTAAATAATCACGGACTAACGCAATACGTTGCTTATTAGTGGTGGTTGAATTATGAATTTCAGTCCACTCAATTACCACGACTAATTGCATACGTTTATTATTTAAAATGGTGGCTACGGCTTGTTTACATTGGGGGAATCGACTTAATATGGACTCTAATTCATTGAGGGAAAGTCGTTTTTCTTCAAGTTTGACAATACGATCAACACGTCCTTTGAGCTCAAATCTGCCTGCGTCATTTATTTCTATCAGATCATCGGTCATAAACCAGTTCTTATTTGCCAGAAAAGGCGAGCGAATCGATAAACGCTGATCATCGGTGTTGTTAATTTGTATACCCGGTAATGGTGTCCATTGAGCACTGTTTGCACTTTGACGCCAAGCGATACCACCAGTTTCTGTGCTGCCATACAGCTCAATGGGAGAGATACCATTCGCTATATAAAGTTGCTTAGCGACATCTGTTGGTAATACCCCTCCAGAACTAAATATACATTGCAATCGCTGCATGGCATTTTGAATATCATCGGTAAATGCGGTTCTCGTTAAATAAGCGGGACTAGAAATTAGCGCAATGTTTAAATCATAGTCAGTTAAGCGTAGTAAGTGTTCCGGGAACTGAATCATCGGCGCATAAATTGGCTTGCCGGTCAGTAATGGTAAAAGGAACTTAAAGAGAAGCCCGTAGATATGTTGATGGCTGACACTTGCAGCAATTAACGTATTGTTAAATTGCTCCGTCCAAAGTAATTGCTGGCAGTCCACTTCGCTGGTTAATTGCCGCCAGTGTTTAGTAATTTTCTTGGGGGCACCGCTGCTGCCGGAGGTTAAAAAATGAATTGTCTGTTGTGGATCAATAGTATGGGGTTCAATGGTTTTACTTGCCGATGATGCAATCGCTTGATTCCAACAATTAATGCCAAGAATGGCGTTAGGAACAATCGCAATTTCAAATTCATTGTGCAATTCTTTTAATTTTTCGGGTTGACCATTGGCCGCTAACAAAATGTTTTTTTGCGCATAAAGGAGTGCGATGAAATAGATAGAAAATTGCTGAAAATCGGGTTCATACAACAACCATTCAGTGGCATCGTTAGCACGAAACTTGCTACTCATTTCCTGCACTTTTTGGTGCCAATCCCCCCGACTTACAACATGATCAAACTCGTAAATAAACGGCAACGGACTGTTATGGTACTGACTCACGACGCTTTGCATATTAACGTTTAACCCGTTGTCGAATAATCCATTCGGATGCCCCTAATATTGCCATCAGGCAATACGACACAAACCCGTTGTAAAACGTCCAAGTTTCTAAGTCACAAAAGAACGTGGTATACGCAGCTATCAAACCGTTAACAAGAAAAAACACACTCCAGACAATAGTGACCTTACGAGTATATTTCACTCCGCTGTCCGGTAAGTTGGGCTCCCTAATTCGCGCTATTCGTTCAATAATACTCGGGGGGGAAAATAGCGAAAAAACGAAAACGCTAAAAAAGCCGACGTTCACTACCACGGGGTAAAGTAAGATGCCATCAGCGTCATTGCTAATGAACGACATCAGCAACAAACACAGGATAATGCTAATGATTAATTTTGCGGCTGTACTGGGTATGGGTAATGAAGAAAATTTGTATCGTAAAATGAGTACAATGATAAGTGGAATTGCGACTATGCTGGGTGATGTGTTGGACAAACCCCAATAAACCAAAACAGGGTAAAGCAGGGCAAAAATGCCAACAACAACGGCCAAAACTTAATCTGCCAAAAGTAAGCAAATTTCGTCGACAATATGGCCAACGGTACGTACTTTTTTGAATGATTCTGGCTCGATTTTACATCCAGTTAATTCGCGTAATTTGACCACCAAATCGACTGCATCAATGCTATCCATATCTAGCTCTTCATATAAATTTGCCTCGAGTGTGATATCT
Organism: Alteromonadaceae bacterium BrNp21-10; assembly: GCA_030418115.1. Taxonomy (GTDB): domain Bacteria; phylum Pseudomonadota; class Gammaproteobacteria; order Enterobacterales; family Alteromonadaceae; genus Neptunicella. Next base: position 50,548 of record JAUHQD010000004.1, on the reverse strand, counting down.
CCTTCATCTAGCTCGAAGTCAGTTACTAATATTTTTTTTAACTGAGTGAATATTTCATTTTTAGATTTCATATACATCTGTCCGGTTTACGCTTGCGATGAAATAAAGCTGGCTAAGCTATTCACTGATGAAAAATGCTTTTTGGTCTCTTCTGAATTGGCATCAATGGTGACGTGATACGCTTTTTTAATGGCTAAGCCGAGCTCTAAAGCATCAATAGAATCTAAACCTAGGCCATCGACGAACAGTGGAGCATCATCTTCAATGTCATCTATTGTCACATCTTCCAAGTCAAGGGAATGAATGATTAATTGTTTTAATTCAACTTGTAAGTTCATTGTTTAACTCCTGAACAAAATTTTGTTCGACATCTCTGGTTAATTTTCTAACTGATAGGCTAATATTGCCAGTGTTATATGGCGACACATCAAATTCATCTTTCACTTCTAGATAAAAAGTAAATTTTTTGCTCGGTATTTGATACCAAGGTTGACCTTTCGTTAAGGTTGATGGAGTCACTTGGATCAATATAACTTGAACATTAACATTGCAACGCAAAGCTAAATTCGCTGCTCCACGTCTAAAATTCAGCTTACCATTGGGTTTAGTGCGCGTGCCTTCAGGGAAAATAATTAAATTATTTCCCTGTTCTAAAGATTCGTTACACTGTGAAATAAGTGCTTCTGGATCAGCGTTACTTAAATATCCAGTTGCCTTGATAATTCCGCGGATAAAAACATTTTGCCATAAATCTTGTTTGACAACACAATCGGCATTTTTAATTAGCGAAATTAAAACAACAACGTCAATTAAAGAAGGATGGTTTGCAATAATAATTTTACCATGAAGCTGACGTAATTTACTCAAGCCAACACATTTTATTTGCATTACCCCTAGCTTGCACATCAGCCAGATAAACCCTTTGAAAGAGTAATGAACAGCAACCCGGCTGGCTTGCTTACGTTGCCTTAAGTCTCTATAGAAGAGTGGATAGAGTGGGAACCAAAAAAGGGTCATTAACAGGCCGCCAAAGCCAAAAATGAAAAAACAACAAGCGGTTGCAATAAGGCGCCATCCCTTATTAATGAATGCCATTTTTTTGCCATCTCCAGTGTTGTTTGCCAGCGATGCTAAATTGCCTATTTTGAGCTAAGAAATGTTTGAAAAAAGCAATTGATTGGGGCAGTGCATTGGTTGATGTATTAGGCGTATTTTCATGAGCATCAAAAGTGAGATTATAACTGAGATATTCAGTACTTTTGGTCAATTCTAAAACAATGCAATGAGCAAATTGTTGTTCATCTGCATACATCGCGTATGCCTCTGGCAATGGCATATCAGAATACACAAAGATTAACTTATCATCATTGCTATGCTGTAGTTTTAGGGTCGCGTCGATTAAACCAAGATGAAAACTATCTTGGCCACCAGAGACGAGTGTGGATGGTTGATTATTTCCTGAAAATATACCGAACTGACCAGATATGGCATTGTGTACTGATAATGCGAATTGGGTTGGCGATAACTCTTCTTTATTGGCAACATCGGTAACGAGTTCAGATGTTTTGGGCAAATCACCATGACGGCTACAAAAAACCGTCTGCAGCTCTGCATAATCGGTTATGTGCTCTATCTGGCTTAGGGTTATTTTAGCCAACTTACTAAGCCTTCGACGTTGCATCGCGGGAGCTGAATGAGGTACAGGTATCTTGTACTCTGAAGCTGTTGGATTATCTTCATTTAGTCGTTGACCAAAACTCTGATACTCAACACCCTCAATCCATGCTGCCCAAGACGCAATGCTTACTTTCATATACTACCAAAGCCAAGTTATTTTAACTGACGAATTCTACTATCAATTTCCAATGACAAATACCTAATCCAGTTATTGTAGTTGCGGTGAATACGGTTACCCTTAGCTTTTAGGTTTGTGCTGTCAACATACTCAATACTGTAGCTATCTTTAGTATAAGTAATATCGATGACAGCATGGTGGGAGCGGATAAATAATTCGAACGTGAGTACGTTGTCTTTTTCTTGTTTTAATGTCCACGTTTTATATAAAACAGCATCGATAATGGCATTTTTAATCTGCTCATTAGATTCAATGTTAGATACAATAGGATGGTTATTGATGTTGTATATTGGTTGTGTCGTTTTACATGCGGACAAAACAACAACAGGGATAAGTATTAATAACAGTTTCAGTAATTTCATTAAATCGTTCCTTGTTTTAATTAATTAAAAGGGCGGCGGAGTATATCAAATTATTATGAAAAATATAGGTCGCCACGCCCCCTCCAAACCGCTAATGCCACAATTACATATTGCGAATATTAATAGTTTGCACAAATCTACCATAAATTGGCTACATCCAGATGAAGAACACGTATTTTTATTAAAAAAAAGGAAGATTTCACAACAGCAATATCTAGCCAGTCGTTTTTTAACTAAGTATTTGTATATCGGAGAAAATAAAGCCCAGTGGCAAGAATATAAACTGGCTTATTCGGAGCATCAACAGTGCGTGTGTTTAACAAAAAATGCAGAGCTGATTAACACTTTTAGTTTGTCTCATAGTGGACAATGGGTGGCATTATTGGAATGTCGTTACGGTTTAGGTGGCGTTGATATTCAGATACATAATAAAACTAAACATCAACTTTTAGGTTTGAGTGGCTTACTAAGTGATCTCGATAGGCCTTTATTAAATAATAACCTAGCTCGATTTTATCGCCTGTGGTCGACTAAAGAAGCGTTTGCAAAATTACGCGGAAAATCCATTTTCGACGTGCTGGCGACGCCACATTATGCAGTGTGGCGGCAAGCGTATATGCGTTTTTTAAGTTACAACAATCAATGGGATTTGGCAGTAAGCTTAGACAAAGATTTATCGATAGAGGTTAATTTTTGGGAAGTTGCAGAAGATGAACAAGGTTATCAAGTACACAGGATAAACACTGACACCTTGCCTTCCACGTTATCAATATTAAAGTAACGCTCTAAAGATAACTCTTTGATGAAGTACTTGTGGTCGTTTAACAGACTGCATAACGTTATAAAAGGGCAACGCCTTTTTCCATGTTTATCAAACAATAAATTAGTTACACTAGTTGCCATTGCAACGGTAGGAAAGCCAATGAGTACAACTGATCAATCCAATCAAACCCATTTCGGTTTTAAAAATGTCGATAAATCGCAGAAAGCATCCATGGTCGCCGAGGTGTTTCACTCAGTAGCGGCGAAGTATGATGTCATGAACGATTTAATGTCCATGGGTATTCATCGGTTATGGAAGCGTTTTACCATTGATTGTTCTGGTGCCAGAGCGGGCCATAAAGTGCTGGATTTAGCTGGAGGAACCGGCGATCTAACGGCACGTTTTTCGCGTATTGTGGGTGAGCGCGGGCAAGTGGTTTTGGCAGACATCAACAATGCCATGCTCAAAGTCGGTCGCGATAAATTGCGTGACAAGGGCATTGTTAGCAATGTGGAATATGTGCAGGCCAATGCCGAAGCATTACCTTTTCCTGATAACCACTTTGATATCATTACCATTGCTTTTGGTTTACGTAACGTTACTGATAAAGATAAGGCATTGGCGTCTATGTACCGCGTATTAAAGCCGGGTGGACGTTTACTGGTATTGGAATTTTCCAAGCCGACCAATGAGTTAGTTAGTAAAGCTTACGATAGTTATTCGTTTAATTTACTCCCAAAAATTGGCCAATTAGTGGCTAATGATGCCGACAGTTATCAATATTTGGCGGAATCTATTCGTATGCATCCAGATCAAGAAACCTTAAAGGGCATGATGGATGCGGCTGGCTTTGAACAAACCAGTTATCACAATCTGACTGGCGGTATTGTAGCAATGCATCGAGGTTACAAATTTTAATGCCCGCTGCGCAATTGGTTACCGCTGCTTTAGAAACCTTCATCAATTCAGTTTTGCAGTTGGATGAGCAATCCCAACAGCGTTTATTGCCGTTGGCGGAAAAGCAATTGTGTGTCGAGCTACAAGAATTCCCTTGGCCCATCACCTTTGTTTTTAGTGATCGCATTGATCTGCTAGTGAATAGTGATGCCCAAGCCGATTGTTTAATGCGTTTATCGGTGCAAACCTTACCGCAGTTACAAGATAACAGTCAGCTTACTCAATTAATTCAGGACCGAAAATTAGAATTAATTGGCGATATTCATGTGGCGCAAAGTTTTAGCCTACTGCTTAAAGAATTGGATATTGATTGGGAAGAGCAGCTTGCTCGTTATACCGGTGATGTCGTGGCCCACCAAAGTATGCAGTTATTTAAGAGTGCTCAACAGCAATTCAGTACACGCATGCAATCCTTTGGCTCAATGCTCAGTGAGGGCGCGTTGCAAGAAAAGCGTATTGCGGTTGCAGCACTTGAAGTTAAAGCATTTAATCAGCAGGTGAATGACTTACGCGCTGACACCGCGCGTTTAGAAGCACACCTGAATCAATTATTCATCCATAAAAAGTAGCGTTGTTGTGCAACTATCCCGAATTTATAAAATAAGTAAAACCTTGCTTGAACATGGCTTGGATGAACTCATTCCACAAAAATGGCTACCTTGGTATGCACGCTGGTGGCGATATACTGCGTTTTGGATCCAGAATCGTTATCCACAAAAATCACGCGGCGAACGTATTCGCTTAGCGTTGCAATCATTGGGGCCGATTTTCATCAAGTTTGGCCAGATGTTATCCACTCGCCGGGATCTACTGCCTGCTGACATTGCCGATGAGCTAACCTATTTACAAGACAAGGTTGACCCTTTTGATGGTGCATTAGCTCAGCAGATCATCGAAACCGCCTTGCAGCTTAACAACATCGATGAGCTATTCGCTGAATTCAATATCACGCCTTTGGCTTCAGCCTCTATCGCGCAGGTACATACTGCCCGCTTGCTGAGTAATAACGAACAAGTAGTTGTCAAAGTGATTCGCCCGAATATTAAGCAGACCATTGAAGCCGACATGGAACTGTTAATGAGCCTGGCGCAGTTGGTGCGCAAGTGGTTGCCCGATGGTAAACGTCTGCGACCAGTGGAAGTGGTTAAGGAATATCAGCGTACTATTTTGGATGAACTGGATTTACTCCAAGAAGCCCATAATGGTGTGCAGTTGCGAGACAACTTTAGTGATTCACCGGCGCTGTATATACCACGGATGTATTTAGAGCATTGTCGTGCCAATGTACTTACCATGGAACGCATCTACGGTATTCCGGTAGCTAATATCAAAGAGCTCGAAGCACAAGGTACCAACATGAAATTGTTGGCGGAACGTGGTGTGGAAGTGTTTTTTACCCAAGTATTTCGTGACAGCTTTTTTCATGCAGATATGCACCCAGGAAATATTTTTGTTTCTCGAGAAACCCCCGACAACCCCCAGTACATCGGCATCGATTTTGGTATCGTCGGCACTTTAAATAGTGAAGATAAACGTTATCTAGCAGAGAATTTTGTGGCCTTTTTTAATCGTGACTACCGTAAAGTGGCGACCTTGCACGTGGATTCTGGTTGGGTGCCCGCCGACACCAATGTCGATGAGTTTGAACATGCGGTACGCGCCGTGTGCGATCCCATTTTTCAAAAACCGTTAGCAGAAATTAGTTTTGGCATTGTGTTACTGCAACTGTTTAACACCGCCAGACGGTTTAATATGACGGTACAACCGCAACTTGTTTTACTACAGAAAACCTTGTTATATATTGAGGGCTTGGGGCGTCAGTTATATCCGCAACTAGATTTGTGGCAAACCGCTAAACCCTTTTTGGAGAATTGGATGAAAGAACAAATGGGACTGTCTGCCATGTTCAAGAAAATCTCTGATAACTTGCCTTATTGGTCGGAAAAGTTGCCGGAGATGCCAGACTTAGTTCACGATACCTTAAAGCAACTTAAAGGCTTACCCGAACAGCAGCGCTTACAACAACAAGCCTTATTAGAGCAGCAGCAACAAGCGACGAAGGCGCGATACTTAGGCTTAATGGGCAGTACCTTGCTAATTATTGCCTGTTTACTACCCTTGTATCATGTCAGTTGGTGGTTACCCATATTGCCCGTTTCGTTAGGACTACTTTGTTGGATCCTAGGTTGGAAATCACAGTAGAGTTAGCTTGTTGTTAGAAAGAATGCAGATTTAAGGGCGGTGGGTATTTGAAGTCTATTTTTGCAGTCCCTAATAACCACCAAAATAACCTTCTACTCGCATAGCTAGGCCAATAGAAGTATTAAAGTCTTCATCGCGGCGCCACAGCAAAAAAGGTTCCACTTCAAAATACAGCCATTCTCGTAATGCATTTTTGCGCCAACGGGCACTGATTAAATATTCCTCAACACGATAATTTGGTTGGCTATTGCCTTCTACGTATAGGCCGTAAATCAGTGCCGATTTACTATCTAGTTGATGAAAGTTATAGGCGCTGTGATGCCAAATCCAATCATTAAACCTGTCGCGGTAGTAAAAATGATTATCAAAGCGAAAAAGATCAGTAGTGGAAATATTGGTTTCATATTGCAGCATAAAATGCGCCCCTAAGCCGTCGCGACTGTACCAATAGGCGGAAGTCTCCCAGTTTAGATTACTGCTGGCACTGAGCTCAAATATGCGCCGATAACGACTTTTTACAAAAGGCTGTAATTTACGACCAATACCAATGCGATGGGACAGGTCGGCTTTTTCATCGTGTTTCGAGGTCCAGCGTAAGGCAAGGTTAAAGCGGTGAGGGTCGTCGACGACATTATTCTTGGCAATACGAATAGGGGTATTTTGTTCTTCTTCATCAAAATCGGAAAAGACCAAATCGGTTTGGTGTTTAGCCTTGGGTAATTTGACACGTATACGAAAACGACTGACAAATTCATTTAAACTACTACTGCGAGGCTCCCAGCCCAGCATAATGCGGGCTTCACCGGCCGCCTTTTGATCGTCCGTGTATTCCTCAGTTAAAAAGAAACTATCAAACCATTCTGCGGTGGAATGAACCGACTGGGATACATCGCTATGCATCGAATCCAACCAAGGGTAATCGACCGATGGATCTTCGGTCTCGGCCATCAATAGTTGCGGGAAAAACAACAAGCAATAGCATATTGCTAAACAAGCCTTCAATTAACGCATCCTTTTAAAAATCGCAACAGGGTCTGTTGATCCTTGATGTTGGATTGACCTCTTCGGGCAGCGCTTATCACCCATTTCTACCGTGTTATTGTTCACTTATGTAGAAATAAAGACAGCGCACTCGCTCTACCTTGTATAAATATGCTGCAAACTGCTGTAAAAAACACACGCCAAAGTTTAATAGGCTCCTAATTGTGGCTAATGAAATACTTTGGATCAAATCCAGTGACCTTTTCAATAAGCTACGTATAATAGCGAAAAAATGAACTTAAGGAGAACCTTGTGGCAGGTATTAGTATTTGGCAACTCGCTATTGTTTTAGTCATTGTAGTATTACTCTTTGGTACTAAGAAATTCCGTACTTTAGGCTCTGATTTGGGCTCGGCGATCAAAGGCTTTAAAAAAGCGGTCAGCGATCAAGACGCCGATGCAACCTTTGACGAACAGAAAAAAGTCAGCAGTGCTGTGGACGAAGATACCACAACTGCCAGCAGTGAAAAGCAAAAGGAAAAGTCTGAGTAATGTTCGATATCGGCTTTTGGGAATTGTTGCTTATTGGCGTAGTTGCTTTACTGGTGCTTGGCCCAGAGCGACTACCCGGCGCAATTCGCTCTGCCAGTAAGACATTTCGTTCGGCTAAGTCGGTGGTTTCCGGTTTTAAAGAGGAAATGAGCGAGCAGTTACGTATTCATGAATTGCATGCCGATTTGAAAAAAGCCGAAGAACTCAGTATGAAAAACCTCACGCCTGATTTGGAAAAAAGCGTTAAGCAATTAACCGAATCGGCTAAATCCGTGCAACATCCATATAAAAAACCAGAAGATGGCAGCAGCTCAGAGCCTAATTGAACATTTAGTAGAACTTCGCAACCGCCTACTTAAAGCACTATTAAGTGTTTTAGCGGTGTTTTTGTGTTTGGTGTACTTTGCTAACGATTTGTATTATTTGTTAGCCAAACCGCTGCTGGATGTCCTCCCTGCAGATACGCAGATGATTGCCACTGATCTCACTGCCCCCTTCTTCGCGCCCTTTAAGCTAACGCTAGTGTTATCATTTTTTGTGGCGATCCCATCGGTGTTGTATCAAGTATGGGGCTTTGTTGCGCCAGGCTTATACAAAAACGAAAAACGCCTGATTGTGCCATTGTTATTATCCAGCACCTTATTGTTCTATTTAGGTATCTCCTTTGCCTATTTTGTGGTGTTTCCCATCGCTTTTGCCTTTTTTACTGGCATGGCACCCGAAGGGGTAACGGTAGCCACCGATATCACGAGTTATCTGGATCTGGTTTTAAAGTTATTTTTTGCTTTTGGGGTCTCTTTCGAAATTCCCATCGCCATTGTTTTAATGTGTTGGAGCGGTATGACCACACCACAGAGTCTGCGTGAAAAGCGTGCCTATGTGATTGTTGGAGTATTTGTTCTTGGCATGTTATTAACACCTCCAGACATCATATCGCAAACGCTATTAGCGATTCCCATGTGGATCCTTTTTGAAATAGGCGTCTTAGTCGGTGGCATTTATAGCCGCTCTGCACCAACCGAAGAGGCTGTCGATGATGAATTGGGCTAGTACTTATTCCCTACCTACTATAGCTCCCTAAGCGCGATGCCATGGTTTGATATTGGTATCAATTTAACCAGTAGCCGCTTTAATGCTGATCTTGATGGTGTTATGCAACGTGCTGTTGCCGCTAACGTCAACAGCTTGTTGGTAACCGGCACGTCGGTTGACGAAAGTCAAAAAGCAGTCGCACTGACAGAAACCTATCCTGATAACCTGTATTGTACCGCAGGGGTTCATCCTCATTATGCCGGTGATGTTACCGCCAATTATATGGAGCGCCTGATTGCTCTTGCGCAATTGCCTTGTGTTAAGGCGATTGGTGAATGTGGATTAGATTTTAATCGCAATTTTTCTAGTAAGCAGGATCAGTTGACGGTGTTCGAAGCACAATTACAATTGGCCTGCGAAACTCAGTTACCGGTATTTTTGCATGAGCGCGATGCCTTTGATGAACAAATTGCGTTGCTTAAACTGTATCGACAAGATTTAGTCGGCGGTGTCGCCCATTGTTTTACCGGCAACCAAGCCCAATTGGAAGGCTATTTAGCACTGGATTTGTATATTGGCATCACTGGGTGGTTGTGTGATGACAAGCGCGGCAAAGATTTACAACAGGCAATACAGATATTACCGAACAATCGTTTATTATTAGAAACCGATGCGCCCTATTTGGCTCCTAAGACTTTGGTTGGTAAGATAAAATGCAATGAACCTTGTTACTTGCCCGAGATCGCGCGATATTATGCAGAGCTGACTCAGCAGCCTCTTACCGCGGTAGAACAAGCCAGCTTTAATAATGCCCGGTCTTTATTCAATGTTGTCACTGCTATTGGTTAGCTAATGCAAAATATTTTACTGACAGATAATATAAAAAGCGGCCATTGGTGGTTGTTGTTAGTCATTATGTTGGTTTGTATTGGTGGTATTTATCAGCTTAGTCATCTGGCTAGTAACACTCTCCCGTTAGCTCAACTAAACCAACAAGCCAAGTATGTTATCGATGAAGATCACAGTTTAAACATTACTCAGGTCATCACTTTACCTGAATCGGCATGGTTACAACAAAATACCCAGTTGTCGTTTGGTATGAGCGATGACGCCTACTGGGTGCGTTTTGATGTGGAGCCGGATCACAACCGTCTTATTGAGTTGGAATACCCCCTAATTGATGATGTCACACTGTGGTTTTATCAACAGGAACACTATGTGCAACACATCCATACTGGGGATGCTCAGCCTTTCTTCGAACGGAATATTACTCATGAAAAATTTATTTTTGCTATTCCAGAAAGTGAAATTTCACCGCTAACCGTGTATATGCGGGTGCAATCTTCGGGCACGATTCGATTGCCCATCAATTTATGGGATGAACAGCAATATCTGTTATTCAGTAGTGAATACAACATGGTCATGGGGCTGTTTTTTGGCTTTCTCGCGGCCATGGCATTTAGTAATTTATTTTTTTTCCTGACCACCCAATCGAATAATTTCCTAATTTATAGTATTTACACCATGTGTTTAGGGCTGACTTTAGCCTCATTGCATGGTCTAGGGTATAAATATCTATGGCCCAGTAGTCCTTGGCTACAACAACATGCAATGGCTATTTTTGTTAGTGCGACAGTGGCGTTCGCGTTGTTGTTCACCTCTCGCTTGTTAAATATTAAGCTACATAATCGCCTGCTAGGCAAAGCTATTGACTATCTCGCCTTGGCCTTTGTGGTGATGCTATTAATAGGTTTGGCCTTACCCTTCGGAGTGTTGATGCAAACATTGCTGGTGGCGGTGTGCTTATGCATTGTATTTTTATATTCCATTGGTGTTTGGTACTGGATCAAAGGTGTTGTGATCGCACGTATTTATACTCTTGCTTGGACAATCTTAGCCTTCAGCGGGTTATTAATTAGTTTGGAACACTTAAATATTTTGCATTTACCAATTCGCTCACATTATTTACTAATGTTAGGAGCAACCATTGAAACGGCGTTATTTGCCATGGTTTTGGCCATTAACTTTAACCAGCAACGCCAAGAAATTGATGATGCTCATGTCAAAACCTTAAATAAAGAGCGCCAACTGCGAGAAGCTCACGAAAAGATTATTGCCGTACAGGAACAAGCGCAAGCAGACCTAGAATACAAAGTCGATGAGCGTACCCTAGAGCTAAAAATTGCGTTGCAGGAACTTGAAGAAACCAATCGAGAGCTGGAAGAGCGCAATACCATCGACAGTCTTACGGGTATTCGTAACCGTCGCTATTTTGATAAAAAATATGTTGCAGAAATTCGCCGCAGTCGCCGCGAACAAACCGAATTGGCGGTAGCGATGGTGGATATCGACCATTTCAAAAACGTCAATGATACCTTAGGTCATCTTGTTGGCGATGAATGTATTCGTTTTGTCGCCAAAACCTTACAAGATAGTTTGAAGCGCCCTAGTGATGAAGTCTGTCGCTACGGCGGTGAAGAGTTTGCTATTTTGATGCCCAATACCACCGAAACCGGTGCAATGGCGGTGATTGATCAATTACGTGACACCATACATAGCACCCCGATTGCGACCTCTGCCGGAGCGGTGAATATTAATATCAGTGCTGGCGTATCCTCAGCGGTGATTCAAATGCAAGATCAAGATACGGCTTTATTAGACATGGCCGACAAAGCGTTGTACCAAGCCAAGACCAATGGTCGTAATCGTGTAGAATTTAACTCATTAACAGCAAAGGCATAGGAAATCGAATCGTGGTCAATAATCACTATCCACAAAAACGGCCGCGTCGTTTAAGGGCAACCTCAGCACTGCGTAAACTAGTTGCAGAATCGCAATTATCTCCAGCGGATTTGATTTACCCGATGTTTGTGGTCGAAGGTAAAAATCGTCATGAAGCCATTGCATCAATGCCGGGAATTGAACGTGTCTCTATAGACTTATTGATTAAAGAAGCCCATGAACTAGTTAGTTTAGGCATTCCGGCAATAGCTTTGTTCCCCGTTACCCCCATGGCATTGAAATCCGATTGTGCTAGTGAAGCATTCAATCCAGAAGGTTTGGCACAAAAAGCCATTCGCGCGTTGAAACAACAAGTGCCAGATATTGCGGTAATCTCCGATGTCGCCTTAGATCCTTTTACCAGTCATGGTCAAGATGGTTTGATTGATCAACAGGGTTATGTGTTAAACGACGCCACCATTGAGGTCTTGGTGAAACAAGCGTTATCTCATGCAGAAGCAGGCGCGGACATCGTCGCACCGTCAGATATGATGGATGGACGTATTGGCGCCATCCGTAATGCGCTGGAACAACGTCAATATGTGAACACCTGCATCATGGCCTACTCGGCTAAATATGCGTCCAACTATTACGGACCTTTCCGCGATGCCGTTGGCTCAGCTGCCAATATTAAAGGCGGTAATAAGAAAAGTTACCAAATGGACCCAGCCAATGGCGATGAGGCCTTACATGAAATTGCCCTGGATATTCAAGAAGGCGCAGATATGGTCATGGTCAAACCAGGCATGCCTTATTTGGATATTGTCCATCGCTGTAAGTCGACATTTAATGTGCCGACGTTTGCTTATCAAGTAAGTGGTGAATATGCCATGCATCAAGCCGCTTTCGATAACGGTTGGTTAGATAAAGATAGCGTAATTCTAGAATCATTAATGGCATTCAAACGAGCTGGTGCCGATGGCATATTGACCTATTTCGCTAAGTACGCTGCGATGCTATTAGCTGATAAAGTGAACAAATGAAGGAGCACTTAATTCGCCGACTTGCTCATCACTTAGAAGGCTTTTCTGGCGGTGATAAAATTAAAAAAAGCTTTTAATTCAATTAAATAACTAGCTTTTGATGAAAAATAGGTTAGTCTCAGAATAATCCCAATGGGTAAGGGAACAGGCGTTCCCGTATAGTGATGTCTTGCTCAAAGCGACTAGAACGCATTGACAGTGATCATTTATCTAGTGCGGATTAGTACAATATTCTTCGCTCTGGGAGGTAACCTAATTTGTCGTCATTAATAGCATCTGTTAATTATATCGAAACAGTTAATGAAGTGACTATGTTAGGTGCGCTGCGCGATGCTCAACAGCATAATGTCAAAGCTGTATTTATTTTATGTTGCGATAATGCCGATGAAGATCTTAGCTTTTTTAATCAGTGCTTAGCCGAATTTGATATCCCTATCTTTGGTGGTGTATTTCCCGGTCTTCTAAGTGATGGCAAGGTTTACGAGAAGGGCGCACTAATCGTTGGGTTTGCTGTTGACGTCAACGTCAGTTTGCATGCCAATATGCAGAACGCAGCAGAACAAGAATTTTCCCCTACTATCAATTTAGATTGCCTGTCAATCATGGTGCTAGTCGATGGCTTGGCCAATAATATTGATTACATGACACAACAAATTTTTCATTTAGTCGGCCATGGTGCGAATGTTTTCGGTGGCGGAGCCGGATCCCTTAGTTTTGAACAAAAGCCATGTATTATCTGTAATCAGGGCATTTTTGCTGATGCATTACTGATGATTTCCTTAGATCAGCCTTTTGAATTGGCTATCGGCCATGGATGGGAAAAACTAGCCGGGCCGTTCTTAGCCTCTCAAGCACAAGGTAACCAGATAAATAGTCTTAATTTTCAAAGTGCCCTATCCGTCTATCAGAATGTGGTGAGTCAACATACCGAACTCGATTTTAATAGCACGCCATTCTTTGAGATTGCCAAAACCTTTCCCTTTGGAATTGAACGTTTAGATGATGACATGTTAGTGCGAGACCCCATTACTACTGAGCAACAAAGTCTCATCTGTGTGGGTAATATTCCTGAAAACACTATGCTTTATATACTGCATGGTGAAACGGATAAATTGATTTTGGCCGCGTCTAATTCAGTAAAAACAGCCTTGAGTATTGGTGCACAGAATAGGGAATTTGGTGATGGTATCTTGTTTGATTGCATTAGCCGAAAACTTTTTTTAACCGGTGATTACCTCAATGAACTCACGGCAATTCAGAACAATTTTTCATCCGGCACCCATTTGGTTGGTGTACTGGCGTTAGGCGAAATTGCTTCTGGTAAGGCAGGTATGGTTAACTTTCACAATAAAACGGCGGTGACGGGTTTAAGTTATCGCAACAAAGATTCAGACTAACTCATAGCCAATGGGAAGGCGGAAGCATTAATTAAATGGAACAAATTAAACAAACCTTACAAATAGTTTCCATTCAGCATGAATTGGCGATGTCTATCGGCAAAAGTTTGCATTTAGAAAGCATGCTAACGAATTTTTTTACTACCGCTCAACGACGACTTAGCCTGAATACTATTTACCTGTTTTATAAGCCGACTAATGTGGAGCATGAGAGTGATCCGAGCCAGCCAAATAAACAAGATTATAGCTATCTATGCTTTCCTAAACAGCATGAATCAGATACTGAGCAACAAGGTTATCTCGCCCAATACTTGCAACCGTCCGCACTATCCGATCAGACAAGTACTCTGCAAACCATAGAAAATAAAGATAAATTATTTTATATCTTTAGCATCCCTACATTTGGTTGGATTATTCTTGCGCGTCTTCATTCTGCTATTGAGCCAGCTATACTCAGTGCGCTACCTCCCATATTTTCGCGTTTGGCGATTAGTTGCCTCGCTTGTTTAGAACATCGAGATTTACTGATAGAAGTAGAAGCTCGTAAAGCTGCCGAGAAAATGATCACTCGACAAATTTATACTGACACCTTAACTAATTTGCCTAATCGAAAGTTACTTAGCGTTAATCTCAATAAAGCCATAGGCACAGCTAAACGCAACAGCAATTTTGGGGCGTTATTTTTTATCGATTTAGATCGCTTTAAAATTATTAATGACACCATGGGACACGGTGTAGGTGACGAATTATTAGTTGCACTTGCCGTGTTACTTAAGCAATGTATCAGTGAAGGTGAGACCCTTGCCCGAGTGGGAGGGGACGAGTTTATCTTGCTAATGCCTAATATTAGTCAGGATGAAACTAAAACCATTACCCGAGCACATAGTATCGCTGAAGAACTGATCAAACTGGTTAGTCAGCCAATTAAATTAACCGACCATACTATTTACATCACCTTAAGTATCGGTGTTTGTGTCTTCCCTAATCAGCAAACTCATACACTTCCAGTTCAGCAGGCGAGCGATGCCATTATAAAAAATGCTGATATTGCTATGTATCGGACTAAGCATAATAATCGCAACGGCTTCCATTTTTTTGAAAACGCCATGGAAACAAATGCCATTCAGCGAGCCAATATCGAAAAACAATTACATGTTGCTTTGCAAGAAAAACAATTTGAGCTGTACTACCAACCGATTGTTCATCCTGATGGTGCGCTGACAGGTGCCGAAGCCTTAGTGCGTTGGAATAGTCCTAGTTTAGGTATGGTTAGCCCGGCGGAATTTATTCCCATTGCCGAAGAATCGGGGCAAATCATTGATATCAGTCAGTGGATTTTGGCTGAAGCTTGCCAATTTATTAATCAATTGGTATCAATGCCAAATGCGACCAATATTGACTATGTCAGTGTTAATATCAGTCCAAGGCAGTTCTGTCATCCGCATTTCATTCAGCAATTACAATCCACTGTGAATCAATATCAAACGGATCTATCTCGACTCAGACTAGAAATAACGGAAGGGGTCGCCATCGATGATATTGAAACGGCAGTGGAAAAAATTCAGCAACTGGTTGACCTTGGTTTTCAGTTTATGCTCGATGACTTTGGTAGCGGCTATTCGTCATTATCTTACTTACATAAATTACCGTTGTGTGCGATCAAAATCGATCGGAGTTTTATCAGTAACATCAATACCGAATCATCCAATCAGGTAGTGGTAAATGCGATTATCGATATTGCCAGTCATTTTAAATTAGGCTGTATTATTGAAGGGGTTGAATCGGTGGCAGAAGTCGATTATTTCAAAAATAAAAACATTCAGGCGATCCAAGGCTACTATTTTCATCGGCCCATGCGTGCCGAAGCATTTTTGGCCTTATTAAGTAATCCTAGTTTAGGGTAAGTAACCTCAACTCTGGATAAGCAACGCCTTACAGCACTGCTATTTTTGCCCCTCTCGGCGTTGCTCGCCTTGGGTTTAGAATGACTAAACAGCAAGACAAGAGCCTTGATATGAACAAAAATAACCGCACTGTACCGAATAAAAATCATGTTCGTTTAACATTAAATATATAACCTATTGAAATTAAATGATTATATTACATCGTCGACATTTCTTATCCAGAGTTGAGGTTAAGTAATCTCAGTTCGGGATATGGCAGTGTCCCTTAGTTGTGGGGTTAACTAATCTCCGATGAAGTTTGCTTACATTCTAGCAACCAACCCGCACGGTGCTGTAACCACTTTTCATTAGCTAACTCAGCATCAATGAGTGGATGAGATTTTAGCCAGTTGTTAGGAAAGGTCAGCGTCAAAGATTGCCCGTTATATTCAAGATTAACATGGGGTAAATTGCCGTCATTGCGACGAATACACAAAATAACCGCAATCCGCAGAATGCTGGTGAGTAACATTAAATTCTCGCGTAAATGCTGCTGGTAGTTATTTAATGAGTCAATATTAATATTCTGTCGGAAGTTACCAACTAAATCTCGGATAGCATCATGCTGTAAGCGGCTATACCCTTGAATATCCAAGTGCTTGAGAATATAGGCGCCATGAAGATGACAGTTTTTATATTCGATGAGCAGGCCAATTTCGTGCAGCATGGTAGCGCCTTGGAGTACCCCCTCTGCATCAAAATTAGCTTGCCAAACATTGTCTGGAATTTGTTCAAATAATTCATTGGCAGCGGCGGTAACACGTATTGCTTGGGCAGTATCAATGTAAAAACGCTGGGCAATTTGAAAGAGAGCATTTTGGCGAACATTGTCTTCACGCATATTCTCTAACATGCCGTATATAAGGCCTTCGCGCAGTGCGCCGCCGGATATTTGCATTTCTTGGATATCCAACACTTCAAAAAGGGAAATGAGAATGGCTAAGCCGCTTGGAAAAGGTTGCTTGCGTGTTTCATCAAGGCCAACAATATCTAGGTGTTGTAGTTCTTTGCATTCGATACATTTATGCATCAAATTATGCAAGTATTCTAGGCGAATACTATCGTTAATGCCTTGGCCGACGAGTATCTCTACAATGGCTTGCGGAGTGCCAGAGGCCCCCATGCATTGATTCCAATTGTAGGGAATAAACATTTCCGCTACCGGTTGGATCAAGGCCTTGGCCGCATTAATGGCAGCATCAAAGTTTTGTTGATTGAGTTGGCCATCGGTAAAATGGCGCTCTAAAAAGGTGACACAACCCATATTTAAACTAGTCAGTTGTGCTGGCTTAAAGCCTTCTCCTACTATGATTTCGGTGCTAGCACCGCCAATATCAATGACCAGAGTATGGCCGATATTGGCTGAGGTATAAGCGACTCCAAGATAAATCTGCCGTGCTTCTTCTTCGCCGCTAATGACATTAATAGGGTGGTTGAGGATTTCTTCGCCTTTTTGCAGAAATACTTCGGCGTTTTTTGCTAAGCGCAATGTAGCCGTTGCAACAACACGTAGATTTTCTGCGGGAATATCCATGATGCGTTCTGCAAAAGCACTGAGACAGCGCCAGCCGCGACGCATGCTGGCGTCATCGAGGATCATGTTTTCATCTAAGCCGGCGGCTAGGCGGATTTTTTGCTTAACCTTGCCAATAATTTGTACCGAGCCAGCAGAGACGCTAACAATTACCATGTGAAAACTATTAGAGCCCAGATCAATCGCAGCATAGAGCTGCGATTGTTGTTGGCTAATGTTTATAATATCTCGAGCCATTGTGGAATATATTACTTCTAGTGTTGGCGGTTGTTATTATGCTTATAGCTATTATCGCTTATTATATCTTGGGTTTGCAGGTCGACTTTTATTAACCGGTCTACCACTTTGTAAACGCTTCTTACGATGAATTACCGGCGCTTTAACATCACTCAATAATGATTCTGAATCATAATCTGAAACAGGAATCGAGTGACGTATATATTTTTCAATCTCTGGTAAATTTAACGCAAATTTTTCACAGGCAAAGCTAATGGCATGGCCACTTTTGCCAGCACGACCTGTTCGCCCTATACGATGTACATAATCTTCGGCATCATCGGGTAAGTCGTAATTAAATACATGGCTAACTTTATCAATGTGCAAACCGCGGGCAGCAACATCGGTAGCAACCAGTACATCTAACTTGTCTTTAGAAAATTTATCAAGGATCTGCAAACGTTTATTTTGCGGTACATCGCCACTGAGTAAACCCACTCGATGGTTGTCTGCTTCTAACCATGCTGCAACAGTCTCACAGCCATGCTTAGTATTAGCAAAAACAATGGCTTTCTCTGGCCACTCGTCTTCCATCAAGGTCAGTAACAGCTTAATTTTATCTTCATTGGACGGATAAAAAAGTTCTTCCTGAATACGACTAGAGTTCTTTTGATCTACTTCTACCTGCACATGAATAGGGTTATTCATGTGCTCATAAGCGAGCTCTTGCACACGATAGGATAAGGTTGCTGAAAACAGCATGCTTAAACGCTCGGTTGCTGGCGGCATACGGCGGAATAAAAAGCGAATATCCTTAATAAAACCCAAATCAAACATACGATCGGCTTCATCAAGCACCATTACTTGTATCGCGTCTAAGGAAAATACGTTTTGCTTATAATAATCCAGTATCCGCCCGGTGGTGCCAATAATAATATCAACGCCGGCTTCTAATTGATCGCGCTGGCTTTGATAACCTTCCCCACCGTAAATTAATCCTAAGCTTAAGCCTGTATGTTTACTT
The DNA here is from genome assembly GCA_030418115.1 of Alteromonadaceae bacterium BrNp21-10. Lineage (GTDB taxonomy): Bacteria > Pseudomonadota > Gammaproteobacteria > Enterobacterales > Alteromonadaceae > Neptunicella. Next base: position 31,966 of record JAUHQD010000004.1, on the reverse strand, counting down.
AGCAATAGTGCATCTTTGTGGATTTGTACGGCTAATTCACGAGTGGGTGCCATAATAATGGCACGGGGCTGCGCTTTTTTCGGTTGTGGGTGAGTTAATAAATAATGAAAAGTTGCCACTAAAAAGGCAATAGTTTTACCGGTACCCGTTTGTGCTTGGCCCGCTAAGTCTTCGGCTTGCAGCAAATGTGGAATGCTTAAAGCCTGGATTGGAGTGCAATGTTCAAAATTAGCTTCAGTTAAAGCCTTTAAAACATCGTCATGTATCCCCATACTGGAGAAGTGTGTTTCAGTTAAATGTGTAGTTTGCATAGCTTATAGCTTATCAGTGCTTGCATTAAAAAACAGTTTCTATATAAATAGCCACTTGTGAATACAATAGAGTTATTCGCGTACAATCCTAGACCGGAGAAAAGAATGAGCGACAAAATTATCCAGCTGTCAGACGACGGCTTCGAAGCCGATGTAATCAATGCAGAAAAACCTGTATTGGTAGACTTCTGGGCGGAATGGTGCGGTCCATGTAAGATGATAGCGCCAATTTTAAGTGAAGTTGCTGAAGAATTTGATGGGAAGTTAACAGTTGGTAAACTGAATGTCGACCAAAATAACGAAACGCCACCGAAATATGGTATTCGTGGCATCCCAACGTTACTACTTTTTAAAGGTGGCAGCGTCGCTGCAACTAAAGTAGGTGCTTTATCTAAAACTCAGTTGATTGAATTTTTGAACGAAAACATTTAATTAGTTAGCTTAAATCAGTATAAAAATGGCACATAGAGTGCCATTTTTTGTTTTTATTTGATGGTTTACCAGTCTCTTGCCTAGACGTTGGTTATTTTTGATGCTAACGTTACATCTGTTCACGTCAGAACACTTGCCAATATATCGCGTTACATTCTGCGATTTAATTAAAAAATTTCACTAATCCACGCAATCAAAACATTGCATACAGAGCAACATTTCAAGTAAAGACTCATCTATGAATCTAACCGAACTAAAAAATAAAACGATTAACGAGCTGGTTGATCTAGCCAATAATATGGGCATAGAAAATATGGCCCGTGCTCGTAAGCAAGACATCATATTTTCCATATTAAAATCACACGCAAAAAGTGGCGAAGACATTTTTGGTGATGGTGTTTTAGAAATTCTTCAAGATGGCTTTGGCTTCTTGCGCTCATCAGATTCATCTTACTTAGCAGGTCCCGACGATATTTATGTATCACCCAGTCAAATAAGACGCTTCAATCTGCGTACTGGTGATAGCATTTCGGGCAAGATTCGACCTCCTAAAGACAGTGAACGTTATTTTGCGCTACTGAAAATTAACGAAGTTAACTTTGATCGTCCTGAAAACGCCCGTAATAAAATCCTCTTTGAAAACCTAACACCGCTACATGCTAATGAACGTTTAATCATGGAACGGGGTAATGGTAGTACCGAAGATATTACTGCACGGGTATTAGATTTAGCGGCGCCTATTGGTCGCGGTCAGCGTGGTTTGATTGTCGCGCCACCGAAAGCCGGTAAAACATTATTATTGCAGAACATTGCAACCTCTATTGCCGCTAATCATCCAGAATGTTTATTAATTGTATTGTTAATTGATGAGCGTCCGGAAGAAGTGACAGAAATGCAGCGCATGGTACAGGGTGAAGTAGTTGCTTCTACCTTCGATGAGCCAGCTAGCCGTCACGTACAAGTTGCAGAAATGGTGATTGAAAAAGCCAAGCGCTTGGTAGAACACAAAAAAGATGTTGTCATCTTATTGGATTCTATTACCCGTTTAGCCCGTGCCTATAACACCGTTATTCCTTCATCAGGAAAAGTGTTAACTGGTGGTGTTGATGCTAACGCATTACACAAACCTAAGCGTTTCTTTGGTGCTGCACGTAACGTCGAGGAAGGTGGTAGTTTAACCATTATCGCTACGGCACTGGTTGATACCGGCTCTAAAATGGATGAAGTTATCTACGAAGAGTTTAAAGGTACCGGTAATATGGAATTGCATCTTAACCGTAAGATTGCCGAGAAGCGTGTCTTCCCAGCCATTGACTACAATCGTTCTGGAACTCGTCGTGAAGAGTTATTAACCACTCAAGATGAATTACAGAAAATGTGGATATTACGTAAGATTGTTCATGAAATGCCAGAAATTGACGCCATGGAATTCTTAATTGATAAGTTATCCATGACCAAAACCAATGACGAATTCTTTGCTGCTATGCGTAGACAAAAAAGCTAAATATTCGATATTTGGAATTAAAAAAAGGCACTTAAATGTGCCTTTTTTATTGCCATTGAATGCTAGTTGTTAAAGGTGATCGTTATGCAAAGATTGGATGAGTTGATCTTCTAATTCGAATCGCTCTTCTAATTGCTGGCCTAGTTTTGATAGCGCCACATCAAACTCTTTCATATTAGTATCATTTTGAATCTCGGTATAAGCATCGTTGAACTGCAGCGCCGAGTCGGTGGATTCGGAAATTTTTGGATAAATGGTGTTTTCTAAATCGTTACCGGCGCTATCGTTGTCGGTGAGCTTTCCATAGACTTCAAAATGCCCTGCTGAGACATAGTCCATTAACAATTCACAGAATGCTTGAATCTTCTCTTTTTCGGGTAACGCATTGTCTTGACGTTGATAGGGCGGGATGCCGGCAAGCTCACAATATTGTACCAATAATAATTGCCGTTCCGTCAGCCACTTATCAATGGCAGAATGACGACCACCCCATTTTTGTTTTGCTTGCTCGATACCTGTCAACATCATTGTTCCCTCAGTTGTATCTTTAACAGAACTTGTCTAGGGAGTTGTAACAAAAGATCAACAATCCCCTAGTAATAGATTCAACAGTATATCAAAATGTAAGCCGTGAAAAGCAGAAGCAACGAAAGCAAATTTAAATGATTGTACAAAATTTAAAAATACCCGCAGATCAGTCGGCATGGTGGTTTGTTTTCTCTGGAAATCAATTATTACAAGTTGAATCGACGCCTGGCGTCATCCAAGCTTGTAGGCAAGAATTGGATTTTATTCATCCCTATATCGCTGATGCAGTGCAAGTCGGTCACTATCAAGATTCCCCCTGTTATCTGATTGATTTTAATGCAGAAGAACCACAATACCCTTCAGCAGAATTAGCTGGGTTGCGTGATCTGTTGATTAAAGTGGATATTGAATTATTTCATATTGCCGCCCGAGCTTGGCAGGTTGCGCTATTTCAGCGAACCCATCGTTTTTGTGGGCAGTGTGGCAGTGCAACCAACAAAGTAGACTGGGAATTAGCAGTGCAATGTCATGTGTGTCAGCATCGTTGTTATCCACGAATATCCCCTTGTATTATTGTTGCCATCCGCAATGGCAAGCAGATTTTGTTAGCTCAAGGGAAGCATCACAAAAATGACATGTATTCGACCTTGGCCGGTTTTGTCGAAAGCGGCGAAAGTTTAGAGCAAGCTGTACATCGTGAAGTGATGGAGGAAGTGGGGGTAAAAATTAAAAACCTGCGTTATTTTTCCAGCCAGCCTTGGCCTTTTCCGCATTCATTAATGATGGGTTATATTGCCGACTATGATTCAGGTGACATCACACCCGATGGCCATGAGATTATTAAAGCAGATTGGTTTGACTTTGATAACTTGCCGCATATCCCCTCTCCCTATTCTATTGCCGGTCAATTAATAGCAGCGGCGAAAGAGCAGAGTGATAGATAATCTGTCGTATACACAACAATAAAAAAGCCTTATCCAAAGATAAGGCTTAAATATTTCAGCGTGAAAGTCTCGTTGGCGAGATTCTTATTGTTAAGTACGCAAGTACTTCATTTCACGTGCGCAATTAAGTTATAACAAAACATTTGTTAAAAGCCAAATAGAAAGATAACAGCGTACAACATAAAAAAATAAACAAAGATAAACAGGCCCTTTGTAAAAACGTGTACAATTCGCGCCATAAAATTTTTCGATTAGTACGGAGTTTAGGCATTGTCACAATTAAAAAATGATCGTTACTTACGCGCATTACTGCGCCAGCCAGTTGATGTTACCCCAGTTTGGATGATGCGACAGGCAGGCCGTTATTTGCCAGAGTATCGTCAACTGCGTGGTGAAGCCGGCGACTTTATGGCCCTGTGTACAAATCCAGAATTAGCCTGCGAAGTGACGCTGCAACCATTGCGTCGTTTTGAATTAGACGCCGCCATTCTGTTTTCCGATATTCTTACTATCCCTGACGCCATGGGCTTAGGTTTGTATTTTGAAGCCGGTGAAGGACCAAAGTTTGAACGCCCACTAACTTCAATGGCAGACATCCAAAAGCTACCCAATTTCGATCCTGAAGTGGAATTGAAGTACGTAATGGATGCAGTACGCACTATTCGTAAGAACATTGATGACCAAGTGCCACTAATCGGTTTCTCTGGTAGTCCGTGGACATTAGCTACTTATATGATTGAAGGCGGTTCAAGCAAAGCCTTTACTAAGATCAAAAAAATGGCCTTTAGCGAACCACAAGCCTTGCATTTGTTATTGGACAAATTAGCCGACTCGGTGATTTTTTATTTGAACGCGCAAATAGCCGCCGGTGCGCAATCGGTCATGGTATTTGATACTTGGGGCGGCGTATTGTCTCCTTCAGCCTATAAAGAATTCTCACTGCAATATATGCACAAAATTGTTGATGGTTTAACCCGTGAAAATGAAGGCCGTAAAGTGCCGGTGACCTTGTTCACCAAAAACGGTGGCATGTGGTTAGAATCCATCGCCGCTACTGGTTGTGACGGGGTAGGTTTAGATTGGACCATTGATATTCGAGAAGCCAAACAGCGCGTAGGCGATAAAGTTGCCTTGCAAGGCAATATGGACCCTTCCATGTTGTACGCCCCCGCAGAACGAATTGAGCAAGAAGTACAGACTATATTAGCTGGCTTCGGTGTTGGTGATGGGCATGTATTCAACCTTGGCCACGGTATTCATTTGGATGTACCGCCAGAGAATGCCAAAGTGTTTATTGATGCAGTGCATAAATATAGCGCGCAATATCACCGGTAAGGTGCTGCTTATCTAAGAGGCCTGCAATAGCAGGCCTTTTTTATTGATGCAGGTTAACATCCTTGTTCTTTTTCACGCTGCATCCTTGCAGCGCGAGCCCCTTTTCCTCAAGGGGCAAAAGGGGCGAAAAGCCCTTTCGCGACGGCAACTTTCTTTATCCGAATTGAATAGTCATTCTCATGTCGAACCGGCGCGAGGAAACATCCATGTAAAGCACGCGCCTTGGCAAAACGTCCTGTTTTGCCATCTCGACGAATGCCAATTAAATTCGGGAAAGTTGAGTCGCACTGAGAGAGATTTTTAGATTATATGATTCAATTAGATATATGTGATACTGGCACTACTAAGCACCAAGGAAAAGAAAATGGCGAATTGTTTTTATCACTACACTGACGCACAAACAGCCTTAAAAATTTTAGATAATAATGAGCTTTGGATGACACATGTGTCATATCTGAACGATTCCACTGAAGGTAAAGAACTACGCAAAATTCTAAATAGGATGTCTGTACCTTCAGGCGTCTACAATATACTAGATTACATAGATAAAAATTATGAATCGTATGTCTGCTCTTTTTCAGAAAAAGGAGATCTATTAAGTCAATGGCGGGGTTATTGCCCTAATGGTGAAGGTTACGCAATAGGATTTAAACAACCAGAGAGTTACAAAAATTTATTTGATGATGAAGGTATATGCTTTCGAGGCGCTCGTGAGGATGGTAACCATTTAACTCATACAACCGTAGGTTATCAGCCCTGCATTTATCAAAAAAAAGATAAACAGGATGTAATTAAAGCCTTGGCTCTTAAGCTACAATCCAGTTACGAAAGTATGCCTACTAATGTAAAAAACCTAGTCGCTAATTTGCCCAAACGTTCTCAAGAATGGATAAAGGTATATAGTTATCTAATCCAAAATGAAAAAGATAAAGTGTGGTTTAATGACTATATTTTCTTTAAATACTGCTTCAAAAATGAGTCATTCAAAGAAGAAAATGAATATCGTCTATTTATTACTTTTAACGAGCGGTATCATCAGGAACCTTGTTATCGCGTAAAAAATGGAGTGTTTATCCCTTACTATCGCTTTTGCTTTGATGACAATTTGATTAAAGAAATAATTGTACGGAAAACTCGACAACAAGAGTTAAGCAAAGCTGGCCTAAAGCATTATCTAAAACATCGTAAAGGTAAAAACGATGAGGAAATAAAGAAGCTTATGAGGTTAAGCAAAATTCCGTTTAGAGAATAATTACCTCATAAGCCAAGTTCTGCTTGGCTTTTTCATTCCCCATCACAGTTGAGAATCAGAAGGGTCAGATCAATTTGATTTTGTGTTTTGATTCCACAGATTACTTCCACTGCGATTCAATTTTCCCATTTATCCATTGTTCTGCATTGAATGGCACAAAATCTCCGGGAGAGATTTTGAACAGCTTTAGCTGGCCTAGTTGGCGAGGAGCATGGATGCTCTGAGTAAAACAGGATGTTGAGCCAAGGCGCGTGCTTTGCAGGACGCTACCTCGTGCCGGTTCGATATCGGCAGAATAATGGATAAATGGAATAGAAAATTGCCGTCGAGAAGGACTTTTTCACCTATTTTTCGTCCGTGAAAAATAGGTTTGGCTGGCATGGATGCCAGACGAAAAAAGCTAAGGATGGCGTTGGCGCAGCCAATAAAAACCTACCGCTAATGCGGAACTAGCTACGCATCTCGTGGCAACGCCTTCTGCACACTGCGTATCAACCGCTGATTTAAGCGGTCAGTTACAATCGGTTTATTGCGCTGCTGGTCTAACGACCAAATAATATGTTCAGCAACTAGTTCTGACGCTCCAGCTAACCGCGCTTGCAGCGCGTGAATAATCTCTTCGGCATGAGGGGCGTTGCCTAGTGCTACGGCAATGTTACGTTGCCAGCGTTCAAAACCGATGCGGCGTATTGCCGAGCCTTCGGTGTTTTTCAAAAAGGTGGCTTCGTCCCAAGCAAATAAATCGACTAACTCTTGATGATGTAAATGCTGGCGTGGCTGAAAGTCGTCCTCTACAGACAACTGCGCAAAACGATTCCAGGGGCAAATCAGTTGACAGTCGTCGCAACCATATATGCGATTGCCAATTAATGGTCGCAACGCTTCCGGTATCGCATCTTTTAACTCGATGGTGAGATAAGAAATACACCGTTTGGCATCGACCACGTAGGGTTCAATAATCGCCTGTGTTGGGCAAATAGTTATGCAGGCGGTGCAGCTACCACATTGTTCTTCCACGGGTGTGTCGACGGGTAGGGGTAAGTTAATAAATAACTCACCGAGGAAGAACCATGATCCTGCATCGCGATTAAGGGTTAGCGAGTGCTTACCTGTCCATCCTATTCCAGCTTTTTCGGCGATGGCGTGTTCTAGTACTGGCGCGGAATCTACAAAGGGGCGATATTCCACTGGAATTTCAGTGCGGATCTTTTCGCCTAATTTTTTTAAGCGCTGTCTTAATAATTTATGATAATCGCGGCCTAAGGCGTAACGGCTAATATAGCCTTTGTTCTTGTCGCTGAGGGTTTTAGCGAATCCGGCGTCGGTGGGTAAATAATCCATGCGCACGCTGATAACGCGCAGGGTGCCTGGCAATAATTCGGCGGGTCTGGCGCGCTTGGTACCGTGCTCAGCCATAAACTGCATTTGCCCGTGTAAGCCTTTGCCTAGCCACGTTTTTAAATGCTCTTCATGCTGGGCTAAATCAACATCACTGATCCCCACTTGCTGAAAGCCTAGCGCTTTGCCCCAGGTCTTGATATTTTCAGCTAATAGATGCAGTTCCTGCTCGGAGGGTTGATCCATTGAACGCCTTTAATGGTTATATGTATGGCGCAAGGTTAGCACAGAATATTTATCACTCGCAGCAGATACGTGAGTTTGAAGGTGCGGCCGCAAAGGCAAGTGGTTGTAGTTTGTACGATCTAATGGAGCGTGCCGGTAACGCGGTGTTTGTAGCACTGCGTCAGCAATGGCCAATGGCACAATCTATTTTGGTTGTTTGCGGTGGTGGTAATAATGGTGGCGACGGTTATGTGGTAGCGCGGTTGGCTCATGAAGCAGGGCTAAAGGTTGCTGTTGTAGGCCAGTTTGATGACAACAAAGCTAGCGCCGATGCAAAATTGGCCCGACAAAAATGGCTTGCCTGTGGCCAATCAGAAATAGCGTTGGTTGATTTAGATTTAGCGGGCATCGATGTAGTTGTTGATGCGTTATTAGGTACAGGCGTGTGCGGTGTGGTACGGGCTGAACAGCATGATGTTATTGCACAAATTAATGCTAGTCAATTGCCTGTAATCAGTGTCGACGTGCCATCGGGGCTAGATGCCGATAGCGGTAAGCCCTGTGGCATAGCCATTAATGCCCGTAGCACAGTGACCTTTATTGGTTTGAAATTTGGTGTAGTCAGCGGAATAGGTAAACATTATGCCGGTCAGGTGATTTTCAATGATTTAGGCGTGCAACCGGCGTTTAGTCATTTGTGTGATTCGACCACCCTTGCTTATCATTTCAGCAATTTAAAGCCGTTGGCATCACGGCCAGCTCATGCCAACAAGGGGAACTTTGGTCGTTTGCTGTGTATTGGCGGTTATCAAGGCATGCCGGGTGCGATTCGTTTATGTGCTGAAGCGGCTTTGCGCACCGGTGCAGGTTTGGTCAAGGTATTGTGTCATCCGCAGTCACAAGCGAGCGTGAGTATAGGTCGACCGGAAATCATGCTCGCCGACCCAGAAAGTCTTGATGAGCATTTACGCTGGGCAACGACCATTGTTATTGGCCCGGGATTAGCCCAGAATCCTTGGGCAATAGCATTGGTTGAGCCTGTGTTGGCTTATCAACAGCAGCATGGCATACCGATGGTGGTGGATGCCGATGCCTTAAATATACTCAGTAAAAAGTCACAACAGTTGAATAAGAATGTGGTTATTACGCCTCATCCGGGTGAGGCATCGCGATTGTTGAATACGTCAGTGCCGGAGATTGAACAGCAGCGTTTACAAAGTACCCAGCAATTACAGCAACAATTTAATTGTATTAGTCTGTTAAAAGGGGCCGGTACGGTGATTGCCGGTGCACAACAGCACAGCGCGGTGTGCTGTGATGGTAATTCGGGTATGGCGACGGCTGGCATGGGGGATGTGTTGTCAGGTATCATAGGGGGATTAATGGCGCAGGGACTTTCGGCGGAACATAGTGCTGTGTATGGCGTTGCCTTACATGCTGCTGCCGGTGACTTATGTGCTAACAATTATGGTCAACGCGGGCTGTTAGCCAGTGATATGATGCCTTGTATAAGAAAATTGATAAATGAACATGACCTACCAACAACACCTAATAAATGAACAAGCTACGTTAGACTTTGCGGCTCAGCTGGCAGGGTTATGCACCTCTGCGACTATTATTTATTTGCAGGGTGATTTAGGTGCCGGTAAAACCTGCTTTAGTCGCGGTTTTATTCAAGCGTTGGGGCATGTTGGTCGAGTTAAAAGCCCAACCTATACTTTGGTTGAGCCCTATGAATTAGAGCGCTGGCGCATATTCCATTTTGACCTTTATCGGTTGAGTGATCCGGAAGAATTGGAATATGTAGGTATTCGTGATTATTTTGCCGATGATTGTATTTGTTTAATCGAATGGCCAGACAAAGGTCATGGTATGCTGGTACCAGCCGATTTAACCCTTTATTTTACTTTTGTCGGCCAAAGTCGTAATGTTGAAATTCAAGCTGAGTCAGCTCATGGTTGCCAGATCATTTCCAAACTAAAACAATAATTGATGTCGCTGTGATGAATTTGAAAATACCAATCTTTGCCTTGATCGGAATGCTGTTTACCACGTCAATGACGTGGGCAGCAGACAATAAGATCAACAGTGTCAGAATTTGGCCGTCACCAGACAATACCCGTATTGTGCTCGATTTGGATGACGTACCGCAGTACTCCTATTTCCCCCTTAAAAATCCAGAACGTTTGGTAATTGATATTGCCGACACTACAGGTAAATTTAATTTTGATGGGGTTCAAAATGATAGCGATTTATTAAAAAAAATCCGCTATAGCACCGCAAAAAATAAACAATCGATTCGACTGGTATTGGAACTCAACAAAAATATTAAACCGAATATTTTTTCCCTCAGGCCTACCGCGCCTTATGGTAATAGGTTAGTTATTGATTTAGGTGATAAAGACACTGGGGTCGCGAGTAAATCAAGCCCTAAGTCGGTGGTGCGCTATCAGGACGATGAGCAATCGGAATTACCAGTGATTATTGCCATTGACGCCGGTCATGGCGGAGAAGATCCCGGTTCTATCGGCTATGCCGGTAGTTATGAAAAAAATGTCACTTTAGCCATCGGCAAAGCCCTGGCGGAACTTATCGATAACGAACCCGGTATGAAAGCGATTATGGTGCGAGATGGCGATTATTATGTGGGTTACGGTAAGCGTACCGATATTGCCCGCCAACATCGAGCCAACCTATTTGTATCCATTCACGCTGATGCGTTTACCACGCCACAGCCTAGCGGCGCGTCGGTATGGGTGTTGTCCATGCGCCGTGCCGATACGGAATTAGGCCGCTGGCTGGAAAAAAGCGAAAAACATTCGGAATTATTAGGTGGTGCTGCCGAGATCATCCAAAGTTCTCGCAGCGATGAAGTCGGCTTACCACAGACCATTATTGGTTTGACTCGCGATAGTTCAATGACTACCAGCTATGAGGTCAGTGAAGGCGTGATCCAAGAGCTCAGAAAAGTTACTAAATTACATAAAAAACGTCCACAAGCGGCGAGCTTAGCGGTATTAACGTCTCCAGATATTCCATCCATATTGGTTGAAACCGGCTTTATTTCTAATCCTAAAGAAGAGAAAAATTTAAATTGGTCTGCACATCGTCAAAAACTCGCCAAGGCGTTGCATAAGGCCATAAGTGATCATTTTAAACATAATCCACCCCACGGCACGCTGCTGGCAAAATTAAAGCAAAACAGTCGAACTCACCGTGTACGCAGCGGTGAATCGTTGTCGTTATTAGCTCAACGCTACAATGTGTCGGTGAAAAACATTAAAGTGGCGAATAATCTTAATACCGATGTTGTCAGAATCGGCCAGGTTTTAACCATACCCCGCAGTTGAGGGCAGTAAGCGACTCGCTTAAATCGAGTTTAAAGACCTGAACTTGTTAAACAGATCGGCTGATACCACATTCATTTTTTAAAGGTCAATACGCGCTTTATGTCCATACAAGTATTACCAGCCATGCTGGCCAACCAAATAGCCGCAGGCGAAGTAGTAGAACGCCCCGCTTCGGTGGTCAAAGAGTTGATCGAGAATAGTCTTGATGCTGGCGCCACAAAAATTGAAATTGATATCGAGCGCGGCGGTCATAAGCGCCTCTGTGTGCGTGATAATGGCAGCGGTATCGCCAAAGACCAATTGGCATTAGCGTTGTGCCGGCATGCCACCAGTAAAATCAGTTGTTTGGATGATTTAGAGCATATTGCCAGTCTGGGTTTCCGTGGTGAAGCGCTCGCCAGTATTAGTTCGGTATCACGTCTAACCTTAACCTCGAAAACCGTCGAACAAGACAGCGCTTGGCAGGCACAAACCCAAGGTAACGAAATGGCGGTAGACATCATCCCGGCCGCCCATCCTGTGGGCACTAGTATTGATGTGCAGGATTTATTTTTTAATACCCCCGCCCGGCGAAAATTTTTACGTGCAGAAAAAACTGAATTTAGTCATATCGACGATATCGTCAAGCGCATTGCTTTAAGCCGCTTTGATGTGCACTTTATGCTTAAACATAACGGTAAGTTGTTACGGCGCTACAACCCCATTACTCAACTCGAGGATCAGCCTAAACGTATTGCTGCAGTGTGCGATAAGCAATTCGCTGAAAATATTTTACAACTGTCTAGCGAATATCAACATTTCAAATTACACGGCTGGATCGACCCGTCTTTCTCACAGCTTAACCACCAGTATTTTTATGTGAATGGCCGTATGATGCGTGACAAGTTATTAAATCATGCCATTAAACAGGCTAGCCATGAGGTGAGTGGCAGCGATGTCCCCCCAGATTTTGTGCTGTATTTGGACTTACCGGTGGAGCAGGTTGATATTAACGTGCACCCTGCAAAGCATGAGGTGCGTTTTCATCAGTCGCGATTGATCCATGATTTTATTTACCGGGCGATTGTTGATGTGTTTAAACAGGCTCCGGTGAATGCTCATGAAACAGCAAGCGTTAGCGGCGGTTATACACCCAGTGAGCCGCAGCATCAGTATATCAAGCAGTTACAACCTGATTATCAAAATACACCCAATGCCTATGGCACCGCGCCAACCAATACTCAAAGGCCATCTTCTGGTGGTTATTCACGTACAGCGGTTAGTCGCGGAGCCGCGCTTGGTTATCAACAATTAATGACGTCAACAGTATCCGATAATGGGCAGGCCAGCATTCCTTGGCTGTTTACTGAAGGGCGTTATTTTGTGATAGCGCTGGAAGGCACCTCTGTGCTGGATATTTGTTGGTTATTACAGCAGCAACTGGCCAGTGAAATAAGCAATCAACAATTGGTCTCGCAGCCTTTGCTAATGCCGATGTCTATTGAAGTGGCTGAGAAAGTACAAAGGGCTGAGCAGCATCAGGAACTATTTGCTAGCTTAGGTATCCATTATGTTTGTGTAAAACAGCGGTTAATGCTCAGGCAAGTACCAGCCATTTTACGCAGTATTGATTGGGCTCATATTTTACCGTCATTACTAGACGTAGAATTTACAGATGCAGAAGCGTTGGTGATTGCATTGTTTGCTGCGATTCGCGCCAAGGCCGTTAATTTTAGTCAGCAGCAAGCAACACAACAATGGCAGTGGGCACGGCAATTTTACGCAGAACAATGGCCAGATTGTATTAAGCAGCAGGCCAAGTCGGTGTCGGTGCAGCAGTGGATGAATCACAATGGATAACGATCTCCCCCTCGCCATTTCGTTGATGGGGCCAACAGCGTCCGGTAAAACCGCATTAGCCATTGAGCTATGCCAGCGTATGCCCTGTGAAATTATTAGTGTCGACTCAGCGTTGATTTATAAAGGGATGGACATTGGTACCGCCAAGCCGACCGTGGAAGAGCTGACACAGGCACCCCATCGACTTATTGATATTAAAGATCCTGCGGAAATATATTCAGTGGCGGAGTTTCGTACAGATGCCCTACGGGAAATGCAAGACATTCAGCAACGGGGCAATATACCGCTATTAGTGGGTGGCACTATGATGTACTTTAAAGCCTTGATAGAGGGATTATCACCGCTACCTGAGGCTGACTCTACAATACGTGCTGAGCTAGCCGCTGAAGCAGAGCAGTATGGTTGGCAACATTTGCATGAGCAGCTCACCGATGTGGATCCGATTTCTGCTAAACGCATTCATCCTAATGATCCTCAGCGGCTTACACGAGCCCTTGAAGTGTATCGAATGAGTGGAAAATCATTAACTGAGCTAAGTGAAAACAAATTACCGCCGATACCCTATAACTTACAACAATTTGCTATAGCTCCCCAAGACCGGAGCGTTTTACATGACAGAATTGCACAACGATTTGAGCAAATGTTACAACAAGGTTTTGAACAAGAAGTGGCAGAATTGCGTAAACGCGCTAATCTACATCTTGATTTACCGTCTATTCGTTGTGTTGGCTATCGCCAAATGTGGCAATATTTAGATGGTCAGATCACCAAGGACGACATGATCTTTCGCGGAATTGCCGCTACTCGTCAATTAGCAAAGCGGCAACTTACGTGGCTAAGGGGCTGGCAAAACGTGCAATGGCTTGATACTTTTGCAGAAAATAATGCAGAACATATACAAAATAGCTAATTGTTGTATAATTTACCCGTACGGTAACTCATTATAATAAAAGATATAAAGGACAATACACATGGCTAAGGGGCAATCATTACAAGACCCATTTTTAAATGCACTGCGCAAAGAACGGATTCCAGTTTCGATCTATCTTGTGAATGGTATTAAGTTGCAAGGTCAGGTTGAGTCTTTTGATCAGTTTGTCATTTTGCTTAAAAATACCGTCAGTCAAATGGTATATAAACACGCTATATCCACTGTCGTTCCATCTCGCCCCATTCCAATGGTTGCGAATCCCCAGACAAACTCGGATAATGAACAAGAGTAAAGGTTAAGTCATTATTGATTTAACGTTTATTCTCTACATTCTCAAATGCTGTGAGCGCTTGTTAATAGCAGGCGTTGTACGGTTATTTCAACAGGATTTTTATTAACGTTAAATTTATGCCTTTAAGTTCATTAGGAGATTTGCTTGTTTGACCGTTATGAATCAGGTGAACAGGCTGTATTAGTTCATATTAATTTTTCAGATGAAAGTAGCAGAGAAGATCTGCACGAACTGCAAATGTTGGTTTCATCAGCGGGCGTTAACGCGGTCGATGTCATCACCGGCTCTCGCCAAACACCTCACCCTCGGTATTTTGTAGGTAGTGGTAAAGCAGAAGAAATTGCCAACGCGGTACGTGCAAGTGAAGCTCAGGTGGTTATTTTTAATCATGCGCTTTCCCCTTCCCAAGAACGCAACCTTGAAGCGCTTTGTAAGTGTAAGGTGATCGATCGTACTGGCCTTATCTTAGATATTTTTGCTCAGCGTGCCCGTACCCATGAAGGTAAATTGCAGGTTGAGTTAGCTCAACTTCGGCATATGTCTACCCGCTTGATACGTGGCTGGACTCACTTAGAGCGCCAAAAAGGCGGTATTGGTTTACGCGGGCCTGGTGAAACCCAGTTAGAAACCGACAGACGTTTGTTGCGAGCGCGTATTAAAAGTATTTTGAGCCGTTTAGGTAAAGTACAAAAGCAGCGTGATCAAGGTCGCCGAGCTAGAATGCGCGCAGAGATCCCTACACTGTCATTAGTTGGTTATACCAATGCCGGTAAATCTACCCTGTTTAATCATTTAACTAATGCGGATGTGTATGCGGCAGATCAGTTGTTTGCGACTTTGGATCCGACGTTACGTAAAATTGAACTTGAGGATGTGGGCACGGCTATTTTGGCGGATACGGTTGGTTTTATCCGTCATCTCCCTCATGATCTAGTAGCGGCGTTTAAAGCCACATTGCAGGAAACCCGAGAAGCTGACATCTTGTTGCATGTGGTTGACTTTGCCGATGAGCAAAATCAGGAAAACATTAAACAGGTTGATGACGTATTGGCGGAAATTGAAGCCGATGAAATACCACAGCTAATGGTCTGTAACAAAATTGATCGGATGCAAGGTGTGGTACCGAAAATAGACCGTGATGATCTGGGTAGACCTTATCGTGTATGGATTTCAGCACAACAAGGTTTGGGATTAGATTTACTTTACGAAGCGCTGTCGGAACGCTTAGCACAAACTATGGTGCAATATGAGTTGCGCATTCCGCCGAAAGAAGGAAAACTGCGCGCAGCACTGTTCGAATTGAACTGCATTAGCACAGAAAACTACGCCGATGATGGTGATTGGCTGGTTGAGATTAAAATGCCCAGTAGTGACTGGCAACGATTATTAAAAAGACATGACGGTGAAATTGAGCGTTATGTTACTAACCCACATTAACATTAAGTAAAACGGAGAATATTATGGCTTGGAATGAGCCTGGTGATAACAAAGATCCTTGGAAAAACCGCGGTTCACGCGAACAGGGGCCGCCAGATCTAGATGAAATTTTCAAAAATATTTTTTCTAAATTCGGTGGCAAAAAATCCGACGGTGGTAATGGTTCCGGAGGCAAAAGTCTCGGCAATATCGGCTTGGGTTTAATTGCCGGTATTTTAATTATTATCTGGGCGATCAGTGGATTCTATACCATTCGTGAAGCTGAACGTGGTGTGGTGTTGACCTTTGGTAAATTCAGCCATTTTGAAGATCCTGGTTTGCGTTGGAAACCGACCTTTATCGATAAAGCGATCCCGGTTGATATTAAAACCATTCGATATATGCCTTCATCGGGTTTTATGTTGACCCAAGATGAGAATGTCGTGCGGGTGGAAATGGAAATTCAATATCGTGTATTTGAACCCTACAAATACACCTTCTCTGTGACTCATCCAGATGAAAGCTTACGCCATGCATTAGATAGTGCTATCCGCTATGTGGTAGGTCACTCAAAAATGACAGACGTTCTGACCAGTGGTCGTGAAGTAGCACGTCAACAGGTTTGGGAAGAATTAGATCGTATTATTGAGCCTTATCAAATGGGGGTATCAATAGTGGATGTTAACTTTAAAGATGCTCGTCCTCCTGAAGAAGTGAAAGCCGCTTTTGATGATGCGATTGCCGCACAAGAAGATGAAGAAACACTAATACGTGAAGCTGAAGCTTATGCGCGTGCAATCGAACCACAAGCACGTGGTCAGGTTAACCGTATGCAACAAGAAGCCGATGGTTATAAACAGCGAGTGTTACTAGAAGCCGAAGGTGAGATCGCACGTTTTGGCGAACTGTTGCCTCAGTATGAAGCTGCACCAGAAGTGACGCGTCAACGCTTGTATCTGGAAACAATGGAAGAAGTGTATAGCAACACCAGTAAAATCATGGTGGACACTAAAGGTACAGGTAACATGATGTACTTACCTTTGGATAAAATCCTCGAACAGCAGTCTGGAGGACGGGCGCCGTCAAGCAATAAAAATACTTTAGAAGGGCTACGTAACAGTAATCCCGGTAATGAAGTAACGCTTACGCCAGACGCACGTGCCGCTCGCAGCAGAACAGGGAGAAACTAGAATATGAAAAATTTCATCTTGGTAATTATTGCTGCATTAGTAGTGTTGGGGCTGAGTGCCATTTTCGTTGTGGAAGAAGGTAACAAAAGTATTGTTATCCAATTCGGTAAGGTACAACGTGATGCTGACAGTGGTGAAACCGTGGTTTTCGAGCCGGGTATTCATTTCAAGCTACCGTTTTTTGATAAAATTAAAACTTTAGATGCGCGTATTCAAACGTTAGATGATGCGCCAGATCGCTTTGTGACCGCAGAGAAAAAAGATCTGATCGTTGATTCCTATGTGAAGTGGCGTATTCAGGATTTTGCTACGTACTATTTGGCAACAGGTGGGTTTAAAGACCAAGCCGAAGCCTTGTTAAAGCAAAAAGTGAACAACGGTTTACGTACTGAGTTCGGTTCGCGAACTATTACTGAAATTGTATCTGGTGAGCGCTCTGAGTTAATGGCTAAAGCCATGCAAGCATCGCAAAGTGCCGGCGATTTGGGTATTGAAATTGTAGATGTGCGAGTAAAACAAATTAATTTGCCTCTTGAAATCAGCAACTCTATCTTTCAACGTATGCGCGCCGAGCGTAGTGCTGTGGCCAAAGAGCATCGTTCACAAGGTCAAGAGCAGGCTGAGATCATCAAAGCTAATATCGATAAAACGGTAACGGTTATGTTGGCGGATGCAGAACGTAATGCTCGTAAGGTTCGTGGTGAAGGGGATGCTAACGCCGCTGAAATTTACGCCAATACTTACAATAAGAATCCAGAGTTTTATAGTTTCTTACGTAGTATGGATGCCTATAAAAAGAGCTTTTCTACTAAGCAAGATGTATTAGTACTCGACCCTAGTAGTGACTTCTTCCGTTATATGAAAGACATTAACGGCAAGCATTAATTTCGGTAAGTAGAGGGTGCCATTGGCATCCTCTTTCTTATCTCGCGCGAATAGGATTGGACGCAATGGACAACCTAGTTATTTTAGCGTTTGCGCTATTTTTGATATTGGAAGGCATTGGTCCTTTATTGTTTCCTAAAAAATGGCAACGTTATCTCGCACAAATTGCCAGTCAGCCAGCTCAACAATTACGTTGGATGGGAGCTGTGATGGTATGTTTAGGTGCGGCGTTATGGCATTGGTTTAATTAGTATTTTTAAATTTAAAAGTAATTTTACGGCTTCCCCTTTAAGTAACTAAGTCGCTATTTTCTGGCAACTCTAACACTCCCAACTAGACCAATCCCTTTAGGTTAATAGCAAATCGTTCATAAAACAGATGATTTATAACCGCTAATTTTGATAGAATCCCCGCCTAATTTTCTGACAGTTATCTTTCATGGCTAAAAACGTAGTGGTACTTGGCACCCAATGGGGTGACGAAGGTAAAGGCAAGGTCGTCGATCTTTTAACAGATAAGGCGAGTTATGTTGTTCGATATCAAGGTGGCCATAACGCCGGTCACACTTTGGTTATCAATGGTGAAAAAACGGTATTACACCTCATTCCTTCAGGCATTTTGCGCGAAAACGTAAAATGTATTATTGGTAATGGCGTGGTGTTAAGTCCAGAAGCCTTGATGACTGAAATCAAAATGCTCGAAGATCGTGGCGTGCCAGCCAAAGAGCGTTTGTTCATCAGTGAAGCCTGCCCGTTAATTCTGCCTTATCATGTTGCGTTAGATGTCGCCCGTGAGAAAGCGTTGGGCAATAAAGCCATCGGTACTACTGGCCGTGGCATTGGCCCAGCTTATGAAGATAAAGTCGCTCGCCGTGGTTTGCGTGTGGGTGATTTATACTGCATGGAAACCTTTGCTACTAAGTTAAAAGAGATTGTCGATTATCATAATTTCTCCCTAGTGAACTACTACAAAGTTGAGGCGGTAAGCTTTGATGAAGTATTAGCTCAAGCCACAGCGGTTGCCGATATTTTAAAGGCAATGGTCGTTGATGTTACTGACATGCTAGATAAAGCACGTCGTAACGGTGAAGAAATCATGTTTGAAGGCGCTCAAGGCACCTTGCTGGACATTGACCATGGTACTTACCCCTTTGTTACCTCTTCAAATACTACCGTTGGTGGTGTGGCTACCGGCGCTGGTTTTGGCCCGTTACATTTAGATTATGTGTTAGGTATTGTTAAAGCCTATACCACCCGTGTTGGTTCTGGTCCTTTCCCGACGGAATTGGATTGTGAAGTGGGTCAGCATTTAGGCATAAAAGGCCATGAATTCGGCGCGACTACGGGTCGGAAACGTCGCACAGGTTGGTTTGATGCAGTTGCCATGAAACGCGCAGTGCAAATCAATTCCATTACTGGTTTTTGTTTAACTAAGTTAGATGTATTAGACGGCTTAGAAACCCTAAAAATCTGTATTGGCTATGAATATCCAGATGGTACCGTAAAAGACGTGCCGCCAATGGCAGCCGAAGGCTATGATATTGTTAAACCGGTCTATGAAGAAATGCCGGGTTGGTCAGATAATTCATATGGTGTAACCACGGTTGCTGGCTTGCCTCAAGCAGCACGAGATTATATTGCCCGTATTGAAGAACTCACCGGTGTACCCATAGATATTATCTCTACCGGCCCAGACCGCAATGAAACCATTATCGTAAGACATCCTTACGAAGTGTAGTGTTCATCATTGATATTAAAAAAGGCCGCTTATTAGCGGCTTTTTTAATATCTAGCCAATTCAATTGAGTATTGAGAGGTTATATTTTTAACGGTTGCTTAATATGCTGAGGTCATTTAAATTACTTTTTCTATACAACAGGTCGGATGAGATTAATGAACGACGTTGAGGTAGCTGCACAAATTACATCAATGAAACAATATTTTTCAACCGCTGAGTGTCGTTCGTTAGCATGGCGGCGCATGCAGTTAAAGCAGTTGTTAACCATGACGGAGTATCACCAAGACGAAATTATCGCCGCCCTGAAGTTAGATCTCAATAAATCTGAACAAGAATCATGGGCCACAGAAATCGGTTTTGTAGTCGCCGATATCAAACATACATTAAGCCATTTAAATAAATGGGCTAAGCCGCGCAAAGTCTCTACCCCTATTGTTGCCCAGCTCGGTGCAAGTTATTTGCTCCCCGAGCCTAAAGGTGTGGTGTTGATTATGGGCGCATGGAATTACCCTTTCCAATTGTTAATTGCCCCTCTTATTGCGGCGATAGCCGCCGGTAATTGTGCGGTATTGAAGCCCTCCGAGTTAGCGGTTAACACCTCGATTTTGTTGGCGAAACTCATTTCTCAATATTTAGATCCTAAAGCGTTTAAGGTAATTCAAGGTGGCGTTACCGAATCCACTGAGTTATTACAACAGCCCTTTGACCATATTTTATATACCGGCGGTGAGCAAGTTGGCAAAGTGGTAATGCGTGCCGCAGCGGAGCACCTAACCCCGGTAACATTAGAGTTGGGTGGTAAAAGTCCTTGTGTGGTGGATGCGAATACCAATCTGGCGGTAACAGCTCGTCGTATCGTATGGAGTAAATGGATGAACGCAGGGCAAACCTGTGTCGCGCCAGATTATATATTGGTAGACAAGCATTTTGCTACACCTCTGATCGAGGCATTAAAGTCTGCCTTATTGGAATTCTACGGCGAAGATTGCCAGCAAAACGCCGATTATGGACGGATCATTAATAAACGTCACCATCAGCGTTTAAGCAGCTATCTAGAGGGGCAAGTCGTTGTGCTCGGTGGTGAATGTGATGAATCATCCTTGTATATTGCTCCTACATTGGTGCTCAACCCAGACCTCGATTCAGCGGTAATGACAGAAGAAATTTTTGGGCCGATTTTACCCATTGTGTCCGTGGATAATTTGCAAGATGTCGCGGCTTTTATTAATCAGCGACCTAAGCCATTGGCATTGTATGTATATTCTAAAAATCAATCATGGGTAGACATGCTGTTAGCACAAACCAGTGCCGGTAGTGTGTGTATCAACGATGGTATGATGTTCATGACTAACCCTGAGTTACCCTTTGGTGGTGTCGGTAACAGTGGCATGGGGAGTTACCATGGCCGTTTTGGTTTCGATACCTTTAGTCACCTTAAAGCGGTGATGAAGCGTAGTTTTTGGTTTGATATCGCTTTGCGCTATCCGCCTTTCAGCCGGTCGAAATTGTCTTGGCTAAAACGTTTATTGTAAATTAAAGAAAAAATAGCCTGCGGCGCAGGCTATTTAGCCTTAGGGATGATGTTACAACCCATCATCTTAGCTGTTCTGCACAAGATAAGCGTAGACTTCTTGGGCATCACGGGTTTTGGCAAAGGTAAGTAGGTTTTCCCCAGCACAGGTCATTCCATCTGCCGATACCAATTTACGTAATACGCCAGCGCGAGTAGAGGCAACCATACCCACTTTCTTCATCAAACTATACTTGAACATGCTGATATCATCTTCCAACACGGCTTTACAGAATTTGGAATAATTCATATCACCAATAAGCTTAAACTTGGGGGTAGATTCCATCGATGCACTTGCAGTAAATGCCGATAACATACCAATTACTAATATTGCTTTTTTCATGACGTTCTCCTCGAGTGTGTTGTCATAGTTGCGGAATTTTTCCCGCCATTAATTTATGCACAGAAGCGATTGGTTTTTCTGATCAAAATTTTCGCCTAAAGCGTTAACATCTTGTAAAACAATGCGTTGTATATCTTGATCGAGAGCTGTATTCATTGATTCATAAGGTTTTTTTAAAATGTAGATATAATTAAATTGGATTACCTTTAATTTTTAAGAATCAAACTAGTCTAAAAAAAGAGAGAGATAAGGTTTGTCGTTGGAGGTTTTGAAGTGAATATTTACGTCTTTAACAATTCATTAATGGCCAAAATGTTATATTTTCTAGGTGTCGCACCTTTGGTTTCGGAAATTTTTATATAAATTCAGCATAAGGATCAATTTTAAATGTCATCAATACAGCCATTTCATCTAGCTATTCCGGTTACCGATTTACAGAACACCATGACTTTTTATGGTGAGTTACTGGGTTGTGAGCGAGGGCGTTTTTCTAACCAATGGGTAGATTGGAATTTCTTTGGTCATCAGTTGGTTACCCATTTAGTTGAGGTCATGCCTTCACAACCGCAACATAATGAGGTGGATAACAAATCGGTGCCGGTGCCACATTTTGGTGTGGTGCTTTGTTGGGAGCAATGGCAAACGTTAGCTGACAAGCTACAAGCCGCGCGCACTCAATTCGTGATTGAGCCTTATGTTCGTTTTGCAGGTGAAGTAGGTGAGCAAGCAACCATGTTCTTACTGGACCCCTGTGGTAATGCCCTAGAATTTAAAGCCTTTAAAGATCTCAAGCAGTTGTTTGCTTACTAATGTTCCTGAGCTGGAATTGCATAGGTAATATATAGACAATAAAAAAGCCCCATTGAATACTAGTTCAATGCGGCTTTTAACTTAATCCGCGTGGGATTAACGTATTAAAATTTAAACTCGTTCAAACACCGTAGCAATACCTTGGCCCAAACCGATACACATAGTGGCTAAACCAACAGATTTGTCATTGGCTTCCATAAGGTTAATCAGCGTAGTCGATATGCGAGAGCCAGAGCATCCTAAAGGGTGACCTAATGCAATGGCGCCACCATTTAGATTCACTTTTTCATCGTAGTTATCTAACCAGCCCAATACCTTAATACAAGATAATGCTTGCGCGGCAAAGGCTTCGTTAAACTCGGCAATCTCAATATCATCCATGGTCATGCCGGCATGTTTTAGGGCTTTTTGCGTGGCCGGTACTGGCCCATAACCCATAATTGCGGCATCACAACCAGCAACGCCCATTGAGCGAATACGTGCCCGTGGAGTTAAACCTAAGGATTTTGCTTTGGCGGCTGACATCAATAACATAGCTGAAGCACCATCGGAAATTGCCGAAGAGGTCGCCGCTGTCACGGTGCCGTTTACCGGATCAAACACTGGGCGTAATTTCGACAAGCTTTCAGCGGTGCTTTCTGGGCGGATCACTTCGTCCGCTTCAATTAGCTTTAACGCGCCATCTGCATCATGGCCTTCGATAGGCGAAATCTCATTCCAGCGTCCTTCCACTGCAGCTGCATGGGCGCGTTGATGTGAACGTGCACCAAACTCATCTTGCATTTCACGGCTAATGCCATTTTGACGACCTAATAATTCGGCGGTCATCCCCATATTGCCACTGGCTTTGGCGGTATGTTTTGCCAAGCCTGGGTGAAAATCAATATTGAAGTCCATAGGCACATGACCCATATGCTCAACGCCGCCAATCATATAAACATCGCCTTGGCCGGTCATAATACCTTTGGCGGCATCATGCAGTGCTTGCATGGATGATCCGCATAAGCGATTCACCGTTACCGCACTCACGGAGCGTGGAATATTAGTTAATAACTGGGCGTTACGGGCAACATTAAAGCCTTGTTCTTTGGTCTGCTGTACGCAGCCCCAAATAATGTCTTCAATCTCGGCTGGATTTAGGCTGGGATTACGTACTAATAATTGCGTCATTAAATGTGCGGATAAATCTTCTGCGCGCACATGGCGGAATACACCGCCTTTCGAACGTCCCATCGGGGTACGAATACAATCAACCACTACTACTTCGTGTAAATTACTCATGTTCAATACTCCTGCCGTTATTGGGCAAAATAGGATTTGCCGGCAGATGCCATTTCACGCAAACCATCAGATATTTGATAAATAGGACCTAAATCAGCGTATTTGTCGGCTAAGGCAACAAATTCGGCTAAGCCAAGAGTTTCGATATAGCGGAAAATTCCGCCTCTGAACGGTGGGAAGCCTAAACCGTATAACAACGCCATATCGGCTTCGGCCGCGCTGGCAACAATGCCTTCTTCAAGACAGCGTACCGCCTCGTTTGCCATAGGGATCATCAAGCGTGCAATGATATCCTCAGCGCTGAATTCTTTGCTGCTGTTATTGATCAATGCATAGGCTTCATCGGCAGCTGCTTTGGCTGGGCGTCCACGTTTATCGGTGGAGAAGTTATAAAAACCTTTACCGTTCTTTTGGCCAAGACGGTCGGCTTTATAAAGTTTTTCTATTGGGTCATTAGGGATTTTTTGTAAGCGCTCAGGGATGCCATCGGCCATCACACTTGAGGCGTGATCGGCGGTATCCATGCCCACTACATCAAGTAAATAGGCGGGGCCCATTGGCCAACCGAATTGTTTTTCCATGACCTTATCGACAGCGACAAAATCAGCACCATCTATTAACAGTTTGCTAAAACCGGCGAAATAAGGGAACAGCACCCGGTTAACTAAAAAGCCGGGGCAATCATTAACCACGATAGGGGTTTTACCCATTTTAAGAGTAAAGGCTACTACCGCAGCAATAGTATCCTCGGACGTATCTTCACCGCGGATAATTTCTACTAATGGCATTTTGTGCACTGGGTTAAAAAAGTGCATACCGCAGAAGCGTTGTGGTTTTTTAAGGCTCTTGGCTAAGGCATTAATAGAAATGGTAGAGGTGTTAGAACAAATAATCGCATCATCGGCCACATGCCCTTCGGTTTCGGCTAATACAATGCCTTTGACCTTAGGGTTCTCAACCACCGCTTCAATGACAATATCCACGTCTTTAATGGCAGAATATTCTAAGGTAGGGGTAATGCGGTTAAGGGTTTGTGCCATGGTTTGCGGCGTCACTTTACCGCGCTGCATGCCTTTACCTAATATGCTGGCCGCTTCATTTAAACCTAATTCCAATGCGGGCTGAGCAATATCTTTCATAATGGTCGGCGTGCCTTTAACCGCAGATTGGTAGGCAATGCCGCCACCCATAATGCCTGCGCCTAATACCGCCGCTTGATTCACCACTTTGTTAGCCGATTTAGCTTGTTTTTTACCCTTACTCTTAACTAATTGGTCGGCCATAAAAATACCGATTTGCGCTTTAGCGGCATCGGTTTTAGCTAATTGTAAAAAGCCTTCGTTTTCTAACTTTAACGCGCCGGTACGATCTAAGTTGGCCGCTTTCATTAGGGTGTCGACCATCATATGCGGTGCGGGGTAATGTTTACCTGCTTGTGCGAACACCATGGCTTTGGCCGTAGAAAAGCACATTGTAGCTTCGTTTTTATTCAGCGATAACGGCGCTAATTTTTGTGCGCGTCTGGCTTGCCAATCAATTTTACCGGCAATGGCGTCGTTGAGCATGCTAATTGCCGCAGGGATAAGTTTATCGTTTGCAACAGCGGCATCAATGGCACCAACCGCCAGTGCTTTATCAGTCGAGAAGTTTTTGCCGGTACTCATCCATTCCATGGCGTTATCGGCGCCAATAATGCGTGGTAAACGTACTGTGCCGCCAAAACCGGGCATTAAACCTAGTTTAACTTCCGGTAGGCCGATTTGTGCGGTGCTGTCGGCAATGCGTAAATCGCAGGCCAAGGTCATTTCACAACCGCCACCTAAGGCAAAACCGCTAATAGCCGCAATGGTCGGGAAAGGTAAATCTTCCACACGGTCGAAAACTTGTGAGGTTTTGGCAACCCAAGCCAAAATTTCATTGTCAGGTAGCGCAAATAATTGCTCAAATTCAGTAATGTCAGCGCCGACAATAAAGGCCGATTTAGCGGAACGTACCACTAAGCCTTTAACTTGGTTGTTACTGGTTAATGCTGCGCAGGCTGCATCCAGTTCATTTACGGTGTGTTGATCGAATTTATTTACCGAGCCCGCGGCATTAAAAACGAGCTCTGCAATGCCGTTCTCTAACTGGCTAACGGTGATGCTTTTGCCTTCGTATATCATTTTATTTTCTCCGAGGACATGCTGTAGGGGCGTCAATTCTTGACGATCTAGTTATAAATATCAACATAATTCAAACAAGCGTTTAGATTGGTCGTTTGAATGCGTTGGTGATTACAATCTAACTGAAATTAACGTCGAGCGTTGACTTGTCAGACATTTAGCTTAAGGTTAGCTAAATATGGCGCGTTTGCTGTGAATCTGCATAAAGAAGTGTATGGCTAGAAAAAGTACTGGATGGTTGTTTTTTGTTTGTCTGTGTTATTTAAATACGCAAGCGGTTGTTGCAGCTGATTTGCAACAACAACGAGAGTATTTTCCACGGGCGGAAAGTATTGCCCACAATCCTAATAGTTCTGAATACCAGTTTCTTAAACAGGAACTAGCCGATTATCCGCTATACCCTTATGTTGAATTAAAAACCTTAATCCACTTTCCTTATTTATCGAATAAAAAGAAGATTGAATCTTTTTTAACCAAGTATGAAAACACCCCCTTAGATCAGCCATTGCGTAAAAAGTGGCTGAGGTATTTGGCCCGCAAAAAGCAAAAAGCGCTGTTCCTACATTTTTATCGAGATATCGGTAGCACCCCGTTAACCTGTAATAAACTGCAATTTCAGATTGATTTGAAGAGTGATTTAGTCAATGTGCTTAACGATATTGATGAGCTATGGTTAACCGGCGAATCGTTACCTAAAGAGTGCAACGCGGTGTTGGATTATTGGACTAAAGCCGGTCGCAGAACACCAGAAGCAGTTTGGGATAGAGCGGTGTTAGCTGCGGATGGTGGTAATCACACCTTGTTGCCTTATCTCAAAAAATTACTGCCTAAAAATCAGCAATATCTAGCAGACCTGTGGTTAAAGGTAAGACGCTCCCCCAGTTTTGTCAGTCGGCCATCGATGTTCCCAGGTGAGATCATGGACAAAGAAACCGAGATACTCACCTATGGCTTGCGCCGATTAGTCTGGCATGATCGCGATTTAGCTTTAAATAGTTGGTATAAGTTGCAGGCGAGATTCGTGTTTAGTGAAGAGCAAAAGCAACAAGTGGCTGAGCGCTTTGCGGTAAGCTTAGCCTTATCCAATCATAAAAAAGCCGGCGAGTGGTTAGAAGCCGCCAATCAACAATTTGATGATAAAGAAATTTTTCGCTGGCATTTAGCCCATTTATTGCGCCAACAGAATTGGCAAAAAGTGGTGGATATTATTAACGCGGCACCAGCAGAGTTAGCGAGTGATTATTCTTTCCAATATTGGAAGGCTCGTGGTTTTGAAGAATTAAAGGCCACTGAACAGGCGCAAAGTGCTTTCCAATCGTTATCCGATAAACGCCATTACTATGGCTTTTTGGCCAGCGGTAAATTAAATGAAGCCCCCAAATTGGCAGACTCTCCGCTTCAATATGATGCAAAACAACTTTCGTCGGTAGCACAACTACCTGCGGCAAAAAGAGCCCGTGAATTTCTTGAATTAAAACGTCATGTCAGTGCTCGTAGGGAATGGATGTCATTACAAACCCAATTAACTGACGAACAAAGTCTGATGGCGGCAGTGATTGCCGACAGTTGGGGTTGGCATGACCAAGCCATATTTACTTTCTCACGGGTGGGTTATTTAGATGACGTTAAGCGGCGTTTCCCCTTGGCTTATAAAGATCAATTGGTCACCAATGCTGAACATAATAATATTGATCCCGCGTGGGCATTTGCCATCGCCCGTCGGGAAAGTTCGTTTATGGCCGATGCGAATTCCAGCGTGGGTGCGCGGGGGTTAATGCAGCTGATGCCAGGCACTGCTAAATATCTAGCTAAAAAACGGGTGAGCGGCAGTACCTTATTTGATCCACAGGCGAATACCCAGTTTGGCACTCAATACATGCGCTACCTGATGGATAAGATGAACAACAACCAGATTTTAGTTACCGCCTCCTATAATGCCGGATGGCGAAAAGTTAAAAGGTGGTTGCCGGAAGAAGACAGCTTACCCATGGATATTTGGGTGGAAACCATCCCTTATAAAGAAACCCGCAATTACGTCAAAGCCGTCATGGCTTATAAGCAAATTTATTTGCGCTTGCTGGGTGACGAGCAAAATTTATTCTCTGAGTTAGCCAATATGCAAATCACCAAAGATGGGCAACTACTCTAGTATTAACTGCGGTATTTTACGCTGGATTTACATGGTTTTACCGTTGCTCGTAGCCTTAACTCATTAGGCTATGATAGGGTATTGTTTTTTCCGACGGCAGATATAAACATGATCGACTTAGCCTCTCTTTACCCTGCGCATATAGCCGAATTACAACATCGTAGTCGTGATGCATTGGCTCGTGAAGGTATTGAATATTTGGTGATCCATTCCGGCCAGACAAAACGCAAATTCCTCGATGATTCGGATTATCCATTTTTTGTAAATCCACAGTTTAAAGCTTGGGTGCCGGTAGTCGATAATCCTAATTGTTGGTTGATCGTCAACGGTGTGGATAAGCCCAAGTTAGTGTTTTATCGGCCTAATGACTTTTGGCACAAAGTACCGCCGGAACCGACGGAATTCTGGGTTGAGCAATTCGACATCGTATTCTTAACCAATGCCCGCGCCGTAGAAAAGCATCTGCCTTACGATAAGAAAAAATCAGCCTATATCGGCGAGTATATTGAAGTGGCGCAAGCCTTAGGCTTTGAACTCGTTAATCCAGACCGAGTCATGCATTACCTACACTACCAGCGCAGTTATAAAACCGACTATGAATTAGCCTGCATGCGCGAAGCAAATCAAATTGCCGTTGCCGGCCATTTAGCGGCGAAGTCCGCCTTTGAGCAAGGGCTAAGCGAATTTGATATCAATCTGGCCTTTTGCTGTGCTACTCGCCAAGGCAATAACGAAGCGCCTTACAACAGTATTATCGCCCTCAATGAAAATAGTGCCATTTTGCACTATATGCAATTTGATAAAACTCCACCGGCGCAGCATCGCTCTTTCCTTATTGATGCCGGTGCTGAGTTTCATGGTTATGCGGCAGACATTACCCGCACCTACGCCGCCGAGAATAACCATTTTGCCGAACTAATACAGGGGATGGATGGCATCACCCTAGAACTGGTGGATATGCTTAAACCCGGCGTCAGTTATCCGGATATCCATATTGCGACTCATGGCAAAATTGCCCAGCTGTTAAACCGCTTTGGCTTTGTGAATCTCAGCGCTGAAGATATTGAAGCCCAAGGTATTACTTCTACCTTTTTCCCTCATGGCATTGGCCACCATTTAGGGTTACAAGTCCATGATGTTGGTGGACTAATCGCCGACGATCGCGGCACCCCGCAATTGGCTCCAGCAGAACATCCGTTTTTGCGTAATACGCGGGTGGTAGAAGCTAAGCAAGTATTCACCATTGAGCCGGGGTTTTACTTTATCCAAAGCAAACTGGCAGAGCTCAAAGCATCACCGCAGTCCCAATACATTAACTGGGATCAAATCGAACAATTCCGCCCATTTGGTGGAATTCGCATTGAGGATAATATTATTGTGCATCGTGACCATAATGAGAATATGACACGGGAATTGGGGCTGTAAGCCAACAGCCAGCAGTGGCTTTTTTTGTTGGCTGCGCCAATGGCCATTCCATGGCTTTTTTCAGGCGGCCTCCTGCCGCACGAGGATCTTTCATTAATTGCTACGCAAATCGGCTTTTGTCATAGATTGTTGCCTTGGGCGTCGCAGCGGCGACAACGCCCAAGGGGACTTTTCGCCGAAGTCCCCTTGGAACCCCACGGCGCCCTAGCCAGTTAACAACGTAAAAAGCCGATTCAGGCAGGCCGCTACCACAACAAATCCACATCCCTTCTGCCGTTGTTTTCTCGACATCCCTGTCTCGAATAGCGGCCTGCTGATCTGAATCCCCTTTTTACAAAACTGAATAGGGATCAGATGCCTAGCTCCGCTAGGCACACATTGACATCAAGCCCATACTTGATCAAAGTAGTGACATAAATAACAAAGTAACCATACAAGGTAAGTACTTTGTAAGGTCTAGATAATAAGCTGTTATATTTCGTGGCATCTTACCGCGTATCCCTCACGATAAGTGATGTGCCATTTCAAGGGAAATGAAAGAGGAAGTGATAATGTCGACAACTGGAGAAAAGCCAGGAAAAGGTACGTATACGTGTGACAATTGTGGTCAGGTCGTTGTGTTGGATGATAATTCAGATACTTTACCTCCTTGCCCTAAATGTCAAGAAACTGAGTACACACCATAAAAGGAGTTTAGTCATGAGTAATAAGTCAACGCTTATCGGGTCACTTTGATACAAAGCAAGACGCCGTAGATAGAACTAGAGAAATTAGTCATTTACAAAAAAGACGGTGAAATTGGTGGTAAGGATAGTCACGGTAATGATTCTTATCCTCCTAAAGGCTAATTAATTTAACGCCGCAATAACGCCCCATTTCGGGCGGATTATTGCGGCGTTATAACACATAGAGGACTTGATAAAATATGGATATTACATCAATTACAGCAGGTTTAAGTGCTGTTAAAACCGCAATTGATATTACAAAAGAAATTCAGAATGCATCATCTTCACTTGAGAAAGCACAAGTTAAACTGAAGTTAGCAGAGATCACTGAAAATTTAGCTAATGCCAAATTGCAATTCGTTGAGGCCCAAGAAGAAATTGTAAATTTAAGACTTCAAATTCGCACACTGCAAGTCATAGATGATCTAAAAAATCTCGTAAAAAAAGAAGGTAATATTTTGCTTCCCAAAGAAAGTGAAGTAAAAGGCTATGGAACGGGACCATGGTGCACAAAATGTTTTGAAGCTGATGGAAAACTTATTAGTCTTCATCATAAATTAGGTACCGCAATGGTTACTTCTAAAGCCTCATTCTCAAGTTATAAGTGGGAATGTCCTTTATGTAAGACGTTCATCCGTGCTCCAAACCCTAGTGAGTTATAACAAGTTATAGTGGCTTGTGCCCCTACGTCGCTGATTTTAGTCAACTGTTTTATAATATTCACTTCTAGTGCTTTCTATATTTTCATTTTATATCGAACTTACAGGTCGGCATCTGCGACTCAACTTTCCCGAATTTAATGTCCATTCGTCGAATAGCAAAACATGGATGTTTTGCAAAGGCGCGTGCTTTACATGGATGTTACCTCGCGCCGGTTCGACATTAGAATGGGCATTCAATTCGGAATAAGAAAGTTGCCGTCGCGAAGGACTTTTTCGCCTATTTTTCGTCCGTGAAAAATAGGCTTGGCTGCCATGGATGGCAGACGAAAAAAGTCAGGATGACGGTTGGCACAGCCAATCAAAACAGTAGGTACCTGTTTCCACAGGTATGACATCACCATTGCTATCCTTGGTCATCACCACTCGCTGGTGCATTTCTCTGTGATGGGTCTCGCGTAAATGCTTTGGCCACGCTATCTGGTGCAACAATAGCTCGTTGCTCTGCAGCGGCATTTGCCCACCAATGCAGTTGGGCAAAGGTTCGGTGTATGTAACCCGCCCAGCGTTTTGCGTCAGCCCCTTCGACTACTTGGCCATTTTCCTGAAATACGTCTTGGGCTTTGGGAATATGCACCATTGCCGACACCGGTAGGCAGCCTAATTCTGACAGGAAGGTACGCATATTCACCGCCGCGCGGCAGCCGCCCCATTGTCCGGCAGAATAGGTCACGATGGCACTGGGCTTATAAGAAAAAAGCGAACTACCGAAGTGGTTGAGTAAATGCGAAAGTGCCGGGCTCATCGAATGATTATATTCTGGGCTTACCATGATAAAGCCGTCTGCATTCTTAATTTTTGTGGCTAGCATATCCAAATCTTTAGGCACCGAGCTTTTACCATAGGCAAAGTGTGGTTTGAATATAGCGTCTAAATTGAAGTCTAAGGGATCAATTAACTCTACGCTGACATCGGCAGCTAAATCGTCCATGGAATATTGACAGGCCTTTGCAACCCGCAAACCAAGCCTAGGAGGATTGGGCGGAGAACTTTCTCTGACGGAACCAATAAAGATGAGATATTTCATATTAACCACTCTTTAGTTTTAGTTAGGTAAACTTGTAGTGGTCAACTAAATCTGTACACGAATAGGAGTTGTGTTTTCTAAGCCGCCATTTCAGTTGCTATTGGCGTCATATAGTTGTTATAGCTGTGTCCACGTTTTGTATTGTAATGCCTCACTATGTAATTCAGCGCATCCTGCTTAGCTTCATCAAAATTGTTGTAGCCATACTTAGGCATCCATTCGGTTTTATAGCTTCTAAAAAAACGT
>JAUHQD010000033.1 GCA_030418115.1 Alteromonadaceae bacterium BrNp21-10 | reverse complement strand
ATGGCAAAAGCAAAGTTTGAACGTACAAAACCGCACGTTAACGTAGGCACAATCGGTCACGTTGACCACGGTAAAACAACCCTAACCGCAGCGATCACGACTGTATTGGCAAAAACGTACGGTGGTGCAGCGTCAGCTTTCGACCAAATCGATAATGCCCCAGAAGAGCGTGAGCGCGGTATTACTATTTCTACATCACACGTAGAATATGACACTCCAGCACGTCACTACGCCCACGTAGATTGCCCAGGTCACGCCGATTATGTTAAAAACATGATCACCGGTGCTGCGCAAATGGACGGCGGAATTCTAGTTGTTGCGGCCACAGACGGTCCAATGCCACAAACCCGTGAGCACATCTTGTTAGGTCGCCAAGTTGGTATTCCTTACATGATCGTATTCATGAACAAATGTGACATGGTAGACGACGAAGAATTACTAGAATTAGTAGAAATGGAAGTTCGTGAACTTCTAACCGAATACGAATTCCCAGGTGATGACTTGCCAGTTATTCAAGGTTCAGCACTTAAAGCCCTTGAAGGCGACCCAGTATGGGAAGCAAAAATCATCGAACTAGCCGAAGCTCTAGATACTTATATCCCAGAGCCAGAGCGTGATATCGACAAGCCATTCCTACTACCAATTGAAGATGTATTCTCAATTTCAGGTCGTGGTACTGTTGTAACAGGTCGTATCGAGCGCGGTATCGTTAATACAGGTGACGAAGTAGAAATCGTGGGTATTAAAGACACCACCAAATCTACCGTAACTGGTGTAGAAATGTTCCGTAAGCTTCTAGATGAAGGTCGTGCAGGCGAGAACGTTGGTGCATTGTTACGTGGAACTAAGCGTGAAGATGTAGAGCGTGGTCAAGTACTATGTAAGCCAGGTTCAATCAAGCCACACACTAAATTCGAAGCAGAAGTCTACGTATTGTCTAAAGATGAAGGCGGACGTCACACTCCATTCTTCAAAGGCTATCGTCCACAGTTCTACTTCCGTACCACTGACATCACTGGAGCTGTAGAGTTACCAGAAGGTGTAGAAATGGTAATGCCAGGCGACAACTTGAAATTCAAAGTTGAGCTAATCAACCCAATCGCAATGGACGAAGGTTTACGCTTCGCTATTCGTGAAGGTGGCCGTACTGTTGGTGCTGGTGT
>JAUHQD010000032.1 GCA_030418115.1 Alteromonadaceae bacterium BrNp21-10 | reverse complement strand
CTGTGTCCACGTTTTGTATTGTAATGCCTCACTATGTAATTCAGCGCATCCTGCTTAGCTTCATCAAAATTGTTGTAGCCATACTTAGGCATCCATTCGGTTTTATAGCTTCTAAAAAAACGTTCCATGACGGCATTATCCCAGCAGTTTCCGCGTCGGCTCATGCTTTGGACTATTTGATACTTCCACAGCATCTGTCGATATTGAAGACTACTGTAGTGGCAACCTTGGTCTGAATGAAATATCAGATTTTTAGGACGGCCTCGGCTTTCAAACGCCATTCGTAATGCGGCACAGGTTAAATCGGTATTAGGGCTGTCTGAACAGGCCCAACCCACAATTCTCCTTGCGTATAAGTCCATGACAACAGCCAAGTATAACCATTGCGTTCCAGACCACACATAGGTGACATCGCCACACCAAACCTGATTCTTACCTCCAACATTGAAGCGTCGTTTGAGTAGATTAGGGGCTATCTTCGATTCATCATTCGCTATTTTATAACGATGTTTCCTGGCTTGTGTGCTGACAAGCCCTGCTTCTTTCATCAGGCTAGCCGCTTTATGACGCCCCATTTTTTCACCATCTTGGCTAAGTTGCCCCGCAATCGTTCTTGCCCCAGCCGCACCTCGACTATCTCGATGTATCTCAATCGCTTGTCGACGTAATCGTTCACGCTCAGGATTGACTAAGCAACGATGTTTAAGGTGATAGTGGTAGCTGCTACGTGCTATTTCAAATAAACGACACAGCGGTTCAACGCTATTTTGCTCTCTCGATAATAATTCAATGAATGCTATCGTTTGATGTTGTCCTGCATTAAGAGAGCGGTAGCCTTTTTTAAGATATCTTTCTCCCATTCAATCTTCCTGATATGGGCTTCAAGCTCTTGAATTCTTTTTTGTTCCGGTGTCATGGCGTTAGCGGTTGGCGTAATACCTTCAACTTCTTGCCTTAGCTGCGCCACCCATCGCCTAATGGCCGTTGGTCCAACACCGGTAGCCTCGCAGGCTTCATGAGTGGAATAACCTTGCTTAATCACAAGATTAGCTGCATCTATTCTAAATTCTGCTGAATATTTTCGTTGAGTCTTCATCATGTTGTACACCGTTTTATATTAAGGGAAGTTTACCTCGTATCGGTGTACAGATTCATTAAGCCACATCAA
>JAUHQD010000031.1 GCA_030418115.1 Alteromonadaceae bacterium BrNp21-10 | reverse complement strand
AAAGCCTGTAACTAATTTTGTGTAACTGCCTATCACAACATACTCTAGTAAGAGTTAAGGATAGGTAGATGCAAATGAACAAAAAAGAATTAGAAGCTTTCGCCAAAGAAGCGGCCAAAGGCATTAAAACCCCGCAAGATCTTAATGAATTCAGCCAGATGCTGAAAAAAATTACCGTTGAAGCTGCATTAAATGCGGAGATGGATGAGCATTTAGGCTATGAAAAACATGCTAAATCGGTGATGCAAAATAGCCGTAACGGCAAAACCAGTAAGCGTATCAAGACCGAAGATGGTGAGTTTGAACTCGACACCCCGCGCGACAGGGATGGCTTATTTGAGCCTAAGTTGGTTAAGAAACACCAATCTCGATTTACCTCCATGGACGAGAAGATCTTGTGGCTGTATGCACAAGGCATGAGCACTCGAGACATCGTTAAAGCCTTTGATGAATGGTACGGTGCAGACATATCGCCAACGCTGATATCACGTGTCACCAATGCCGTTATCGATCAAGTTATCGAATGGCAATCACGGCCACTCGACTCGATCTACCCCATTGTTTATCTCGATTGCTTGGTGGTGAAAATTCGCCAGGACAAACGGGTTATCAACAAATCCATATTCTTAGCGCTGGGTATTAATACTGAGGGGCATAAGGAGTTACTGGGCATGTGGGTAGCCGAAAACGAAGGTGCGAAGTTCTGGCTGAACGTGCTAACGGAATTACAGCATCGTGGTGTTGAAGACATCTTAATTACCTGTGTGGATGGCCTCAAGGGCTTTCCTGATGCTATTAACTCCGTGTACCCCCAAGCCCAAATTCAACTGTGTATTGTGCACATGGTGCGTAATTCATTGAAATACGTTTCATGGAAAGACTACAAGGCTGTCACCACTGATTTAAAGCAGGTTTACCGCTCATCTACTGAGGATGAAGCGCTGCTTGAACTTGAACGATTTGGCGGAAAGTGGGACGACCAATATCCGCAGATCAGCAAGTCGTGGCGTGCGCACTGGCATAACCTGAACACCTTGTTCAATTACCCTGAAGACATCCGCAAAGCCATTTACACCACCAATGCAATTGAATCCCTTAACAGTGTTATTCGAAAGGCCATTAAAAAGCGGAAGATATTCCCAAGTGATGATTCGGCTAAGAAAATGGTCTACCTCGCCATTACAGAGGCATCTAAAAAATGGTCAATGCCGATCCACAACTGGCGTCAGGCAATGGTTCGTTTTATTATTGAGTTTGGGGAACGCCTCGAAAAGCACATTAACTAAATGGCAGTTACACAGAA
The DNA here is from genome assembly GCA_030418115.1 of Alteromonadaceae bacterium BrNp21-10. GTDB lineage: Bacteria > Pseudomonadota > Gammaproteobacteria > Enterobacterales > Alteromonadaceae > Neptunicella. The sequence continues at coordinate 14 of JAUHQD010000031.1, read as the reverse complement.
TCTGTTACAGGCTC
>JAUHQD010000030.1 GCA_030418115.1 Alteromonadaceae bacterium BrNp21-10 | reverse complement strand
AGCGTTGAGGCTGTAGAAAAACCCTAAAAAGCTTAAAATTTCACCATTATTCACTTCCCTCAGATCATCGTTTGTGATCCAATATGTATTATCAATTAGGCACGGGAGCCTTGGTGATGCCACGTTTTATACCTCTCAATTATCAGCAAAATTCTATGGTCGTGCTCAACTACCTCGACCAACTTCAAGCCGGAACATTTGAACATGCTATTCATCATTTGATTGATGAAAAACTCGACTTATCGGTGTTTTACCCAAAGTATCAAAATGATGCGACAGGTCGACCTGCCTATGATCCATCAGCGCTGTTAAAAATCATTCTGTTTGCTTATTCAAAGGGCATTACCTCCAGCCGTGAAATCCAATGGTGCTGTGAAACGAATGTGATTTTTAAGGCATTGTCGTGTGATTCGGTGCCGCACTTTACAACGATTGCCGCCTTTGTCAGTGGTCGCAGAAAAGAGATAGAAAAAGTCTTCGAGCAAGTGTTGTTGATATGCCATACCCAGGGTTTGTTAGGCAATGAATTGTTTGCTATTGATGGGTGTAAGATGTCGTCTAACGCCGCCAAAGAATGGTCAGGTACGTTTAAAGAGTTACAAGAAAAACGCGCCAAACTCAAACGCCAAATCCGTTATCAGATGCGAGAGCATGAGAAACTGGATAAGTGTGAGGCCGCGGATGAAGTCCGTAAACAGCGTACCTCACAGGCTATCGATACCCTGAATAACGCCCACGACAAGATAGACGCCTTTTTAAAGCAAGCCGCACCACGGATGGGTAAAGGCAAACGGCCACAGGAAGTGAAAAGCAATATTACCGATAATGAGTCGGCCAAAATGACCACCAGTAAAGGCACCATTCAGGGTTATAACGGAGTGGCGACCGTGGATAAAAAACACCAAATCGTTATTGATGCCCAAGTGTTTGGTGAAGGGCAAGAACATCACACCTTACAACCCGTGCTTGAAAGTATTAATGAGCGGTTCCAGCGTTTGGCCATTAGTGACGATATCTTAAAAGCGCAAACGGTTATCACCGCGGACACGGGTTTTGCGAACGAATTGAACAATAAATATCTGCATGACAATGGTATCAATGCTTATATTCCTGATAACCGATTCAGAAGCCGCGACCCGAAGTTTAATGAGCAAAAACAAAAATACGGAAAACGGCATCAAGACACTAAAATTCGCAAAAAAACGGTTATTGCTGCCAGTGAATTTAGCTTCGATCCCGTTAACAATAGCTGTGTTTGCCCCGCCGGAGAAATCATCAGCTTTAGAGGCATCAGAGACAACGACCAGGGCATACCCACCGCCTTCTTCGAAGGTAAATTATTGCAATGCAGACACTGTAATAAAAAGCATCAGTGTATGCATAATCCTAGCGCAGCAGACCATCGAAAAGGGGCTGGCCGGCAAGTGTCGTTTAGACTCGACAGTAAGCGACCGCCCAATTATACCGACTGGATGAAACACCGAGTGGACAGTCCAAAGGGTAAACAAATTTACAGTCACCGCATGTCCGTGGTTGAACCGGTGTTTGGCAATATAGGAACCAACAAAAAACTGAATCGCTTTAGCCTGCGCAGCAAAGCTAAGGTGCAAAGTCAGTGGTATTTGTTCTGTTTGATACATAATATCGAAAAACTCAATAATTACGGACAGTTAGCAGCATAAAGCTAACGGAATATTGCCGTAAATCAGCTTATTCAATCTCGCGATATGAAAGCATCCAACAATACAAAATAGTCGAAAAGAACATTACCCCTAAAACATCCCAATAAAATTGAATAATCCCGATGTTCAAGGCAAAGTAGCAAAAGTTAAAAATTAAGAAGGGTAGTAGAAAATGCAAAATCAAAACCGCCTTTTTCTACAGCCTCGTTAG
>JAUHQD010000003.1 GCA_030418115.1 Alteromonadaceae bacterium BrNp21-10 | reverse complement strand
TGGATTTACGCTTAATTTACTGGCTGGATTGGTGGCTTATTGTCTTAAAGAGAATAAGCCATCCCTTAACCTGACTGACGTAGAGCGTTATTCTATGGTAATTGCTTAAACCGATCTCAGGTTAATTAACACAATTTAATTAAGGGATGCATTGCATCCCTTTTTTGTGGCCGGCTAGAGCAATATTACTGCTTAAGCCAATAAGCTAAGGCATCGCGGGCAGAACAAAATGCCAATTCTTCTAAATTAACTTCCTGTTTGGCTTTCCAAACCACTTCAGATACTTCTTCTGGCGCTAATTGCATCATAGGTTTACTCGGCAAATAAATAACGTAGTAAATATCCTGAGTATGGTATTTCACATTTTTATAATTGTATTCATTAGCCCACGCCCCTAAATACTCCGCTTTGACTGACAATTGCAAACCCAGCTCTTCATGGATCTCGCGAAACAATGCTTGTTCTGCGCTCTCAAAAGGGTCAACAAAACCACCGGCTAATCCCAACAAGCCTCTACCGGGGTCGCGAGCGCGACGTATTAACAATACTTCGTTATTTACCACAATCAGCGCTGCAACGGCGGTCGCCACATTATGAAAATAAGTAAAGCCACAAGCTTTGCACTCTAGGCATTTATGTTGTTGTAATTCTAATCCTGAACTGGCGCACTGCGGGCAATACATGGTGGATCCCTATTTAACGTCAAAAATAATTAAAATAATTTTACCCCATTTGTTGGTGTGCATCGTTCTATTAATGAAACTCTCATAATAAGGACACAAACTATGCCTAACACCCTACAACTACCATCATTACCACTAAACCTTCAGGTCGCCAGCAAAGCGTTAGTATTCTCCGTTATTGCCAGTGGCATTACTTTTATGTTGTTTGTATTAATGCAATACCTGGTTAAACCAGCAACTTTTACTCACGTAGACCCCATTCCCTATCAAATAATTGATCCCGTATTTGCTAGAGAAGACACACCTGTGCAACCGAACAGAATATTGCCAGTGCAGCCAAAAACGGTCACACCACCCAAATTGACGCCTGACCTTGAAGATCCCAGTGACAATAACCCGCTAACCAATTTCAATGCCGGGCCAGTTATTCCACCCTCCACTATTGGCTCACAATCCTTGCCGACTTTTACTATGGGAGATACTGAAGCCAAACCCATGGTCCGAGTTGAACCAAAGTACCCTATAACCGCAGCCCGTGATGGCATAGAAGGATGGGTACAACTGCGTTTCGACATCACCCCCACAGGTAGAGTGGAAAATGTACAGATTGTCGAGGCCGAACCTGCCAGAGTGTTTAATCAAGAAGCCAAACGAGCACTTTCGCGCTGGAAATATCAACCCAAGATTATCAATGGTGTTGCACAATCCCAGCAAAATCAAAATGTAATGCTATCGTTTAAGTTAGGGCAATAAAATTTTAGCTAGCGGCAGTATCTCCACTAAGGAGTGTAAATGAGCTTAAGTATTGCGATTAGATCATGGTTTAGTTTGCCAGAGGACAATGACTGGCTAATGGAGAAGTATGTCATTAGCCAACGTCCTGAGTACTTAGAAAAGCTATACGATAATTGTGCTGATGATCTTTTTCACTTTTTGCTCAGCCAATCGGACTATCATCTCGCCCAAGATATCAGCCAAAAAACTTGGTTGCGGGTGATTGATAAGCGCCACTTATTTCATTCCCAACAATATTTTAAATCATGGCTATTCACCATTGCCCGCAACTTATTAATTGATGATTTACGCCACAGCAAACGACTGATTGCCTGCGACGATGTTGATATTGAAGTAACGGTGAGCACCCCAGACAATCAAACCCTAAAAACAACTTTTGATCAGGCTTTGCTCATGCTTCCTTTTAACCAACGAGAAGCGTTTATTCTGCAGCAAGAGGGATTTTCAATTAACGACATTGCACATATTACTAACACCGAGGCCGAAACCATTAAAAGTCGATTACGCCATGCTAAGCGGCAGTTGCGTACGCAATTGGAGCACCTGCATGAGTGATCAACATCAAGACCCGTTACAACAGCAAATGCTAAAACGCAAACAACGTAATAAATCGCCACGGGCACTTAAGCGCAATGTGATGACCAAAGCACGTTTAGTATTTCGCGGGCAGCATTCAAGCTTTAATCTGTGGCAATGGAGTCTAGGCATTGGCATTTGTAGCTGTCTGGTTATCCTCGTGCAGTTTATGCAACTATCTAGCCTATCCACAGAGAGCACTCAGCCTGTAACTGCATTAATACCTGTGCAGATACACCAATTACAACAAGAGCCAATGAAGATGACAGCAGCCACCAATAGCGGGCCTTCTCTAACCTTTGAATATCAACAACATCAAGCCGCTTATTTACAAACAAAGCAACAAACTGCGGGCCACCATGCATCAATAGCGAAAATTATTAGCAATAAGGACGAATGGGTTTTACTGACCTGTGAACAAAATATACTACGTATTTCATCACTACTGATTAACCAGCTATCTGAACCAGCGCCGCTGGAAACATCATTAACCATTGGCGATCATGTCAATGTGATATTTGCTGCCGATGGCAAAATTATCTACCTCAATCAGCATTCATCTCCGTTTAGTTGCTAATTAACCTCATACAAAAAATGAAGGATAACTTTGACGCTGCAACGGTTGCCAATATAAGTGAACTCCCATACTCTGTAGCTATTCCCTATCATCATGAGTTTAAAGGATTTCATTGTGAAGAAGCGTATTCTACCGCTATTAGTTTTAGTGCTACTGGGTTGCAGCCAAAAGACCCCAGAACAACATTTGCAAGCAGCTGATCAATTTATACAAAGCCAAGATTTGGTGGCGGCGACGATAGAGCTAAAAAATGCTATTCAGTTGTCCCCCGAACATGCGGAAGCGCGCTTTAAACTAGGTAAAATTTACTTAGAAACCCAACAATATGCCGCCGCAGAGAAAGAACTGAATCGCGCTATAGATTTGGGCTATTCGGCCTCACAAACCTTACCATTGTTATCTCTCGCCCTTGAAAAAAGCAAAGCCGACGTAGCCCTAAGTACTTTACAGATAGAGCAACGGGGAATGAACGATGATGAAGCGGTACAAGTGGCCTATTTTAAGTTGCAATCATTACTGCGTTTGGACAAAAAAGAAGATGCGCAAAAACTTATCCGCCGCATTAAGTTATACAACACAGAATCTCCTTTTAAAGCTTTGGCCTTAGCCTATGAGCTAGCGATCAATAAGCAACTCGAAGATGCCTTAGCAGCAGTCGAACAGGTGCTAGAACAAGTACCGGCCCATGAACAAGGCTTACCACAAAAAGCCATGCTGCAATTGCAATTACAACGTCTGGCCGATGCGGCTGAGACCTATAAAAAGTACCTCGATTATCATGCTGATGATACTGAAATTACCTTTATTCTAACCAAATTATGGATGGACCTAGGTGAAACCGATAAAGCTCTGCCACTCATCGACAAACTACTAAAAATTAATCCAACTCACGGGCTGCTTAATCAGTACAAATCACTATCATTGTTTAACGATAAGCAATATGCAGAAGCCTATCAGTTTGCCGAAGTGGCCATCAAAGATGATGCGGCCTCCCCTGCCCGCCGCTTAATTGCTGGCTACAGCGCCTACGCATTACAAGACTACAAAAATGCCGAAAAGCATTTGGCTTTCACTGCAAGCTTGCTACCTAATGGTCATCCGGCATTACGCATATTGGCCGTAAGCCAACTTAAGCTCGGTCTAAGCAGCGAAGCTGGAGATACCTTAACTAAGGTCGGTGAAGTCGATGAAGAATTGTTACCGCTGTTTGCTTCAACCAGTTATGAATTATTAAAATCTGGGCAAATTTCACAAGCTAGAAATTTGGTTGAAATGTCTGCATCACTGGGCTCTTCCGCCAATGATTTAGCCAAATTTGGAGTACTGCAACTATCTCTGAATGATGTTGAAGGCATATCGAAACTGGAAAGAGCCATTGAAATGGACCCGGCTTTAGACGATGCTCAAGCCTCGTTAGCTGTTGCCTACCTCAATACTAATCAGTTAGATAAAGCCAAAGCCTTAGCTGAAAAATGGCAACTAGCGGCACCGCAAAATATTAAGCCGATCTTGCTGCAAGGTATGATAATGGCTAAGCAAGGGCAGGCCGAACAAGCCACCAAGTTTTATCAAAAAGCAGCCGAATTAGCCCCTGACAACCCCACCCCAAAATTGCTATTAATTGAATTAAAAGCTGCGCAAGGTCAAGTAAAACAAGCCATTAGTGACATAAAGCAATTATTGGATGCTAACCCTAAGTCAATACAAGTTGCTTCACGTTATGCTTCACTGATGGCACAGCAGCAAAAAATACCAGAAAGTGCGCAGAAATTACGTCAATTACACACCGCCGATGCCGATAACGCCGAACTCGCGCTGTTATATGCCGCCACTATCGCGCGCTTGGATGAATTCGACAATGTGCTCAAGGTACTCAACAGCATTAAATTTAGTGATGAGCCGCCGGAGCTGTACAACCGTTTACGGGGTATAGCGTTGTTACGTAGCGGGGATATTTCTAAAGCCGAAGATCATTTCAACGAGTGGTTAACTGAGCGCCCAGAAAATAAACATGCGCTAGCGGGCAAACTATCTATATTAGAAGCCGGTAATCAGAATAACGAAGCCCTTGCTCTGATTAATGACAAGATTAAAAATTTCGGCACTGATGATTATTTACGCACCATGCTAGTTCAGTTTCAATTACGCCTACAGCAATACGACCAAGCCCTTATTGAGTACAATTTATTGCCTGCAAAAATAAAGGATAATCCTATTGGTAAAGGCTTTCTTGCTCATTTTAATTATAAAGATCAAAAAAATGAGGAAGGCGTTAAAAATGCACTAGAGGCATACAACAACAAGCCGAATGCCTATAACGTGCGCTTAGTCATGCTTGGCTATAACCGTTTACAACAACAGCAACAAGGTTATGTCTTTATTCAACAGCATATGCAACAGCATCCCAGTGATGTGGTATCACAAGTGCTACTTGCAGAATATCAACTGAGCATGGATAGAGAAGCCGCGATCGCTACCTATGAAGATATGGTCAACAAAAACGATCAGAACTTTTTAGCATTGAATAATCTAGCGTTTTTATACAACGAACAGAATAAATTACCTGAAGCCGAAAAATACGCCCGCAAAGCGGTGGCCTTATTACCAGACAATCCCGATGCTTTAGACACCTTAGGGCATATTTTGTTAGCTAAAGGCGACAACAAGGAAGGCATTGCTCAATTAGCCAAAGCAGCTGGGTTGGCTAACGCCAGTGAAGAGGTACAGTTGAACTATATTGACGCGTTGATCAATGACAAACAACACGATATGGCACAACGACATATCTCCCGTTTGAAATTAAAACAAGACGTTTCCAAAGAGCGCCTAGTACAACTTCAGCAAAGGCTAGCCCCCTAGTTAAACCTAATCAGCTTATTGAGTCGGTAGTTACCGGCCTATACAGCAACAAAAGCCAGTCACTATGACTGGCTTTTTAGATTGTGGCTCTTGCTCAACAACTTATAGCGCATACACCTCAAGATAAAGTTGTTTGAGCGCTTGGTCATCCACTGTTAATGCCACATTAGTATAAGGCCCGCTAGTCCAAGGTTCCGATAATCCCTGACCTTGTGGACAAAAGACAGTTTGCCCTAAGGTTAATGAATCGGTCGACACCAGCAGTTTACCTAACTGACTTTGAAACCACTGTGGCCGCACTAAATAGGCCAAGGTAGTCACATCATGAAAACGACACTCACGTTGGGTTTGGCCTTGAGAATAAAAATCCATATAACATTGAGCGGCTCGGTCAATATAACCACCTAACAGCGGATTGGCTGTTTTCAATTCATCTAAGAATCCTTGGTTAAAACGCAGCTTATCAGTGATATCCAAGCCAATCATGGTGACTTGCCAATCGGCGGCAAACACTATTTGCGCAGCATAGGCATCATTCCAAATATTGGCTTCCGCAGCAGGAGTAATATTACCCGCGCAAGTGGCAGCTCCGCCCATTAAAATCACCTGCTTCACTTTGCTCGCCAACATCGGATCGAGTTGTAACGCTAAGGCAAGATTGGTTAACGGACCTATTGCAACTAATGAAATCTCATTGGGATGTGCATTCACCATATCCACAATAAACTGCGCAGAATGCCGAGGATCAAGTTGGCCGTTAGGTGGACTATTCTGAGTATTTCCTAAACCATCATCGCCGTGCACAAAATGCGCGTAGGACGACATTGGCCCAATCCAAGGCCTTGCACAGCCTTGGGTTACTGGCAGCTGTTGTTTGGCAAGCTCACATAACCATAACGCATTCTTAGCTGAGGTTTGCACATCCACATTACCAAAAACCGTGGTTAAGCCTAATACCTCAATCTCTGGGGACTGAAATGCAAAAAATAGCGCCATTGCATCATCAATACCTGGGTCGGTATCTATGATTACTTTTTCAATCATTCTATCTCACTTAATAATAATTCCACTTGCTCCAGTGAAGGAATAGAACAAGATGCACCATTACACTGCACACAAATAGCCGCGGCGGCACTGGCCTTGTACAAGGCGGTTTCAACATCTTGTCCTTGAGCAAAACCCGCTAAAAAGAAGCCAATAAAAGTATCACCTGCTGCGGTGGTATCCACGGGAGTCACATCGAAGGCATCGGTTTTCATCACTTGTTGTTGGTGCAACCATAATGCCCCTTCTTTGCCTAATGTGAGGATCACATCGGTATGCGGCCAATGTTCTGCAAAATATTGAATTTGATCACCCAACTCATCACAGTCTGAAATCGCTGCTGCTTCCACCTGATTCACAAACAAAAGGTCCACATGCTGAGGATCGACATCTTGAGCTTGCGCGCTCACAGGAGCGGGATTATAAGCCACTTGCAAACCTTGTTGATGTGCCACTTCAATGGCCAATGCGACGTTATTGGTTTCATTTTGTAGTAGTAACCAATCATCTTCCTCTGCAGTAGATAAGGCCTGTTTAAGCTCTTGCTCAGAGTTGGATTGATTTGCTCCTGCATACAGTACAATGGCATTTTCACCCTTGCTATCAACCTGAATCATCGCATGTCCAGAGGCTTCATCCACCAATTGAATGTGTTGACAATCTACGCCAATTTTTTGCATTTGCTCTTTATATTGCTCATCTAAAATACAGAGTTTGCCAATATGTTGCACCTCGGCACCCGCTAGGGCGATAGCAATAGATTGATTTGCGCCTTTACCACCTAATACGGTTTGATAAGTACTGGCACTAAGGGTTTCACCGGCCTTCACCAAATGTGGAACTTGATAGACATGGTCAATGTTAATGGAGCCAAAATTAAAAATTTTCACGTTGCGTCCGAGTAAGCAATCTAAGTGCTTCAAAGTCTAAAGCAGTGATGGAATATCCACAACTTGAGATCCCTTACCACGGTAGCAAAAACACATTTAGCATAAAATTTGTACAAAAAGGTTGCATAAACACTACTGTGTGTCGTACAGTAACTACTGTGCATTACACAGTATAGGAAAAACGACATGCCCATTGATGCAGATCGTCTGCTGAAACTCACTATGGAACTGCGCCGAGGGGCTTTAGTACTAGCAGTGTTGTCAGCGTTACAGAACGAGCATTATGGATACTCCCTACGCAAGCAGTTGTCTGACTTAGGCCTAGATATTGACGAAGGTACCTTGTATCCATTAATGCGTCGTTTAGAAACCCAAGGCTTATTAGTTAGCCATTGGCGCGAAGAGCAAGGGCGTAAACGACGCTTCTACCAAATAGCCGAGGACGGCAAAGAAGCGTTACTGGTTATGACCCAAGAATGGCAAAAATTAAACGCGGCATTAAGTAACATCGCGCCGTTAGGAGAATAGATTATGAAATGGTTAGAACGATATGTAGATGCAGTAAAAACCTATTTACCCAATAACTTAAAGCAAGATGTTAGTGATGAACTGCTGGCGGATTTGCAAGATGAATGCGACGACAAGGCTGAGCAACAAGGCCGTCCAGTGAATGAAGAGGAAGTCCATCAAATACTGCTACGCCGAGGTCACCCAATAACTGTTGCGGCTTCTTATCATCCTAGAAAAACGTTGGTGAGTGAGGAGCTTTTTCCTTTCTACACTCAAGTATTGAAATGGGTGCTATTGGTATTATTTATTGCCCAATGTATAGGGCAAATGGCCAATATGTTCGATAGCCAGCCTATGCATTTTGCTAGTGCTGCATGGAATATTATTGGTGGTACATGGAATGCGGGAATTCATGCGTTTGCGTGGGTCACCCTTACTTTCTACGTCATTGGCGAAAGTATTAGCCGTAAGCAACTCTTTTCCAATTGGCACCCAAAACAGCTACCTAATGAAACTGCCAGCGGTGCGCAAATTAACTATTTTGATAGCGGCGTAGAGCTTTTTTTTCAAATACTATTTATCGCCTACATCAATCAACTTTTACAAATGCCCAATATCCAACTTGCGGCGCTCACTGTCGATTTTAGTCAGCAATTACAAGCCATAGTGCCGTGGATAAATGGGGTCATGTTATTAAGTATTGGCTATACGTTACTTAAATTAGTTTATCCCTTCTGGAGTCGTCGTAAAATCATTATAGAATGGCTTATTTATGTACCATCAATTGCCATATTGGTTGCGTTGTATCGCATAGACAGTCACTTTGCTGTAGAACTTATAATGGAAGGCAACGAGCGACGTTACCCACTGCCAGAAAACTGGTGGCAGAACTTTTTAATTGTGATTGGGGGGATTTTTATTATCGATATTGTGGTGAAAATTAGACGCTTTATGCAACTTGGGAAAGCTTATTAATAGATGGAGTAGTTACACCCAACCTCCATCCACTATAATGGTTTGTGCGGTCATCATATTGCTATCATCGGATGCTAAGAACAGCGCGGTGTTAGCAATATCATCAGGTTGTAACGTGTGCTTTAAGCATTGATTTTCATGGATATCTTTAACAATATCAGGGTTTAACCAGCGCTGCATTTGCTTATCGGTCATTACCCAACCAGGAACAAGAGTATTAACCCGAATATTGTCTTTACCATGTTGTGCAGCTAAGGTTTTCGACAAGCCTTCAATTGCCGCTTTAGCTGTGGTGTATGCTGGCATACCGGTTTGCTTTAAACGCCAACTCACTGAGCCCAAATTAATGATACTGCCACCACCCAACCCCTGCATCTGTGGGATAATGGCCTGAGCACAGAAAAAAATGGGCCGAAGATTGACGGCCATACGGTCATCCCAATATTCCACGGTCATCTCTTCAATGCTGTGTCGAGTATCATCTGCTGCATTATTAATTAATATTGAGATATCGCCACAGGTATTTCGAGCTTTTTCAATACTTTGTAACAAGTGATCTATATTACGAATATCACATTGAATAAAGTGCACATCATTATAACCTTGCTCATGTAAGTATTGGCATAAGGCATCACTAGCTTGTGTGGCAATATCAACAAAGGTGACTTTAGCCCCTTGCTGGCAAAAGCGTTTAACCATTACTGCGCCAATGCCGGTACCGCCACCAGTAATAAAGACACTTCTTCCTTTTAAGCTGGGGTACAGGGCTCTGCCAGCTAGTTTTTTAGACATTGGATACCTAACATGAATCGATGTGCGTTTAAATATACTTAAGGCTAAATGATGTCAGCACCATCATAGCGCTACGCTTGTTGTTTTATTTTTGCTTCAATCACCACGATCGCCTCTTCAATCAGGTCAGTCATCATACTTTTAACCTGATCTGACTGACGATTTCTAATGGCTTGATATATTTTGGCATGATCATCGACCACGCTTTGATCATTGCCTTTTGCCGGCGTGGTATGTTGAATAGTCACATTTAGGGCAGTAGAGATAAAATCACGTAACTGGTAGAAAAAACGATTATTGCTGGCGTACAAAATACTCGTATGAAAGGCTAAATCGGCATCATGCAAACTCACATCTGGATCCCCAACCGCTTGCTGCATGACATCCAACGCAAGTTCTATACGATCAATAGCATCATCGCTGCCAAACTTAGCCGCCAAAGCAGCGGCTTCTGGTTCAACCGCTAAACGCATTTGTAAAAATTCTTTTAAAATAAGTAACGATGGGCTGCTAGCTAACATCCACTTTAATACACTGGTATCGTATAAATTCCAGTTCGCCGCAGGCTCTACCAAAATGCCTTGGCGAGGGCGGGAAGAAATTAAGCCTTTTGCAGCTAACATTTTGACTGCTTCACGAATTGCGGTACGACTAATGCCATATTCTTCACATAACTTAGCTTCTGTCGGCAGGCCCGACTCACTAGTATAATGACCGCCTATAATAGCTTGTCCCAATTCATTGGTGACTCGCTGCGACAGATTAAGATTCTCTATCCGCGCCATAATAATTCCTTAAGATTCAAGCCTGTGAGTATACTACCAAAAACATTTATATTGGTAGCGCCTGCGCTATTGAAAAAGTTATTACTTTGTCACAACCTTTTAATGGTTAAGTAAATTTCGGCCCATCCTGTACTTGCAACCGCGTCATTTAATGCTATGACGACTATTTAACGAAAGTTTAACAAATCACTTTTTCTTAAAATAATTATATTATAATATGTTATTTTAAAATAATGGCACGATTTCATAATGAGCTTAAACAACTTCATTTTGATTTCGACAGGTATTTTTAGGAAGCACCTATGGTTGAATTAAGTACTTTAGACTGGCTAGTATTAGGCGGATTTTTTGTCTTACTGATCGGCGTTGTTTGGTTTTCAATGCGGCAAAAAGAAGAAGACACCGCTGATTATTTTTTGGCGGGTCGAAATGCCGGTTGGCTAGTTATTGGGGCCTCTATTTTCGCTTCCAATATTGGCTCAGAGCATTTAGTTGGCTTATCCGGTGCGGGTGCTGAGTCAGGCATGGCAATGGCGCACTGGGAGCTACAATCATGGATCATCTTGTTATTAGGTTGGGTGTTTGTTCCTTTCTACTGGAGCAGTAAAGTCTACACCATGCCGGAGTTTTTAGAGCGCCGTTATAACTCCAAATCTCGTACGTTCTTATCGGTTATTTCCTTAGTCAGTTATGTATTAACCAAAGTTGCAGTAACGGTTTACGCCGGTGGTATTGCCTTTAAAACCATCCTCGGTATTGAATCTATTTGGGGTATCGATTTCTTCTGGATTTCTGCAGTAGGATTGGTACTTATCACCGGTATCTACACCGTATTAGGTGGCATGAAAGCCATTATGTGGACTTCCGTTTTACAAACACCGGTACTTATCATTGGCTCGGTGGTTATTCTCGTTGTCGGTCTAGATAAAGTCGGTGGCTGGTCAGAAGTGGAACGTCTGAATGACATGAATATGCATTTAATCCGCGCCGCATCCGACACCGAATACCCATGGCCTGGGGTTATATTTGGCTCGATTATTATTGGTTTCTGGTATTGGTGTACCGACCAATACATCGTTCAACGAGTGCTATCGGCCAAAGGCATTAAAGAAGCTCGCCGCGGTACCATGTTTGCCGGTTACTTAAAATTATTGCCGGTATTTATCTTCCTAGTACCGGGTATGATTGCCTATGCCTTAAAAGCCAAAGGCATTATTCATTACGATAGCGCCGATCAGGCCTTCCCCACCTTAGTCTCTGAATTATTACCCTCAGGTGTAAAAGGAATAGTTATAGGCGGACTAGTAGCCGCATTAATGAGCTCACTCGCTTCATTATTCAATTCATCGGCAACCTTGTTTACCATCGACTTTTACAAAAAATTCAAACCGGAATCCAGTGAGAAACACTTACTTAAAGTAGGCCGATTAGCCACCATCGTCATCGTTATACTCGGATTACTGTGGATCCCAGTAATGAGCTTGATAGCCGATGTGCTTTATCAATATCTACAAAGCGTACAATCACTGATTGCACCGGGTATTGCTGCGGTATTCTTCTTAGGTTTGGTTAGCAAACGTATCACCGCTGCGGCAGGTTATTTTGGCTTAGTTTCCGGCTTTATTCTGGGCATGATCCGCTTGGTGTTATTACCCTTCCGAGATAGCTTAGTAGGCACTCCATTCGCGTGGATCACCGATATGAACTGGCTGTACTTCTGTATTCTGCTGTTTGTAGTGGTCTCGGTACTGATGGTTATCGTGAGTATTTTCACTAAGCAATGTTCTGATGAAAAGCTTCAAGGTTTAACTTTTGGCAGTATCAGTAAATCACAATGGGCAGAAATGCGCGCTGGTTTAGATAAGTGGGATTACATCCATACCGCTGGCATCCTCGGGATAACCGCCGTTATCTATATGCGCTTCTGGTAAATTAATTTTTCCTGTCGAGGGCGACAACCTGCAAAGGGTGTCGCCCTTTTTCCTGCTCTTCCCAAAATTAAAACGGCAGGAAATTAAAGGTATATTCCAGTTCGGTTTGGCTAACATTTTCGCTGCCAAAATTAATAGCCTTAATTCGTTGTAGTAGGCGGTTTTCCAAATCACTATTATTCAGTTCGCTAGAAACCAACGAGCATTCAAGTAGCGAGCCATTTGGCGCTATCACTAATTTTACCGTCACTTTTCCTTGTAGGCTGGCATCTTGACGCAGTGCTCGGCGATAGATGGCATACACGCCCGCCTTGTTAGCATCTAACACTTTACGAATTGATTCGGTAGTACGGCCACCTGCAACGGCTTGCTCAGTCACTAATTCTTTTTGGGCTAATGAGGGTAAGCCCTCAACTGGCGCAACAAATTCTGTGGTTTTACGTCCCTCAAGGGTACCGGCTGCGCCGATATCACTACTGAGTTGTTGGGACTGAATACCGGTGCTTTTACTGGCCACTTGTTTACCTACGTATTTACGCTGGCTTTGGTCGGTTTTACCGGCGCCTTTGACTAACTTAGTATCGGCATTGTTATGCACCTCTACTTTATCGCGCATGCTGGCAATTTGATCTTTAAACGCCAGTAACCCGCTTTGGCTGGCCTTTTTACGGGCCTGCTCAGCGAGCTCGGCTTTACTCGGTGTGGGTTTTACTGCCAGAGGTTTGGGCTTAGCTTTTTCAACTGGCTTAGGTATGACTTTTTCCGGCTCAGGTTTTTTCACTTCGGGTACCGGTTCCGGCTTTACCGGCTTAGGTGGTTCAACCTTTTTGACTGGTACCGCTTTAATAATACGGGTTAATTGTTGGGGCAGTTTTTCCTTCGCCTGTCGTGAAACCGGTGGAATATCCTGCCATTTAACCACTCCAGCAAAACACAGGGTCAATGTTAAACACACCAAGGTAATGCGGCTGAAACGTTTATTTTCTTGATCACTAGCAGCCCAAGGTAATTGTGCTACTACTGGCGAAAGTGTATTAACCATTAACCCGCCTCCGCCACACTTTCCACACTCGGCGGCTGTAGTTGCTCTACCGCTAGTGAAATATTGCTATATCCCGCATTGGCACAGGTTTGCATTAGCTTTTTAAGCAATTCATAGGGGATGCTGCGATCACCCATAATGGTAATGGCCCGCTCTGCGCTGTCACCTGACGTATCACTAGCCAATGCCAAAGTACGATTAGCTTGATACTGCAATTCGCTATCTAATGCAGCAATAATCTCTTCTCCGCTTGCCAGCACTGTTGCTACGTCCGCCAGCTTTTGCCCTTGCAAGATAATATCTTTTTCATTAACCATCAGTAGCAAAGTTTCTTGGGCAGATGTATCCGCATGGGACTCCGGCAGCTTCACGCTTTTATGGGTTTGTAATACCTGCACTTCGGAGGTATTCATCATCAAGAAGAATACCAAGATGGTGAAGATATCCATCAGTGACACCAAGCTGAGTTTAGAGGTTTGCGACATACGCTTTTGCTGACGCTCCATCCTTAAGGCCCTGACGGATTTCTTCATGGGGTCGCTCCTTGTGCACTTTGCGGCGCATCGCCTAAAGAGATTTCCGGAAACAGTTCAGCTTGAACTACCGATGCCGCCACCACTTCAGGATAAGAACGGGCTTTGTCCATTAATGCCACAATATTCTGATAATCGATGTTGTCTTCGAGCAATAACGTGATGTCTTTTTTATCCACATCCTTATTGAGTAAGGTTTGCTTGATTTGTTTAAGGGTAAATTGCAACTGGGCAAAATCATATTGCCCTTCAACTAACGGCAAGTGCTTGACCAAATAGCCTCGTGGGAACAACACCTCAATGCCATCGGCACGCACCAGTAGCTCCAGTTGCTGATTTTCCAGCTGTTCTGGGCTTTGCTCCGCGATACTACCCAACTCCGGCATTTTCAATTCCAGCACGGTAATGCGGGAAAACACCATCATCATCAACAACACCGGCACCAATACAATCATCAAATTCATGAAGGAGGTGATATCGAGTTCAGCATCCTGAACCGGCT
This sequence comes from Alteromonadaceae bacterium BrNp21-10, assembly GCA_030418115.1. Classification (GTDB taxonomy): domain Bacteria; phylum Pseudomonadota; class Gammaproteobacteria; order Enterobacterales; family Alteromonadaceae; genus Neptunicella. The sequence continues at coordinate 321,344 of JAUHQD010000003.1, read as the reverse complement.
TACGTTTACGAGCAATCATGATTATGCTCCGAGGTTAGTCGCTAGTCCGGGATTTTTGCGAAACCGCACTGTGCTTAGCCAGTAGATTCAAAAACTTCACCCCGGCCATTTCCATACTAGTCATGATTTCCGTGGTTTTGGTTTGTAAAATGGCGTGACAACCCAGTAAAGGAATAGCCGCAATCAAACCAAAGGCGGTGGTGTTCATGGCCACCGAAATACTCTGAGATAACAAACTGGCTTTTTCCGACGGGTCGGCACTGGCTACCGCAGAAAACGCCGCAATCAAACCAATAATGGTACCGAGCAAACCCAACAAGGTAGAGATATTCGCTAATGTAGCTAAATAGGCCGTGCGCTTTTCCAAACGCGATGTGGCCTCCATTAACCCTTCTTCCATGGCGTATTCAATGTCGTCGCGGCGCATACTGTGTTCCAGTCGCTGAATACCCGCACTGATAATCCGCGTGATGGGTGCTTTGTTTGACTGGCCCATAGCCAGTACCGCATCAAATTTATTTTGTTGCAGCAATGGCTCAATCTTTTTAAAGGCCGAGCGATTGGTAACCTTGGCCGACACTAAAAATAACCAACGCTCAAGCGCAATAGCCAATCCCAATGCCAATACAATCGCGATGGGCAACATAAATGCCCCACCTTCTTGGAAAAATCGAACTATGGTGTTGTAAAAATCCATGAGATAGCCTCATTTAGAGTGAATATGAATCATTGGAACTAGCATACTGCTTATTCCTCTGGTGTTGGGTATGCAGGATCAAACTGGTCAACCTGCTTTGATAACTTATGGTGGAACGAAATCTGACGTATAAAGCTACTGCGCTCTAATGGCTCGAATTCAGTTTGCATTAACTGCGTTTGCAGACTGGCAAAAATGGCTTTGGTTTTAGGGGTTTGCCACGGCACGATGGTGAGTACCTTGGGTTGTTCCTGATTGCCCCTGATCACCGACTCCAACTTGAGCACATTGGCTTTTGATTGCGCTAAAACCACGGGGGACAACATCCCACCTAAAGCGGCAATAAGGTAAATCTGTGTGCTTAATTTATTAAATTTCATCGTGTAACTCCCTGTTATTGAACATCCAGTTGGCGGCCTAAATCGGCAATCCAGCTTTTGATGTGGTTGTCGCTGTCATCCGTCAGCATTTGATAGGTTTGATAATCTGCCAATGCGGCAGTCTTATCGCCCCGATAAAGATCCAGTAATATGCCGCGATTCAAATAAGCCTGAGCAAAACCCGGCCACGCCTGAATCGCTTGCTGATAATGTTGTAACGCACTGGCAAATTGCCCCTGATGGCGTAACAAATGCCCTAAACGGTTATGGGCAAAATAGTTAAACTTATTGCTGTTAATCGCCTGCTGATAATGGCCGATAGCCTCATCTATGTGTGATTGCGCATAGGCGATATCCCCTAAATGCAGCCATACCATGGAGAGATCCGCAAACTCATCAGCCAAGGTGGAAAAAGCCGCCTCGGCATCAGCAAATTGTTGTTTCTGCTTTAATGCCAGCGCTGCTGTCATTCTTTGTTTGACGCGCTTGGAAATACTCGGCTGACTTTGTTTAAAATAATTGGTTTGTGCCAATAACTGCTGCTTGGGTGACGCCACTGCTGCGCCATTATCAACTTCCATCGAAGGAGTTACCGGATTAGCCATATCTTGTGATGGTTGGGACGCAGATTCAGGTAATGAGCTACACGCCGTTAGTAGCACAACACCAAACACGACTACCCAAAAGTGTTTAATAATATTCATCGTCGACCTCCGCCCATTGCTCTTTTTTGGCATAGCGAGCCGGTAATAATTGGCTTAATGCCGTAAAGCTTTGCTGTACCCATTCATCGTAAACACCTTGCCAACTAAGGCGAGTATTGGCCTCATGAATTTCGATGGCTTTATCTTCAAATGGAAACGCCTGCTCTTCCAGCAAGAATTGATATTGCTCCAGCTCTAAGGCACTTAAGGATTTAGGCCGCTGGGAATCCAATAAATCTTTGGCAAACACGGCATATATTTGCGCCATATTAAAGGTAGCGGCGGAACTGAATTCGGCAATGTTATAAGCGGCCGTTTGTTGATAGGCCTTTATTGCCGCGTCCATAGTCTTGTTTTTACGTTGCAAGCTGCTTTTAAGGGGTAAGGTGAGCTTGATACCTTTAAAAATGTGCATGGCATCGTCTGCCAATACCGCTGATGACATTGCGGCTAAATAGGCCGAACGATCGCTACGCTGACTGACATTATTAGCATGGGCTTGAATCATTTTTCGTAACCAAAAACGACGTTTATTGCCCTCATTACTCAGGCGATAATATTCACTCATTTTCCAGCGCGCTTCGTTGGCCTCACTCAGTGGATTGGGATACTCATGGGCATAGTGACGAAACAACGGCAAAGCTTTGTTGTGATTACCCTGCTTATGTTGATATTGCGCCGCTAACAATAACGCCTGTTGTCCCTGTTCGGTTTGCGGTTGTGCTTGCCAAATTTGCTCTAATTCCTCCGCTGCCAACTGCCATTGTTGTGACTGCTGATAGGCGTGGATCAACTTGTCAGCAATGCTGGCAACTAAGGCGCTGCCCGCAAAACGCTGACGAAAATCCGTTAGCCAATGTATGGCCTGTGACCAATCTTGTAATTGCAGATACAAATTGGCTAAATCAAACTGCGCCGTCATGCGAATTTTCGCCAAAGGGGTTTGTTCGATAATCTGCAAATATTGCGCTTTGGCTTGCTGCGCACCAACAACGCTATCTTGCATGGCTAAGCTGGCTTGAGCTTGATGATAAATACTCGCGGCAAGATTTTCGCCCAATGCCGGAACGCGCTTATCGTTTTCCGGTAATAATGCCAACACTTGCTGATAATAGCCCTCGGCGGTTGCATATTCTTGCAGGGCAAATTGACTGTGAGCTAGCACCAAGCTGGCTTCTACCTGACGGCTATCTTGTAGCGGTAAACGCTGTTGCAATAATTCAGCGAATTGAATGGCTTGTGGATACTGCTCTAAAGTGAAACTGTTTTGTACCAGATGATGCAAAATATCCAGCGATCTAGAATCCTCAACAAAGGTTTCAACGAAAGCGATTTGGCTTTGTAACTGCAAAGGTGCCCAGTGCTGTTGTTGTTCATCATCGACATTGGTCAATAGTTGAGCATAAGCCAGTATGGCGGCGTAGCCAGCTTCGGCACGGCGCTTAGGATCTTCTTTAGTCAGCAACATTGGCGCTAAGTGATAAGCGTACTGTTCATAGGCAACAATGGCCTGAGGGTAATCAGCCGCGGCAAACTGACATTCCGCCAGCATAAACCACATTTCGGCGGTTTTAGGATCATCCTCAAAGGTTTGAATAAACTGTTGATACCAACCGGCCGCTTGCCCATAGGCTGCTGCCACACTAGCCGGACTTGCCGTTTTGCTAGACGTTGATTCAGTTTGTCGCTGCGAGTCAAGTTGCTGCGCTAGTGCATGCTGATATTGTGCTAACTCAGACAAGTATTGGTGTAAATAAGGTTTGGCATTATGTTGCTGGGCACGCAAATTCTGTCGCCACAAATCACCATGAATACCATACATGGCAACAAAATCTTGTTTGGCCGGTAACACTAAGCTGGGGAATTTTCCTAAATAGTAGGTGTCAATTTGGCGCACATAAAACAATGGTGAATGGGGATGAGTAGGATGCTGTTTGACAAACATGCCATAGACATCAGCACTGTCGCGATATCGATCATCGTTTAAGTAAAACTGCCCTAACTGTTGATACACCAACATTTCATAATGACGATCACCCACCCGCTGAAAATGCTCGGCAAGGCTGCTAGCTCCGGCATCATAAGAAAACAACAACGCCATCACCCGCAACGTGTCTGTGACTAACTGGCGTTCACCTGCCGGTAATTTCTCGAGTATGGCTTGGTATGCATTTTCTGGGGAATCATCGAACAGGTAATCATCGGTATATTGTGCTGTGGGTAAACTTAGATCCAGCAAAACCGTAAATGCCTGTAATGCTCCTTGTTGACGATCTAATTTGAAATTAGCCCAGCCCAACATATAAGCCGCGGTCAGAATATAAGGTTGATTGTTATCCGCATCAAGAACCTGCTGATAGGCCTCTACCGCAGATGGATAATTGCCATCAGCATAAAAAATTTCACCGCGACGAAAGGATAATTCCGCCAAATAACGGCTTTGTGGATCAATATCCAACAAGCGCTCTATCGTGGCAAAGCTCTGTTGTCGCTGTCCCTGCAAATCATAAGCTTTAGATAACTGATAGAGCGTATCCACCTGCTGCTCTGGCTGTTGTTGTAACCTCAATACCTGCTGTAATTGCTCGATGGCGGTGGCATACAAACCTTGTTGTTGATCTGCCGCGACAATACCTTGCTCTTGTTGCTGTTCAGCCAAGACAATTTCGATATCCGCTAGGCGCGTATGAATATCTTTAAGCAGTACTGGATCTTTTACAAGCTGTTGCAATTTACGGTAACTGTCACGCAACTCGGTTAACGAAGGTGCGGTTAATGGCTGGCGATCTATGGGCTGCATTTGTGATTGTAACGATGCCAAAGTAGGACGTTCATCTGGCGCTTGACGTTCCACCGGCGCATTCCAACTACAGGCGCTCATCAGTGCTAGCAACAAGCCAATAACAGTGAATTTCAACTGGTGGGCAAACATCATAGGTTCGCCTCTGATGTTTGTCGCTGCAGGTCTTGATAGGCTTCATCCTGTAAGCGCACCATTTCTACTTGGGCGCGGATGAGCAAATCCTGCACTAACTGTTTTTGCTGCACTAGCGCCTGACTTGCATAGTTGACTAATGCTTGGGTTAGGTTCTGATACACCAATTGATATTGCTCTGATTGCTGTTTTACTCGCATAGCGGTGGCGGCAATACGCTGGCGCTGCTGATCGAACTGTGGTTGTTGATCCATTGCCGCGATTAAGCGTTGTTGTTGCTGTTGGGTTTGCTCGATGGTTTTATCTAATTCCCTTAAGCCTTGCTTTGCCTGCCATAAATTGTCCACATATTGGCTATCCGCCTGCCAACTAATAATGCCTTGTAGGCGCTGTAAACGCTGCGCATATTCAGTCGTCGGCTGTTGTTGCGTGGACTGACTCTGAATAACGCCTTGTAATCGTTGCTGTGCTCGTTGAATCTGCTGATGTTGGGCTAATTGCTCACTCGCCAATAATCCATGGCCGTCCTGTTGTTGTTCGATATTTTCAATACCTTGGGCTAATTGCTCTCGCTGTAGCTGGTATGTGGCTAATTGCTGCAACAGATTATTCTGTTGTAATTGTACTGCACGGTTTTGGGTGACTTGCTCACGCTCGTCCACCATTAACTGAAAAGACTGTAATTGTTGCCCCCAGCGCTGAAGTTCATCACCCACATGCTGTAATTCTGCAAGCGCCATAATTTGCTGACGAAACTGTGCAGAACTAAAAACCGACAGCAATCGCATTGGCAGGTTATCGCCTTTGTTTTCCGTGATGTCTAGCTCGGCCGTTTGTTGCCACTGGCGTACATAGGGTAAAAAGTACGTGGGTTGCTGCACTTGCAGCATGGCATCATCGATGGCCTGTGCCTGTTGCTGATACTTTGCAACCGCTAGTTCTAGAGCAGACAACGCTTGCAGCGGTGAATTCAATGATTGATAGGCACTGGCAACCGCTAACCACGATTGTTGTTTATAGGTGCTGTTAGCTGGCAATTGTTGTAACACCTGCCATAAGCTGATGGCTTGTTGGAATGCCTGTAATTCCATGGCGGCAAAGCCATAACCCAACAATGCTCGCTGTGCATCAATGCCATCCAAACGTACGGATTTAAATGCGTGTATTGCCTGCGGATAATCCTCGGCCTGCATATGCAAATAACCCAAGGTGACATTGACTCTATCCTGTAACGCCTGTTGTTCGGCTTCGTCAGCCGTTACCGGCTGCCAATCAAACCAAGCGTTCAACCACTGATCGAACCAGCCGCCAATCATACCCGTAGACAGTGACTGATACTGGCGCTGATCAATACCCTCTAATAAGCTAATGGCTTCGGCAGATTGTTGCTGTTGTTGTAACTGTAAGGCGAAATTATAATTCAGGTAATCCATATAAATGGTGCGCTGATTGAGTGCGGCGATACTGGTATCAAGATCGTCCAACTGGCCAGTAGCAATCAACAACTGAGCTTTTAAATAATGAAACTCTTGCAAGCTAGTGGCGTTAAAAGCGTCGAGGGAATTTTCATCAATTTGGCTCAAGGCTTGGTAACCGGCAGTAAATTCACCTTTGTTGTACATCACGCGGGCTAAACTAAACCAAGCTTGTGCCTGAATATTGGGTGCGACATTGTCGTTCAACAAACGGGAAAAAATCTCTAATGCCTGTTGCTCAAGACCAAAACCTAAACTCATGCCGCCTTTAAGTAGCTCCGGCGACAATCCTTGATGTTGAATACCGCCCTGTTGTTCGGCGATCGCCATTTGCGTTAACGCCACTTGATAATCCCCTTGGAAATACTCATACAACACCCGCCCATACTGGCGATCACTGACCACTTCCTCTGCGTTAGCTGCATTAACCCACAATAAACAACACAGCCAGCCACTTAAAAGTAAGTACGACTTAGTTGTTATGGGTAGGGAAAACAAGGTGTGCATCGCTTGCTATAACACCTGAATACTAAATTGCGGTTGCTGCTTAGTACCATCATCAACAATAGCAATTTCTAAGGCCGCGGCATCTTCGCTTTTAACAAAGCTCGCCGACACTGCCCGTTTATAAGGGCGCTGTTCAGGGCCTATGCCGGTAAAAAAAGCAGTGATTTGATGTTGACCCTGACTGACATTACCAATGTATAAACGCTGCACACCACCACGATACAAAGCCTCGACTTGGCGTTGGGTATACAAATAATGGCTGACGGTTTCATCATCAATTTTCAGCTCAACGGCATCCAACTTGAAGTAATCGCCGCGATCCATAGCCACATACACCACCACTTGGGTACTGGACGGAAATAACAGTTCTTCTTCGAGTAAAAATAGATCACGATTAAGCGCTATCACTTGTTGTTTAAGGTTTTGCACTTGTTGTTGTACCGATTGAGGGGTATTGGTGTCATCAGCGGTTGGCGCTGGCGACAGACCTAAATCTTCCTGTGCCATGGTGCTACCGGCAAAAAGCAATGTGCTGTAGGCCAATAACCCTGCCAAGCAACTAGTACGAATACGTTTTAACATTTTACTGTTTACTCCTAAAACCGCTGGCGCTAATACCAAATCGACATATACAGGCGAGACACTGTCGCCGACAAGGCATACAACGGCTCCATACCCACTTCGGCATCGGCGGTCACATCACGAAAATCGTCATAATCAAATTGCAGGTGGTCCACTTCCAAATTAGCCGAAGCCTTTTTGAAAAAACCACTGGCATTAAAACGATGGCTGTAACTCACACTCAGTCCAATTGAACGATTAGAAAAAGTGCTTAGCTCTTTATCCCGCGCCATAAAATTAAATTCGCCACTTCGGGCAAATAAGTCCTGATAAAAATCGGCTTTGTTCTGCTGATATTGACGTACCCGTACATCCAATAGCCAGCTATCTCCAAAGGTATGCACGTAGCCCAGCTTGTAGGTGTTAGCACTAATGCCCCAGCTATCACTAAAACGACGGCCTTCGGCATAAATAGAGGCGCGATAGGGCAAATAATAATTAGCCGTCATCGACACCGCGTTGCTGGTGCGGGTTGTCGGATAACGCTCCGTTTCAAAGCGGAAACCCTTGTCAGCATTAACATCTAAAAAACGTACAGAACGATAAGGGTTATTCAAATAGCCCTGATCGGATATATTTTCCACATTGAATCCGAGGATAAGGTTCTTGGTGGCTACTTGCGTTAAACCTAAGCTGTAGTTATGACGGGTAGCGGTTTCACTAAAGAACTCATCGCCAGTTTTGCCAACTTCATCCTCCCCCTTGGAATACCCCAAAGATAAGGTGGTTAAATCTCCGAAAAAATCCTGAGTTACGCCGACATGAAAAGACTGCGCTTCAAAATCGTTTTCTGAACTGTTGGTGACACTTAAGCTCATTAAGGTTTTATTGTTTAGGTAATCAACACCAACGGTATGTTCAGTGCGTTGTTCTTCGTAAGCACTGGCCGTTGCCACCACATCGATAGAAGCGCCGGTGATATTATCTACATAATAATTGGCGGAAAAAGACAGGCTCTCACCGATGCTTTTACGCAGTAAAATGGATGGCCCATCAATGGATATACCACCGCCTTCATAAGCATGATGCATGGCGTCGGCACGATCTTCGGGTAATACCGCAGCGCCTACACCGGTATTAAACAATACCAGCAACACAATCACTAAGGTGATACGTATACACCATCCTGGCAGACCGGCTAACTGACCACGCTGGATCTGTAATTGCCGCAAAAATGTCTTGTAGCGGTCGCGATCAGTTGCAGCCACAACCACCTCCCGCACCGCCTTCGGCGCCTCGCGCTCCTTCTCGTGCCTGATATACATGATGCATATAAGTACTCGCCACTGGATTACGATTTAAACTCATCACCGGATCCGCCAAGTTATTGCGCTCATAGGGTTTAACCCATGGCTCAATACTTTCGCAGCCACCTAGCAACACCATCGTCATGATCAACAAAGTGGATTTAAGGCAGCTGGAATAGGCTTTGGGATTGGTGATAGCTTGGGTTTTCATTAGCTCACTCTCTGATTAACGCTTTAACTATTTTGCGATATTTAACTTCATCGCCAGATTTATAACCTGGGTGTAATAAGCGCTGATAACCATTACGGTCAATAAACACCGTGGTTGGCATAGCTTGCACATCATACAATTTGCTCACGGTGCCATCGGGGTCATACACCACGGGGAAACTCACTGGCATATCATTGAGTAACACTGCCGCCTTGGATGAATCTTCATCTATATTCACCGCTAGTACAGTAAAGCCTAAGTCTTTAAATTCTAGATAAAGGTCGTCCAAATAGGGCAATTCTGTACGACAAGGCCCACACCACGAGGCCCAAAAATTAATGAGCACAATATTGCCGCGCAGTTCTTGCAAGCGTAGGTTGTCGCCAGTGCTACTTTTTAAGGTAAAGTCGGCGGCTTCGCTAGCGGCCAATGCCGCGCTACTAAGGCCTAATGAGCAAACTAACAGTATTGCCGTTTTAACTAATTTATTAATAAACATCATGTCTCCTCGTCCAGCAGCGATTAGAAGAAAAACGTCGCGCTGAAGGTATATTCAATATTGTGGGTGGCTTTTTCCTCGCCAAGGATCTCGCTGTTGAACATGCGATCCCGTACATCAAAATGCAGCGCCATATAGTCGGTCAGTAGCAGTCGATAACCAGCACCAAACTGCAAGGTGAAGTGTTCATCACCGGCAAATTTGGTACTACCTGCGCCTAACACAAAATAGGTGGCGGAGTTAAACACCATGTCTTGGCTTAAAAAAACCTCGCCGTTGAAGTTGTATCCCAGTGATAAATCGTAATAACGGAACTTACGCTCTTCCTCTGTCAAAAACGGCGCACCACCACTGAGGATCTCGTAACTGGTTTGCCCGGCGGTTGCTTGGCCGTAAGTCAACTCGGTAAAAATATCTTCACTGATGTGATAAGCCAGTCGCGCACCTACCACCGTATCCGATGAAAAATCTTCGATAGCAATGATGCCGGTATACAACCCCAGCTCAAAATCTTCGCTATCAATATTGGCTTCATGAATATCCTCGCGCTGAATATCCGGCTGGATAATGTCGCCAATGGATTGCTGCTGTGCCTGCGCTGAAAATGCCAACACAACCCCAATAGTTAAAAATAAACGTTGAATCCGAGCTGCCATTGCTCTAACTCCTCATGAGTATCAAGGTCAGTAAGTACTAACACTTGTTTGTATTCCAAATTGACCACGAAATTTCGCGCCAAATAAAAACGACTACCCGCGCCCACGCTCAATACATCGCTGGTGCGGGTGGCATCACCTGATTGCACTAGATTAGCTTTAGGTTTGGTTTGAAGTTGTCCTACACCAAAGCTGATAAAAGGCGAAATTCGCCATTCGGGAAAAGGGGTATGACGAACACTCAGTAGCCCGTAACGATTCTCGGAAAAATCCCCTAAGGCCTGAGTAAAACTCATTTCGGTGGCAATATTTTCGGTCAGTACCCAACCCGCGGATACCGTCAGTGCGGTGACATTTTCCAGCAGACCGCCAGCCACACCTAATTCAAAATCACGTTGTTGGTAATCGACAAAACTACCGGTATTAATGCTGACCGGCTCGCCATTAGCGGCTAAGGTTTGTTGCAAAGCATCTTGCTTAACCCAGCCTTGCATACCGTCTGCGGTTTGCACTTTAAACCAGCTGGTTTTACGTTTTAGTACGCTGACCCAATCGCCCTTAGGTGCCACATGAAAAACCGGATAGCCACGGCCCGGGCCAGAATGTAGTTCAATAAAGGGCTCGGCTATTTGTACTTGTAAAAGATCGTCGTCGGCTTTAGTGAACGCTGCATATAGCAAGGTAAGACAACATAGGATGAGGGAAAAACGTATGCGATAAAACATCAGTTCACCGGCGCATCGAATGGATTGTTATAGTACTGAGCGCCAATATCCAACCACTCAGATAACAGTTTTAATTCTGCTGGTGATAACAATCCTGCATGACTACCTTGCGCTGTAAAACGACTAAAAAATCTATTACTGCTATTGGCACCATTACTCGACATCGAGGCATTCACTCTTACTGTGGTTAACACTTGAATGGGATTACCTTCGGCATCTAGGATCAACTCACCTTCTTCATCGGTCTCAAAGACTGGGTTGCCATTACCATCAAATACTTCAATTAGACGGTCAATCAACGCACCTTCGATAATTTCTTGTTCATTGTCACCACGTAATAATTCGCGGTAACTCATTAATTGATCGGCATCGTCATTAGAAGGAACCGCACTTAAGTCCAACTGACCTGCAGGTACTTGCACCACGGAATCCGCATCCATTAGGCTATGGCAACCAGTACAAGTATTGTCTACCAATACCGTAACGCCATCTTCATCGAGTACTTCCCGCGTTAGGTTAAAAATGGGTTGAATATGGTCAGTGAAATTAATCACGATTCGGCACAAGCTGGTCCATTGCAGCGCACAAGCATTAGTCATCGGCGGCGGAGTTGATAAATCAGCATAGGCGTAATTGACTGAGGGGTCGACTTCAGCCAGTGCTGGGTCGGTCCAATAATCACTAAATACGATGTTGGGGTTAAGGTAAGCGAGTCCGTTAATGCGGCTAGCGACTTCGGCCATGGTTTCACCCATATCGGCAAACATCGCGGGGTTGCTATTAGGGAAAGGGATACCAGTGCTTTGTGCACCAAAATTAATCGATGGCGCTTCTGCATCTAAACGGCCGTGGGGTAATTGACTGTCCCGAGTATGGCAGCCATTGCAGGTTTTCACTTCACCGGGCATTACTTGTAACCAGTTTTGATGGCGCTCACCGATGCGTCGACCATTGGCATCCACAATACTTAAGGCAAGCGGCACTCGCGCTGGTGCCGAAAATTTCACGGAGCCATCGGGCTCTACCGGCACATAACCAATAATTTCGCGCATCAATTGATTGCGACTAACACCAAAAGCGCTGTTATCAAAATCTCGAGTCTCACGGTCTGGCATAGACACCGCTTTAGTGATGCGCAAAAAACGCGCACTGCGTTGACTACTATTAAATTGCTGGGGGTCGGCTAAATTGGCAATACCAGTAGGGCTGGTGTCCACTCCGCCCATATCGTAAACACTACGAATATGGATAACTCCTTGATCCATCTCGGCGAGTTCGTTATCAAAACCTTCGGCAGTGCTAGGGTCTGCGGGATAAGGCCGTGATTCCATGGCGACCACTTCAGTATAGGCAATCCCTTCAACGGGTACGCTTAACGCTAGCTGAGTATTTTCCAGTGGGTCATACATCCATAGGCCATATAACAACGGCGCTTCTTCAATACCCTCGACGGCCAATAATTCAGCGTTACATGGGAGTATTTTGCGGGTGTCTGTGACTGGTGTTTCAGGGTCGATTACTACTGGTGTTGATTCAGGATCGTATACTCGGCACTGGCTCCAACTAAAAATCAAACGCTGACTTCCATCCCATAATGGATAGACCGCACTAAAGCGGCCACCAAGAGAAATGCTGCCATCGATAGCGAGGTTATCGAACAATATATTTTCTTGTGCGGTGCTGCCATTACCATTGCTCGAGCGCTGATCTACATCGGTAAAATTACTGATATCAATGGCATTAAATTCAGCACTGAGACGATCATTCTCATCGGCCACCATAGCCGTTAATATGCGACCATCGGCTAGCTCTTGGCTATTCACAAAATGTACATTTTCAGGACGTGGGGCTTGTTGATGGCTATGACGACCATAAACAATTTCCAAACCACTGCCATCCGCATTCATTTGATAAAGATGAATGCCTTTGTCGCCACTCATTTGATCCCAACGGCTAAAGAGAATTTTACCGTTGGTCATCACCATTGGGTCTAGGTCGTGACTTTGATTAAATGACAATTGACGAATATCGCTGCCATCGGCATTCATGATATGCAGTACCGAGGCAGTTTCGTCTCTGCCTTCCTCAAGGGCTTGATATTGGGGCTTGCCCTCGTCTAACAATATTGCTTGATTATCCTGTTGGCGGGTTGAACTAAAAACAATGCGACCATCAGCCAAAAATACCGGCGCAACATCCTGGCCAATTTCAGCAATAGTATCCGAGGCAATAATACGCGTGAGCTCATCGTTGCTGCGATCGTATTGCCAAATATTCCATGTGGGCTGCTCATCGTCATCAGCGCCTTCAATCTCGGGGGCGCGCATGGCAAATAACAAGCGGCTACCATCGTAGGAGGCATGTAAATCTTTAATATCGTAATCAGATACCAACTCTGTAGCAGGGTCGGCCTCTTCGCTCACTTCATGAAAAGCGCGGTGACTAATATTGATTTCTGGCGCGGTGGCTGAAGCACGTTGTTTAATATATAGCGCGGCGCCGGGGACAAAATCGTTCAGTTGGCGAAGAGTTTTGACCACTGGAACGCCATTTTCATCCAACGGCAAAGGTCGTTTAATAAACGCAATAGGCACCTCGATTACCACAGGGTCAGCCACTTGCTCGGTACTGACCACCTGTTCGGTGCCACAACCTTGCAAGACCAACAGCCCAATAACAATGGACAGGATGTCAAATCGGTTTATCGTCATTAATTCCATTACTCGGTTAGCGAGAACAAACAATTTTGTTAGAAAAACAATCAATTAGCCTAACAAGCTCTTTAACTACTAAAAAGTGTCGACCGGAACAGACAATCGGCACTTTTGCTGAATAATATAGTTTCAGGTTGGGCAGAATGCGGCAAGACCGTAGTTAATCATTAGGAATAACAATTAATACCTTTGAGAATAGTTGAGCCTGTACCTAGGATAGTCATTTTGGATATATGTAAATAACTAATAATGTTTAAAAAATAATAGGCTAAATTTCAATGTCTGTTTCTGCCAACATCTGTAATAAGCTGATTTCAATTACTAAACCGCTAAATTACCTAGACTTTTTGGCATTCAGATAAGAATAGGCAATAGGGCCTTGTTCTCATGTCGCTAATTGGTAACAAAAATAGCTGGAAATTCCTTAATTAATCGCTGCGCTCACCACATAACAATTCAGAAGCTAGTCATTTACTCCGTATAGATGAGTCAGTAATTATTAAGTATGAGTCAATTATTGTGCCTGTTTAACTTATTCGAAATTCCCTCAACGCCCTATAGGTGGGTCAATGACTGGCCATAATTAGTTTTATAAAACCATGAACAACATCGCTGCCACTAACGTCCAAATGCCAGTTTTAGAATTCGAGCCTAATACCCATGGCCTGAAAATTGCCTTTCAGCCAAGCGTTTCATTCACTTTGAATTGAATTTTTAACGTCATTGGTGCCATTCGCTTTTAATTTTTCAATAATGAATGACGGCACGAGTTAGGTATCAGAATACAAACACACCACTCATTTATTATATTTATTTAACGGCTAAAACCCTCTTTAATGAATATGAACTAATCTCTGTCATGAATTCGGGAGTATGCAGTTGAACCATCAGCAGGCAAACCACAAGCCTTTAAACACGCGCAGAATGCTAGGCCATTCGCTCATGCTGCTAATGCTGTTGAGCTTTTCATTGCTGGTACAAGCGGGCCCCAGAGAACAAGCCAAACAGATGCATGACCGCCTTACGGGCATTCCCCCCAGCGCCGCTGTGCTGGATGCCATGACAACCCATATTGAAAATGGGGACGTACAACAAGCTGCCTATTTGGCCATGCAAGATCCTGCTTTTTATAACGTCACCTTAAAAAATTGGATCACTCCTTGGACCAATGAGACCGCTGAAACTTTCGCCCCACTCAATGATTACACTGCCACCGTCATCGGCATGATCCGCGATGATATTGATTTTCGTTTGTTGCTCAGCGGCGATATTTTGTATACCGGCGACAGCAGTTTAGGTTTGCCAGCCTATGCCACGAATAACAATCGCCACTACGAAGAACTTGAACAGCAAAATATCGACTTACAAGAATATCTGGTAGCCGGCACACAATCGGCAGTGACCGGTTTACCCGCAAGCGCTACCGCGGGTGTGATGACTAGCCGAGCCGCCGCCAAGGCGTTTTTTATTGATGGTACTAACCGCGCGATGTTCCGTTTTACCTTAATGAATCACCTGTGTACGGATTTAGAAGCCCTAAAAGATACCAGCCGCATTCCAGATCGTATTCGACAAGATGTTAGCCGTAGTCCCGGCGGCGATAGTCGCATCTTCCTCAACTCTTGTGTTGGCTGCCATGCGGGTATGGACCCCTTAGCCCAGTCTTTTGCTTACTACAATTTTGAATATCAGGATGATACCGATAACGGTGCTCTTCAATACAACGCTGCCGGTCAAACCAATGCAGATACCGGCACGCAAGTACAAGGCAAATATCTGATCAACGCCAATAACTTTATTCATGGCTACATTACCGAAAATGACCAATGGCAAAACTATTGGCGCGTCGGTAAAAACGCCATACTAGGCTGGGCTGCGGATTTACCCGGCCAAGGTAGCGGTGCGAAATCCATGGGGGAGGAGTTAGCCAACAGCGTCGCCTTTGCTCAATGTCAGGTCAAAAAAGTGTTTAATAATGTGTGCTTACGTGAGCCAGAAAATACCGAAGACCGCCATCAAGTTGAGCAAATGGTCGGTAATTTTAAGGCCAATAATTACGCCATGAAGCAGGTGTTTGCCGATACTGCCAATTATTGTAAGGGCAACTAAGATGTTGACACTTTCTAACAAATTATCGTTTCGCACCTTGGGCTTTAGCTTGGCGCTTAGCCTATTAACCGCCTGTGGTGGCGGTAAAACAGAAGTAGTGGCAACTCCCACTCCGCCGCCGGTAGACACTGGACCAATTACCTATTCTGGTCCAGCAGCTGTCACCGAAGATGTGCAACAATTTAAATTAGCGCTTTGGGATAACATTGCTCCTACCAACCGCTGTGGCGAATGTCATGTGCAACAAGGGCAATCACCGCAATTTGTGCGTAATGATGATATTAATCAGGCTTATGCCGCCGCCAATCCGTTGGTCAATTTATCCGATCCTTCGCAATCAACCCTAGTGAGTAAAGTCAGTGGCGGCCATCATTGCTGGCTAACCAGTAACCAAGCTTGTGCCGATATTATGATCACTTGGATCAACAACTGGGTTGGCACTGAGCAGCAAGGCAATGTGATCCAATTACAGGCACCGCAAGCCAAAGTCCCTGGGTCTAGTAAAAACTTACCAGACGATAGCAGCCTGTTCGCCGATAACCTTTATCCTTTATTACATACCTATTGTGCAGGTTGCCATAACAACACCGCGACTATCCCCATTGCTCCCTACATTGCTAGTAGCAACGTCGCCGAAGCCTATACCGCGGCCAAAGATAAAATAGATTTAGACCAGCCCTTTAATTCCCGTTTAGTGGTGCGTTTAGCCAGTGAATTTCACAATTGTTGGAGTGATTGCAACAGCAATGCGGCAGATATGGCTGCTGCGATTCAAACTATTGCCGATGCTATCGATGTAACCCAGTTGGCCGACGATATTATCAGTAGCCATGCGCTCACCCTCACCGATGGCACCTTAGCTAGCGGTGGTGGCCGTTTTGAAAGCGCGGTGATTGCCAAATGGGAATTTAAAACCGGTAGTGGCGTCACCGCCTTTGATACCAGCGGTGTTGAGCCTGCACTCGACTTAACTTTAAATGGCGATGTCAGTTGGGTTGGCGGCTGGGGTATTCAGTTACAAAATGGTAAAGCCCAGGGCTCCACCACGAATAGTAAAAAACTCCATGATTTAATTACCGCCACCGGCGAATATGCCATTGAAGCTTGGGTTATCCCCGCTAATGTCACCCAAGAAGGTCCAGCTCGGATTGTCAGTTACTCGGGGGGCAGTCAATCCCGTAACTTCACCTTGGGGCAAACTCTATACAACTACAATTTTTTACATCGTAGCAGCACCACAGATAGCAATGGCCAACCAGCGCTATCCACCGCCGATGAGGATTTACAATCATCCTTACAACATGTAGTGGTGAATTTTGATCCGGTTAACGGTAGACAGATTTACGTCAACGGCCAATTCACTGGCGATAGCGATAGCACTGACATTGGTAATCTTAATGAATGGGATGATAGCTTCGCCTTAGTGCTAGGTAATGAGGTCTCCGGCGATATTCCTTGGGCCGGCACCTTTAGAATGGTCGCCATCCATAACCGCGTGCTTAGCGGTGAACAAATCGCACAAAACTTTGATGTTGGCGTTGGTCAAAAATTCTTCCTACTATTTGGCATCGGCGAGATTATCGATGTACCACAAAGCTATGTGGTGCTCGAAGTCAGCCAGTTTGATAATTACAGCTACTTATTTAGTGATCCGTTTTTTATTAATCTCAATGATGACAGTAGCGATTTTAGTAATGCCTTACAGTCCATACCATTGGCAGGCATGCGCATTGGCATTAACGGTCGCGAGCCCAATGTCGGCCAAGTATTCAAAAATCTGAATGTCAGCCTGAATAATAGTGCTTACATCAACGGCAGTGGCCAATCGTTATCACGCCTTGGTGCTTTAATTGCTCTGGAAAAAGGCCCGTCATTGGATGAATTTTTCCTAACCTTTGAGCAACTACATGATCAATCTAATGTGCGGGTAGAAGCCGAACCGCCAACACCGGCAAGTCCACAAGATTTAGCCCCCCAAGCGCGTATTGGCATGCGCAACTTTGCTGAAATAAATGCCTCGATGTCGGCTATTACCGATGTGCCGCAAACCAACTCGCAAGTACAGAGTACCTATCAGGCTTTGCAACAACAACTACCGACAGTAACCGCACTCAACAGTTTTGTGGCGGCCAATCAAATGGCGATCACCCAACTTGCGATCAAGTACTGTGACCAATTAGTGGAAAACACTAACTTACGTAGCAGTTACTTTAACGGCTTTGATTTTAGTGAAGCTGCAAATAGTGCTTTTGAGTCTCAGGATAGAAACCTGATCCTCGACCCTTTAGTGAATCGCACCTTAGGTAGCGAACTCGTTAGTCAGCCGCAACAACAAGCAGTGCGCGATGAACTTAATGCATTAATCGACCGTTTAACTCAATGCGGTAGTGGCAGCAGTTGTGATGCCACTTACACTCGCACCGTGGTTAAAGGCACTTGTGCCGCCGCTCTAGGCAGCGCTGCGATGTTAATACAGTGATAACCGCCATGAATATTCAAACCAGCAGCAAGCCGATACCCGAGGTAACCCCATGTTAATACGCCGTAGCAATAAAACTAGGCATGTGGATGCCCCGCTCTATCATAACGACCATAGTCGGCCGATGACCCGCCGCGAATTTATCGCCCAAGGTTTTTGTACCGGTGCTGCGACGCTCATGGGCGGTTCGGTATTGAGCTTGTTCGCCAATCCTCGCCAAGCCCACGCTACTTTATCCGCGGATTTAGAAGCTCTGAAAAGCAGTTGTGGTATTGCCACCCAAGGCGCTGGGAAAATTCCTTTTATTGTGTTTGATTTGGCCGGCGGCGCCAATATCTCTGGCTCTAATGTGTTAGTAGGTAAACGCGGAGGCCAGCTGGATTTTCTCACCACCGGCGGCTATAGCAAGCTGGGATTACCCGGGGACATGAGCCCCGCCATTAGCAATCCACAAACCGGATTAAGTGACTTCATTAATAACGAATTAGGTTTAGCTTTTCACAGCGACAGTGCGTTTTTACGGGGTATGCTCGAACGTATATCCCCGGCCAATAGAGCTAATATTAACGGCGCCGTAATCCCTGCACGCTCAGAAAACGACACCGGCAATAATCCTCATAATCCGATGTACGGCATTAATAAAGCAGGGGCTGATGGTTCGTTATTAACCTTAATTGGTTCGCGCAGTTCCGATTCCGGTGGTAATTCCATGGCACCAGCGATGATGATCGATCCTGGCGCGCGCCCCACTAAAATTGACCGCCCATCAGATGTCACCGGCTTGGTAGATACCGGGGATCTGATCGGCCTATTAAGCCAAGACGATTCCGTGGCAGTGATGGAATCTATCCAGCGTATTAGTGATTTGAAGCTTAATCGAGTGAGTACAGAAATAAGTGCCGATGATGTGGTAAAAGATCTGGTTCGCTGTGGTTACGTAAAGAGTGCCGATATTGCCGACCGCTTTGGTGACCCGTCGACACTGAATCCAGAATTAGACACCGACATTGTTGGCGATGGTGGCATTTTTACCGCCGAAGAATTCGCCAGTGATGGCGAGTATCGCAAAACCGCTTCGGTAATGAAATTAGTCGTTAACGGTTACGCCGGTGCGGGCACCATCACTATGGGTGGCTTTGATTATCATACTGGCGATCGCTCTACCGGCGAAGTACGCGATTTGCGGGCCGGACGTTGTATGGGCGCCTGTTTAGAATATGCCGCCAGACGCGGATTACCCTTGATGATGTATGTCTGTAGTGATGGCTCGGTGGCCAGCAATGGCATGATAGATGACTCGGTTAACGGCCGTGGCAAAGGAGTATGGACCGGTGATAACTCCTCCACTGCGGCATCGTTTTTTATGGTGTACAACCCGAACGGCACGATTCAATTGCTCGGCGCTAGCCCAGAACAACAAGCCATGCATCAGCAAATTGGTTATATGCGCAGCGATGCTTCGGTAGAAACTGCGTCATCACCTGCAGCAAATAACGTCAACTTGTTAGTGGATACAGTGCTACTTAATTACATGGCACTCCATGGGCAACAAGGTCAGTTTGCCAGTACTTTTCCTCAACACGGTTTAGGTAATGCGGCGTTAATGGATAGCCTGACGGCCTTTGAACCAATAGTGAATGGCATACTGTAATTGATAACCCACTTCACTCTGAAATAATGACAATGCGATAACCACGCCACCGTCTTACTCAATTCAGGGCGGTGATCTCTTTACCTGCATCCACCGTTTCTGTTATTTTGTACTAATATCAATATTTTATCTTTCACGCGCTAAGAGTATTCTTAAGCTATAGCCGCGTTTGAATTACAAAAGGTCCCCTCTCTGGTGAAAGAGTCCAATTATGTACGCAGTGTGAAAACGCTAGTGACCAAAATCCATGGGCGCTCTGTACTAGCCGATTCGTTATATGAGATGGCCGAGGAATATTTTAAGAAACAAGCGAAAGTCGAAGAACAGCGTCTGCAACTACAACATCAAATCAACACCACTAAAAAATCTCTCGGCAGCGAAGAGGGTAAAAAACAAGCCAAAATCGAAGCCTATTTAGAAACTCAAAATAAGACCTTAAAAAAATTCGAACAAGATCAACTTTTACGACGCTTAGAACGTCAACAACATTTACAACAAATTTGTCTGGAGATACTCGCTCTTAGTGAAGATGAGAACAACCAAGAAACCCAGTTAAAATCCGCTAAATTATTAGGTACCTTGTTTATGATGACCCCAGAACAAGGGCGAAAAGTACCGCTACAAAATATGTTTTCCAAGCATTTATATAAAGCAGTACTGTCGTTGCGCTTACTGGATCAACTCCTCGTCAACGATAATGTCATTGACACTTTTGTCACTAGTCGCCTGGTCGATCCGGCAGAAAGCAGCGGCGACGGTGCCAAATACACTCGATTTGATTTAGAAGTCAAAATACCCATGCTAATGGCGGCGTTAGCACAGGATATTGGTCGGATGCACCCCGATGCCCAACGTATTTTGTTTGGCGAAAGCGGCAATGAAGATGAATTCAGAGTATTAGATCCTGTTGATCGTGTGAACTTACTCAAACTGACTTACCAACAAGGACTGGCTTTTATTACTGATGGTATTGGTATGCCGAATTATGTGGGGAATTCCAAAAGTGAACGCCAGAGTTTTTACAAAAATGAACAAGCCAAACTCGACTTCACCCTGAAACTTATTAAAAATGCGGTTAATCCCAAAAATGGCATTGGCAATGTGTTAAAGATCCCGCAGGTGTATACTTCGGTTGTCCTCAGCACCAAAAGCAATCAGGCCATTGAATATATTCCTAAAGTAGCAATGATGCTGCGCAGCGGCGCCGAGAAAAAACTATTTAGTACTACCGCTACCGAAGCGCTATTACAAATTACCGGTTTGTTCCCTCAAGGATTTGGACTGTCCTATATCCCTAAAGAATTTGAACTACGAGATATTGACCGCTTTGAATACGCCATTGTTTCCCGACTGTACCCGAATAAACAAGATGAACCGATCTGCCGCAAGGTGACTCGTAATATGGAATATCATGCCCGAGGCAATGACTGCGTGATCAGTAAAAATTACAATTTATATTTCCCGCCAGCGCGCAAAGCGCTACAAGTGGTGAAGAAAGAACGGCTGTTAGAAATACTTAAGCAGTTAGTGTCTAATTTTGAAGAGCGCAAAGACCAAGATCTATTGCCCCGCTGTTGGCATCCTTATCATTATTTCGAACAAGCAAAATTTCAGAATTTGTGGAATAAAATGACCATCACTCGAAACTAACCCCCCCCTGTAATAAGGGTTATTACTTATCACTCTGAGAATGCGTATCTATAAGTGGGATTTATTCTTTTTTCTAAACGCGCTATTACTTCATATTGAACTTGATATAACTTAAAAATATTAGACACCTTACAAGGTGTAGAATTTTCACCCGCCGGAACTATTTTATCCAATCCCATTTGCACTGTGTTTTCTTCTGTCGTGAGCAGAAATACCCTTTTTGCGAACTCTAAATCCTTACAATTGTCCGTAGACTCCAGCAAGAAATGCTGTAGGAAGCGCATAACCACCATTATGCACGCAATCTATTGCAGTGAATAACCAGTTAGTCATGTATCACTTCTTCGCAGATTAATCTAATAATGCTTGAGCCTATTTAAAGCATCATCACTGAGCGATATCCTGTAGTACTTCGAAAATTATCCTCATTAGTAGATGAGTCATTACTGACCAAAACTGAAACCAATATGCCAACTCATTATAACGTTACAAAATATTAACATTCCTTAATCTTTTTTCGTTTTTACTTTAGCCGAGCCATCATTTCATTTTAGAGTGGACGAAAGTGGGTATAATCAATTCTTCGAATTTTCGTCTGCATGCTTTAACAATTAATATATAAAGTGAAATGCAAAATGGAGTGCCATTTCTAGCAGACAAAAAATATCATTCCTTTCTATTAATTGGTTTTTTGATGTTAAGAAACATATCCATAAGTCGCCGTCTACTCATCCAACTGTTAGTTGTTTTTATTGGCCTATCCGTATCACTTGGGGTTTCCCTTTGGCAGCTTGAGCAGGCGCTCAGCAACAGTAAGACCGACAACACGAGAATGTTGGTTGAAACAGCATATACGGTTATTGAAAAACAGTATAAGGCCTATCAGCAGGGTGACATTAGCGAAGAAAACGCCAAACAACTAGCCATTGAAGGTATTAACAACCTCAGGTACGACGGTAATAATTATTTTTGGGTCAATGATATGCACCCAAAAATGATTTCCCACCCCACCAAGCCATCCCTAAATGGTCAAGATATCAGTGGATTTAAAGATCCAGAAGGTAAGGCTTTATTTGTCGAAATGGTCAATGTGGTGCGTGACCGTGGCGAAGGTTCAGTGGCCTACATGTGGCCCTTTCCTGGCACTGATGAGCCCGTTGATAAAATATCTTATGTGAAAGGCTTCGCTCCTTGGGGCTGGATAGTCGGTTCCGGTGTGTATTTAGATGACGTTCACACCACCTTTTGGCACTTTGCAAAAATTTTGTTATCCATCAGCATCTTTGTGATTGCCGTGGTAGGCAGTTTGGCATACTTAATTAGCCAGTCGATCAATCGGCCTATTACCGATGTTGTAACAGCTTTGGAAGCTATTGCCTCTGGTCAAGGAGATTTAACCAAGAAACTGCCAGTAGAAGGTAATGATGAATTATCTTATTTGGCCGATCATTTTAATAATTTCACGCAAAAAATGCGTGAACTGCTACTCAAAGTCAAAGATTCCACCAATCAACTTAATGCAACCACTGACCAGTTGAAAAGCGCGTTTGCAGAAAGTTTTTCTGCCATCGAAGCACAACGCCGTGAATCATCCGCTGTCGAGACGGCAATGAATGAAATGTTCTGCGCATCAGTCAATATTGCCAAAAGCGCTGAGCAATCTGCGACCTTTGTTTGTCAGGCCGAAGCCGCAGCGAATGCGGGAAAAAATGTGGTGGTACAAACGTCCGATTTGGTGCAACGATTATCCAGTGAAATTGATAGCACCTCGACTATTATTCAGCACCTCGCCGACGATAGTCAGGCCATTTCCAAAATATTAGAAGTAATTAGCGGTATTGCAGATCAAACCAACTTGCTAGCATTAAATGCTGCAATCGAGTCCGCTCGCGCTGGTGAACAAGGCCGTGGTTTTGCCGTAGTTGCCGACGAAGTTCGCACTCTCGCGGCTAAAACTCAAGATTCAACAGAAGAAATTCGCAAAATGATAGAATCCGTAAGTACCAGTGGTTCGCGAGCTGTGACAGCCATGAATAGCGGTACAGAATTAACCACCAAAGCTTCAGCTAGCGCTTTACAAGGAGCTGAATCATTAACATCGGTAGTAAAAGAAATAGACAACATTGCCCTGATTATAAGCCAAGCAGCGAGTGCCTCAGAGGAACAAAGTCAGGTATCTAAGGTAATTAATCAATCGATACAGAATATTGTTGAAGCTACCGAACTTACCTATCAACAGTTTGATAAAGCACGTACATCAGAACTTGAATTACTGGAATTAAGTGATGAATTAAACCACCTAATCGGTGAATTCAAATTATAATAACTAGCCCTTTCATTTTTTGGGCGGGCAAGTTTAACACTTTAGGATAGTCCAATAACAATCTAGGATACTTAATGATTACTCTGCGGTTATGGATAATAGCACTAGTTTTAACCCTGTATGGATGCAGTGAAAACTCTTTACCCGTAAAGCCCCCAACAGCCACAGATAATCCTCAAACCACACCAACTTATCTCTATAAAGGCACTGTTAAACATCAAGTATTTCAATCTGCTATTACCCATATTGATTATCCATTACATATTTATCTCCCCCCTCATTACCAGAACAATAACGAACCGACGGCGATAATCTATGCCACGGATGGGCAATGGATTTTTAATGGCTTTGCTCAAGCCATTGAGAAGAAGGGCTTGAACATTATTTTAATCGCCATTGAGCAAGGACCAAATGATCGTCGAGCTACCGATTATTTACTTCCAGGTGCTCGTGATTATTATCAATTTTTAATTTCGGAACTGATCCCTGAGATTGAAAGCCAATACGCTATTGATGCGCAGCGACGCACGTTATCCGGCACTTCCTATGGCGGCTTATTTGTGGGCTTAGCGCTACTATTGGAAGATGGCGAAGATCCTTATTTTAAAAATTATTTATCTTTTGATGGCAGTTTCTATGTTAGCCCAACCCTCACTAATCAGTTACTCACAGAGCGGCGAGAAGCTAGTCTAAACATGCATGCTAACTTAGTACTCACTAGCGCAACCCGATACGGCAACGATAGTGCAGTATCAGAGTTTCAGAAACTGCTAGAGGCACAACAATTCACCGATTTAACCATTCACAGACGTGCCTATGCAGTTGTCCATGAAGCCGTCGCCGATCCCTCTTTTAATGACGCACTGGATATAATTAACTGGTAAATATCGACCTAAAGGCTGTTAATATCTGCTGTGTTTTTTTACAGCGCTTGTTATTGTTAGACTTTCCCTAATACCAATAGTAATCTGCTCACAGCAGGGATAGCTGAACGATAAATTGATAACGGACTCCAATCACAGCAATCTGTCTTCATTTGTTCCCTCTATAATTTTTTATGAAGTACCCACTTACAAACGAGGAACAATATGAAAAAAATTACGTCTTTTATTGGCAGTATCTTTATATTCGCCATACTCAGTGTAAACACCGTTTTAGCTGATGAAAGCATTAGTGATGCTGATATTTATCAACTAATGGACAAGTCTGGTCTGACTCGTGCTATCGAAGGCTTACCGCTACAAATGCAGGCCATGGGCCAGCAAATGGCATTAACCGAAAAAGATACCGACGAACATTCAGCGTTGATGAAAATATTAATATCCTCGTTAGATACCGATGTCATGCTAAACATAATGGCAGCCTATAGTAAAAATGAATTTTCTAATGCCGAAGTGCAGTCACTATTAGCTTGGCTCAATACCGAACTAACATCGAAAGTCATTAATGCCGAGCTACAAGCCACTGAGCCTGAGTTTCAACAAAACTTAATGCGTTATATTGCCGATCTACAAACAACACCGCCGACCCAACAACGTAGCCAAATGGTGATCAACTTTGTTGAGTCGTCTGGCATGGTCGAACAAGCCTTGAATATGATCCATGGTTTAGTCAAAAATATGTTCGCCGCGGTTAAAGCCAATGATCCACAGAATACCGAATTAGCAACGCAATTAGATACGCAACTTGAACAAATGATGGCGATGATGAAGCCAAGCATGGAACAGCAAATGGTGTTAACTTCTTACTACATTTACCGCGATATCAGTGATGCTGAATTAGCTCAATACAGTAAGTTTTATACGCAAGACTTGGGGGCTAAATATTTGTCAACAGTCTATACTGGGCTAGGTAAAGCAATGAGTAATTGGGGTACTAATTTAGTCACTCAAATTGAATCGGCTAAAAAACAAGATTGATGATTGATATAAAGAGGTAGTCGAAGCTACCTCTTTTTTTACTACAAATTCAGGCTGCTTACTGATTAGGCTGTAGGGCTTCGGTGTAATGCAACTTGCGCTGATTATCCATAATAATGCCTTCATATCCGGGAATACGGTTGAGCAAGTCGATCCCTGCTTTTACCCCCAATACAAATACCGCGGTCGACAATCCATCGGTTAGCGTACTTTGCTCTCCAATAATCGACACACTTTGCACTTCATGGGGCGATTCACCACTTTTTGGCGAAAGGATGTGGTGATAGCGTTGACCATCTTGCTCAAAGTAACGCTCATAATCACCGGAAGTGGATAACGCTATATTTTGTAATGGCAGCACCACCGCTTCACGCTCGGGGTTGCGGGGGTCACGAATACCCACCATCCAAGGTTTACCGTTTTTGTCACCTAATAAACGAGTATCACCGCCCGCAGTAACCAAGGCATGTTTAATACCGGCTTGTTGTAATAATCCAATGGCATTATCTACCGCATGGCCTTTGGCAATCCCACCCAAGTCAATTTTGACATTAGGATTGGCGAAAAACACCGTTTTGGCCTCAATATCTAACTGCACATGACGATAATCGATCGCGGCGAGTAATGGCTTAATTTGCTGTTGCTCGGGCTTTTGTTGTTGCCGATAGTCATACAAAAAACCGATGCTGGCGAAGGTAATGTCAAAAGCACCTTGGGTACGCTGTGACATATGTTGCGAGGTTTGTAATAACTCCAACATTTCGCTAGATATTACTACGGTTTGCTGGCCAGCAAGTTGATTGATTTTGGATAGTTCACTGTCTGCTTTATAAGGACTCATCAAGGCATCAATACGATGCATTTCGTTGATGACTAAATTTAATGCCTGTTGCCCTTGCTGCGGTGACTCTGCCCACACTTCCACCTGAATATTAGTGCCCATAATACCAGCACGAGTTTGGTACCATTGCGCCTGCAATGGCATGCTCATCAGCAATAACAGTGCAGGTAGATAACAGTGCATAGAGCTAAGCATTATTCTGCCGACGCCCACTCTAATCCCAGTTTATACAAATCATTTTTCTTGAGATCGTAATGATTGGCGACAATTGCGGCGGCCTTTTTAAGAGGTAAATCCACCATCAGTAACTTCAATAAGTCTGTGGCTTCTTGTGGAATATCGCTGACTTTTTCACAACCACCAATCATCAGTACAAATTCACCTTTTTGATGCACTGGATCTTCGATTAACCATTGCTTAATTTCTGCTGCGCTGCCTGATTTAAAGGTTTCAAAGGTTTTCGTCAGCTCTTTAGCCATAACAAGTTTACGCTCTTCCCCTAGTACCTCGGCAACACGTTCAATGGTGGTTAAAATACGCCGAGGAGACTCATAAAAAATGGCAGTCGCAGTCTCCCCTAAAAGCTGTTGCAAGGTATTCTTACAAGCCACCTCTTTTACCGGTAAAAAACCTTCGAAGCGAAAGCGGTCTGTAGCTAAACCCGCGGCACATAGTGCGGTAATCGCAGCACAAGCACCGGGGATCGGCAGCACATTAACACCAGCTTGGCGACATTGATTAACCAAGCCATAGCCGGGGTCGCTAATCAGCGGCGTGCCAGCATCGCTAATCAATGCAATATTTTGCCCTTGCTGAATTTTGCTGACCAGTTGCACTGCACGTTGACTTTCATTGTGATCATGTAACGAGATTAAGCGGGTATCAATTTGATAATGCTGTAATAGTCTTTGGCTATGGCGGGTATCTTCGGCCGCAATCAAATCCACCTCATTTAAAATCGTGATGGCACGATGAGTGATGTCAGCCAAATTACCGATTGGCGTTGCTACAATGTATAAGCTTCCGGCGTTTTGCAAAGGGATTACTCTGAAATGATTAAAAACCTAGCCAGCATTTTAACCGCTTTTACGCTTAAAATGGGAAAATCTACACCGCATTATTTACGTTTAGTATTTAGCCTGTATCCGAAGCTCGACCACCGCTGAAATTTAATCCGATTTAAGTGCGGTCTACGGCTATCAATCTCGTTCATCCCTCTTTAAAATGGCATCAACTAGCCATGAACAGAAATAACATCGCTGGCTAAATTAAGATTGGTATAAGCACATCCATAATGGCGAAAAGGGAGCAGTATGAACAGTAGCAAACAGTGGTTAATTGGCGGACTTATTTGCCTATTATCAGCTTGTAGCAGTGCTCCTTCGCGTGTGGTCAAAACCACAAAATCAAGCCCATTGCCCTTAGAGGAAGTGAGCCCAGAAGATACCCCTGAAACTTTTTTGCAAAAAGCGACCTTAGCCAATAACGTCGACACCCGTAACTTTTGGTTGTTTAAAACTGCCGAAGCGTGGCAAGCGCTGTCTTGCGATAAGTCGATTAAGATCATTGATATCTTAAAGCCCGAATTAATTACTAATATCGATCTAACCCAAGCCAATTTAATTGAAGCAGAATGCTTATATGAAATGGGCTTTTCAGAACAGGCTGAGAAACTCGCTAGCACATTAGCCACTCAAGTTGGCTTTGATCAACGAGTCTATACCCTGAAGGCAAAGTTATTAGGGCAAAAACAACAGTGGCTACAAGCTGCACAATTGTGGCACAAAGTGGCTGACTATAATCCAGCCATGGCGGAACATATTTGGCCATTGTTGAAAAAAATGCCCCTCAAGGAACAAGAAGCAGCAAGTCTTGAACCCGGTGGCTTACAACCTTGGTTGCAACTGGCGGTTATCATCCATAAATATGCCTCAAATGCCTATCGAATGGCCTTTGAAATGCAATCTTGGCAAGCCCGTTACCCTAATCATCCAGCTAAAACCACTCTGCCTAAAGATTTAGACTTAGCCTTACATACGGAGCAACTCAAACCACAAAAAGTTGCGGTTATATTGCCTTTGTCTGGGCGGTTAAAGCCACAGGGTGAAGCGCTTAAACAAGGGCTTTTATCTGCCTATTTCAGCGACGAGAATGGCCAACCCGAGCTAAGTTTTATCGATTCAACGCCACTGACTACAGAAGCGCTATTAGCAATCACTGAACAACACGATTTTATCGTCGGTCCACTGCAAAAAGAACAAATTGAAAGCCTATTGCCATTGTTGAACCCAGACAAACCGATGTTGGCATTAAATCGTGTTTCCCTAGAGATTAGTCAGCTCAAATTCGACCAAGCAACAGAGCTTCTAACGGAGAGCGTAAGTAATCAAGAAACCACTAGTGTGCCATTAACCAACACGCCACTTACGCTGTCGAATAAAAGCAACAACACTTGGTTTTACGCCTTAGCACCTGAAGATGAAGCGCAACAGTTGGCTAGTTATTTGTTAGACAACGGCTATAAAAAACCCGTGGTAGTGGCCTCTGATAGCAGCGCCATGCAACGTATGGCTTCGACTTTTATTGAGTATTGGCAACAACATACCAAATTAACCCCTGCCGCTATTCATTTTGATAGTAATAAAACCATGCGTACCGGCGTTGCCGATTTACTAGATGTGAATCAAAGCAATGCCCGAATTCGTCAGGTGCAACGAATGCACACTCAAGAAGTGTATGCATTTTATCGCAATCGTCAGGACATCGATGCGGTTGTGGTTTTTACCAATGCCGAGGAAACCGAATTATTAGTGCCGATTATTGAATCCAGCATTAGCCCCTTTTCAGAGATAATTCCGGTGTTTGGTTCTTCACGTAGTTACCATCAGAATTTAAAGAACAACTCACTACGGGATCTACGCAACCTTACCTTCGTAGATATGCCGTGGATGTTGCCCAATCATGCTTGGCCCGAGCTTTATTATGAGAGTACCCAATTGTGGCCAAATCGCCGTGACAGTTCACAGCGTCTGTTCGCCATGGGTTATGATGCGTACAAAATGATCCCTCATTTAAAACACATGAGCATTTTGCCTGAGCTTAAGATGCAAGGTTTAACCGGTCAATTATCTGTCGATAGCCATAATGTGGTTCACCGCCAATTGACCTTAGGCAAAGTAGAGCAAGATCAGGTAATTAGAATTGCCTTGGATTAGTCGCCAGTTATCATCACTGATTGGCCAGCACGCAGAGCAACGTGCTTGTGAGTATTTACAGCAACAAAATTTAGTACATGTTATTAGCAATTATCGCTGTCGCTCAGGAGAAATTGATTTAATCATGCAAGAGGGTGAACAATGGGTATTTGTTGAAGTCAAATATCGCAAATCCAGCAGTCATGGTGAAGCGATGGAATACTTCCACCCTCATAAACGTAAAAAATTTGAATTGGCGGTCGCCCATTACTTGCACGAAAAAAAACTTAACCCAGCGATGACGTCATACCGTATTGATGTGCTAGCCATACAAGGTCAGCATATTGAATGGCTTAAAGGTGTTTAGCTTTACTAACACCCCAATAGGTAAACCATGATAGAACAAATTAAAGCGAACTTTACTCAGAGTATTCAAACCAAAATTGCCGCCAGTGAAACCATGGCCGAATCCATTGCTTATTCGGCGCATATGATGGTAACGGCGTTAATTGATGGAAAAAAAATACTCGCCTGTGGTAACGGAGGCTCTGCCAGTGATGCACAACGCTTTTCATCGGGCTTATTGAACCGTTATGAACGAGAACGCCCAAGCTTACCTGCTATCGCGCTAACCGCCGATATCACCACCTTAACGTCAATTGCCAATGATAGCGATTATGCAGATGTGTATAGCAAACAAGTACGCGCCTTAGGACAACCAGGCGATATCTTATTAGCCATTTCCACCAGCGGTAATTCACGCAATATTATTACCGCCATGGAAGCGGCCCTAAGCCGTGACATGACTATTATTGCCTTAACCGGTAAGGATGGTGGCGAAATGGCCGGTTTATTAGGTCCTCATGATATGGAAATGCGGGTGCCATCAAATCGTACATCCCGTATTCAAGAGGTGCATTTATTAGTTATTAATACCCTATGCGAGAGCATAGATAATTGTTTATTTCCCGATCACAGTGAGGATTAATTGAATGTTACGAATTGCTTTATGTTTAATATTATTGAGTCTACAGGGCTGTGCCGCATTAATTGTAGCAGGAGGAATGGGCGTAGCGTCATCAGCACACGATCGTCGTACTCTAGGTACACAAATTGATGATAAAACCCTGCAAAGCCGTATTTCCACTAGCATTTCTGAAGTAGCAGCACTCAAAGAACATGCTCATATCAACATCAATGTGTTTAACGGCATTGCCATTTTAGTGGGTCAGACACCCAATGATGATTTAAAAAATCAAGCTCAAGAAGCCGCCACCAAAGTAGCGCATATTCGTAAATTACATAACCAAATTAGAATCGGCGCGCCTACCCAACCAAGCGTGCGAACCCATGATGTGTGGTTAGCCTCGAAGGTAAAAGCAAATCTAATAGCGGATAAGCGCATAGATGGCCTGCATATTGATGTGGTGGTTGAAGATTCTGAAGTATTTCTAATGGGTTTAGTGAAAGAACAAGAAGCCAGCACGGCAGTAGAAATAGCCCGTAATATTGATGGCGTCGCCCGCGTTGTCAAAGCCTTCGAACTTTTGTAATTCTCGCTTTTGTCGACGAACAAAATAGACTTTCAACAGATACTGGTTGAGGCAAACAATACGTCAAAGACAGTAGCAGCACGCTGTGCACGTTTTCCAACAAATAACCGCTTAAAAATAATGCGTTCATCCAGCCTACTCAATATTTAGTCATAAAAAAAGCGCGTATTCAACGCGCTTTTTGCCAATCCCGTTAACTCAATAATTTACTTCACTACGGTGAGCGAAGGCTTACCTTTAACTGGAGGTTTGTTATCAGTCGCTACGTCTGTCGTTGCTTGCTGTAACGGTTCATCATCCAACTCATCTTCATCATGAGTGAATATGGTTCCCGCACCATTCTCTTTAGCATAAATAGCCAGTAATGCGTTTACCGGCACAACAAGCTGTCGAGCTGAGCCGCCAAAACGTGCATTAAAAGTAACCTCAAAATCACCCAAAAGTAAGTTTTGACAAGCACTAGGAGCTACGTTCAGCACTATTTGACCTTGCTTCACATGCTCCTGAGGAACCTGTACGCCGATGAAAGTAGCGTCAACAACAATGTAAGGCGTTAAATCGTTATCCACTAGCCATTCATAAAATGCACGTAATAAATAGGGACGATTAGATGTCATTTTCATTGTTACAAACCTATAACGGGTTGTGAATTTCGCGCTCTTGGTCCGTTAATGAAGCCACAAATGAAGGACGTTCAAAAATGCGGTTCATGTAACTTTTGATTTCTTTACTGCCAGTGCCATTAAACTCAATGCCAAAAGCAGGTAAACGCCACAACAATGGCGCAAGGTAGCAATCAACTAAGCTAAATTCTTCACTCATGAAGTACGGCGTTTCAGCAAACAACGGCGCAATACTCAAAATCGCTTCACGTAATTCGTTACGTGCAGTCTCAACATTACCTTGGCCTTTAAGGATTTGATCAGCCAAGCTATACCAGTCTTGTTCGATACGGTACATCATTAAGCGACTTTGACCACGAGACACCGGATACACAGGCATTAACGGCGGATGCGGGAAACGCTCGTCTAAATATTCCATAATGATACGTGATTGATATAACACCAATTCACGGTCGACTAACGTCGGCACCGTACCATAGGGATTAAGATCAACTAAATCCTCTGGCATATTAGATGGGTCAACATAAGTAATTTCAACACCTACGCCTTTTTCAGCCAATACTATTCTTACTTGATGACTATAAATATCTACCGAGTCAGAAAACAAAGTCATGATAGATCGTTTATTTGCGGCTACAGCCATTAAGTTTCCTCCAAATTTCGCAAAATAATCTTTTAACAGACACAATAAAAAAGGAGCATTACTGCCCCCTTTTTTGGTACCTACGCACTAATGCGCGGCATTATACATTACTTTTGGCGAATTAGTGCACATCTCGCCAGTATTCTTTTTTCAATAGATAAACCAGCACAAATAACACCAGAATAAAGATAATAACATAGCGACCAATATTGGCTGATTCTAGCTTAGAAGGTTCCCCTACATAAGCCATGAAGTTCACTAAATCGAGTACAGTCTTATCATACTCACTTGCACTTAGTTCACCAGAACCATCACTTTTAATACCCACATACAAATCGACCATCTCACCGTCGATCATACGTTTTTCATGAGTTTTACTAGGTACGCCTTGCAGCTCCTGCAGCGCATGTGGCATGCCGACCTCAGGGAATACTTCATTATTAACCCCAAAAGGCCGTGACGGATCGGTATAGAACGAACGTAAATAGGTGTACAACCAATCAACACCGCGAACCCGGGATGCCAATGTTAAGTCTGGAGGTGGAGCACCAAACCATTTAGCTGCAGCTTTGCTAGGCATCGCATTGTTAATGTAGTCACCGACTTTTTCACCGGTAAACTGCAAATTTTCTTGGGCTAACAACAGCGGAATACCTAAATCTTCAAAGGTGCGCTGATAACGTTGATACTGCATTTGGTGACAACCCAAGCAGTAATTCATGAAGGTCTTAGCACCCGATTGTAATGACGCTTTATCGGTCGGATCGATATTCGCTTTATCCAGATGCACATTGCCACCTGCAGCCCACACCATTGACGGCAGAATCAAACTTAAAATAATGATTAACTTCTTCATTTGGTGATCCTCTCTGGTAATGGCTTGGTCACTTCATTTTTACTATAAAGCCACATCAAACCAAAGAAGCCAAAATACATAAAGGTTAATATTTGTGAAGCTGTGATTTTCCAAGGTTCTTGTGGTGTTCCACCTAAATAACCTAAGAAAATAAATACACCGGCAAACACTAATAGATTCCACTTATGCAAGCCTGAACGATAACGCCACGACTTCACTTTAGAACGATCTAACCATGGAATAAGGAATAAGAAAATAATCGCTAAGAACATCGCACAGACACCCATTAACTTATTTGGTACTGCCTTCAAAATTGCGTAGAAAGGCGTGAAATACCACACTGGAAAGATATGTTCCGGTGTTTTCAACGGGTTAGCAATTTCAAAGTTAGGATGCTCTAGGAAGTATCCGCCCATTTCTGGATTAAAGAACATCACATAACAGAACAATAACAAGAATATGCAGAATGCCACTAAGTCTTTTAAGACAATATGTGGGAAGAATGGCACTACATCATCAATAATATCGTACTTACTGGTGTAGTACTCATGCATCTTGAATTTGGTTTTCTCTTCTTCTTTAAGTGAACCTTTCTTACGTTTTACTTCAACACCGTCGGGATTGTTTGAACCCACTTCGTGTAAGGCCACAATATGTAGGAATACCAAAATTACAATGACTAGAGGCAACGCTATAACATGTAACGCAAAGAAACGGTTTAGCGTCGCACCCGAAATAACATAGTCACCTTGGATCCAAATCACTAGATCCGGACCAATCACAGGGATAGCACTAAACAACGATACGATAACCTGCGCGCCCCAGTAAGACATTTGTCCCCATGGCAACACATACCCCATAAAGGCTTCAGCCATCAAGGCTAGGTAAATAAACATACCGAACAACCACAGTAATTCACGTGGTTTTTGATAAGAGCCGTAGATCATGCCGCGGAACATATGCATATACACCACAATAAAGAACGCTGAAGCGCCCGTGGAATGCATATAACGCAATATGTAGCCGTAATCGACCTCACGCATGATGTACTCAACAGACGCGAAAGCACGTTCTGCAGAGGGCTCAAAATTCATAGTCAACCAAATACCAGTCACAATTTGGTTAATTAAAACGATGGTGGCTAAGAATCCGAACACATACCAAAAGTTCATGTTCTTAGGCGCGGGGTATTCCATCGCGTGCATTTTTGCCACACGCATCATGGGTATACGATATTCAATCCAGTCGAGTAGATTTTGCCACATTTTAAGCTGCCCCCTCTTCTGAACCAATTAATAAAGTATTGTCGTCAATATAATAGTAAGGCGGTACCACCAAGTTTAGTGGTGCAGGCACCCCTTGAAATACTCGGCCAGCCATATCAAATTTAGAACCATGGCAAGGACAGAAGAAACCGTCGTTAACACCTTCAGTGTGAGCGGCAAACGCACCATCTTTTAAATGTTGTGGTGAACAACCCAAATGGGTACAAATCCCAACCAATACCAAATATTCTTCTTTCAAAGAGCGATATTCATTACGCGCAAACTCTGGTTGTTGGTCTTCTTCTGAGTTAGGGTCACGTAGCATGTCATCATTTTTCGCCAAAGAGGCAAGCAATTCAGGAGTTCGGCGTACAATCCAAACTGGTTTACTACGCCATTCAACACGTAATAATTGGCCAGGATTAATTTTACTGATATCCACTTCAATGTCAGCGCCGGCAGCTTTTGCTTTGGCACTGGGATTCCAGGACGCTATAAAAGGCACAGCGGCACCTACGACGCCCACACCACCAACAACAGATGTTGCAGCAGTAAGAAAGCGGCGCCGGTCGTTATTTACAGGCGTATTGCTCATCCAATTTTTCTCCAAAGGTTGGAATTGGTTTTTGCTCGTTATGGCAAAGTTTATAAGTTTAGTTATTAAGCGGCGAAAATGATAAAAGAAAAACCCTATTAAACACAAGGAAATGATGTGTAAAACAACAAATTAACCTGAACTATTTGAAAATTTACGGAATCTATCGGAAAGTCGAGGATATTCTAAGGTAATAACAGTCGTAAAAATAAAAAACCGGCCACATGAGCCGGTTTTTTGAATACAACAATAAAACTTAACGTTTTGAGAATTGTGGACGCTTACGCGCTTTATGTAGACCCACTTTCTTACGCTCAACTTGACGCGAATCACGGGTTACAAAACCAGCTTTACGTAGTGCAGGACGAAGTGTTTCGTCGAATTCCATCAATGCACGAGTAATACCGTGACGGATTGCACCAGCTTGACCACCAATACCACCACCTTTAACAGTGATGTATAAGTCAAATTTTTCAGTCATCTCAACCAATTCTAATGGTTGACGAACGATCATACGAGCCGTTTCGCGACCGAAAAATTGTTCGATAGTACGTTGGTTTATTTGAATGTTTCCACTACCTGGACGTAAGAATACGCGAGCAGTAGAGCTTTTGCGTCGGCCTGTGCCGTAATATTGATTATCTGCCATTACTTACGCTCCGTTAAATGTCTAAAACTTGAGGCTGTTGAGCAGCATGAGTATGCTCAGCACCGGCAAAGACTTTCATTTTGCGGAACATAGCACGACCTAAAGGACCTTTAGGTAACATACCTTTAACCGCTTTCTCAATGATCATCTCTGGTTTTTTTGCTTGTAACTTTTCAAAATTAACTTCTTTCAAACCGCCTGGATAGCCAGAGTGAGAGTAGTACATTTTGTTTTGGGCTTTATTGCCCGTTACAACGACTTTTTCAGCGTTAATCACAACAATATAATCACCAGTGTCTACGTGAGGCGTAAATTCTGGCTTATGCTTACCGCGAAGACGACGTGCGATTTCAGTCGCAAAGCGACCTAAAGTTTTATCCGTGGCGTCAACCACAAACCAATCACGTTCAACCGTGGCTGGCTTAGCAACAAAAGTTTTCATCAATCGTTACCCTTATTAATAAAAAAGTTACATGTTTAGTTAAACTGCAAAACTTGCAGACTCTACAAGCCAATTACGCAGTAAAACCGCTTAAACCAAAGTGTTTACCCCTTCGAGTAATTTGGTTGTTCCACTTTCCCAAAGTGGCAGTAACTGGGCAGGGCGCGGATTATACAGAGTTTTCTAGCGAGATCACGTAGAAATTTCAATCAATGACAAGATAATCCATTAACTCGACATCAACCCAGCACAATAATGCTGAACGATTAGACTGAAACAATAGGCAATAGAAGACTGTTTAGACTTTAAAACGACCCACTAATTGATTCAAACGTTCGGATAAGCCTTTAATATTGCGTGATAGTTCATCACTAGCATCAACCACTGAACCGGCGATGGCGGTTTGATCATTTAACTCATGCAAACTTTTACTAATAGCATCTGAAACCTGCATTTGTTCATTGGTCGCCAGTGCCGTTTGTGATGACATATCATGTACTGTGGTTGAGGATTGCTGAATAGATTTAAAGACTTCATTGGCCTCTTCAAACAACTCAATCATTTCATCGGCATTTTTCTTACCACTGGAAATATAGCTGCCGGATAAATTGACACTTTCTTTGAGCGTTTCAATCATGGTTTGAATGTGGTTGGTACTTTCCTGAGTACGGGTGGCTAATGTACGTACTTCGTCAGCCACCACCGCAAAACCACGACCTTGCTCACCCGCCCGTGCCGCTTCAATCGCTGCATTAAGTGCTAGTAAGTTGGTTTGGTCAGCAATGCCGCGAA
Organism: Alteromonadaceae bacterium BrNp21-10; assembly: GCA_030418115.1. GTDB lineage: Bacteria > Pseudomonadota > Gammaproteobacteria > Enterobacterales > Alteromonadaceae > Neptunicella. Next base: position 284,389 of record JAUHQD010000003.1, on the reverse strand, counting down.
TAACATCCAGTACCGAGGCGATATTGTCCGAGTTCTTTTGCAGTTCCTCTGAGCTATGCAGTGCTTTATCCATATCTGAAGATAACTCACCAATTTGACGATTTGAGTTATCGACCACAGTAATGCCTCTTTTTGACATGATACTTGAGTTCTCTGCTTCTTCGGCTGTTGTCGACGCAATGGTCGCCATCTCTTTATTCGAGCTGTTCATTTCGTATACTGCACTGACAATAGATTCTGAAGACGATGTCAGGGTATTAAAGATCGACTGGGTTTTTTCTGATGAATCCGCTAAGGTAAAAGTTAACAACTCCAATTCGCGACCTTGTTCCAATATGGACTTGATCAGTTCCTGCAAGTTACTAACAAAACTATTAAATTCCTGCGCCAACTCAGCAAATTCATCTTTGCTGGTGATATTAATTCTGGCGGTTAAATCACCTTCACCCGAGGCAATTTCATGAATACGCGTCGACAAAAAGTTAATTTGTTCGGTCAATTTTTTGGGCATTAAGTAACTAAACCAGCCAGCAATACCTAAGATGACTAAAATGACCAGCATGGAAATAAGCTCGAATGTGCGGACCTCATCATCTAAACCATTTTGTAATTTGATTGAATGAGCTTCAGCTGCCTCGCCTGCTTTATCAAGTACATCACGCAACGTTTCAAACTTACTATTTGAATCCTGAAGTACATTATCACTAACTGAGCCATCTCTTTGCATCACATCTAACAACTGTTGTGACGAGACCATCCAAGCTTGATAGGTCTGCTCGAACTGATTGAATTTTTGTGATATTTCCGGCCACTCCGCTAAAAAATTACGATATTGAGTAAAACGCTGCTTCACTTGTTCAGCATTATCTTGCCAATCGGCACGTTCTTTTCTCATATCCCCACGTCCACTCAATACATGGGTTTCAGCTAATTTTGCCTGATAAAGATCTCGATCTGCATTTAATACCACCGCGATGGCTTTTAGAAACTTAGTCGATTGCGCTTCTAATGCATCATCTTGCATTTTTAGTAGCATAGAGAATAACAAAAAGGTAATCAGCAGTGCCGTAGCAAGCAGGACTATTGGTAGCGAACTTTTGACACGAATACTTTGCCAATTCATATAAAACACCCTATTACAGAAATACTATTAGTTAACGTAGACCAATAATCTAGATATGGCTAAGCACCTTGATTTAATTAATAAAAAATAAGAGATTAATTGAGATATTAACTGCCAGAATAATCGTAATATTACATTTCTCTCTATCGATCCAGGCAGTATTTAGTTACACCATTATTTGGCGCGTATATTTTGACCGTCTAAGTAGCTTTTTCTTAACTATCGCAATATCAACAGTGGTAAATAGCCCAGCATAGAATCGGTAGGCTTTCCCCAATTAATGCTGGACGTGATTCAATCATAAAACCAATAGCGGGTTTAAAAATACCAATTTTCATAAAATTCAACGAGATTGGTTTTATTGTTTTAGAATCTTTCAGGCGAGTTAATACTAGTGTTTGATCTTCTACTGACATTCATATGTGAAAGCTGTTCTAACTGTACTCGGTTCAATTTATAGATTCTGGTGATGAAGCACCCTTCATTTTCATTCCCAACCCGAATAATTTGATCACCTTTATTGAGTACTTCCTTTTCTCTTTGGTAAATACCAATCCGTTTAGCAAACACCATATTCTTACAAGATTCTTCCAGCTCAACCATGTATGATTTTTTGTTGCGCTCAGATAACGTGACATGCTGGTTATCTAGGATCATATAATCCCAAAGGATGAAATCTTCCACATTCTCTAATTCCATGAGTTCCTGACTTTGAACATAATCAGTATAGGGTGCCTCAGCACCATTTAAATCTTTTATTTCAGAATAATCACTTGTTGAAGAACAAGCACTGAGAACGATTGTAACCACCGCAAAGATTAGATTTTTCATTTCTTATTTCCCTATTACAAATAATGATGCTCAACCGAGAGCGATTATTTTTTGACTTTAATAAATTTTTATCAGGTGATAACCAACAAAATAAATCATTGTATATTTAAGTGGCCCTGACAGTATTAGAAGAAACAATCTCCATTAGCTTAATTTAAAAGCAAACGCCCTTTATTGAAACAGTAAAACCGACATTAAAGGCAATATAATATTGTATAGAAATCATTACTATTTTCCGAAAAAATTCATTAAGGCAAATGTTGGCTAGCTAGGTAATCGTGAGATTGCATTTCCTTCAATCGACTCAAGCAACGCTTAAATTCAAAATTTAATCCACCATCGTTATACAACTTCTCTATCGGCACTGCCGACGATATGATGAGTTTGACATTACGTTCGTAGAATTCATCGACCATAGCAATAAAACGCCGCGCTGCGTCATCATTGTGTGCCCCCATTTGCTTAACGTTGGCTAATAACACACTGTGATAACAACAGCTTATTTCCATGTAATCGGTTTGACTTCTAGCACTTTCGCACAACGTAGAAAACTCAAACATTACCACGCCATCGGCATCCCGTATTGTTTGTAATTGTCGTCCCACAATTTCAATTTCACGTCCGCTATGACCTTCTTCAGGAGCCAACTGTGTGAAATATCTATCCAGATTTTGCTGGGCTTGTTGGTCTAATGGTGAATGGAAAATTTCCGCTTGTTCTAAGGTCCGTAAACGATAATCAACACCGCTATCAACATTCACCACTTCGGTATGCCGATTGAGTAATGTAATCGCCGGTAAAAAACGCGCACGTTGCAAGCCATTACGGTAGAGCTCATCGGGAATAATATTGGACGTTGCCACTAACACCACCTGATGTTTGAACAGCTCCTCCATTAACGTGCCCAAAATCATCGCATCCGTAATATCGGAAACAAAAAACTCATCAAAACAAATGATTTTTGCTTCATCGGCAAATTGCTTAGCAACGGTTTTTAATGGATCCACTTGCCCAGCCAATTGTCTTAATTCACTATGTACCCGATGCATAAAACGATGGAAGTGAATGCGCATTTTGCGTTTTATCGGTAAGCATTCGTAAAAAGTATCCACCAAATAAGTTTTCCCTCGGCCCACGCCTCCCCAAAAATACAGCCCTTTTATCTGTTGCTGAGAATCATGAGATAAAAACCATTTGGATAACGCCTTCAACGGCCCAATTTCAGAGCGTTTAGCTAATAAATCATCGTATAGACGCTGTAAATGCAAAACCGCTTGTTCTTGCGCTTGATCATAAACAAAATCGCTACTTTCTAAATCTTGCTGGTATTTTTGCCACGGCGTTAGAGGTATCATGGTGCTATTGAGGTATCCTTCAATTAATATTTAGAAATTTAATTGGCCGCATAGTTTGCTTAGTGCTTATTATTAAGTAAAGCGTATGTTGAGAAATATGGAGTTTTTATGGAAATAATCATTAATTTAGTACTTATTGTTGCTGGGGCTGTTATCGGCTTCTTTGCCGCCAAGTATTGGTTCACACAACGATCACAACCATCAAGTGAAGATCAAGCCGAACTCACAATCAAAGAACTGTTGGCCCAGCAAACCAGTAGTCATTTGTTAGAATCTCGCCAAATGCTGGCAGTCATTGAACAACAATGCGCGGCCTTGAAGAGTCAATTTGATCACTTTGAAGCAAATGTTGTGTTATCTGAAGATGAACAAGACGACCAAGAACGCCTGACGTTTTTTGGCGATCAAGCAAACGCCTATTTACGTAATAAAGGTAGCAAGAGTAAAAGTACCCATAGCAGCGCTGACTTCCAACCGTTAGATTATGCTGGCGGTAATTCTGGCGTTTTCAGTGGCAGCAAAAAATCGACGGTTCAGGCTAACGATTAATTTATTCCCAAGCCGACGCTGGTGGTTATATTCACCGTAAATCCGTCGGCTTATTCACCTTCTCTCATAGTGCGCTGTTAACATTTAGTAACTTTTTACCTCCCACCAATTTTGAACTAAGGTCAACAGTACCGGTCTTTAGGCTGAATGCTAACGCCAGTGAGGTTTGTTTTCTTCACTCAATCCCAGCGATTTAAGAAAACAACCCTAGCGAAGCATACTCAGTATTGAAATATTCTAATTGAACCTTATCTACAAAGTTCAATTTGTCCAAATCAAAGAGGTATACCAATGAAAAAAATCGTTGTTAACGCCGTGGCAATTTTGACATTGCTCAGCGCTCAGGTTATGACCACACAAGCAGCCATCCCATTTTTTAGCAGCGAAGAAGAAGTTCCATCTTTAGCACCGATGCTAGAAAAAGTCACTCCTGCGGTGGTGAGCATTGCGGTAGAAGGCACGCAGGTATCAAAGCAGCGCGTACCGGAAATGTTTAAATATTTCTTTGGGCCTAATGCACCAGATGAACAAGTACAGGAAAAGCCTTTTAAAGGTCTGGGCTCCGGTGTGATCATTGATGCCAAGAAGGGCTACATTGTTACTAATAATCATGTTGTCGAAAATGCCAATGAGATCAGAGTTAAGTTAACGGATGGCCGCGAATTTGTGGCAAAAAAACTAGGGGCTGATGAGCAAAGTGACATCGCGTTATTGCAAATTGAAGCAGATAAACTCAGTGACCTCCCCTTAGCGGATTCCGACAAACTACGCGTTGGCGACTTTGTGATTGCCATTGGTAACCCTTTTGGTCTAGGACAAACCGTCACATCAGGCATTGTTAGCGCCTTAGGACGATCTGGACTGAATATTGAAGGTTTTGAAGATTTTATCCAAACCGATGCCGCCATTAACCGCGGCAACTCCGGCGGTGCGTTAGTCAATTTAAAAGGGCAACTAGCAGGTATTAATACAGCGATTATCGGCCCCGGCAATATCGGTATTGGTTTTGCTATCCCCAGTAATATGATGAAAAGTTTAGTGGACCAAATTATTGAATTTGGTGAAGTACGTCGAGGATTACTAGGGATAACCGGTGGCAACTTAGATGCTGATCTCGCGGACGCCATGGAGCTGGATATTAATCAAGGTGCCGTGGTACGCGAGGTTTCACCCGACTCTGCTGCAGATAAAGCAGGATTACGTGCTAGTGACATTATCATTGCCTTAAATGGCAAGAAAGTGAAAAGCTTCCATGAATTGCGCGCCAAAGTCGCAACCTTAGGTGCTGGCACAGAAACCAAACTCACCATTCTGCGGGACGGTAAAAAGCAAACTCTCACCGCTACTTTAGGTGATTATCAGGCAGCCAATGTTGAGGCACAAGAAATGCACCCCGCCTTGGAAGGTGCCGTATTCACCAATGGTAAGAGTGAAGATGGTAATGAAGGTATCGAAGTTACCCAATTAACACCACGCTCACCTGCGGCGATGGTAGGGTTAAAAGAAGGCGATGTGATTGTTGGAGTTAATCGCCAACGCATGAAAACCGTGGCAGCAATGCGAGATTACTTGCAGCAAAAACCACGGGTAGTTGCGCTCAACGTAAAACGTGGCAAAAGCTCAGTGTTTTTGGTCATTCGCTAAATCCAACAACCGAAGATAGCCGCTCGCGGCTATCTTCTATTTACCTTCAATGCTATGATCTTCTTACAGTTTCAGCAGCTAATTAATTATTGTGAAAAAACATTCTTGGGGATATTTCATTAGTAAGTCCGTTTTACTCGGCCTTATTGTATCTTTTGTTTTGCTCATTCTAATTCCTGACCTTCGTCAAAATTCAGGTTTAGCGCTACGTTTATTTACCCAACAAGACTATGTTCCCGAACGCATTAGTTTTCACGATGCCGTCAGGATATCCGCCCCAGCGGTGATTGATATTGTCAGTTCCAGCATTGATGCTCCCGCATTTCCTTACCAGCAACGTCAAGAACGTATTAGTTTAGGTTCCGGCGTAATCATGAACGAAGAAGGCTATATCCTCACTTGTTACCACGTTATTCGTAATGCTGAGACTATTTCAGTTAGATTAAATGATGGCCGTATCTTAGAAGCCCAGCAAGTAGGTCAAGATGCTTACACTGACCTCGCGGTACTCAAAGTAGAATCGGATAACCTAGCGGTGATCCCCCAACAACCAGAAATCACCAATCGAGTCGGTGATTTAGTCTTGGCCATTGGTAACCCCTACAATGTTGGTCAAACCATCACCCAAGGCGTTATCAGTGCCACTGGCCGCAATGGCTTAAGTACCAACGCCAATGGCTACGCCAGTTTTATCCAAATGGACGCGACGTTAAATGAAGGCAATTCAGGTGGTGCTTTGATTGATTCAAATGGCTATTTGGTCGGCATCAATAACGCCAACTTTAAAACCTTGGATAGTAGGCGTCGCGTAAAAGATGTGGCAGGTATTTTCTTTGCCGTTCCCTATGAACTGGCGAAAAAAGTCATGGATAGCATTATTGCCAATGGTCGGGTTATTCGTGGTTTTATTGGTATTAATGGTTATGAACAGCGTGAAGCCAATGGTACTAATACCTACTCAGGTATTTTAGTAACGGCGGTAGAACCCATGGGCCCAGCCAATAAAGCCGGTATTCAAGCGGATGACATTCTGACTCGAATAGAAGAAGAAGACATTGATAATATACATCAGGTATTAGACCGAGTGGCAGAAACACAGCCCGGCAGCGTATTACATTTTGAAGTGCTGCGTGACAATCAACGCTTGCAAATCCCTGTGACCATAGGTGAATTAAGGGCTAATCCCAACTAAACTGAATTTAGTAGAATTACCCTTAAATTCGGTTAGCTAATGCGCTCTATGTCAGCACCTAAAGCATTGAGTTTCACCTCAATATGATCATAACCTCTATCCAGGTGATAAATACGGTCGATGACCGTGTCGCCTTTCGCCACTAATGCCGCGATAATTAAACTAGCAGAAGCCCGAAGGTCGGTTGCCATCACCTGAGCACCATTCAGTTTTGATTTACCCTTACACACCGCATTATTGGTTTCTAAATCAATATTAGCCCCCATACGCTGTAATTCAGGTACATGCATAAAACGATTTTCGAAGATGGTTTCGGTTACCACTCCAGTACCATTGGCGATAGCATTTAAGGCGACAAATTGCGCCTGCATATCTGTTGGAAAACCCGGATGAGGTGCGGTTTTAATATTCACACTAATGGGTTGTTTGCCTTGCATGTCCAGTTCTACCCAATCTTCACCGATACTAATATGAGCACCAGCTTCGCGCAATTTACTCAATATCGCATCCAAAGTATGCGGCGCAGCATGAGTGCATTTAACCTTGCCACCAGTGGCCGCAGCGGCGACTAAAAACGTGCCGGTTTCGATGCGATCGGGAAGCACCTGATAATCACAGCCATGCAACTCGGTAACGCCTTCGATCACAATGCGATCACTGCCGGCATGTTCAACCTTTGCACCCATTTGATTTAAACAATTGGCTAAATCGACAATTTCTGGCTCACGAGCCGCATTCTCTAATACTGTTGTACCTTCGGCTAATGCTGCTGCCATCATCAAGTTTTCGGTAGCACCGACACTCACCATGTCCATAAAAATATTAGCGCCTTGCAGGCGACCATTACTTTTAGCACGCACATAACCTTCTTCAACAACAATATCCGCCCCCATTTGCCGCAAACCATTCAGGTGCAAGTTCACCGGACGGGCACCAATGGCACAACCACCAGGTAAAGACACTTCTGCATGGCCGTAATGGGCAAGCAAAGGACCTAACACTAAAATAGACGCACGCATGGTCTTAACCAAGTCATAGGGTGCGGTACAACTATTCAGGGTAGAGGTATCAATTACCACTCGTTGATTTTCAAGTTCACCGGTGGTGGCCCCCAGCTGGCCAAGTAACGCCAGTGTGGTACGAATATCCCTTAACGCGGGGACATTAGAAAAAGTGCAAGGTGACTTAGTCAATAAGCTAGCAATGAGCAGTGGTAAAGCGGCATTTTTTGCCCCTGAAATACGCACTTCTCCTTGTAAGCAACAGTCACCTTTAATTCTGAGTTTATCCATTTATTCTTCTTCTTTAGAATTATAGGAAGTGCTTTTCGCGTTTCCATTGTTCTGGGGTAAAGGCTTTAATTGTGATCGCATGAATACTGCCATCAGCAATTTGTTGCTTCAGTGGAGCGTAAATAATTTGTTGTTTTTTAAGGCGGCTAACACCATCAAAAATATCGCCGACAGCAACAATTTGAAAACTAGCTCCTTCACCGGTGATTTTTAATTCAGAGAGGCTTAATGCGGAATGTAATAGGTCTTCAATTTCGGATATTTGCATAAATACTAAATTCAATAATGAAAATTATGCGCTTATTGTAACGGTAAAAGCCCCTCAACGTCGCTGATTTTTGCCAACTTCAACAAAGAAGTCGGCACATGTCGCACAGTTAACTGCTTTTCGGCTTGCTGACATTCACTGGTTAATTGAATTAACCAAGCCAAACCTGCTGTATCAATAGCGGTCACCTGTGCTAAATCAAAAATTACATCCGCATCTAAAGCAGCCCACTGTATACGACGATTAGGCCATGCGCCGACCACAGTATTACGGGTTAAGGCGCCCGCAAATTCGAAAGTATTGGTAGCCGACAATTTTACGTCCATAGCAGTCACTTAATGGGTAGCCTTATTTACTTTCAAGCACGATGGGCTTTTCAATTTTTTCTTGTAGCATTTTAATCACTACATCAATGCCATTTTGACGAATAACACCTTCTAACTCACTTTGCTTGCTGGACAACAGACTAATGCCTTCAGCAATCATATCGTAGGCTTTCCATTCGTTAGTTTGACGACTCTTACGTACCTTAAAAGCAATTTTAATATCCGGTCTGCCAGCCTCTTTAATTAGGGCGCGTACGGTTACTTCTTTATCATCTTCAAGATCATGATGAGGCTCAAATTCAAGCGTTTGATTGTCGTACTGAGCCATTGCGATAGCATATGTTGTGATCAAATATTCCCTAAATACCTGAATAAATTCAGGGATTTTCTCTTTAGGCACGGATTTAAAATGTTTACCTAACACTTTCAATGCGGAAAACTTGTAATCCACGTGAGGTAACAGTTCATCTTTCATGATCTCACGCAAAATTTCAGGATTTTTCTGAATCTCATCTCGTTGTTTTTTAATACGGGCAAAAGTTTTAGTGGCCGCGTCTTCAACCATTACATAAGGATTATTGTCTGCGCTTTGTGCCCACACCGATGGGGCTACTAAAGACAACAATAAAATAAACAGGCTAACTCTTTTGCCAAACATAGGATTTCCTTTAATCATTACTTTTACTAAACAAAAACTGACCAATTAAATTTTCTAACACTAAAGCTGACTTGGTATCTTCGATGTAATCACCCTCTTTGAGCATTTCAATGCCATCGAAAGAGAAGCCAGGCTGTAACCCAACATATTGCTCACCCAACAATCCTGAGGTGAGAATAGCCGCCGAGCTGGTTTCTGGAAAATTGATATAATCTTTTGAAATGGTTAATGTAACGACCGGTGTATAGTCTTGAGGGTCAAGCTCAATCGCCGTCACTCTGCCGACAACAACACCGCCCACTTTAACTGCCGAGCGCGCCTTAAGCCCACCAATGTTGTCAAATTTGGCTAACAAACGGTAGGTTTCTCCATTGCCCGACATCCCAGTATTGGCAACATTCATAGCCAAAATTAATACAGCTGCTATGGTCAAAGCGGCGAATACCCCCACCATTAACTCAATTTTTCGCGTTAACATAATCTGCGTTCCTACTCCATTCCGAACATTAAAGCTGTAAGAATAAAATCTAGTCCTAGCACCGCTAACGATGCATGAACTACGGTTTCCGTGGTGGCTTTACTAATACCTTCTGACGTAGGTAGACAATCATAACCTTTAAAAACCGCAATCCACGTCACAACGACAGCAAAGACAATGCTTTTAATCACCCCATTTAATACATCAACGTCTAATTCAACGGTTGCCTGCATAATCGACCAATAACTACCGCTATCCACCCCTAACCAATCTACACCGACCAAATGGCCGCCGAGAATGCCAACGGTACTAAATAAAATGGCTAACATTGGCATTGAAATGATGCCCGCCCAAAAACGTGGAGCGATAACCCGACGTAAAGGATCAATTGCCATCATTTCTAAACTACTTAATTGTTCCGTGGCTTTCATTAAGCCTATTTCTGCGGTAAGAGCTGACCCAGCCCGACCAGCAAATAACAATGCGGTCACTACCGGCCCCAATTCTCGCAACAGGGATAGCGCTACCATCGGCCCTAAACTATCTTCAGCACCATAATCCACCAAAATAGTATAACCTTGTAACGCCATTACCATGCCGATAAACAATCCTGAAACAATAATAATCAGCAGCGACTGCACACCAACCACATAGATTTGCTTAATGACTAAAGGTAAATTTTTCTTAGGTTGAGGCACCACCACAATGGCCCCCACCAGCATTAATGCTGCTCGACCTAAAGCTTGAACCTTTTCAAGTACATGTGCACCAAGATCCACTAACCACATTATTGATGACTCCCCATAAAATCCTCTTTTATGGTTGAAGCTGGAAAATGAAATGGTACTGGACCATCCGCTTGCCCTTTCAAAAACTGTTGTACTAAAGGAGAATCACTCTGTGTAATTTCTTCCGGTGAACCAGCTCCAATCACGCGCTTATCCGCAATGATATAAACGTGATCAGCAATGCTCATCACTTCGTCAACATCATGGGTCACAATTAAACTGGTCAAATTCAAGGCGTCATTCAACTCTTTAATCAGTTTAACCAACACCCCCATAGAAATAGGATCTTGCCCAGCGAAAGGTTCATCATACATGATCAATTCTGGATCCAATGCTATAGCCCTAGCTAATGCAGCTCGGCGTGCCATACCACCAGACAATTCCACCGGCATGTGCTGTGCGGCACCGCGTAAACCAACCGCTTGCAACTTCATCAGCACCACTAAGCGGATCAGTGATTCAGATAATTTAGTATGTTCTCGCAAGGGGTATGCAACGTTGTCAAACACTGACATATCGGTAAACAACGCCCCACTTTGAAACAACATACTCATACTGCGACGAGCAACGTACAAATCCGCTCGAGATTTTGACGGTATCGACTCACCTTTGAACAAGATATCGCCTTCATCGGGTTTTAATTGGCCACCGATAAGTCGCAACATGGTCGTCTTGCCAATGCCACTAGGGCCCATAATGGCCGTAGTTTTACCTTTGGGGATCTGCATTGAAATATCCTGATAAATAATCCGCTCGCCGCGACTAAATGTCAGATTATTGATCTCTACCAAGTTTTCCATCTGTGCAGCGGTATCCTTAAGATTAATGCAGTTTCAGCTTAGCCGATGTAAGTTGGGCCTATTTTACGTTTTTTCAACAGCAAAGGGGTAATCTAAACCGTAACAAGTTGTAATAATAACATCTAAGTAAATTAAGGTTGTATTCTGTTGTCACTTTTTTGTCATTATCCATAACGAAACAAAATAGTCTGTATTGAATTGTATCAAGTCACATTCATGCACAAGTAAGACTTACCTTCAAAGACCGTAAAATGCCTAGTTAATTTCACCCACAACAAAGTATTTAACCTGAGGTTTGTATAAAAAATGTCAAAATCTAAAGTCTATTTTTTTAATTTCATATAGTTAGCTTAAGGCAGTAATTCAAATATAAAAAAATGGTCCAATGCTGCTAGTTTTGCCTCTTTCAAGCGCGAAGACTGTTGTTTAGTCATTCTAAACCCAATCTAAGTAACGCAGAGAGTGGTAAAACTAGTAGTGTTAGTCGGCATTGCTTATGCGAACCTCAGGTTATTTACTCAACCTTGTTATTTCCCATAGGCAAAAGCTCGCTATTTTGCGACAATTCCGAGCACAGAATTGGAGTGAAATTTTTAAATGATTGTAGATGTACTGATTTTTGTTATTGGTTTAGTCGCTTTAGGTTGGAGTGCGGACAAGTTTGTCTACGGTGCTTCAGCTTTGGCGGGTAATGTCGGGATATCACCAATGGTTATCGGTATGACCATCGTTGCCATGGGCTCTTCAGCACCAGAAATTATGGTATCTATTGCAGCATCTTTTGGTGGCTCACCAAATACTGGTGTTGGCAATGCTATTGGTTCAAATATTACCAACATTGCCTTAGTGTTGGGGATTACCGTATTGGTTAAACCGATGATCATTGCCTCATCCACGGTTAAACGCGAAATGCCACTAATGCTAATAGCCATCGTGGTTGGTATTTATTTTCTTAATGACCATGTCCTCAGCCGTAATGAAGGCATCATCTTAATGGCATTATTCTTTGTAGCCATTTTTCTATTGTATTGGCTTTCCGTAAAAGCCGATAAACGTGATTGTTTAGAAAAAGAAATTAGCCAGGAACTAGCACAAGACGTAAGTACCTCAAGTGCGGTGATGTGGATAGTTGTAGGTTTGATTATGTTGCCTCTGAGCGCGCACCTCATGGTGGAATCGGCCACCGTCATTGCCCATTATTTTGGTATGAGTGATTTAGTTATCGGTCTAACCATTATCGCCATTGGTACCAGTCTACCCGAGCTCGCCGCCAGTGTGGCCAGTATTCGCAAAGGCGAAGACGATATGGCACTAGGCAATATTATTGGATCTAATATATTTAATATTTTGGCAGTATTAGCCATGCCGGGGCTGATTGCGCCTGGCGTTATTGACGGCAACGCCGCCGGACGAGATAGTGCATGGATGTTAGGTTTAAGTTTATTATTAATGCTATTTAGTTTTAACTTTAAAGGTAAACGCGGCATTTCTCGCTGGCAGGGCGTGTTACTCATCGCCTTATTCTTACTTTACCAAGTGCACCTATACATTAGCAGCGTACAGTAATAAGTGAGCAAAAAATAATATGACCAAAGTTGACACCCTATACGGCAGTATCCAACAATCCGTCTTTGACCAATTTACTGGCATTAAGTTATTAGTCTGTGATGTGGATGGTATATTTTCAGACGGTCGTATCTATTTAGGTAATCAAGGGGAAGAATTAAAAGCCTTCCACACCCAAGATGGCTATGGCATCAAAGCCATCCAAAAAATAGGAATTGCGGTGGCTGTTATTACCGGTCGTCAATCCAACATTGTACAAAGTCGTATGCAAAGCCTTGGGATCGCACACATTATCCAAGGCGAAGAAAATAAGGGGCCAGCATTAGCGTCTTTAATGCAACAATTGCAACTATCCCCTAATGCCGTAGCCGCCATGGGTGATGATATGCCCGATACTGGCATGTTTAAGCATGCGGGCTTACGGCTTACTGTAGCCGATGGACATCCGCAGGTTCTTAAGCTGGCAGATTATATAACATCGAAGTCAGGCGGTTTTGGTGCCGTAAGGGAAGTTTGTGACTTGTTATTACAAGCGCAGACAGAAGGTGGGCTAAATAGCATATTAGGCAGCAGTACGTGAATCGCATTAGCCTGAGTATTATTGTTTTATTTGTGATTGTTATCGCACTTAATTTCAATAGCTGGTTCGCCGATGAAAAACCGCTTTCGACCAAACAAACGGAAGAAGTATGGCGACCAAATTACCAGGCTAAGGCCATGCGCAGCACATTATACAATGAAAATGGTGATATAAATCATCAGGTGTTTGCAGAACAAATGGAACACTACCAGTTGTTGGGCTTCACCCTATTTCAGCAACCGCAATACACCATTTTTAGTGGTGAAGAAAAATCTCCTTGGAAAATCAGTGCCAGCGAAGGCACCTTATATGATGATAATCGATTACATTTAGAGAAAAATGTTGTCATCATGAGTATGGATAAAAATGGCTTTATACAGACCATCAACACCGAGTTTGTAGAGATAGATCTGACGGCTAAAACCCTAGCGTCCGATCAAATAGTTACCATTAAGGGAAGCGAATTTGCGATTCAAGGCAATGGCTTTACCGCAAATTTAGATAAACGCACTTTTGAGTTATTAAACCATGTTAAATCTACCTTTTCGTCGAGTATTGTTAATTAGACTATTACTACTGACCTTGGCTTTTATTGGCTTCTCGGCAATGGCTGGTAAAGAAGACTTCAAACAGCAAATTATGGTCGAAGCGACTAAACAGTCCGGCGATGGCATTGAAAAATCAATGTACTACCGCGGCGATGTTAAAATATCTCAAGGAAGCTTGGTGATTGATGCCGATGAAGTGGATGTCATCGCTAAAGACGGTGTCGGCAAAGAGATCTTTATCGCCCGAGGCACGCCAGCCAGTTATGAGCAGACCATGGATGATGGTAGTCACATTAAAGCCTTGGCTAATGAAATAAAATACACCGTGGCGAATAGAACATTAACCTTAGTCGGCAATGCCGAGCTGCACCAAAATAGTAGTCGTGTGCAAGGAGAGTCTATTCTATTTGATATGGAAAATGAGCAACTCAATGCCGAAGGAAATGAAAATACCGGCGACCGAGTAACCACCATTTTTCAACCCGAAAAACAGGATAGCAATCAGGAACAATCCAATGCCAACCCTTAGTGCATCGCATTTAGCTAAGTCCTATAAATCCCGTAAGGTCGTAACCGACGTCAGTTTAAAGGTGTCCACGGGGCAAATTGTCGGGCTACTCGGCCCCAACGGCGCAGGTAAAACCACCACTTTCTATATGATTGTCGGTTTGGTGCCTTTAGATAAGGGCCAAATCACCATCGACAATCAAGATTTATCATTAATGCCGATGCATGCCAGAGCACGATTAGGCATAGGTTATCTCCCCCAAGAATCATCGATATTCCGCAAACTAACGGTTTATCAAAACCTGATGGCTATCTTAGAGACCCGTAAAGACATTAATCAAAGTGAACGAGAAGTGGAAGCCGATGCCCTGCTCGATGAATTTAACATCAATCATATCCGTAACAGTTTAGGCATGAGCCTCTCTGGTGGTGAACGTCGACGAGTAGAAATTGCCAGAGCGCTATCGGCTAACCCCAAATTCATTTTATTAGATGAACCCTTTGCTGGCGTCGATCCTATTTCCGTGACCGACATCAAAAAAATCATTCATCAATTAAAAGAACGTGGGATAGGCGTATTAATCACCGATCACAATGTTCGCGAAACCTTGGATGTCTGTGAAACCGCTTATATTGTTAGTCATGGTGAACTTATTGCTCAAGGAACGGCAGAAGAAGTATTATCAAATCAACAAGTTAAGGATGTATATTTAGGCGAACAATTTACGCTTTAGCTTAAGTAAATATTATTGTAAATTTTAGCGCTACCTGCTTATGTTGGTTAATTAGATACGCTATAGTTAAGCCATGGAAGAAGTCACTAATACTGTTGTAACCTTATTTTTGGTTATTTAAAAACGGGACATAATAAGAAGTAAATGAAGCCCTCATTACAACTAAAATTTAGCCAACAACTTACAATGACACCGCAGTTGCAACAAGCTATCCGCTTACTGCAACTTTCAACTATTGATCTTCAGCAAGAAATACAAGAAGCCCTTGATTCAAACCCGTTATTAGAAGTAGAAGAACATAGCGACATACCAGACGGTAACGCCGATAATAACGACAATCACGACAATCACGACAACGACACAGAAACCGCCAGCGTAGATAATTTAGAGGCCGGCGATGCCCTCGAAAAGAATGAATTACCGGATGAGTTGCCCATTGATTCAACCTGGGATGAATATTATAGCGCCTCTTCAGCACCGAGCTCCGGAACCAGTTCAGGTTCAGGCTCCGATGATGAAACCATCTATCAGGGTGAAACCACCGATAACATTCAAGACCATCTACTTTGGCAAATGCGCTTAACCCATTTTAGCGAGACCGATATTGCTATTGCTATAGCCATCATCGATTCTATTGATGAATCAGGTTATTTAACCGTATCCAGCGAAGATATTCTGGAAAGTCTAGACAATGAAGACGTCGACATTGATGAAGTCAATTGCGTACTAAAACGCATTCAAATGTTCGATCCCATTGGCTCAGGGTCGCGCAATCCTGCAGAATGTCTACTGATTCAACTACATCAGTTTGCCTTAGATACCCCATGGCTAACTGAAGCTAAAATGGTCATTAGCGAATATATGGATTTACTCGCCAGTAAGGATTACCGCACATTAATGCGTAAAGCCAAACTCAGCGAAGACCAATTACGCGAGACCATGCGTTTAATCCAATCGCTAAACCCCAGACCTGGCAACGCTTTGATCACTACCGAACCCGAGTACGTAATCCCCGACGTATCCGTCATGAAAAAAAATGGTCGCTGGATGGTTGAGCTAAATCCAGATAGTTTGCCTAAACTAAATATAAATCAGCAATATGCGGCTATGAGCCGTAGCGTGAAAAATTCCAGCGACGGCGAATTTATCCGTTCACATATGCTAGAGGCCAAGTGGTTTATTAAAAGTATCCAAAGTCGTAATGAAACATTGTTGAAAGTGTCCAACTGTATTGTGCAACAACAAAACGGTTTTTTTGAATATGGACCTGAAGCGATGAAACCAATGGTGTTAAATGATGTCGCAGAAATGGTAGGTATGCATGAATCAACAATTTCTCGGGTTACCACCCAGAAATATATGCATACCCCACGTGGTATTTATGAATTGAAGTATTTTTTCTCAAGTCATGTTGCAACGGAAAACGGGGGTGAATGCTCCTCAACCGCAATACGTGCCTTGATTAGGAAACTAGTCGCGGCGGAAAATGCAGCAAAACCGCTTAGTGACAGCAAGATTGCTCAAGTGCTCGCCGATCAAGGCATTATGGTTGCTCGGCGGACAATAGCAAAATACCGTGAATCGTTATCGATTCCACCATCAAACCAACGAAAAAGTCTGCTTTAGCCACTTTTTCAATATAAGGAAGACGATCTATGCAAATCAACCTTACCGGCCATCACGTCGATATTACAGACTCCTTACGCAATTATGTAGATACAAAATTCACCAAACTCGAAAGGCATTTCGACCACATTAATAATGTGCATGTCATTCTCAACGTCGAGAAACTTAATCAAAAAGCCGAAGCCACCGTGCATTTACACGGCGCCGAAGTTTTTGCCACCTCAGCGCACAATGATATGTACGCCGCTATTGATGGCTTAATCGATAAATTAGATCGTCAAGTCATTAAACACAAAGAGAAGATCAGTCGACATTAACCTCGACTCAAACAATAAATGGAAATAAAAAATATACTTACTCCGGGCTGCACACTATGTGCAGCGCCGGATACCAGCAAAAAACGCATACTGGAAACCATCAGCCAAATTGCCCATCATTCTCAACCGCAATTAGCGGAAGACATTATCCTTGAGAGTTTAATGTCCAGGGAAAAACTTGGCAGTACCGGCATTGGCAATGGTATCGCTTTACCTCATGGTCGTTTAGCTAATTTAAACGAAGTCGTGGCGGTCTTAATTTGCTGTGAGAAACCCTTAGATTTTGATGCTATCGACAGCAAGCCTGTGGATATTTTTTTTGCAATTTTGGTTCCCGAAGATCAAGCCCAGGGCCATTTACAAACCCTAGCGACTATTGCCTCAAAGTTAAGTGATAAAGACGTATTAAAACGCATGCGGCAATCGACCACCAATAATGACCTTTATGAGGCAATCATATGAAGCTGATGATTATCAGCGGCCGTTCGGGCTCTGGTAAATCCATCGCGCTGCGGGTACTGGAAGATTTAGGTTATTACTGCGTTGACAACCTACCAGTAAACTTATTACCCACGCTAACCCACACCGTGGTCGATGAATATGATCAAGTCGCTGTTAGCATTGATGTGCGAAACCTACCCAAAAATCCAGATGAACTCGTCGAAATATTAAATTATTTACCCAGTAGTTGGAGCATGACCATTGTTTATTTGGATGCAAGTGACGATATTCTTATTCGCCGCTTTAGCGAAACCCGTCGTCTACATCCGCTATCTAAAGGCAATAAATCCTTAATTGAAGCCATTCAGGCCGAAACCCTATTATTGGCGCCGATTATTGAACGTGCTGATTTGTATTTAGACACCGCAGAGTTATCGGTACATCAATTAGCCGAATTAGTTCGAGAGCGTATTCTTGGCCAAAAAAGTTCCCGTTTAGTTATTGTCTTCGAGTCCTTTGGCTTCAAATACGGTATTTCCAAAGATGCCGATTATGTTTTCGATGCACGTTTTTTACCCAACCCCCATTGGGAGCCCGACCTAAAGCACCTCACCGGCTTAGACAGTGCCGTACAAAGTTTTCTAGGGGCGCAACCGATTGTCACTAAGTTCATTTGGCAAATTCAAAATTTAATCACTACCTGGCTGCCCCATTTAGAACGTAACAATCGCAGCTATGTCACCATTGCCATTGGTTGTACTGGTGGTCAACATCGTTCAGTATATGTAGCAGAAACCTTGTGTGCTAACATTCGTAATACCCACCCGGATGTACAAATACGCCATCGTGAGCTGCGTAAAATTCAAGCCGAAAAATAGCTCAGACCACTAACCAAAAGTTGTTGTCCATGAATCGTATTGAAAAAACCTTATTAATACAGAATAAACTGGGTTTACATGCCCGCGCCGCTACTCAATTAGCTAAGTTAGCCAATCAGTTCGACGCCGAAATCACCTTACAACAGCAAGATAAAAGCGCCAACGCTAACAGCGTACTGGGTTTAATGATGTTAGAAAGCCATCAAGGCAAAGAAGTCATGGTGATCAGTGAAGGGGTTGATGCCATTAAAGCCATGGATGCCATTGAAGAATTGATCGCCAAAAAATTCAATGAAGATGAATGACCCTCTACATCGAATCTGTCAAAATCTATTCGCTCTGCCCCTAAAAATCAGCTGACCTTCTCCCCGTCTTGCATTACACTGGTACATAAGCAAAATCAGTAACTTGTCAGTATTTGCCATGCCAGAAGCCCTCGAACAGCAAAACAGTCAGAACTTTATCCAAGACATCAATGATGCCTTGGATAACGGTATGTATGTGCGCGTTCGAAAAATGCTACATCACTTACCCGCCTGTGATGTTGCACTGCTTTTAGAATCCACGCCGGCGAAAACCCGTTCTGCCTTGTGGGAACTGATTGATTCTGACTTCCATGGTGACATTCTAGAAGAACTCTCCGAAGACGTGCGTAACGGCATTGTTCGGCACATGATGCCAGAAATGCTCGCCGGTGCTGTCACCGACATGGACACCGATGACTTAGCGGAAGTATTACACAGCCTGCCCGACGCCAGGGTGCAGGAAGTGCTGCAAACCATGGACTCACAAGATCGTCACCGCGCCGAAATGGCGTTGGGCTATGGTGAAGAAACCGCCGGTTTCGTGATGAATACCGACACCATCAGTTTGCGTCCCGATGTCACTATCGACGTTATCCTGCGGTATTTACGCCTTAAAGGTGACATTCCTGAAGATACCGATACCTTTTTCGTGGTTAACCGCCATGACAAATTAGTCGGCCGCGTACCTGTTACTAAATTACTCACCGCCAATTATGACATGACGGTAAAAGAATTGATGATCAAAGAAGTTGAAGGTATTCCTGTGGATATGCCGGAAACTGAAGTCGCCAAACTCTTTGAACGTTATAACTGGCTATCGGCACCAGTGGTAGATGCTGAAAATCGCTTATTAGGCCGTATTACTATTGATGATGTGGTAGATATTATTCGTGAAGATGCCGAGCACTCCATGATGAGTATGGCCGGTTTAAATGACGAAGAAGATACCTTTGCGCCGGTCATGAAAAGTACCCGCAAACGTTCCATATGGCTAGGGCTCAACTTATTTACCGCGCTAATGGCCGCCGCTGTTAGTGATATGTTTGAAGCAACGCTAAGTCAACTGGCAGTATTAGCGATTCTAAATACTATTGTGCCCAGCATGGGTGGGGTTGCCGGTAATCAAACCTTAACACTGGTAATTCGTGGTATGGCCTTGGGCCATGTCAGCAATAGCAACTCAAAGCCATTAATCTATAAAGAGCTAGCCATCGGTGCCCTTAATGGTGTGCTATGGGCAGTATTGATTGCTTCGGTCGTGGCAATCTGGAAGCAAGATTTGATGTTAGGCGGCGTGATCGCCTTTGCGATGATGATCAATATGGTGGCCGCCGGTTTAGCAGGTGCTACTTTGCCCATTATTATGCAACGCTTAAAAATTGACCCGGCCTTAGCCGGTAGTGTTATTCTGACAACCATCACCGACGTGGTAGGTATCTTTGCC
This sequence comes from Alteromonadaceae bacterium BrNp21-10, assembly GCA_030418115.1. GTDB lineage: Bacteria > Pseudomonadota > Gammaproteobacteria > Enterobacterales > Alteromonadaceae > Neptunicella. The sequence continues at coordinate 264,139 of JAUHQD010000003.1, read as the reverse complement.
TTTCTAGGCACCGCCTCGTTACTGTTAATGCCCTAATCTACTGAGTTCTTAAGCCGTTCAGCTTAAAGATCGCGGATAATCTAAGGACTGATATGCTTTCGCGGCTGCACCCCAATGTTTTTATTCTGACCTTAGCCCAAGCACTCATTGGCTCTACCGGCCCGTTAGTAGTATTAACTGGCGGCATTATCGGCATTCAACTTGCCCCCACAGAATCATTAGCAACCTTACCTATCGCCTTTATGGTCATCGGCGTCGCGCTGTTCACTTGGCCAATGGCAAAGTTGTTTTCTTATATTGGCCGTAAAAAAGGCTTTCTGCTCGCGACATGTTGGGGGGCTTTAAACGCGTTATTTACTGCCTTCACGGTCGTCCAGCAACAGTTTTGGTTATTCTGCATAGCGATTGCGCTATTCGGCGTGTCATTAGCCGCCTTACAACAGTTTCGATTTGCCGCCATGGAATCCTGTGCTAATAAAGATGCCGGATTGGCTGTATCGGTGTTATTACTTGCCGGATTAGTCGCCGCGTTTTTAGGCCCTGAATTGGGTGTTTGGGGGCAAGGACTGCTCACCACCGATTACGCGGGTTCATTTATTCTAGTCAGTGCATTAATGGCAGTAGCCTGCATAGTACTGTTATTTTTCAAACCCGTAAGCCAATCCACGGATGAGCAACAGGGTAACCCAAGGCCTCTATCAGTAATCGCCAAACAACCAGTATTTATTGTCGCTTTAATGGTGGCCGCCAGTGGTTTTGCGGTAATGAGTTTTATTATGACTGCCACCCCCATTAGTATGCATGTGCATCACCACTTTGACATGCAACAAACTAAATGGGTGATCCAAAGCCATGTGATCGCCATGTATTTACCGTCGTTATTGACGCCATTTCTTATCCATAAAATCGGTATCTACAAACTGATGTTAACCGGTATTGTCGCCATGTCATTATGCATCGCCATTGGTCTTTATGATCAAAAATTTATGCATTTCTGGTGGGCATTGGTGTTACTAGGTATGGGTTGGAACTTCATGTTTGTATCCGGAACTAGCTTATTACCGCGCAGCTACAACAGCAGTGAAAAATTTAAAGTTCAAGGGTTTAATGACCTAATCACTTTTTCAATTCAGGCCGTTGTATCGCTGTCTGCTGGCTGGATTATTTTCACCACAGGTTGGCAAAGTCTATTGCTGCTGCCACTACCCTTATTGGCGCTCACCGCGCTAGCGATTATTTACTGGCGTAAACAAACGTCCAATCCACTCATTAATCTAAACTGATGTTAATTAAAAAAGTGGGCCCCACCAGATGACACAATATTTGAGCTGGAAACATCTGGTAACTACGGAACCCACTGAAACAGTAATGGTTAATAACTAGTAAGGTCCATCAAGCTCGCTTTCCGCTTGCCATAAGCCATGCCACACTTGATTACCGTGAATGTAATACACATGTTCGCCATGAATTACGCTGCGATCATCGCCTCCATAGATATAAGTATCTTTATCCACTTTAGCTTCTAGTTGGGTTAACTCATGCATAGATCCTGCGTCGGTATCCACATCAAGCATCAACAATGCATTCCGAGGTTGCCATAGTTTAATATTTGGGTCTGAAGAGGTCTGCCATTGCTCTATGGGTAATGCAAATTGGTACTGGCTTTGTTGCTGCAGTACAGACAGAGCACGATAATCCCATTCTACCGGTGTATAACTGTTAGCCTTAACGATGGTGTTAACTTCAATCGGCGCTGCTGAGTCACTCACATCAAAAAGACTGACTTTCATGCCTTCTTCCACTGGTGTACTTAAAGGCTGCTCGCCATTTTCGGGCACGGCCTGAGGATTAACTTGTTGCCCCACTCCTAACAAATAACCATTAGCTAATGGATGTAAGTAATTAGAAAATCCAGGTACTTCCAAACTGCCTGCCACAAAGGGGTGTTGTGGGTCAGCTAAATCCAACACATACAACGGATCAATGCGTTCGAAGGTAACGATATAACCTTTATCGTCAAAGAATCGCACCGCATAAATATCTTCACCTTCTTTGCCTAATGCTTGTGGTTGAGCCTCATTAGGCAAACTAGCAACCGTGACCAACTCATTATTTTGCTGGGATAGCATAAATAAACGATGGTCAGGATCACGCTGTTGATAATCAGAGGTCACAACACGTAACACATCGTTATGCTCACTCAAGCGCAAATGACCATAGCCACGCCAGTTGATAATACCTTTCACCTGTCCACTTGCCTGATAATCCAGTTGCGGGTCGAATGACACTTTGTGCAGCACCGTACTGTTATCCACGCTACTGGTTAAGTACATTGCCTGCTCCGACATATACATGGTATCGGCATTCACGCTCATGCATAACGACTGCACATCGCTCGGGTTATCCAAATCAATTTTGACAACAGTGAGCAAGGCCGCATAGCCATCTGCCTCTGTCGCTTCTGCGGGGTAATAACAATCCTCTGGCTGATTTAAATTTTCAGCAATACCGTTACGATACAATTTGGGCATGAGATCAGCTGTAGAGGCCTTATTCACACTCAAGTAGTTAGTCAATTGTTGATCTTTATCTTCACCGGCATAAGCTAATTCAGGCATGCTAGCGGTGTAGCTGCTAACCAAGTACAGATAGTTATCAATACGGCGGCTAGATAGCAGCCAGCCATCCACTTGCAATTCATCTACAGTGGCTGGCTCAGCAACATTAGCAACGTCGTAAATAGCCACGCCTATTTTGCTATCAAAGGACTGACCCGGCGCAAAGAACATCACATCAATGGTCATCATGGGGTAACTACTGCTGACAGCCGCCAATCTATCTTGCTGTAAATACAAGCCGTTAATATTGCCACTGGAACTAAGGGGTAAACGCGCACTCTCGGTTAAACTGAAATCTTGCTGTCGTGACATAACACGAATATAAGGCGCTTCTTCACCGCGCTGCCAATCAGGATAGGCAGCAATGAATAAGGTATCGCCGTTGTATTCGATACGATCAGCTTCATCCACGCCAACTTCTTGGGTGTTGGTAGTGGAATAGCTACGTTGAGCGCTGGACGCATCTGCCGAGAATTCCCAAGTTGGCATCATGGTCGGGTCTTGGTGCACGGTGCTAGCGTAAACGCCATTTTTTAAATAACGGGCAAAATTATCATCGCTACCTTTAGTTAAACTACCTGAAAATGCCTTTGCTGCATTGATAACCGGCGCTGCGGTAATTACAGGTTGAATCACCACAGGTGGATTAGACGATGAGTTATCGCCCCCACAAGCACTAAGTAAAGCACTAGCCATTGCGATGTAAACAATGTGTTGTTTCATTTCGATTCCGTCCTACTTACAGTGAATAATCTTTTATCTAAAATTCATCATGTCTCGCCATAGCTCACAGACTGTGATTTATTGGCGTAATAGCAAACTGCTTGAATAATCCTAGCGCTTTTTGCTATTAAACCGCTGATCTAAAATGATCCTATTTGTGAACATTTGTAACCTTGAGCATCGAGTTGGGAATTTATTTGATACTCTATAACTATCCGTTGTTTAGCTTATGTTTTGTTAACTGAATTTTATGGCAAAAAGCATCCACAAAATATTGCCCTTATTGATTATCAGCCTCGTATTGCAGAGCATGAGTGTACATGCCGAATGTAATATCGATGAAGCGCAATGTGTTAGCACTAATGAATGGCAATTGGGCATTGCCCTTGGCATTGGTGTAAAACAAAATCCTCTACATGATGGCGACGCCATTCCATTATTAATACTGCCAGATATTGCTTGGTACGGGGAAGCCGCCTATTTTGATAATGGCGAACTGGGTTATCAGTTTTTCAACAGTGACAATATGGCTATTGAAAGTTTTGTCAGTATCAATGATGAGCGAGCCTATTTTTCTTTTTGGCACCCGGCCAATATTCTGTTTTCACAATCACAGCTCTCCAATAGTCTGGCACCGGATATGGGGCCTGAATATATTGATGGTGAGCGCACCAATATTTCCATTAAAAATATTAGTAAGCGCAAATGGGCAATGGATGCGGGAATACGCTGGCATTATTGGCAAGGTCAACATCAATGGCAGGCCAGTATGAAACAAGATATATCGGCGGTGCATGATGGCAGCCAATTAAGTGTTAGCTATCAACATCATTGGCAAGGCGAGCAGTGGTTCATATCAATTAAGCCACAGCTACAATGGAAAAGTCGGCAATTACTAAATTATTACTACGGCTTAAGCGGCATCGATAAGGTAGATAAGACATTTTGGTACCAAGTATCATCGGCTTGGATCCCCTCAATCACACTCACTGCCATGCACCCCATTAATGACAGCTGGAGTTGGTTGATTAATAGTAGCTTTACGCATCTGCCATCCTCCATGGCCAGTAGCCCAATTGTGGATAAAAATAACATTGCCAGCGCCTTTATTGGCGTGGCATATCGTTTTTAGGAATGGCTATGAAACGGATTTTAATCATATCAATAATACTACTAAGTCCATTATCAAGAGCCCAAGAACCAAGTTGGCAAGTATTACCGGATACCTGTGTGGTACAAAAAATGGGCGAGCTATGCGAAATGTCGGTGGAAATCACTACCGAGAATTTGCCTAATGAAACTTATTGCCTAAACCTTGATGGCCAAGCATTGGATTGCTGGCTAGCGGCAGAAACCTCTCTGCAAACTGTATTGAGCTACCGCCAAGCGCTGCTGTTAGGCTTAGAAGATCCCCATCACAATATCGTGCTGAGTCTGCAATTAAAGATAAAAGCACTGCAATCCAACAGGCGTCGATTACGCAGCCCCTGGAGTATTTTCTAATGGCAAATATCATATTGGTGGAAGATGACGAACGTTTAAGTCAGTTAATTGCCGATTTTTTGCAAGAGCAGGAATTTAGTGTACGAGTGCTACGTGATGGCAGCCAGTTGTTAACCCAAATCCATACTCAACGCCCAGACTTACTCATTCTTGATGTCATGCTGCCCGGCGCCGATGGCTTTGCTTTATGTCAAAGTGTACGCCCTCATTATGATGGACCACTGCTGTTTATGACCGCCCGCGATAACAATTTTGATCAGGTCATTGGTTTAGAGTTAGGCGCCGATGATTACATTATTAAACCAGTAGAGCCTCGGGTGCTGTTAGCGCGTATTCACGCCTTGCTGCGCCGCGTACAACAGCAAAAAAATCAGCAAAATGGTAATCAATTACAGTTTGGCAGCTTAACCATTAACAGCGCCTCGCGCCAAGTGACCTTAGCAGGAGAGTCCATTCAGCTTACCAGCCACGAATTCGATTTGTTATGGATGCTCGCTGAAAATCCGTCAACGTTGGTCGATCGCAACAAGATCTATGATGAATTGATTGGCCGACCATATGATGGTCTGGATCGCTCTGCCGATGTACGTATCTCTCGCTTACGTAAAAAATTACGGGATAATCAACAGAATCCCTATCGTATAAAAACTATTTGGGGCAAAGGTTTCTTTTTTGCGCCAGATGCTTGGAACTAGGTAGCAACACGCCATATGGCTCGATTGTTTATTAGTTTATATTTAGTGATCGCCACATCCTTGATTTTACTCGCGGCGTCACTAGACAATGTATTTTTTGAAGGCTCACCGCCTACACCACCCAGTGCTATCGCTCTGAGTGATATGTTGCGTTACTTACACCATAATCCCCATTTCGATTTAGCCGATTTTTCCGTACAAACCCAACTACCAACCCAATGGTTGAGTGAAAATGCCATTGCATTTCCGGCGGAGCAAGCGGCACAACTGGCACAGGGGCAGCCGGTAATATTGCACGCGGGCTCTGGCCAGCAACAAATTTATTTACTCCTAGATAAGCGCATACTGGAAGTCAGCGTGCCGGTAAACAACGAACCCACCATCCCCTATTTTTTATATAGCAGCGTGTTTTTTGTGTTGTTAAGCATTCCCTTGGCGTTATGGATTTGGCCCTTATGGCGGGATCTCAATCAATTAAAAAGATCTGCGCAATCACTACAAGCCGATGGCTCATTAGTGCCAGTCACCTTATCCCAACACTCGCCATTGAAAACCATTGCCGATGCTTTCAACCAACTCGGCGAGCAAATTAAACAATTGTTGCAATCACAACGGGAACTTACCGGCGCAGTGGCCCATGAATTTCGTACTCCACTAGCTCGTCTAAAATTTGCTTTAGCGCTTAAACCCAAAGAAGGTAGCGGCCCTTGGGATGCCATGAATAATGATGTGGATGAGCTAGAAAGACTAATTCAAGAAATGCTCGACTACGCCAGCATGGAATCCACCATGCCAGATATGGATATGTCGGAGATACCACTAAAACAGTTATGCCAACAAGTAATGGCCAAATTTCCTCATCATCAACATATCAATCTGACCTTAGAAGGTGACAAACTTATCTTGTTAGCCGACGGCTATTTTATTCAGCGAGCATTACAAAACCTGATCCAAAATGCGCTGCGTTATGCGCAATCTCAGGTGCAAATTAACTTATCGCAAACGGATACCGACATCATCATCAGCGTAGACGATGACGGCCCAGGAGTGGATAGCAAAGACCAGCAACGCATTTTTGACCCATTTTATCGTCCAGATAGTAGTCGCGATCGCCAACGTGGTGGTGCCGGATTAGGCTTAACTATAGTGCGGCGAATTCAACATTGGCATCAAGGGCAATGTTGGGTAGAAACCTCGCCCTTGGGCGGCGCACGCTTTGTTCTACGCTACCCACAGACGATTACCGACACTAAATCAGTCAGTTAGTCACCCATCAGACCACTTCAACACGCCGATTAAGCAATATACAAGGCCGAAATGCTTATGTATCGTACTGACTCACATTAATACAATCGTTTTCATCATAAATAACTGTAAAAGCCAAAGTTCTGTATTTTAGAATTAGGCTACTACTCACTAATAATAAAAGTACTTGGAGGTACTCCGTGGCCATTGTTTCTGTTGGTATTGCCATTCTCATTCTGGTTTTGCTTGTCACTTGGGCAAAACTCAATCCTTTCTTAGCTTTTCTAATCACATCTATCATCGCTGCCATTATGTTGGACGTGCCGTTAGAAACCATCCCCAAAACCTTAGAACAGGGGATTGGCGGTTTACTGGGTTCACTAGCGGTGATCATCTGCTTAGGCGCCATGTTTGGTAAACTTATTTCCGAAAGTGGAGCTGCTCAACGCATCAGTACCAGTCTGATGAATTTATTCGGTGATAAGTACATTACCTGGGCGCTAATGCTTACCGGCTTTATTGTTGGTATTCCATTGTTCTATAACGTCGGTTTCGTATTGTTAGTACCGCTAGTGTTTTCGGTGGTGTATCAAACCAAATTGCCAGCGGTATATTTGGGTATTCCTTTATTGGCCGCGTTGTCGGTAACCCACGGTTTTCTACCGCCCCATCCGTCACCCACGGCGTTAGTACCACAGTTTGGTGCTGACTTAGGCCTGACCTTGATTTACGGATTGATTGTGGCCATCCCTACTATGGCGTTAGCGGGACCGATTTTTGCCAATACCCTAAAAAACATCAAAAGCGAACCACTTGAAACCTTCAAGCCCAAAGATATGGACACCGCCGATTTACCCAGCGCTTTTAACAGCTTTGCTACCAGTTTATTACCCGTTGTGTTGATTGCCGCTACTACCGCATTACCTTATATCGCTGATGAAGGACAAGGTAATTCGCCCTTTATTCAGTTTATCGGTAACCCGATGGTAGTAATGATTTTAGCCTTAGCTATTGCCACCTACACCTTAGGTTTAGGCCGTGGTATGAACATCAGCAAAATTATGGACAGCTACAGCGATGCCATTAAAGATATCGCGGTGATCTTACTGATCATTGCTGGTGCGGGCGCGTTAAAGCAGGTGTTTGTGGTCAGCGGTGTTAGCGCCGATATTGGCGATGCCTTGCAAAGTTTGGATATGAATCCACTAATTTTAGGCTGGTTGATCGCCACTATTATTCGCATCTGTTTAGGCTCGGCTACCGTGGCCGGTTTAACCGCTGCCGGTATTGTTGCACCACTGGTATTAACCACCGATGTAAACCCTAACTTAATGGTGCTCGCCATCGGAGCTGGTAGCTTAATGTGTTCTCACGTTAATGATTCGGGCTTTTGGATGTATAAGGGCTACTTTAATCTCAGCCTAAAAGACACCTTTAGGTCTTGGTCATTAATGGAAACTATTGTCGGTGTGGTGGGGATTATTTCGGTACTGATACTCGACCAGTTTGTTTAGCAGGAGTCAATATTAACGCTTCTAAAGTTGCTAAAGCTTAGAAAACAAAAAAGGCCATTTGCTTAACAAATGGCCTTTTTTAATATCTGAATGCTTATTGAACTAGTGGACCAACCCACTGCACGATATCTTTGCTTAAGTCTTTTAAACATTTACGCGTAGCATCACACACCGACACCCCGTAAGTACCAAGATCCAGTATATTGGAAGTGGCTGGAGAAATATCCTGCAAGGTCATAATCGCGCAACTATGTTTGGCAAGTATGGTGTCACTTTCTTTATCACCGGTAATTAAGCCAGCAGTCACCTTAATGGCCGGTAGCTTCTTGTCGGATCTAACTCCAAAATTAAATTTGTCCTTACCTAATGCTAATGCGGTTATTTCAATTGCTAAAATAGGGGCGCCGCTATTAGGAATCGAATCACCAGTCCCCACCGTGGTAATTTTCAAATTTTCTTGCTCGCCGCGCGCAACAATATCTTCCACTAAAAATGTATCAACATCGCAAGGTAATGCTTTTTGATCATACTTATAGCCTTCGATATTGAAGCCAAGATCCTTATTTAAATAAATCTCTTTGGCTTCAGTCGCCGCCAAAACAGAGTGAGACAAGCAAGCAATAATAAACACTGGTGCTAACACTAATTTTTTCATGATGGTTCCTTAATAATTAAAAACACTATTGAATATCTTAATCTGCCAATTCAATGTTGTTGGCATGGAGTAAATATATATTAGCCATTGGATTATTATTTGACCGTCTGCAAACCTCTAACTTACCATTTACATACCATTATAAAATTCATTTTAATTCAATAAGTTACAATTATTTTTAAAACGGTATTTGTTTGCAATCATTGATGGCTTTATTGCAAAATTAAGTTCAGAGTTAATTGGTATAGTATTGGTTTAAAAGCAAAAGGCGGATCATTCGTGCTTAAGGTTTCAAATAAAAATGAACACTCATAGCGAAGATAGTTTCACATTAGAGAATGTATTGATTTCACCATCCCACAACCAAATGGAAGTGGATGGCGAGACGATCAAGCTCCAGCCTAAAGTCATGTCTGTTTTACTGTACTTAGCCCAACACTATGATCGCGTTATCAGTAATGATGAGCTTATTGAAAATTTATGGGCCGGTAGAGTGGTTAATCACGGCTCCGTGCAAAAAAGTATTAATAGCTTACGCACTACTTTTGCAGACATTTTTACCGATAAAGACGTCATCGAAAATTTTTCTAAGAAGGGCTATCAACTCACAATACGCCCAGTTTTTCTCACTGATAACAATCCAACTCGTGGTATGCAAATCACGCAACGTATCGGGCCACTATCCAAGATTAAAATGCGCTGGTTGGTGAGTACTAGCGCTATTGTTGCTGTAATGATTTATGCCCTAGTTACACAGCTAAATTCACCGCAACATTTGTCAATTAAAAAACAGCATAAAATGCTGTTTAGTAGCGTTAACAGCTACACCGCAGATATCGGCCACGAACAAAATGCCGTCCCCCATCCGGATAACCAGCATGTCGCCTATGTTAAAAACAACAACTCGACAAACCCAAGTGGAACACAGCAAAGCCAATTAATAGTGGGAGATCAAAAAGGCTCAAATTGGAGTATTGCCCATAGCAACGGTATTTGGTTTAAATACGCATGGTCTCCGGATGGACAACATCTTGCGGCCATTGAGCAACAGCGTATTGAAACAAATGCATTAACCCCTGACTTTTATGAAAAGCCTAACTATTTATATACCTTTCACGTCTTCTCACTAGACTTAAAAAATAAGCGATTAATAGAAAAACACTTGTTGAGTCAGTGGCAAGGGCAACTCAATAGTATTGGTTGGGTAGATAATATGCGCATAGAGTTTGTGGCAATGCAGGGTAATAACTCGCACTTTAGCCGCTTCCATTACTCCCCTTTCGAGCAACAGCTAGTGCCCGTTGAACCGTTAGATTTTGCACCATTACCCGTTAGCTCTAGCATTGTTAATGGTAAAACAGCTATTACCAGCCGTTACAAACAACAGTTAAAGATTGATTTTGTCGATGAAAACCAACAACGTTTTGCCACTTATCCAATACCTTATAGCCAAGCTGATGTTAGTTGGGTGCCCGATGGCAGCGGCGTATTAGTGCATGCTCCAGCACAGCAAAAAATGTTTATTTTATATTTGGATGGTCAGCAAACCGACATTCCTTTGCAACAAGGGAAGAACACCGCTGCTTTTAGTCCGCGCTTTAGTGCCGATGGTCAAAAGATCTATTACACCGAAAGTCATTTACGATCAGAAATCTGGTCCAATACGTTAAGTGGCAACATGCAGAAGCTAATCGATAATCAACAACTCAACTATGCCGCTAGCTACGCAGCCAAGGGTGATAAATATGTGTATGCCTCCGTACGCAGTAATCAAATACAACTGTGGTTAGTGGAAAATGGTGCAGAGCGGCAATTAACCCGTAATCCGTTAGAGGCTGAAATCACGAAAATCCTGTGGGTTAATAACGACCAGCAAGTGCTATATAAATCAGGCTCACAACTGGTGCTGTATAACCTAAGCCAAGACATTGAAAAAATATTATTGAGCCAAGCTGACAATATTTTCCCGGTTGCATTAAATGTGGCGTTCAACGCTGAATCAGGTGCAGAGCAGCAAACCCTAACGGCATTGATAGAGACCGACACTATTCAAAACTTGTGGCGCATTAACCTCAATAACGATCAGCGCAAACAGCTCACTTTTGGTTCAATCGGCAGTGCACTTAGCCATCAAAACAATATCTATTTTCAATACACCGGCCAAAATGGCCTGTGGGTATTACATGAAGAGGATGAAACATTGACGTTAATCTCTGATGATTTCGACAAGAACAGCAAACTATTGTATCTGGATAATCATGGGCTTTATTACATCACTGGCGGTGAATGCCGCGAGTCGGATATTTTCTATAAGGAATTTGCCAGCGGCGCTAAATCAATTTATTTAACCAGAGAAAATAGCAATATCAAAACATCGTCATTTCATCCGCAACAAGGCGATTTGCACACCAAGTGTGAAATACCCGAATCTAACATTCTGACACTAGAATAATTGCAGCTATGGTTAATTAACCTGCATAGCTCATTGGCATGACTAAATTGAAAACCATTCATCTTCTTCGCCATGGAAAATCCAGTTGGCAAAACGCTAACATACGCGACAAACAACGGCCGTTGAATCAACGGGGGATCCGCTCCTGTAGCATCATGGCGGCGCATTTAGCCTCGTTAGGGCTAAGCTTCGAACATATTTATTGCAGCAGCGCAGTACGCGCACAATCCACCATTGAGCTTATTAACGAGCATTGGCCACAGCAGAATTTACATTGGAAGGTAGATGAAGCACTTTATACCTTCAGCAGTCGGGATTTATTACACTGGTGTCGGCAATTGCCGGAGTCTATTACTGAGATACTGATAATCGGTCACAACCCCGGCTTTACTGATTTTTGCAATCAGCTAAGCAATGCCAGCATTGATAACATATTAACTTGTGGTTATGTGCAGATGCATTGTGATGTGCAAACTTGGTCAAAACTAGCAACCCATTGCGCGACATTACAGCAGTATATCTCACCTAAAATGCTGTAATGCCGCGGGCATAGTTTGAAAAATTGTTTATTCGAATTTAGATTTAAATAATCTAGCTAGCCCACTACCAAGCAATAAGCTGATTAACAACCAATGCAAGCTACCACCACCTGAACTGTTAGAACTAGTATCAGTGGGGGTTGTTACCGGTGGAGTAGTAACAGGCGGCGTTTCCGTGGTGTCCGGTGTTTCTGTTTCAGCTTCTGGCTCATCACCAGCGACTTGGCAGGGTGCTCCATCTTCCGTACCTTCGCCATCTCCATCAGGATCGGCATTAGCATTGCAGCAAATAGGTTGGCCTTCTTTTTCACCACAGCCATTATCCACAGGTATTTCACCACCCACTAATGGCAACATAATTTTCGCATAACGGCGACCAAACTCGCGATAAGACGCAGAAGTAAAATGCGCGACGTCTGCGCCTGCTAAACCATCAGCGGAAACCACATGGGCATTGCTAATAATATTCGGCAATTGTGCAATTTCTGAATTATGCACGCCGCAACATCCGCCTAATTCTTGATACAACAACTCACCGGATAAAAACGGCACTTCGCCTAATTCTAAATCCGTACGTAAATCGGTAACAATTTCTTGCACCTTATACTTCCACTCAGGATCCGCTGTATTGGTTTCGCCCTGATGAAAAATAATGCCTTTGATCACGCCCTGTTGTTGCGCTTTTTGAGCTAAGTCCAACAACCATGCATAACCACCGGCAAATTGCGCAGGCACTTTTTCTGGCCCAGCGGTGCCCTTACCAATAGGAGCCGATTTTTGGAAAAGAGCAATATCACTCCCACCGATCGCGGTGGGCACAATACCAATAGTCACTTCTTCTGGCATACTATTAGCCATGGTTTTAGCAAAATAATCGGCCACACTTAAATTACCCCAGCAACCAAATAATGGCGGCTCGGCGGTATACCACTGACCATATTCGCGGCCAAGGTTAGGGCATGTAAAATCCTGTAAGACTTTGACTCTCGGATCCGTTACCCGATCCACTTCTTCAATAGCGCCAACTCCTTCCATATTCGACTGACCAAAAGCCAAGTAAATATGAAAATTTGCATCTTGCGCCACGGCTCCAGATGAGCAAAAAAAACTAAACGCCATTACCCACAACGATGTTGTTATTGTTTTTCTATTCATGTTGTTATTTCCTTAGAAAATAAAATCTCTGATTTTTTCAAAAGCTAAGCGAGTTATTGTTCCCATCCACCTTAATACTATGAACCGGTTCATCAATCTAAATAAAACACAATACCTTGGTATCAAGTTATTAGTTAAGGATAGAGAGGAATTCGAAAAATGACGCTGAATAGTAAGTAACCAGTATAGGAATGTCTATTAGCCAAAGGTCTAATAGCGGAAATTTATTTAACGATGGAAAACTCACCTAACTAAGGCACAATAATTATGTTTTCGACGTATGATATATTAAGCATCAATACAGTCGAGACCAGCGTTGAAATTTGAATTTGTCCAAGCAACAGCATCCGATAGGGATTATCTGTTAGCACTTAGAAAGATGAGCATCTTGTTGAAATAATGCTAATTCCAAGACTTCCAGAATGTTGGAACAAGGATTAGGGTTTAAAATTGTCAACGAAGATACTTATGAGTATCACATGCAGTTTATGCGCGAGTAGGTATAAGTATTGATCTCTAAATTACCCAGATGGATTGAATATGGCGCTTTTGTTTTAGCGTTAGTTGCTGGCTGCATAAATGCCATTGGCCTATTAGGTTTTGAACATCAGTCTGTCTCACATGTATCAGGAACAGCAACACTGCTTGGCACCAGTATTGTTGAAAGCTCTTTTGGGGTGGCCCTGCATTTAGCTGGCATATTGTTCGCCTTTTTTATTGGCGCTTGCTTATCGGGTTTCTTAGTACATGGCGGAACATTAAAGTTAGGCCGTCACTACGATACTGCATTGCTGCTGGAGTCTTTACTCATATTTACTGCGTTTTATTTATTATCCAATGGGTCTTTTTATGGTCAATTCGCAGCATCAATGTCATGTGGTATTCAAAATGCGTTAGCAACAACCTACAGCGGAGCAATAATACGCACAACTCACCTTACCGGTATATTCACTGATTTAGGCATCATGTTGGGCTCCGTGTTGCGAGGGGAAGCTTTCGACAAAAGAAAGGCTGTGCTTTTCCTACTGATCATTCTAGGATTTATTCTCGGAGGCACATTGGGTACCTACCTATTTTCTCTCTTCAAATTTAAAGCGCTATTAGTTCCTGGATGCATTTGCTTGGTATTGGCAACTGGTTATCGTGTGTACTCGAAGCTACAGCTAACCAGCAATACTTAATTACTCTCAGTTTTAGATAAGCACCGCATTCACTAAACTTATAACGAGAATAATAAACTAACTAATAATTCCCCTCCATCCAGTCGGTGAAATCCTATACAATCCGCCAGCTAAATATCCCAAACCCAAATGCCCCGAAGGATTATTAATGAGCTGGATTGTTTTTACCCTGATTGCTGTAGTGATGCAGACTTTTCGTAATGCCTTGCAAAGCAAACTCAGTAGCAATGTCAGCACATCCGGCGTTACCTTAGCGCGCTTTTTATTCGCCCCACCTATTGCGTTAATTTACTTGGGATTGCTCTACGGGTTTTCTTCCCAAGCCATTCCTGAGTTCACCTTCAAGTTTGTTGTTATTGTAGTTCTGGCGTCGGTGCTACAAATAGCAGCAACCGCTTTGATGGTGGTGTTATTCAAACAAAAGAACTTTGCAGTGGGCGCAGGTTTAGCCAAAAGTGAGGCGTTAGTTGCAGGGGTAGTCGGTACTTTATTTTTTGGTAGTCAGCTTAGTTTATTCGGTTGGTTGGGTATTTTCGTCGGCGCAGCCGCGGTATTCATATTAAGTGGCGGTGGCCGTAAGGGTGAGCTGAGTTTCAAAACCATTTTAATCGGCCTAGCCTGTGGCACCTGTTTCGCACTCACTTCGCTATATGTGCGTGAAGCCAGTCATCTATTAAATGTCCCCTTTCCCCATAGTGCCGCTTGGGTATTATTGTGGGTTCTGTGCATTCAAACCAGCTTGTTGGTGGCCTATATCGCCGTTAACAACAACCATACCTTTGTGCAACTTAAGCAGAACGCTAAATTGACCTTGGCCACCAGTTTAACCAGCTGTTTAGGATCTATTTGCTGGTTTAGCGCTATGGCTTTGCACCATGTGGCTTACGTCAAAACCCTTGGGCAAATAGAAGTACTTTTTACCATATTAATTGCCTACTTCTGGCTGAAGAATCCAGTGAAGAAGCACGAAATTATCGGCCTGCTATTAATCGCCGCTGCCGCCCTATTAGTGATGTGGGCTTAAAACACATTAGTGTTAGCGCAAAATAAAAGAGGGAGAGTCAAATTAAGCAGATCTCCCATTTCTAATCCCTATTCCCAAACAATTCCTGCGCACGCTCTGCCTTTAAAAAACCGGTGATCAACATCCATTGTGCCCCGTAATAGCTGATCATCACCCAATAGCTATTCCAAGAAATATCCAGCAGGAATTTATCTACGGCAATCAATGAATCTGAAAGGATAAACACTAAAGCGCCTAATACCGCCCAACCTAGGGGCAAGGATGACTGAATAGCCAAGAACCCCATTAACGCAATCACGAGTAGGTAGGCGAAAACTGCTATTTTTAAGTCGCCTAAATGCGGCATTAAGCATGTTGCCATAATGCAGAAGTAAATTGCCAGTATCAGACTACAGAGCCAACGCTTTTGAAATTCTTCGCGATAGCGAAAGAACATTAAGGCATAGCACAACTGCGCCAATAAAAATGCTGCCACACCATAGATAAAATAATTCAAATCTAACAGCACATCACCACAAGCACTAAGGGCTATAGCGCAACTAAGGATCGTCTTTTGCCGCCCTTTGGCAACGCTAACAACAGCAACACCCAGTAACCCAATGGGTATAATTTTGAGTAACCACGAAAAACTATTATCGAATGGCAAACTAAGCAAATACACCAATACAAAAAAGCAAAATGTTAGGCTGAGTTTATTAGTCATTGTTGGGGCGCAGGGCGGTTTGTATCTATCAATAATATGTCAATTAATTGCGCTTTATTATCGGCGATTAAGTCGGCCAAAGTGTACTGATTAAGCGTTACCATAAAAGCTTGAGTGGCTTCGGCTAATATATTTTTCAAATGACAGGCGGGCAAGATTTTGCAAGGTGAGGTGTGGCAGTCAATGACCTCTAATGTATTTTCCATTAGCCCGACGACTTCACCAATATTAATTTGTTGCGGCAATTTCAACAGGCTTATACCACCGCCTTTACCACGACGTGTTTCGACCAAACCAAACACGCCTAACTGTTGCACAATTTTTTTAAGATGGTGGATTGAGAGATCGTATTTTTGGCTTATCTGTTCGATATTGGCTTGTTCACCCTGTGGCATTACCGCCAGATAGGTTAATACACGTAACGCGTAGTCAGTATATTTTGTTAATTGCATTGTTGTTCCCTACACCTTTAATCAGCTAGTTTAAAAGCGATAAGAGCGTAATTCAACAACACCAACATTCGCTCAACCCGGCCGCCCATCAATCCGTGGTGATAACAATATCCGCGCATAGCCAAGCACAAAAAGCAGATAAGCTAAACACCACAGGCCACTAGCAAGACTTAATAACAACGGCACTTGAGAACCCGACAGCATTCCTAGTGAACGTAAACCACCGGCAAGTACCACAAAAAACAATGCCAAGGTGACAAAATAAGGTGGGCTTAGTGGTCGACCTGTATGTCCTAACGACACTCGGCAAATCATAGATAAGATCATACTGCCCATCGCCCCTGCGGTCAGTGCATGCACGGCAATTGACTGCTGGGCAAGCCAGCCAAACTTATGCAGTGCAAATAAACTAAAGGCTAAAGGGATAAACCAATATGCCAGATGTAACGACCACAATAGTGGAAAGCGCAACGTTACCCATGGCTTCCAACGAATAACCCGCAATAAATGAGTAATAGCAGCAAGGCTAAACAGCACCGCCATTAACGGATCCGGCAGCCAATATGCCAAGCCGCTGACATAACAAACCGCCAGCACGATTACGGAGCCAATGGCCGATTTCTCTATCCATACAATGGGCTCAACTTTGGGCGTACCCGATCCATTAGCGGTGAACATCGGCATAACACGTCCAGCAACGATGGTCATTACTAAGCCAATCAACATTAATACGGCGTTAGTGCCCCATACTTTGAAAAAGGGATTTTGTAATAAATGAGAAAGGTGGAACAACAGGTTAGCTGTAAATATCAGTAATAAAATCGGCACAAAAAATAAATTACGTTTATTGCCGGCAGATTTCACCATGCGATAAAAATAAAATGCAGCAAAGGGGATAAAACTCAAATCAATAATGGCCACGACAACAGCGGGTAATGGCCCACCCAAAAACATCAATACACGCCCCGCTAACCACAACATAAATAGCCCAACTAACGGCATACCATGAATAGAACGACGGCCCGTCCAAGTTTGTCCGGCAGTTAATAAAAAACCAATAATGAAAATACTGACAAAGCCGAACAACATTTCATGGCTGTGCCAAAAAAGCGCATCCGCATAAGGAGTAAATGACACCTTCCCGGCTAAAAATAGCCCCCAAAATAATATTGAAACGGACGAAAACAATGCACCAAATAAAAAAAAAGGCCTGAATGCTAAACGCCATATCGGTGTTATTTGTTGCTCTTTACCTAACTCAGTAATATTTAACATTGGCTAATGAAGCTCCTGCCCTAGTTGTTTTTGCGAGACTAATCTCAAGACATAACTGAACTTAAATGCACCCGCCAGTACAATTTGGGCAACGTGCAACAACACGGTGACCATTAGCGGTAAATGCTCATCAAAACCGTATGCCATCGATGCACAAACAATAAATGAGATAAGGGTTAATAACATAATAAGATTGGCAAAACGTAATGTCTTTGACGGCTTCATAAAAAGCATTATAAATACACCTTTTGAAGATGCATTCTATTTACTCTTTTAAATTTAGTCAAATCGGAGGTGGAGTAGTGGTAATCCAAAGTATGCTAACGGTTTTATTAGAGAATATTTATTTTGCTAACGGTAGCATGTTAACCTGATGTAAATATTTTTACTTTATATTGCCGATTAGGAATACAAAAATGACTGCTAAGTTGCCACTGCTACTACTGCTATTAATCTGTTTAAACGGCTGCGCAAACCAGTCTCAATCTACTTCAAGTACACCGCAACCTAGCGTAGAGGTTTTAGCGCTCTATGAGCATGGTATTCCCGGTGCAATTCCAACCGAAAATCTCGAACATATTCGCGATGTTAATCATCCCGATACTTTCATTATGGATATCACCCACCCCACTATTACCGCTTATTTAGCTGACCCGAAAATAGCTAATGGCACGGCGGTAATTATTCTACCCGGTGGTGGTTATGCTGGGGTATCCATCGTTAAAGAGGGTTACCAAATCGCAGAGCGTTTTAATTCATTAGGCGTAACGGCGTTTGTGTTGAAATACAGAATGCCCCTTAACCAAAGCATGCAAGACAAATCCATAGGACCACTGCAAGATGCGCAACAAGCCATTAGTCTGGTACGTGAAAACAGCCAGAAGTGGCGGCTAGATCCTAATAAAATCGGTATTATGGGTTTCTCGGCGGGTGGCCATTTAGCGGCTTCTGCGGCAGTACATTTTAATGATCCAGCCACTGCCGAGTTGGCCGAAAAAAACCTACGTCCAGACTTTCAAATATTGGTGTATCCGGTGATCAGCTTCGCTGATGGTATTACCCATGAAGGCTCACGTAATAACTTAATTGGCCCACTGCTCACAGCAAGCAGAATTGATTACTTTTCCAATGAAGTGCAAATTACTAAAAACACCCCACCGGCATTTTTAATTCATGCTGGCGATGACAAAGCCGTGCCGGTGGAAAACTCGCTAGTCTATTATCAAGCCCTACATCAAAACGGGGTTGCCAGCCAATTGTTGATTGTTCCAAGCGGTGGTCACGGTTTTGGCATGCGTAACCCCACCGACTGGTTTGTTAGTTTGAGTGAATGGATGAATAACCAAGGCTTAATGGGCAACAATAAGTAATCATTATTAAAAAATAATCACCGACAAAACATTAGGGTAAGGGAAACGTAAAATGTTCTCTTACCCTGGTGCTATCTCAGGTTGGCTCCCTTCGCCAACCTCAACAATTTAAACAAAATATGCCACTTTATCTAATCACCATTTATACCCAATAAAATAAAACTTGATCTTTACGATTACAGATGTAATCTAAATATATCGACTACAACTGTAATCATAAAAATCATGGCAGACATTAGCAGAGCAGAATTTGAAGTATTAGAAGCATTGTGGGAACAACATCCTGCATCCGCCAGTGACATTATTGCGCGGCTAAATAAACACAAAGACTGGCACGAAAAGACCGTTAAAACGCTGTTAACAAGGCTAGTAAAAAAGCAGGCCATTGATTTTGAAAAACAACAACGCAGCTACCTTTACTACCCACTACTAGAGCGGGAATCCTACGTTGCCAATGAAAGTAAATCCCTCATTAGCCGCTTATTTGAAGGCCGAGTTGCCCCCTTAGTGGCAGGGTTCGCTAATGAGGATTCGCTGACCCAACAAGATATTGATGAACTTAAATCATTGATCCAACAGTGGGAAAAAGACAATGACTAATTGGATCTTGGCACAGCAAGTCATACTTTCAATAACCTTGTTATTATTACTTATTTTAGAGCGCCATTGGCAGTCAGAGATAGGAGCCAATAACCTCTATCGATTTTGGTTGCTGATCCCTGCCGCTCTGCTGATTAACAATATTCCTCACGACATAATTGCAGTGGGTAACAACGTTATTCAGCAATATGTAGTAACACTCACGCAGCAAACACAAAACATTGCTTTATCACTCAGCTGGCAACTTATTTGGGCTAGTGGTGCGGCTATGATTATGCTTTACGCCCTTTGGTCAAATTGGCGGATGCAGCAACTGCCGGTAAAACATTGTGATAAAGCTAACCTTGCCATTACCACACCCAAAAGCTTACAAGTGTTATCCAGTACTGCAGTTTCAAGCCCGGTACTTTGTGGATTGTTACCCGCCCGCTTAATACTGCCGGCCAATTTCAACGACAGTTATAGTCCAGAGCAACAGCGCCTTATTCTGCAACACGAAGTGGTGCACTACCGCCGCGGCGATAATCTATTTAATTTATTCGCTTTGTGCCTGTTAAGCCTATTTTGGTTTAACCCATTAATGTGGCTGGCCTATAAAGCTTTTCGTCGTAATCAAGAACTGGCTTGCGATGACAAAGTGTTAAAGCACTGCACCGTTGCAGAACGCATCTCTTACAGCAAAGCCTTAGTGCAATGTGCCGAACAATCATTACAACCCTTCAGTATTTACACACCCTACGGAGAAAAATCCACCATGAAAACAAGACTACAATTCATTCAACAACGTGCCTTGATCAAACCCTTGGCTATTGTCACTAGCCTGATTTTTGGTGGCGTAATGCTCACTGGCATCGCCATCGCTAAACAACAACCAACCAAGCAAGTGGAAGTGAGTCAATTAGCAGAGCCAGTGTTGCGTGTTGAACCCAAATACCCCGCCATTGCTGTACAAAAAAAGTGGCAAGGCTCAGTAGTGTTGCAGTTTGATATCAGCCAAACCGGCGCCACTGAAAACGTAAAGGTGATTAAATCCCAACCTGAAAATGTTTTTGATGCAGCCTCTATCGAAGCCCTCAGCCAGTGGCAATACAAGCCGCGAATAGTCGGCGGTAAGGCCCAAACACAACGGGACATGCTGGTGCAATTAGATTATCAACTACAGCAAGAGCCAGCATCATTGCCGAGCATGGTCGAAGGCATAACAGTCACAAAATAAACTAAAACATAAAGCCGGTAGAGCACCGGCTTTAGTCATTTATATCTTCGTAGTATTGATGGAATAAATTCAGCAGCAGCGAGCAGGAGTCACGCTCGGGTATCAATAGGCGGCGCAACTTCGGTGAGCAAGGAAACCGTCTTTTGTAATACACCGGGGCTTAAGCCTTCATTTTGCAGGTCTTGTATTAACCTATTGAGTTGAACAGTGAGCAATTCATCCTCAGAATCATTAGCTAATTGGGCTAATATTTTACCGATAAACGCCTGGTTATCCTTTTCATCATCGTAGGCATCATCTTCATCACCTATTTCCCCTTCCATTCTTTCCATCAGTTGGTTCATTCTTGAAGTTAATGCATGCAAAGCGTCGTCCCGTTGCTGAGCGCTAATTTTACCATCATGGTCACTATCGAAATGCTTAAACAGTTTTTGCAATGTATGTAGATTCACCCCAAGATTTGCAGCACCCGCATTAAACTGCCCCGCATCCACGGTTTCAACGGATGGATCTTTTTTCTCAGCTTCAACTTTGTGCTGACGACTATCTTCATTAACATCTTTGCCACGATTAGTGCTGATTTTGTCTACATCATTCATAACATTACTTCCGGTAAACCATGTAACTAAATATAGGGGCTGGCTGATTGCGCTGCCATTTAAATACAAATTACCTTAGGCTTGTTTTAACTTTAATATTCAAGACCAGCGCCATAATGCCAATTAAATTACTAGCACTCCTTTATATCGGCTGTGGGACCACCAGCTTAATTGGTTGCACACCTGCAGTAACCGACCAGCAGTTGCTAACGGACATCACCGACAACCAACAGATCACTACTTTAAACTGTGACGGCTTTGCCAGTATTCATACCGACGTTGGTGATTTACAAAATAACATTTGGAATGCCCACTCGGCCGCCGATTTTGAATGGACCCAATGCTTAGCCGAACGTGTGGTAGACGGCAACAGCCAATATGGCTGGTACTGGCAGTGGCCACAAGACGGCACTAAGGTATACGCACAACCACAAATCACTCTTGGTCAAACCCCGTGGTTAGAGCACGAAACCGCTTATGCGGGTTACCCGGTTGAAATAGCGGCACTGCAACAGCTGAATATGGACTACGACGTCGAAATTATTACCCAAGGCGAACTGAATTTATCCTCAACGCTATGGTTAACCACATCACCGACTATCCTATCTCAAGTAGACAAATCGACCATTGCCGTAGAGATGATGATTTGGAGTTATTCCAGCGCCGGCTTTTATGCCAATCCCGCCGGTACAAAAGTAGCGGAGATGACCGCCAGCGGCATTCACTGGGAAGTCTGGCTGAATAAAAGCTGGCACGATACCTCTGGCCTCAATGACAATAATTGGACTTACTTGGCCTTTAGAGCAACAACACCGACTACGAAAGCTCATTTCGATATCGCTGAATTACTACGTTATAGCATTGAGCAACAGTTGATCCCTGAGGGTTTGTACATTGCCGATATCCAGCTAGGCAATGAAGTAATGAGTGGCACCGGCCAAGCTTGGTTGAAGCATTTTTCGGTAGATATTAGGTAACCAGCACTCGAAAAAGTAACCTCATAAAAAAGCGAATGCTATAAACAATAACGCCGCTACGATAGCGGCGTTATTCGGTTCAATTTTCTTTTAGGGAGTACAGGCGCCCTTATTGGTTTCACTAGCGGTTACGCTAAACGGCAAGAGCAAAGTACCTATCATTTCAAGCGCGGCATCCGATGGCACAAACGGTGGTAACCAAAGCAAATAGTAAAGGTAAATACACACGCGCGAGAAAACATCGTTAGTTGTATTGATGGAGGGTAGCTTCTTGGCCCTTGCTGACTTGAGTGCAGCTGCTTATTAATAGTGTTCAGACTGATGCTGGAAACTGATATATCATAAGTAAGATGTTTGATTTTTATACAAAAAGCATAAACTTCCTGCCAACTAAAATCCACTACAAAGGTCATTCTCTATGGTTAACTTTATAAAAAACCACATTGGCATATAACAATTAAATTGCGTTATGCTGGAACAATGTTTTACCTAGTCTGTAATACAACAAGCTAATGTAGTGCCGACAACAATCTAAAGGATTAATTACGATGACCACTAACACCTCATTTCAACCAAGAATGATTGTTATCCACTGGCTAATGGTCGCGTTGTTTATCGCGGTATACGCGCTCATTGAAGCTAAGAGTTTTTACGAGCGCGGCTCTGATATTCGAGGAATGGTGCAGTATTGGCATATGATGGCTGGCCTAGCCATATTTTCCTTAGTCTGGATCCGCCTGTACTTTCGTTTAACCAGCCCCTACCCTGGCATTATTCCAACCCCAGTCAACTGGCAGGACAAACTTGCCAAATTATTTCACGTTTTACTCTATACCTTGATGATTGCCATGCCGATCATTGGTTGGTTGATGATGAACGCCAAGGGTAGGCCTGTCGAATTGGGATTCTTCGAATTACCCCAGCTTATTAGTAAAAATAAAGAAATGGCAGAATTACTCGAAGAAATCCATGAAACCGCAGGCAAGGTTGGATATGGCATTATTGGGTTTCATGCTTTTGCAGCGTTATTTCACCACTATTGGTTAAAAGACAATACGCTGTTACGTATGTTGAAAATTAAAAAAGATTGAGGCATTACTCTAGCAAAAAGCCGGTACAACACCGGCTTTTTGCTAATTGGTTTTTAGGTGATGCTATTGCAGATCCACTTCAAAACTTAACTCACTTTCTATTCCACTAGGCGTAACCACTACAATACTTACCGTTGCCTTTGCAGCGCTCTCACTATCGGCCAAGTCATTAATCAACCTATAATTCTGTACGCTGGCTCCAGCCACATAGGTATTAGCCTGAATAATGGAGGTTTTACCTTCAAGACTGCCATTGGTAGTCGCTAAGGTTATAGTTGTATTGCTAGGTAACGGCTGTGTTGCAGTATCGGAATAACGTAAAGTAAATTCCAATGATTCGCCCCGTGCCAAACTTAAAGACAATGCTGGGATGTCCTGCTCATTAGAGAACAATAACGTCCCGACACTATCCAAAACATTTAACACGGCATAGGAACCAGACATAAATAGTTGGATTGCTTTACGGACATGTAAACTGCGTGCACTGCCTTCGGCACATAGATTTGAATCAACACATTGCGGCCCATTAAATAAACCATCAGCGGCATCAAACTGGCCATTGTTATTATAATCTAAGAAGAGTTCTACGTTGTCATAAACGCCATTGGCATTGTCATCTCGCCACGCTTCAGACATATCCACAAAACCGGTTTGGGCTGTTCCATCAATCACATTAAATCCAGTATCCGAGCCGTTATATATTGCCGCGCCATCTTCGTCATCATAACTATTGTTGCCATTACTATCATATAAGGTCTCATGACCGACAGCGGTGGCCAAAATAGTAATACGACGGTCCGCTACTCTAGGGTGTGCACTCGTCCAAGTTACCGAACAAACACCATTTTGTGTTGTACAACTCGGCTGGATAACGCCACCTTCGGTGGTAAAGCTAACAGTGGTGCCATCTTGCACCGGATTATTGAACGAATCTGCGAGCCTAGCAGTTAGTATCACTTCACTACCGTCAATGTTGTGCCCTTCAGGATTAAAATTGTCAGCTGCTAAGGAAAAACTATTCTGATCAGCCAAGCCCGTACTGACAGTTAATAGATCAGATTGGGTACGTAGTACCGCCCCTGATTCACTTACCACTTCCGCTGTTACTCGTACCGAAGTAGGGACAGTACCGGCAACCACATTAACCGTGACACGGCCATCTGTTCCGGTCTGCCCAGAATTATTGGATAACGATAACCCGCCCACCGTGGTATTCAGTGAAAAGCTAACATCTTGTTGTACTAGTGGATTGCCTGACTCGCCGAGTACCGAAAATACCAAAGTGGCAACAGATTGATTATCCACGCCACCAGTACCTTGTAGTCCTATCCGGGTTGGCGTTGCTGAAACAAATACTATGGAGCCAATGGACTCAGGGTGAATAAAAACATCGCGATTGGCACTAACTACTACCGAGTCACTATTGATCGAAGCAGAAATCTGATCGGAAGTACCACCCGCAGTGGCGCAGAAATTATCGATAAATGTTGCCGTGGCTACGCCATTAACGCTAACCACCTGCTGATCTATTGAAGCTAAGCCACCAACAACACAATTTGAAGAAAAACTAACCGTGACCGCGCTTTGCAAAAGTTGGTCATTTTCGTCAACCAAGGCAACGGTGATGCCTAAGGTTGCACCGGCGGCAATTTCAACATCGCCATTGCTGTCTTCAATACTGGAGCCTACAACGCCTTCAACAAACACATTGTTTTGATTGAAATGACCAATTCGAACTGTCGTTGACGAACTTTCTTCATTATCGGTATTGTTGCCAAAGGGATCATCACCATTCGCCCCCGATACGCCATTACAACCACTAATACTTGCCGTAATCCACAGCAACAAAATAAGAAAGCGCATATAAATTATCCATTTATGAAATCCTTGAAAGATTCTAGCACTATAGACTGATTACTTGAAAATAGAATAGGCGGATGACCAAGCAATTCAGCTCATCAGAAAAATAAAAATGATCAGTTGCCGATAAGTGAGAAAGATTAACTCGTTAGTCGTGCTGCAAATCTAAACCGGTAACGCCGTGGTTTTTACCGGTGATTTAAGCACAAATGACGAATGCACCCCGCTAACCCCTTCGATGCAGGTGAGTTTGTTGAGCAAAAACTGTTGAAAATCGTCCATGTCTTTGACGATAACTTTCAATAAGTAATCCGCCGATTGCCCGGTAATTAAATGGCACTCAAGTACTTCAGCAAAATTGGCCACACTTTTCTCAAAAGTGCTAAAACGCTCAGGAGTATGTTTGTCCATGCTGATCTGTATAAACGACAACAGACTCAATCCTAGTTTGCGGGCATTAACTAGCGCCACATAGCCATCAATTAAACCCAATTCTTCTAACTGACGGACCCGCCGCAAACAGGGTGACGGCGACAGGTTAATGGCCTCGGCCAATTCCTGATTAGAAATCCTCCCGTTCTGCTGTAAGGTTTCAAGAATTAGGCGATCATATCGATCAAGTTCCACAAATTTCTCCATAACGGATATCAAATATCAATAATACAAACTATTGAGCAATATTATTGTGCAACTACAGCAAAACACAACCGTTTTCGCAATCGTCTACCGGCGCGTTAGCGTTATGCTATGGGTCAATTGTTAGCATTATTGATGGAAGCCCACATGATTAGCCAACCACACACCAAATACCAACGCTTTGTTGGCGTCAGCTTACCCGACCGCCAATGGCCGAATAATCATATTACTCAGCCGCCAATATGGATGAGCACCGACTTGCGCGATGGTAATCAGGCATTAATTGACCCTATGTCCATCGACACCAAATTACGCTTTTTCAAACAACTAGTGGCTATTGGCTTTAAACAAATTGAAGTGGGCTTTCCATCGGCATCGGATATTGATTTTAACTTTGTGCGTTTGTTGATTGAAGGTAATCACATTCCCGACGACGTCACCATTGAAGTATTAGTACAGGCCCGTTTCGACTTAATCGAACGCTCCGTTGAAAGTTTACGGGGCGCCAAACAAGCCATTTTGCATATGTATAATCCCTTAGCCCCCGCGTTTCGCGACATTGTGTATAAAACCGATAAAGCTGGGGTAAAACACATTGCCACCCAAGGCACCCAATGGGTTAAACAATTAACCGCACAAGCGCCGGAAGTAAACTGGACTTATCAATATTCACCGGAGGTGTTTTCCAGCACGGAAATCGAATTCGCTAAAGAGGTATGTGATGCGGTAGTAGCCATTTGGCAGCCGAGCATAAATAACAAGATCATTATCAACTTACCGGCCACCATAGAAATGAACACCCCCAATACCTACGCCGACCAAATTGAATGGATGCACCGCCACTTAAATCAACGTGAACATATTATATTAAGCGTACACCCACATAACGACAGAGGCACCGCCGTGGCCGCCGCCGAATTAGCGATAATGGCTGGCGCAGACAGAGTCGAAGGTTGCTTGTTTGGTAATGGCGAACGCACCGGCAATGTAGATTTAGTCACCTTAGCCATAAACTTATATACCCAAGGCGTACATCCGGGGTTAGATTTCTCCAATATTGATCAAGTACGCCAATTGGTCGAAGAATGTAACCAATTACCGGTGCATCCTCGCCACCCCTATGCCGGCGAATTGGTATTCACCGCTTTTTCTGGATCACATCAGGACGCTATTAAAAAGGGCTTAGCAGTACAAGATAAAAATGACTTATGGCAAGTACCCTATTTACCTATCGATCCGGCGGATTTAGGTCGCAGTTACGATGCCGTGGTCAGGGTTAACAGCCAATCGGGCAAGGGCGGCATTAGCTTTTTACTAGCCCGCGAAGCCGGTTTAGAATTACCCCGCAAACTACAAATTGAATTCAGCCGCATTGTACAAACTGAAAATGACCGCACCGGCAAAGAAATGAATGCCGCCGAAATAGTACGTTTGTTTGAAGACAGTTATTTAAGCCAAGCAAACTGGATTGAATATCAACAAAGCCAAATTAAAACCGTCGCCGATAACCAGCAACAAATCGATCTTCAGATTTTGTATAAAGGCTTACCTACCCAGATCAGCGGCACCGGCAACGGCCCCATCGACGCCGCCGCCAATGCATTACGTGACTTTATCGACCACCCCGTCACTGTAATCGATTACCACGAACACGCCATCGGCGAAGGCTCCGCCGTCACCGCCATCTGTTATTTGGAACTAAAAACCGATAGCAACAGCACCCGCTTCGGCGTTGCCAAAGACAGCAATATTATGACTGCCGCGATAAAGGCTTTGATTAGTGGTGTTAATAGGGAAATGGGGAGTACTGGCGAAGTGGCTGCTGCGTAATAGATTGGTTGGCGTAGCCAACTGTCATCCTTGACCTTTTTCACGCTGCCTCCCTGCAGCGCAAGGGTATTTACTGCGCACATCCCTGTGTTTCGTCTAATGACCAGCAAAGCTGTTCCAATTTATTCCAGATAAATTGGTGGAGGGAGCCAAATACCCGACAAAATTGTAGGAACAATTTTGAACGCACTTTAGTGCGGCCCGCAGGGCGAAAGACAGGAAGTTCTGAGTAGAATTCGTTCGCTCCGGCAACTTTATGAAGCACGTCCTTGTACTTCACTCTTCGAGCCAGCTAACGCTATTCAAAAGCTTTCCAGAAACTTTTGTCTTTCTCCGAATTAATTTTCCATTCTGAAGTTAAACCGGCGTGATTCTACATCCTGTAGAAGGCACGCCTTAGCCAAACCTCCTTGTTTGGCTATTTAACGAATGAAAAATGAATTCGGGAAAGTTGAGTCGCAGATACCCGAACTGTAGATTCGCCAATTAATGTCTCTGTTGTGCCAATTGCCGTCGTTAGCATAATATTTCAATGTAGTTAATATTCTTGCTATTGATTTACTGCATATTGGCGAAGAGTATCGAACTCTTTAAATTTGGTTTTATTCTTTAACTTATAGACTTGATTATTAGTAAGCTCTTGTAATTGCGTATATAAGCTGTATTTACTTTCCTCCCCGTGAAAATAAATGCTGATTTCCTTCTCAGATGTATTCTGGTAAATTAAGTCACTAAAAAAGTCTAAATACATGTGATCCGACTCCCCCAAAGAATGGCCAAAAATCACCAAGTTATCAAAGGAAGACAATGCTTCAACACAGGCTTTACCATCATAAATAGAGCTAGAAGATTTATATAAAAAAGAGTGTTGTTTATTGATTCCCGCTCCATCAGTTACTCCAAAGATTATGTTGTCTATCTCAACACTTCCATGAATATGAAAAACATTTGTCTCGACATAAGAAAATACATGAGGAAGGTGCTTACTAATAATCAAGTTAACTGAGTTAGTATAATTAAAATTCAAAACAATTAAGTCCTCGCTATCTCTAAACCTAGAAAAAAGTAAAAATGCCTCTGAACCTTCATCGATGGAATTAAGATCGATTGTATTAATATAGGACTTTAATGCTTCACAGAGCATTTTATATTCGCTTAAAAAAGAAGAGTTATTATCTACTTCTACGGAATAGGTTACTAATTCAGCTTCTATATCAACCCAGTTAGCAGGTGGGATTATTTTTGAACTCAAATGATCGAAAAGTTGATAACCTTTACCTAGCTTTTCTTGAAAAAAGCTGGAGCCAATAAAATGGTTATAACCAGTTTTTAATCCCAAAGATAAATCAAATCCATTCCCAATAATAAACACACTACTCAAAACGTCTTCCTTATCAAATTGCACTGGTTAGCATTAGACAGCTTTGGTATGCGGGAGTCTATGATTTTTTACGCCACCAATTGGAAGGTCCGATTATCGCTCAAATCCGCCTTTAATAAATAACTTTCAGGTCGGCAATCAGCGACTCAACTTGCCCATTTTTAAATTACTCTGCGTCGAATGGGCGAACAGGATGTTCGACCAGGGCGTGCCTTCTACAGGAAGTAGAATCACGCCGGTTCAACATTAGCAGAATAATTTAAAAATGGAATAAGCAAGTTGCCGGAGCGAAAGGGCTTTTCGCCCCTTTTGCCCCTCATGGAAAAGGGGCTTGGGCGACATGGATGTCGCACGAAAAAGGGTAGGGATACCAGTAGGCCTAGCCTATAAAGCACTGGATTACCGCCTGCGCGATAATGACAAATTAAGTGTTGGCGCAGCCAATAAACACCCCAGACTCCGCCGCATTAATTATTGTTCTTCTTCTACCTTCTTCTTCAGCCAATCTACCAATTTTGGTAGATCCGCTGCGCAGGCTTGTTTTAGTTCTTCAAACCAGTCGTAGACATTTTCCCACCACGCGGGGTGGTCTTTTTGTTCAATCAACAAGGCAAACTTACGCACATGGGATAAGCCCACCGAACTGGCTGCACCTTTGATTTTATGAGCTTCCTTACTGATCAAATCCTGCTCTTTAGCGGCTAAATTGGTTTGTAGCACATTAAGATATTCATCAATGGTTTTCTGAAACACCTCTACGCTGGTCAGTAGCATTTGTGCGCCGATACTTTCGGTAAGCATGTTGAGCATGTCGTAATCTAGTGCACCATCGTCCTTTTCTTCTTCGGCGATGACTTTGCTTTCAATTTCCAATGGTGCATTCACTTCATCGGCGGCTAAAAAGCTGTTTAACACTTCAATCATCTGGCTCATTTTAATGGGTTTGGCGATAACGTCATCCATGCCATTATCCAAATATTCTTGGCGAGTTTTAATTACATTGGCTGTCAACGCCACAATAGGCGTTTGATCCACCAATTCTAATTCATGCAGCTTACTGGCGACTTCAAATCCGGAAATATCCGGCAATTGAATATCCAGTAGGATTAAATCAAATTGCTCACGCTTGGCCATGTCTAAGGCTTCATTACCAGTCATGGCAACGGAGACGATAACCCCCATTTTTTCCAACAAGGCTCTGGCGACCATGACATTCAGTTCAATATCTTCCACCAGCAAAATACGTGCGCCGGTTACTTTAAGCTCACTGACCACTTTAGGCCCTGAGGCGATGGTTAATGGGATGTCGATAGTAAACTGACTGCCACTGCCGACTTCACTGTCAACTTCAATACTACCGCCCATTAAATTCGCCATTTTTAAACTGATGGCCAAACCAATGCCGGTACCTTGGGCGGAACTGTGACTTTGGTCTTTTACCTGATAATACATGGCAAATATTTTATTCAGCTCATCTTTAGGAATGCCAATGCCGCTATCACTAACGATAAAGCGCAAGACCTTGTTGCCACTTTCATTTTTCACTTGATTCAAGGAGAAACACACCTTGCCCGATTTAGTAAATTTGACGGCGTTATATAGAATATTCCACAGAATTTGGCGTAAGCGCGTGGCGTCGGCCTCAATATAATCGGGCAGATTCGCCCCACAGCTGGCATCAAACACCAAACCTTTATCGTGGGCCAATAATTCCACTACACTATGCAATTGCTCAAATAAGGCTTTGAGCTCAATGCTCTCGGGAGCAAGCTCTAAACGATCACGGCCAAGCTTATCCAAATCCACAATATCGTTGAAAATATTCCCTAAGGTAATGGCACTGGTATAGATGGTGTTCACCCAGCTACATTGTTCAGTATCGAGTTTGGTATCACGCAGCATGCGGCTTAAACCGACGATACCATTCAGCGGGGTACGCAACTCATGGCTGATGGTGGCAATAAAGGCGGTTTTATCACGGCTGACTTTTTCTAACGCATCTTCGGCCTCTTTACGCTTAGTCATGTCACGGCCGAAGGCCAGCAAGCCTAAACGGTCGCCGTCCTTGCCATAAAAAGGCACTTTGCGCATTTCATAATAATGCTGACTACCATCGGCGAAGGGCAACCATATTTCATAAGTAATACCAGCGTCACTTTCAAGAACTTCGTGATCACTTGCCACCACTCGTGCAGCAATGTCTTCGCTATACACCTCTTGAGGGGTTAGGCCAACCAGTTGGGATTCGGTTTTACCGGTCATTTCTTCGGCGATGCGATTACAGCCAGCAAACTGCCCTTGCTGGTTGCGGTAATAAATAAGGTCTGGCGACGAATCAATAATAGAGCGCAACAACGACGAGATACGCTGTGCTTGTTGTTCTTTTTCGTAACGGTCTTTAATTTCCAATTCTAGATCGGAATATAACTCTTCTAATTCTATTTTGGCTTCTTCACGTTGTGTCATTTCATGATTGAGCTGATGAATTTTATTTTGCAATTCACGATTCAATAACACGTCTTCTTCACGCAAGTGCTCTAATTGCGCCACCACGTCTTCCAACGATTCACGCGAGCTTTCCAATTGCTTAACTAAATGACTAAAAAAGAACAGCACCCAAGGTGCACTTAATAAGGTAAGAATAATCGCCGTGACAAAATCGATGGCATTTACTTCGCCATTAAAATATATCCGCAATACATAGGAGCCCAAAATAGTGAAGGACAACGCCGCAAACACAAATAAAATGCTGGAACGCAACGTACCGACATGATTAATAAATCGAGCGAAGCGTATAGCCCAGGAATCATTATTTGGGGGTGGTTGCATGCAAAATGTCTCCAGCAAAGATTAAGCAGATGAAGTAAAACGCTAACGTAGATACAATATTTGGCGCTAAAAGTAGTGTAATCGATACGTTAGACAAGCGGATTCTACATGATATTATTCACGAATCCTGATGTTTAAGCAGTGGATTAGCGACTAATTGTTGAAATGCCTAAAAACTACCCCATATAAGCCATCTGATAATATTCTAATTGCGTTTTTTACAACTATGCTAAAATACGCCAATTTCCATTAATAGAACAATATTGAAGCGTAAGTGGGTTACCCGACTTTATTTCAATCAATTGCACAGCTCGGAGTAACAATGCTAACCAACATGCCAGATGTGGCACATTCGTCCACAGCCCAAACCCAAGGTACTTTAGATCGCGTCGGTATGAGCAATATCGAGGTGCCTTTAATGTTATCTAGCGACGACGCTCAGGCGCGTCCTGTCAGCGCGCGCGTTTCTGCCTACGTTAACTTGACCCAGCCCGAAGCGAAAGGCATTCATATGTCACGTTTGTATTTATTGCTAGATCATCTTTCCACGGCGGATCAATTAGACATCACTACTTTAAAAGCTCTGTTGCAAGATTTTATCAGCAGCCACGAAGGCTTAAGCGACAGCGCTCAGGTGATTGTTGAATTTGATTATCACATGCGCCGCAGTTCACTTGTTAGTGGCAAGCAAGGCTGGAAGGCCTATCCTGTGGTTATCAATGGTCAGTTACAACAAGGTGAAATTTGCATCGAAATGCAAATTGACGCACCTTATTCTTCCACTTGTCCTTGTTCGGCGGCCTTAGCTCGCCAATTAGTACAAGAAGCCTTTATGAACAACTTTGATCAGCAATCTATTTCAATAGATGCGGTGCATGAATGGTTGGGCTCGACTCAAGGCATTGTGGCTACGCCTCACAGCCAGCGTAGCATCGCTGAAGTAAAGGTAAAACTGGCCGACAATGTTAGTCAATTCCCGATCAAAGCCTTAGTAGATTTAGTCGAAGATGCATTAAAAACACCGGTACAAGCCGCTGTGAAGCGTGAAGACGAGCAAGAGTTTGCCCGTTTGAATGGCCAAAACCTGATGTTTTGTGAAGACGCAGCGCGTAAATTACAAGCGGCGTTACTGCCACAGCAGGATTATCGCGACTTCTGGCTGAAGGTAAACCATTTGGAATCGTTACACGCCCATGATGCAGTTTCGATCACCACCAAAGGTATTACCGGTGGTTACCGCCCTTAGTTCTTAAACCGAGCCGCTTATAATAAAATAATCGGCTCGGCGATAATTAATAGATATGCATCATTAACGTATATATATGCAATATTTTTTATCTAAATCATCTGCATTTAAAATATATTACAGCTAATATTAGGCGAGTTTACAGTTATTTAACAATGCCTTAACATTATAATTTTATAGTTTTAAATCAATTGCTTAGATTCATAATTCACAAACAATTATGGGTTTAATAACAACGCCAATAACAGAACATTTGATTTTGCCTTACAACATCTGTATGTTCTCCTCCCCCGTTCAGAATAAATGCATAACGATTCTAATAAAAACAGGGTAAAATACATCGTTAGCATCGGGAACCCGATCAGGTAATCAATGGCCAAATACAGGCCCAGAATTAACGTTATAATTACTAATTCCAGCTCATCCACTAGCTGAAGGAGTTAATCATCATGAGTTTATATCATCCCAATGATTCGCGGGATAATTGCGGCTTTGGGTTAATCGCACATACACAAGGCGAAGCCAGCCATAAATTAGTTCAAACCGCGATTGAAGGTTTGGATCGCATGCAACATCGTGGTGGCATTGCGGCCGATGGAAAAACCGGTGATGGCTGTGGTTTGTTATTACAAAAGCCAGATGCATTCTTCCAACATGTAGCCAAAGAAAATGGTTGGAATCTGGCCAAGAACTACGCCGTGGGTGTTATTTTCTTAAATCAAGATAACGCTAAAGCTGCTCATGCCCGTGAAATCTTAAATGAAGAATTAGCCAACGAAACCTTAAGTGTGCTGGGCTGGCGTGTTGTGCCAACCGATGACGATATTTTAGGTGACTTAGCCGCGAGCTGTGTACCGCAAATAGAGCAAGTTTTTGTCAATGCCCCTCCGGGTTGGCGTTCACAAGACTTAGAGCGTCGCTTATTTATGGCTCGCCGCCGTACTGAAAAGCGCTTAATCGAAGACGAAGAATTCTACATTGCCAGCATGTCTAGTTTGGTGACGGTATATAAAGGCCTAGTAATGGCCGGTGATCTACCCAAATTCTACTTAGATTTAGCCGATGAGAATATGAAATCGGCAATTTGTGTATTCCACCAACGCTTCTCTACTAATACTTTGCCACGCTGGCCATTGGCTCAACCATTCCGCTTCTTAGCGCATAATGGTGAGATCAATACGATCCGTGGTAACCGCGACTGGGCACGTGCCCGTACCGGTAAATTTAAAACGCCGCTATTACCTGATTTGGCCGATGCCGCACCTTTCGTTAACGAAGTCGGTTCGGATTCGTCTTCGTTAGATAACATGCTGGAATTGTTCCTCGCTGGTGGTATGGATTTATTCCGTGCTATGCGCTTATTAGTGCCGCCTGCGTATCAAAACAACAAAACCATGGATGAAGACTTAAAAGCCTTCTATGAATTCAACTCCATGCACATGGAGCCATGGGATGGTCCGGCGGGTATCGTATTAACTAATGGCCGTCACGTTGCCTGTAACCTAGACCGTAACGGTTTACGTCCTGCACGTTATGTGATCACCAAAGACGGGCTGATTACCCTAGCTTCAGAAATTGGCATTTGGGATTACGCTGAAAGCGACGTTATCGAAAAAGGCCGTGTTGGCCCTGGTGAAATGCTAGCAGTAGATACTGAAACCGGTAAGATTTGGCGTTCTAATGAAATTGATGATGATCTTAAAAATCGCCATCCCTATAAGGAATGGCTAGCTAAAAGTATTCGTCACTTAGCACCCATTCAAGAATGCGAAACGCCAGAAATCGGTAAGCGTTTGTTTGATGACGATATGATGAACACTTACTTCAAGCAGTTTAATTACAGCTTTGAAGAAATTGATCAGGTTATCAAGGTACTGGCCAAAGACGGTCAAGAAGCCACTGGTTCAATGGGTGACGATACCCCAATGGCGGTGTTATCGAGTCATAACCGTACTATTTACGATTATTTCCGTCAGCAGTTTGCGCAAGTAACCAATCCGCCAATCGATCCGTTACGTGAAAGCCACGTGATGTCATTGGCCACTTGTATTGGTCGTGAAAAATCCGTTTTCACTGAAACCTCAGGCTATGCGGATCGCGTATTGTTCGACTCACCGATTATGGTGTACACCGACTTAAAACAATTACGTCAGTACGATCCACAGCATTACTATGCCGAGTTTGTTGAACTGAACTACAAGCCAGAAGAAGGCCTGAGAAAAGCCATCAAACGTGTGTGCGACGAAGTTGAGCATCTGGTCAGTCACAAACGTGCTGCCTTTGTTATCCTAACTGACCGTGCCATTAAAGCCTCTCGTATTCCTATTCCTGCAGCTATGGCGGTGGGTGCGGTGCAAAAACGCTTGGTCGATAAAGGCCTACGTTGTGATGCCAATATCGTAGTGGAAACCGCTTCGGTACGTGACCCTCATCATTTTGCTGTGTTAATAGGCTTAGGCGCTACGGCAATTTATCCGTTCCTTGCTTATGAAATTATTGAGCAAATGTGTGAAAACGGTCAACTAGACGTTACTCCCATGGAAGCCATCGTTAATTACCGTAAAGGTATTAATAAAGGCCTCTACAAAATTATGTCGAAAATGGGTATTTCGACTGTGGCCAGTTACCGCTGTTCAAAATTATTTGAAGCCATTGGTATTAATAAAAAGGTCATGGATCTCTGTTTTAACGGCGTGCCTAGTCGTATTCAAGGTGCAGATTTTGCTGATTTCGAACAAGATCAAATTAACCTTAACCGTGTGGCCTGGTTAAAACGTAAATCAATCTCCCATGGTGGTTTACTTAAATATGTACACGGTGGTGAGTATCACACCTATAACCCAGATGTGGTTACTACCTTACAAAAAGCCGTTGTTAGCGGTAACTATGCGGATTATCAACAATTCAGTGCCTTGGTTAACGAGCGTCCTATTGCTTGTTTCCGTGACTTATTGAAGCTTAATCCGGATTCTGAGGCGATTTCAATTGACGAAGTAGAGTCTGCTGAAAATCTGTATCCACGTTTTGATACTGCAGCGATGTCGATCGGTGCCTTAAGCCCAGAAGCTCATGAAGCACTGGCCATTGCCATGAACCGTTTAGGTGGTAACTCCAACTCAGGTGAAGGTGGTGAAGATCCTAAGCGTTTTGGTAATGAGCGTAACTCCAACATCAAACAAGTGGCCTCGGGTCGTTTTGGTGTTACTCCTCATTACTTGGTGAATGCCAAGGTTTTACAAATTAAAGTCGCACAGGGCGCTAAGCCCGGTGAAGGTGGTCAGCTACCTGGCGATAAGGTCAATAAGTACATCGCTGAGTTACGTCACTCGGTGCCAGGTGTAACCTTGATCTCACCACCGCCCCATCACGATATTTATTCTATTGAAGATTTGGCGCAGCTGATATTTGACTTAAAACAAGTTAACCCTACTGCTCTGATTTCAGTGAAACTAGTCTCTGAGCCGGGCGTAGGGACTATTGCTTGTGGTGTCGCTAAAGCTTATGCCGATTTAATTACTATCTCTGGTTACGATGGTGGTACTGGTGCTAGCCCATTAACCTCAGTTAAATATGCTGGTAGCCCATGGGAATTAGGCTTAGCCGAAACCCAACAAGCACTAGTTAGTAATGGTTTACGTCATAAAGTACGAGTACAAACCGACGGTGGTTTAAAAACCGGTTTGGATATTATCAAAGCTGCCATTATTGGTGCCGAAAGCTTTGGCTTTGGTACAGGACCAATGGTTGCCCTAGGTTGTAAATACCTACGTATTTGTCACTTGAACAACTGTGCAACAGGTGTAGCAACTCAAGATGAAAACTTACGGGAAAACCACTTTATTGGTTTACCCGAAATGGTAATGAACTACTTCAAGTTCGTTGCCCAAGAAGTCCGTGAAATCATGGCTTCTTTAGGTGTACGTAAATTGGATGATCTAATTGGTCGCACCGATTTACTGGAAGTATTGCAAGGCGTAACTGCCAAGCAGAATAAATTGGATCTCAGCCCAATTCTGGCCAAGCCAGAAGCCGGCGACCATACCAAGTTATTCTGTAGCGAAGAAACCAACACCCCAATGGATAAAGGTGATTTAAACCAGTTATTACTAACTGCTTTACATACTGCCGTAGAAAATAAAAGTGGTGGCGTATTTAGTTACCCCATCCGCAATACCGACCGCTCGGTAGGCGCGATTATTTCTGGCTTGATTGCTCAGCACCATGGCAATAAAGGCATGGATGAACACCCTATCCAACTGAACTTTACCGGTACTGCCGGACAAAGCTTTGGTGTTTGGAACGCCGGTGGTTTAGAAATGACCCTGGTCGGTGATGCTAACGATTATGTTGGTAAAGGTATGGCTGGCGGTAAGCTAGTTATTCATCCGCCACAAGGTGTGGATTACAAAACCAACGAGAGCGTCATTGCCGGTAACACCTGTTTGTACGGTGCTACAGGTGGTAAATTGTTTGCTGCGGGGATCGCAGGTGAGCGTTTTGCTGTGCGTAACTCTGGTGCTATTGCGGTAGTTGAAGGTATTGGTGACAACGGTTGTGAATACATGACCGGTGGTATTGTTGCCATACTCGGTCGCACTGGCGTTAACTTCGCTGCAGGCATGACCGGTGGTTTTGCCTACATCCTAGATGAGCAGAACGACATCGAACAGCGCGTTAATGGCGATTTAGTTGAGTTAATGTCTATTGAAGATAAAGCGATTTTAACCGAGCACTTACGTGGTCTGATTAATCAGCATTATGAAGAAACAGGCAGTAATCATGCACACAATATTTTGAGCAACTTTGCCGAGTTCTTACCGAAGTTTAGACTGGTTAAACCAAAAACCAGTGATGTTAAAAATTTACTTGGTCACATCAGTCGGTCTACTGCCGAACTACGTGTGCAAGTGCAGTAAGGGGGCATCATGGCTAAAAATATATACCAGTTCGTCGATGTAGAGCGTATCGATCCGCCCAAGAAGCCTTCAAGTGTTCGACGTCAGGAATTTGCTGAAATTTATCAGCCAATGAGTAGTACCCAAGTCGAAGGTCAGGCTGACCGTTGTCTTGATTGTGGTAACCCTTATTGTGAATGGAAATGCCCAGTACATAACTACATTCCTCAATGGCTAAAAATGGCCAATGAAGGACGTATTTTTGAAGCGGCAGAGCTGTCCAGTAAAACCAATACTTTGCCAGAAGTGTGTGGGCGCGTTTGCCCACAAGATCGTCTGTGTGAAGGTGCTTGTACCATCAATGACGAATTTGGTGCCGTGACCATTGGTAGTATTGAAAAATACATTACCGATACCGCCTTTAAACAAGGCTGGCGTCCGGATATGTCCAAAGTCGTTAAGACCGACAAGAAAGTCGCGATTATCGGTGCCGGCCCTGCGGGTTTAGGTTGTGCAGATATATTAGTGCGTAACGGTGTCAAGCCGGTTATCTTTGATAAATACGAAAAAATTGGTGGTTTGTTAACCTTTGGTATTCCTTCCTTTAAATTGGAAAAAGAAGTCATCGAGTTACGCCATGAGATTTTCAAAGATATGGGCATGGAATTTGTACTGAATACCGAAATCGGTAAAGACGTACCCCTCCAAGATCTGCTAGATGGTTACGATGCCGTATTCTTAGGCATGGGTACCTACAAATATATGAAAGGTGGCTTTGTCAATGAGCAAGCGCCCGGCGTATATGAAGCACTACCTTATTTGATTGCCAACACCAACCGTTTAATCGGGCTTGAAAAAGACGCCGCTGATTATGTGGATATGAAAGGCAAAAAAGTCGTGGTTCTTGGTGGTGGTGATACCGCTATGGACTGTGTACGTACAGCCGTTCGCCAAGGTGCTGAGCATGTAGTTTGTGCTTATCGTCGTGATGCGGCCAACATGCCAGGTTCACGTCGCGAAGTCACCAATGCCAAAGAAGAAGGTGTAGATTTTCAGTTCAACCTACAACCTTCTGATATTGCTGTTGATGAAAACGGCAATACCATTGGTGTGCATATGGTGAAAACCGAATTAGGTCCTGCCGATGCAGCCGGTCGTCGTAGCCCTCAAGCCATTGCAGGTTCTGAGCATATTTTAGAAGCCAACGCGGTTATTATTGCTTTTGGTTTCCAACCTAGCCCAAGCCCATGGTTTGCCGATTACGGTATTATCCTTGATGAAAAAGGCCGTGTACGTGCGCCGAAAAAGGGTAAGTACGCTTTCCAAACCAGCAATCCAAAAATCTTCGCCGGTGGCGATATGGTGCGCGGCTCAGACTTAGTGGTTACCGCCATTGATGAAGGACGTTGTGCCGCTGATGGCATTTTGGATTACCTGAACGTTTGATTTCGCTAACCAGCGATAAGTGTTAATAAAAGCCGCTGAGGTCATTTCAAACTCAGCGGCTTTTTTGTTTTTCTTTGTAAATAACCTCGGTTCGGGATAAGCAATGCCCTTCAGCTGAAACTTAACGATTTGTATCGTTTTCCCACGAATTAAATTAATATCGATAAACAAGTAAGAACAATGCGCTATTTATAATAATGAGGTCACATAAAAGGATTTTGCTCATTGGTGAAACCACCATATAGCTAGGACTAAATTACCCCATGCAAAATAACGAACAATTAGTAACCCCCAAAGGTCGTTCAAAGCTAAAATTATTTTGGTTACCACTCCTTATCTTAATTGTTGGCCTGTTAGTTGCTGTCTACCTAGATAAACGACAATCGTTGAACGAACAGCAGTATATTCAGCAAAAGTTACAGGAAAGACTTGAACTCATTAGTGAAACGGTGACGGATTGGGTAACCCTGTATCAATACGGTTTACGAGGGCTTCGAGGCTCAGTGATAACCAATGATATAGACCAATATACTTACAGCACTATGCTAGCCTATAGCGCTTCACGAGACATTGATAAAGAATTCCCCGGCGCCAATGGTTTTGGCTTAATTCGTAACGTGGAACCCGAAAACATTGAACAGTTTGTAGAAAAAGTTCGGCAAGAACGACCGGATAAAACCTTCAACGTACGTCAATTTAAAAAGCATTCCAATAACCTGTATATCATCCAATATATCGAGCCTGAATTTAAAAACAAAGCAGCATTAGGTTTAGACATTGGCTCCGAACCGAATCGTCGCCACGCAGCCTTAGAGGCCGCTAAACATAACGAGGCAAGACTGACAGCCCCCATTCGACTTGTGCAGGACAATAGTCAGCAAGCCCGATATGGTTTCTTAATTCTAATGCCGATTTACACGTTAAATAGTTCACCGCAAACTGTGGAGCAGAGATTAGCTAATATTCAAGGATGGTCTTATGCACCTATATTTGCCGATGACGTATTAAACACTCAGATTGCAACCCAAAATGACGTCATGTTAAGTATTAAAGATGTTTCTGATAACGCCACTACGCTTTTTTACCAATTTGGTCAGGTAGATGTAGACTCCACTCATGCATCAGTAAGCCATTCTGTTCAACTCTACGGTCGTCATTGGGTTTTGGAATTGAACGCAAGGCCCGAATTTATTAATTCTCTTTTATTACCTCAGCAACATCAGGACTTTTTTGCCGCCATTGGCGTTACACTTTTTTTGATGCTGGTTGTATTTAGTGTCCATTTAACGCTAGCTCGTATTGCACTGGCATCAAGTCATAAAACTGAGTTATCGCGAGTGAAGGAAAACGCGTTAAAACAAGCTAATGCTGCACTTGAAGAAGAGGTATCAAAGAGAACGACACAAATATCACAGGTCAGTGCTTTACAGCGTAGCATTCTTGAAAGTGCTGGCTATGCAATCATAGCCACAAATGAGCAAGGACTTATTACCGTATTTAATCCTGCCGCAGAAGCACTGCTGGGCTATTCAGCCGCGGAAATAATTGGCCATCACACACCAGCAACATTTCATGTTGTTGAAGAAGTGATTACTAGAGCAGAAGTGTTATCTAAAGAACTGGGTTACACCGTTGCCCCTGGGTTTGAAGTCTTTGTAACCAAAGCGCGGCGTCGTGAAGCCGATATTAACCCATGGACCTATGTGCATAAAAGTGGACGTCACATTCCTGTGCGTTTGAGTGTCACTGGCTTGTTCGATGAGCAACAGCATTTATTTGGTTTCTTAGGCATCGCCTATGATCAGACTGAACAAATAGAACATGATCTCGTCTTAGCAAAAGCCACTGAGGAGGCAGAACAAGCTAATGAAGCGAAATCAAAATTCTTAGCGAATATGAGCCATGAGATCCGTACCCCGTTAAACGGTATTTATGGCACTTTGCAAATCCTCGATAAAGAAGTCACCACTAAACAAGGCAAAGAACTACTAAAAAAAGCCATCTATTCCACTAAGAGCCTCAATATTATTATCAATGACATTCTTGATTTCTCGAAAATTGAGGCCGGTAAACTAACATTGGAAAATGGCGCTTTTAATTTGTATGAACTGCTTGAATATTTACGTTCAGATTTATCAATGATGGCAAGCCAAAAAGATATTGTTTTTCAGCTATGCAACCAGGTTGGACACTCCCATTGGCAAGGTGATCCAACAAGAATAAAACAAATTCTGTTAAACATCGCTTCAAACGCGATTAAATTTACCGAGGTTGGTACCGTAACCTTAAAC
Source organism: Alteromonadaceae bacterium BrNp21-10 (assembly GCA_030418115.1). Lineage (GTDB taxonomy): Bacteria > Pseudomonadota > Gammaproteobacteria > Enterobacterales > Alteromonadaceae > Neptunicella. The sequence continues at coordinate 222,138 of JAUHQD010000003.1, read as the reverse complement.
ATTAATTATGACGCACTTCAAGATTGCTTAATTTTTGAGATTGCAGATTCCGGTATCGGCATCGAGCAAAATCAACTACAAAGGCTATTTGAGCGTTTTGAGCAAGCTGACACCTCAACGACCCGTAAATTCGGTGGAACCGGACTGGGTTTGTCGATTACCTCTTCTTTAGTTAATTTAATGGGCGGAAAAATTACCGTTCAAAGTGAAGTCGGCACTGGCACTGTATTTACAGTAATATTACCTTTACAACAAATGACTGTCCCAGTGATGGAACATCAAGAAGACGAAGCAGAAGAACTCAATCTACTAGGCATGAATGTTCTCATCGCAGAAGATAATGAAATCAACCAACTTATTGTACAAGCCATGCTTGAAGCTACTCAAGCGACACTCATATTTGCCAATAATGGACTTGAAGCCGTTAATGCCATGCAGACTAATAAAGTGGATGTCGTACTAATGGATATTCAAATGCCGGTGATGGATGGCATAGAAGCCTGCAGACAAATAAGACAAACCCATCCTGATATCCCCATAATTGCATTAACCGCCAACACCATGAGTGAGGATATCAAAATCTATCAACGTGAGGGCTTCAGTGCTCATCTTGCTAAACCTGTAGAACTATCGTTATTGTTGAATAAGCTAAAGCAAGCCTTGCTTGGTTAGATTCCCAAGATTGAAAAGCCAAACTATCCTAACGCAAAAATAACCAATATTGCGGTTTCTGCTAGTTCTACTGTTACTAATGCGACCATGGCACCCAAACTGCGAAAGGCACGGATTGACATAATGCCGCTCAAAGCGGTCATTTTAGTTGGCCTTGTTTAATAATTTAATAATTTGATTCAATTAATTGAACTTTAATACAATCACACACTCATACTATTGTGTGTTGTTATGTTGTTCCTAGTTAAGTCTTTAATATGCCCAGATTATTCTGGGCATTTTTTTGCATAAAAAACGGCGTTGTCTATCGCAACACAATTAACGGTACGTCACAGCGTTCTAACATCTTAATAGTGTTACTACCTACGAAGAACTGGCGTAGTTTGGAATGGGCAAACGCGCCCATTACTACCAAGTCGATATTATTAGCGGCTTTATAATCCATCAACGATTGGTGAATATCACCTTCGATAAAGGCAACAGTTACCTCAAAGCCTTCGTCTTGCATACGCTTTTGGGCGGCATTGAGTTTATCTTTTAGATCAGTCTCATTGTTCTTTACCGACACCAAATGACAATGCAGTCCGTGCAACAAACCACCATCGATAACTTTTTGTAACGCTTTATCGGCGGTTGCCCTGCCATCATAGGCGACCATAAAAGAGCTAGGCTGTTTAAACTCGCTAGGAACAACAATTACCGGCTGGCTGGCTTTGCGTAGCAAGGTTTCAATGTGTGACCCTAGGGCATTAAAATTACCGTCATGGCCTTCGCCACTTCTGCCAATCACAATCAGACGAGTTTTATCATGTAGGTCTTTAGTGGCATCAACAATATCACCATGACGTTGAATCATTTCTACATTTTTAACACCCGCACTTTCTGCTTTGTTGGCAGCGGTGGTCAATAATTCTTTACCTAATTGCAAAGCTACTTTGCCACGTTGTTCGTCGAGCTTGGTCATTTCTTCAAGTAACGCGGAACGGGCACCCAATCCAATGGCGCCAGTGTAATCATCGGCTCCATGTTGCTGTTCTTTTTCCAATGTATGCAAAAAACACACTGGTTTATCTAATTTTTTCGACGCCCAGATTGCCGCGTCGGTGACGGCGGCTGTCATTGCTGAACCATCCACACAGGTTATTATTTTTTTCATTATTTTTCCTTAGTGTCCGCCTAACAATTTTTCGACTTCTTTAGGATCATTGTGCACCCCAAACTTGTCGACCACTGTTTCCGTAGCATCATTCATACCGATGATACTCACCGTAGCACCTTCCCGCCTAAATTTAATCACCACTTTATCTAAAGATGACACGGCGGTGATATCCCAAAAGTGCGCATGAGTAAGATCAATCACTACGTTTTCAGCTGCTTCTTTAAAGTCAAAAGCCTTGATGAATTGCTCCGAAGAGGCGAAGAAAACCTGCCCAATGACTTCATAGGTTCGCGTATTTTCAGCCTTCGAAAAATCAGATTTAACCACCATAAAGCGGCCGATTTTGTTGGCGAAGAACAAGGTGGCTAGCAGTAAACCAACCAGCACGCCCATCGCCAGATTGTGAGTTGCGACGACGACAATCACCGTCGCTATCATCACTATATTCGAAGAAAGTGGGTGGGTGCGTAAATCTTTAATGGATGACCAAGAAAACGTCCCTATCGACACCATAATCATCACCGCAACCAATGCGGCCATAGGAATAAGACGTAGCCATTCATCGAGGAACACCACCATCACCAGTAAAAATGAGCCCGCCACAAAAGTAGACAGTCGACCTCGTCCACCTGATTTTACGTTGATAATCGATTGTCCGATCATCGCGCAACCGGCCATACCGCCAAGCAAACCAGAGCCGATATTAGCGATACCCTGACCTTTACATTCTTTATTGCGATCACTAGTAGTATCTGTCAAATCGTCGACTATGGTGGCTGTCATCATCGATTCCAGCAGACCTACAACGGCAAGGCCAATTGAATAAGGTAGGATAATGCTTAGCGTCTCTAAATTAAGGGGCACATCCGGCCATAAAAATATCGGTAAGGTATCCGGTAATTCGCCCATATCACCCACAGTACGAATGTCTAAGCCCATTACCACCGCGACTATAGTCATCGACACGATGCACACCAGTGGTGATGGTACGGCTTTGCCTATCACCGGCAAGTAAGGAAACAAATAAATAATGCCAAGGCCAGCAGCGGTCATGGCGTATACATGCCAGGTTACATCCGTCAGTTCAGGTAATTGCGCCATAAAAATAAGAATAGCCAACGCATTAACAAACCCAGTGACAACGGAGCGCGAGACAAAACGCATCAACTCACCGAGTTTCAAATACCCAGCAAATATTTGTAGTACACCGGTAAGCAGCGTTGCAGCCAATAGATACTCTAGCCCATGATCTTTAACTAGAGTCACCATCAACAATGCCATGGCACCGGTAGCCGCAGAAATCATCCCGGGTCGTCCACCTACAAAGGCGATAACAACCGCAATACAAAATGACGCGTAAAGTCCAACCTTTGGATCCACACCGGCAATAATAGAGAAGGCGATGGCTTCGGGTATGAGGGCTAGTGCCACAACAATTCCCGCAAGTACATCACCACGAATATTAGAGAGCCAATCTCTCTGAATGTGTTCAAGCATGCAAATAACCTAATAATGTTTAACATTCCCGAATGGGGAATAATTGTTGTTCTATTTAAATACGAGATAATCTCGCGCGTTCAGCGAGAAAGTTACACCTGTAGAATGTGTATTATGAAGGGGTCGAATCTAGGGCGGTGTATGTGTCAAAGTTACATTCCACGACAATTTATTTGCCTAGATCTTATACAAAATGTAATTTTATTACAATGCATTACCCGATTACATACGCTGTAAACAAACATCGGTAACACACAAAATAGCTTTGGTTGATAATTATTTTTGCCACCAGATTTGATACATAGTTAAAAAAGCATCGGGATAACGCTGTTCAAATTCATTTAATTTAGCAAAGTCGAACATCGTCTCAGGCTCTGGGAACATTGTCCTAAACTGCTGATGAACCGCAGCACTGGGCCAATCTAAACCAATCATTTTCAGGCCGAGTTGCTGTGCCATTTCGCCAATTTGGTGAAAATTAAATCGCTGCTCTTGTTCATGAAAGAGTAAATCTCGGCAACCACTGAGAGAATACAAATCATCACTGCTAGCTAATTCTGCCAACTCACCTTGTGCCTCGGTAAATAGATACTGCCGAAAGCGTTGCATATCCACTAATGAGGTACTTAAACCCATTGTCGCTATTTTTTCTCGGCCTTGTACCACCCGTCTACGGGCCAGCTCGCTGTATAAGCTTATACGCATCACGCCGCCGGTTTGGGTTACATTATATAAACTTTGCCACCCAGCTAAGGTATCCGCCATATGGTGTAACACACCAGTGCTGACCACCACATCAAAGTGTTTATTTAGCTGCACCACCTGCAAGATATCCCCTTGGATAAACTGCACGTTATCAATGGCTAATTCTTGAGCTTTATTCAGCCCATACGCCAAACTATTACGACTTAAATCTATGGCCGTCACCTGTAAATCAGACTGCATCCGCGATATTTCTATGGGCTCGTAACCGGTGCCGCAACCGGCGACTAACAATTGAATTGGCTCACCAATATTTTGCGGATCAACATAACGAGGCAGTTGCCTTAGCACTTGAGTTAATGCTGGCATTCGACCGGCTGGCGGTATGGTCCAGCGCGGATAAGGGCAAGATTCATATTGAGCGCGTACTGCGTTTGAGATCTGATCATCAACAGCAGAAAATGACGGTAAAGCTTGTGCCACTTGACGTTCCACCATCACATCAATAACCGAGCGCTGAATTAACTGTTGGCATTGTTCAGGGAACACGCTCCAATCTAATGTGCTGACATCCCATTGGCTAATATCTGTAAGAGGCTGATAGGTTGCCAGTAATAACAACAAAAATGTTTGCTCGCTGGACTCTGAATTACCTAATGATCCAGCCAGTAATAATAGTTGCTCCGCCTCGTCAACCTGTATTGGCCAAATATACTGATTAGCGAAGCTTTGAGTGGCCAATGCCACCAGCAACGATTGTTGTTCTTGCAAAAACGCCACACCATCTCGTTGGTAACCCAATAAAATGTACTGCCGAAACTGGATTAATAGCCATTCCATAGGGGCATTAATATTGATGCATTGGCTTAAAAATGCCATCAACAAGCCATCATTCTTCAGCTCATTCATTAACCTTTTATTCATTAACATGGATAGGTCAACAGACTCGCCGTAACGTAAATCAACCAAATCGTATTTGGCCAGTAATTGCAGTGCCGCCAGCGTGGCTAAATGTTGATGATCGATTGTTGGCTCACTAAAGCAAATCAACAAATCTTCGGCTAATTCTGCCTGATACTGCGTAGGCGCTATTTGCACTAAAATCGATGCCATTGCTTGAGCAATGTCAGCTCTGCGCTCTGGGGCAAGCTTTAAGGCATGACGCAACCCCTGCAAGGCTGGACGTAATTGGCCTTGGTCACGATAAGCCAAGGATTGCTGAAAATAAGCATAGGCCTGTTGCTGCTTGCCAATATCCGCTGATTCAGATGAATGGCTAGGTGGATTAATTTGCGACATTAGCAGGGCTCCAAAAATGAATTGATCGACAAACGCCCCGTCAATGGATTGCTATCCGACTTGAAGTCTTTAGCTATATCCCCAGAATGCAAACTGGTTTTGCGGTAAATCAATGCTCGGTTAAACCGTGCTGGCCAAGATTTAACTCGCTCAAATAACAGCGTGTCACCATTGATATATTCCGCAGGCGGTAGATTGTCCACCACCTGCCCTTGCTCACCTAACACTGCAAAGTAATTGGCCTGCCGCTGACGATCAATATATTCGTAACCGGTTTTTTTATGCCGATAAAACGAGGTGCCACCATACCCCTCATCCCATAAATAATGGATCATCGCCAGCTCTTGTTCGGCGATTGAGTCCATGTGAGGAATACGTTGCGCCATTTGCAATTGCTCTGGTGGGGTAGTGACTAACGAGTACTGGCATAAGGAAAACTGCATGGCACTGCAAGTGAGTGCAAAGGTGTCGATTAGGGTACTCAACAAACCAGACAATATGGCCTGCTGGTAAGCTAATGGCGCATTGACACGGATCCCTGGGTAATAAACCCCATCGGCAACAAAAGCCAGATGTTGCGCATAGCTTTTGACCTCTGCGGCATTTGCCAGCAAGTTATCAATAACCAATAGGGGTTGCTTATCCCGTCCCACATATTCGGTGCTAATAGACATTTTTGGATGCAAAATAATGGCAGGGGGGTTAACTAAACTCATCAAAATTTCTATTTTTAGGTTGCTATTACGTACTGCTAATCAGTAGACTGGGCAACGATGAAACCGGTAACATTGACGCAGTGTAAACGGCTGAATTATTAAAGTCTACTGACGTAAAGATAGGTGGTAACAATCTCGTGGATAAACCTCTTGCCGACAATAATTTACAACAATGGATCGCAGCCCTTGCCCAATCTAGTGTCGCTGAATTGCAGCAAAAATCCCTAAGTGGCCGCCGCGATGTTCAAACCGAGAAAAACCACTGTCGCTTTGATTTAATCGAATTTGATAAACAGCTACTTAGCGCTGTGACCTTGCCCACTACGCAGATTACCACCGACGATCTTGATACCGCCTTATTAGCCTTTTTTGAAGATTACCTAGATGCTATTTTCGCGCATATTGATCATATTCCTGAACAGCAGGCCAGCCAGAGTGCGCTGCATATTCAACAGGCGCTAAACCTGTTTGTAACCTCTTATATTGGCGTACCGAATAATCAACGGGACTTAATTAAAAACCATTTAGCACTTGGCGCGGCCACCGCCCGCAAATTTTTACGCGCAGGGTTGGCACTGTGTTTTGCGCAAACCAGCAATATACAACAAGCCGTTAATTTACTCGATGCCTCCTACTTTAGTTTTCTGTATCCCTTTATGAGCATCAAGCAAACCACCTTAGTGTTGTTATCCATGTGCCTGATTGATGATGAACAACAAGGGATTCCCAAGTTATTACCCAAGGCGGTTAAATTTGACACCGACAACCAATTGCTAGGTTACGATTATGCCGTCATTGAACAACATATTGTCAGCTATCTGCACAGTTTGCCTATTCCCATGTTGAAACAAATAAAACAACACTTAGCCGCGGGTGAAGAAGTTGGCGTATTTGGTTGTCCAGCAATTCAGGGCAATTTAGTGCGTAAATTACTGACTCAATTTAATCAAGCCATCAGCGGCAGTACAGGAGCCAGCAAGCATGAACACTAATCGTATTCGCAGTATTGTTATCGCTGGTGGTGGCACTGCCGGCTGGATGACAGCCGCCAGTTTAGCCCATCATTTTGTTAACCAAGATGTGACTATTACTCTGATTGAATCCTCGGACATAGGTACCGTTGGTGTTGGCGAGGCCACCATTCCGTCAATTCGGCGCTTTTACCGTGAATTGGGCTTAAACGATCAGGATGTGATGCGCTTTACCGGTGCCACCGCTAAATTGGCGATTAAGTTCACGGATTGGTATCAACAAGGCTCGTCTTTTTATCATCCCTTTGGCATTTACGGTCAGCAAGTACGCAATACCCACTTTGTGCACTATTGGCGTAAACTCTATGAAAGTGGTGACGCCGCCGATATTGGCGACTATTCACTAGCAGTCACCCTAGCCAAAAACCATAAATTCACCGAACCTTTTTCACCGCCACCCAATGAATTGGCCACCTATGATTGGGCATTGCATTTTGATGCCAGTAAATTTGCCGAGCTCATGGCGCAATTTGCCACCAATCGCGGGGTTAAGGTTATCGATGCCAAAATTGATAAGGTTAATCTGCGCGACAGCGATGGTTTTATTCAATCACTGCAATTAGATAATGGCGCATTGGTTGAAGGCGAACTCTTTATCGACTGTACCGGTTTTCGTGGGGTACTTATTGAACAAGCACTCAACACCGGTTACGAAGATTGGCAACAATGGCTGAAATGTGATCGTGCTGTGGCTATTCAAAGTGATTTTCGAGGTGCACCTGCCCCCTATACTGAATCCATCGCCCATAGAGCGGGTTGGCAATGGCGAGTGCCGTTACAACACCGGCAAGGTAATGGGCATGTTTATAGCAGCGCCCACATATCCGAGGATGAAGCCACTGCCACTTTGCTGGACAACATCAACGGCAAAGCCTTAAATAACCCCAGATCTTTTCGTTTTACTCCTGGACGTCGTAAACAGGCGTGGAACAAAAACTGTATTGCAGTTGGCTTAGCCTCGGGCTTTTTAGAGCCCCTTGAATCCACCAGTATTGCCTTGGTCGAAACTGCAATTGATAAGATAAAATTACTGATGCCTAACGCGGATTTTAATCCGGCACTACGGGACGAGTTTAATGACATGACCCGCCTTGAATACGAGCGCGTGCGTGACTTTATTATCCTGCATTACAAACTCAATCAGCGTAGCGACAGCAAATTTTGGATCGATTGCCGAGAGATGGATATTCCGCAAACCTTGCAACACAAAATCGACTTATTCAAAGCCCGTGGCCATTTTGTGAAGTATCGCTGGGAAATTTTTCAGCCAGCCAGTTGGTTATCCATTTTTAGCGGGAACCAACTATTACCAGACACTTACGACCCCATGGTGGATAATTTTGATATGGATTATCTCAAACGTAGCTTTGCGCAGATGCAACAATCCCTACAGGGGGCAATGCAAAACGCCACTAGCCATGAGCAATATATTGCCCAGCATTGTGCCATCAACCCAACAAAAACCAGCAAAGCCTTGTAATGACACAATCAGCCCCACAACATTTAACTAAAATCGTGATCGTCGGTGGTGGTACCGCCGGCTGGATCAGCGCCTCGATGCTAGCATTTAAACTGCGCAACCAGTTATGTCAGGTGGAGCTAATTGAATCGGCGGATATTGGCACCATTGGTGTCGGCGAGGCCACAATTCCGCCGTTTATCACTTTATTGCGTAACCTGGGAATTAATGAGCAAGATTTTATTAGCAAAACTCAGGGCAGCTTTAAATTAGGTATCGAGTTCGCTAATTGGCGTGAAAAAGGCCAGCAGTTTTTCCACCCTTTTGGCGATTTTGGCCCCAAACTCGATGGCCATGATTTTTATCAATGCTGGTTAAAATCCCAAGCCATGGGAGACAACACGCCGATCATGGATTATTGCCCGACGGCCATAATGGCCTATCAGCACAAATTTATGCCGCCATTTATGGCCGCTGCAGATTCGCCCATACAATTGAGTAACTATGCACTGCATTTTGATGCTTCGTTAGTGGCAAAGTACTTACGTGATTATGCCCAAGGTCTTGGTGTGGTACGTCATGAAGATACCGTGGTTGAAGTACATAACCACAACAACGGTTTTATTAAAGCGCTGCAACTACAAAGCGGCAAGCTAATTGAAGGCGACTTATTTATAGATTGCAGCGGCTTTCGTGGTTTGCTGATCGATAAAAATTTAAATGTGAAATATCAAGATTGGAAACAATGGTTACCCTGTGATCGCGCGGTCGCTATGCAAACCAAAAAGGTCGCCGCACCGGTACCTTACACTCAATCCACCGCCGAAGATGCCGGTTGGCGCTGGACTATTCCGCTGCAGCACCGCACCGGCAACGGTTACGTGTATAGCAGTGAATTTTGTAGTGATGAACAGGCACTGACCACCTTACAGCAAAAGGTCATTGGCATGCCGGTTAACGACCCCAGAGTAATTCCCTTTAGCAGCGGTCGTCGTGAACATTTTTGGCATAAAAACTGTGTGTCGGTTGGCTTATCCTCTGGCTTTCTTGAGCCGTTAGAATCTACTGCGATCCACTTAATTACCCGCTCCATACATTTTTTATTAGTGAATTTTCCTGATCGTCAATGCAAGCAAAGCCTGGTGGATGAATATAACCGTGCCATGGCGTGGGATTATGAATATATTCGTGATTTTATTATTCTGCATTATTGCTCCACCCAGCGAAATGACAGCGAGTTTTGGCGTTGGTGCCAAAACATGAGCATCCCTGATTCACTGCAACAACGTATAAGCTTGTTTAAAGAAAATGCCATTGCCCGTCACGATTTGGATCAGTTATTTAAACCTGAAAGCTGGCAATGTATTTATGAAGGCATGGGTATTCGGCCACAAACCTATAACCATTTTGTTGACCTAAGTGATTACTCACAATTGTTTTCCAACATGCAATCGGCTAAGCAGCGGGCACAGCAATCGGTATCTTCCGCCCTGAATCACGAGGCCTTTTTAAAACAGTTTTGTCCGGCAGCAACGCCAACCCCAGTAAACAAAAAAGGAGCCTAAGCTCCTTTTGTTTTCAATTAATAATCATCTCATTCCGTATTCCGAACTGAGATTATTTACTCAATTAAGGTTAACTCGTAATCTCCGGCGCTTTCGTCACCTTCATCGGCAATCAAAATAAGTTCCGAAGTGGCACCCAAGGTCACGTTATCCATTCGGGCTAATAAGGTAACCTGATTGGTATTGTCATCTTCATGTACCAACAAGATGTTATAGCTGTTACTGGTTAATACTTTTGAGTTCACATCAGCAAAAGACAAACCGGTAATGTATTCATCGGCGGTATCAATGGTTTCGTCTTCTTTAACAAAATACACTTGTACATCGTCAAAGTCGTCGATCAAGTTCACAATTTTTAATACATGCTGATAACTGCTACTAACACGATTTTGTGCAAAGTTAACGGCGCGCATGCCCAATGCTTGATCACGATATACGATCATGGTTTTAGATTCATTTTGATTCAACGTCAACAGCATATTTTTGGCGCTGAGGGAGTCGGTTTGTATCGAGAACTGATAATCACCAAACTCAACGGTATTGAAATCCGTCATGCTAAGTGGCTCGATTTCATTAAGAGTCACTGGCGTATTACCACTAATACTGACATTTAGATCACCCACGTCTTTTTCAGCGTTGTACAACCTGAATTCAGCTAATGCACTCAAGTCATCATATTCGTACACCGACGTTGAGCTAGTAATAACATCTAAGGCAATTTGCGACTGACTAGGGCCAAAGGTGTCTTTTAACACCACTACATACTCGGTGCTGTAGATAAAGTTAATACCTTCGGAATCAAAAATCTGTTCACCGGTGTCAGCATTAACAATAAAAATGTGATACTCCGCCAAGTCAAACACATCACTTTCGATCACGTTGCCAAAGCTGATATTACCTACGGTAACGGCGTCTTCGATGCCATCGCCTACTTCAGCGACAAGAATTTCCAATGGCACAACTTTGCTAGTGGTATTGACGAAAAACAAACGGAATTCATTATCTAAATCTTCGCGCAGATGATCGATAGTAATCAGCTGCGGGTTTTCATAATCACCAACAAACATCACCAATTGACGATGGCTGGTAACAAGTTTGATGTCCTGCTCAGCAAAATCAATTTGCTGACCGTCTTCATCGGCATAACTCAAATTCAACAGGTATTCGGTATCGGGCGTCACGGTAACCATTGAAGTGACATCGGCATAGCTGGCACTACCAATACTGCTATCGGCATCATCATTGTCGGTTAACGTTGCTAAGGTGCTTTTACTGTTAGCCACCCCATTGTAAAACTGAATATAACTGTATTCAAAGCTAGAGGTGTCGTCATCACTGCTACTGCCACCACAACCACTTAAAGTTAAAGCGGCAACTGAAGTCATACTGATTAAAAATTTTAGGCCTAAGGTTCTCATTCATTATCTCTGGTTAATGCAGACTGCAGGCACCTTAACTTAACAATGTGGAGATAATATGGAGAAAATATGCCGCTTTTATGTGAATTGTGTGTAACGGCACATCACAGGTAGACAGCGATTTTTATTTTAACAATACTGTTAGGCCTAATTGGTTTTAGGCAATAACCCGTGAAGTTAAAATTATTTTATAAAATTTTTATCGCCAACCTCGGTATTTTGTTCGTCTTTGTTTTGGCAATGCAAGGGGTGAACTATTTTTCTAAAAAATCGCTGATTGATAACTTTGTGGTGGAATTTGAAAGTCAGCGGATGATTGAACTAAGCGAGTTATTACAACGTTATCATTTTCAGCACGGCACATGGGATGAGCTGATACAAGACCCGCAAAAATGGCGACAATTGTTACTCGGCCATCTTACTCAAATGGGTCCATTTCCACGCAATAGGAATATGCAAGATGCTAGACCGCAGCCTCCGTTCAGCATGCGCCCGCCAACAGACAAACCGATATTTGATGACGCTCAGCGAGCCCAACCCCGTCAGTCGTTATTTGACAACGGTCGCCGCTTTAATCGCATTGAGCCACATTTAAAAAGCTTTGTGAGTCGCGTTAGTTTATTAGATAGCGATGAAAACACACTAATAGGCAATGCCAACAATCGACAAGCTTTTATAAAAATAGCCGACGGGGATCAAACTATCGGCTGGTTAGCACTATCTGAACGCAGAGATCCTGCTAGCCATATGTTTGACCGCTACATGCAGCAGCAACAAAAAGAAACCATGTGGGTTGCAGCAATAGGCGGGGTAGTCGCCGTCATTTTTAGTTTATTGCTGTCGAGGCATATTACCGCGCCGATTAAACAATTGACCACCGGTGCGAGTTTATTGGCGAAGCGACAATTTACCACGCAGATTTCGGTGCAAACTAATGATGAATTGCAAACCTTAGCAAATAGTTTTAATCAGCTTTCTAGTGAGTTACTTAGTTACGAAATTAGACAGAAACAATGGCTAATGGATATTGCTCATGAGTTACGTACGCCACTGACTATTTTAAATGGCGAATTAGAAGCCATTATCGATGGCGTGGTAAGTGCCACACCCAGCGCAATTGCGTCACTAAAAGAAGAAGTGGCGATTATGACGCGCCTAGTTAATGATCTACACCAACTGTCGCTACTGGACTCAACTGAGTTTAATTATCATCATCAATCCTTTAATTTAGTTCCCCTGCTCAATGGCCATATTCAAAAGTATGCCCTCAAGCTCGCGCAGCGACAGATAAAAATCGCCAGCAGCATTGATGATCGCCCACTATGGTTGAACGCTGACCAAGAACGCTTGTCACAGGTAATACAAAATATTCTGGAAAACGTTTTTCGCTACGTCGATAGCGGCGGCCAGCTTTATATCAATGCAACTAGGTTGGAAAAACTAATAGTGATCGATTTTGACGATTCAGGTCCCGGTGTATCACCCTCGGCCATGACCAAGCTTTTCGACCGTTTGTACCGCACCGATAGCTCTCGCAACCGCAAAACCGGCGGTGCAGGGTTAGGGCTGGCAATATGCAAAATGATTGTCGAAGCCCACCAAGGCAATATCATCGCCAGCCAAAGTGACATTGGTGGCTTACGCATACGCATTACCTTACCGCTAGGCGCAAGCAACGAGCAGACAGCGTGAATCTGAACAAACAACATATATTAATAATTGAAGACGAGCCCAAAATAGCCGACTTGATCGGTAAATACCTGACCATTGAAGGCTATCGTTTTACCCATAGTAATAACGGCAGCGATGGCTTAGCACAGTGTCAGCAGCAATCACCGGATTTAGTCATACTGGATATTATGTTGCCGGATATGGATGGTATTCAGGTATGTGAAAACCTACGGCAATTCAGTGATGTGCCAGTGATTATGCTCACCGCCAGAGTGGATGAAATTGATCACCTACTCGGTTTTAGAGTAGGGGCAGATGACTATGTGTGTAAACCATTTCGCCCTAGAGAACTAATAGCCAGAGTGCAGGCCGTACTACACCGCTCGGGGCAACGTAAAGGCCCCCACAACGTCGACAAACAAGAAAAACTGCAAGTAGGCAGTATCACCATGGATATTCGCCAACATCAGGTACAAATGCATGGTGTTGAGGTTAAACTTACATTGAATGAATTCAATTTGCTCAAGGCGTTTTTAAGCCACCCCAACCAAGTTTTTTCCCGCGAAGACCTACTGAATATCACTCAACGTAAATACACCGAAAGTTACGAACGTACTATTGATTCGCACATTAAAAACCTGCGCAAAAAGCTGCAAAATTCCGACGCTAATTTTAACGCTATCGAATCTATTTACGGCGTAGGCTATCGCTATCAATTACGTTAGTCGTTAACCTGAACTCGAAATAGCCATTTAAAATACGTCTTCGCTTTCTTCTAACGGGTTAAACCTCCACTGATTGGCATTTACTCATCATTGCTTCCCCCTAAAAGCAGAGTTTAACTGTGTGGAAATGCAATAAATTGTGGACTAACGTTCAACTCAGACCTATGCTACTTATACCCAATAACGTCAATAACAAGATTTATTTAAACATTTTGTTATAAGATTGTTATTTTATTGAAAACTTTCAATTGGAGTCGGGAATGGATTCAACACTACTAATTATCTTTATTTCGCTGGCCATTGCCAGTGTGCTTAATATTGTCCTGAAAAAGTTTTCTATCTCGCACATTATTGGCTACATCTTCACCGGCACCATCATCAGTAACATTTTCAACTTCAATGGCAGTGACAATTTAGCCTCACTCGAGCTCATTGGTGAATTCGGTATTGTGTTTTTAATGTTCACCATCGGCCTAGAATTGTCTTTTTCAAAACTAAAAAAGATGAAACAGCTGGTATTTTTTAACGGCAGCATGCAAGTGGTACTCAGTGCGTTAATCATATTCCCCATTGCCCACTTCATCTTTGCCATCGACACTATATCTTCGATTGTTATTGCACTGGCATTTAGCCTGTCATCCACCGCCATAGTGTTGACCTATTTGAAGAAGTCCAAAGATATAGTCACCCCTTATGGTGAGAAATCGGTGGCCATTCTGATCTTTCAAGACTTAGCAGTCATCCCTATATTATTGTTGATCAGCTTTTTAGCCAATGACCAATTATCCATTGGCGATGTACTGCTAAAGACCTTGCTCTCCGCCACTCTCGTCATTGTGTTTATGTTCACCTTAGGCAAAAAGCTGATTGAGTGGCTACTGCATTTTTCCACTAATGCCAAACTTGAGGAATTATTTCTAGGCTCGGTATTAACCATTGTTATTGGCGCGTCGCTACTGGCTCATGAAATGGGCTTTACCTATTCATTAGGGGCGTTTATTGCGGGTATGATCATCGCGGAAACCAACTTCCACGTAAAAGTAGAGTCGGATATCGCCTCTTACAAAGACATTTTGCTTGGCGCGTTCTTTTTCTCCATCGGCACTAAAATCGATATTGTCTATTTCTCCAGCCATTTGTATTTGGTGTTTGGTGTATTGATTTGCGTGATGCTAATTAAAGCACTGATTATCTATGCCTTGCTTAGAAGACAATCCAATAAAAGTGACTCGATTAAAACAGCCTTTGCATTATGCCAAATTGGCGAGTTTTCCTTTGCCATTATCACATTGGCCACCAGCGAACATATTCTGCCTGAAGAATTGGGCAACTTTTTGATTCTGGTCACTGTACTTTCGATGATAGTGACACCCTTTATCGTCAACAATATTTATAAGCTCGCATCCTATTTTGTGGTGGAATTTTTTGAATCAGACAAAATAACCCCCGTCGGAAATACCAACCACACTATCATCTGTGGATTTGCAATAGTCGGCCGCATCGTCGCCAAAGAGCTAGTAAAACAAAACATTGATTTTTTAATTATCTCCGACAACTTACAACATGTATTACTCGCCAGAGAACGCGGCTATCTCGCCTATTTTGGGCATTTAGATAAGCGCCCAGTATTAGAGTCGTTACGAGTAGAGCAATCTTCTAGCGTGATAGTGACGATGACCAACATCGTCACCAAAAAGATTATTTGCCAGGCCGTGCTGGACTATTTCCCGCAAGCAAACCTAGTGGTGAAAATTAACAGCATGGATGATAAAAGAGCATTGCAAGGCATATCTATAAACTCCTTCGTACACGCCCAACAAGAAGCCGCCCGCTTACTGGTTAAAAAGAGCCTTGCACCAGTGAATAAAGTTCTGAATGCCGATGAGGTGGGTAGTCAGCAATAGTTACAGACTCATTTAGCCAAACTCCCGGACTTTGTAAATACAATCAAACGTTTGATGACCTAGTCTATTCCACGATCAAAAAAGCCCCGCAATCACTTGCGAGGCTTCTTGAATAATGGTGCCCAGACCCGGACAAAAATTTCGGGAATATTTTTGGACAGCTTTAGCTGGCCTGCAAAGCAGGTGAACCTCAAGGACGAGGTGAACAATCGAACATTCGATGACTTTCTAATCCCTAAGATCAAAAAAGCCAGCAATTAAGCTGGCTTCTTGAATAATGGTGCCCAGACCCGGAATCGAACCAGGGACACGAGGATTTTCAATCCTCTGCTCTACCGACTGAGCTATCTGGGCTAAAACTTTTTAAGTGGCATTTAATGTCTGTGCCGCTTAGGGATGCGTATTAAACGGATTTCGTGGTTTTAAGTCAACCCCTTTTTTATAAAAAACGTCTCTTTGCTTAAGCTTTAAGCAAAAACCGCTATTTTTGTACATCGGCTAATCATTCAATGAGGCAATATAGCGGGAAAATCTATTTTTCCGGTGGTGTATACCCTTCGACTTCAACATCTTTTCCTTCGAATAAGAAGTCTTGCATCGCACCTTCAAGAAATTTTCTATGTTCTGGATCCATCATGCTTAGCTTTTTTTCATTGATCAGCATGGTTTGTTTTTTCTGCCAGATCCCCCAGGCTTCTTTACTGATATTGTCAAAAATGCGCTTACCCAATTCACCAGGGTACAATTGAAAATCTAACCCGTCGGCGTCTTTTTTCAAATAAAGACAGGATACCATTCTGCTCATCACAAATTCCTTAAATATCAAGCCATGGTAAATACATCATGACTACTCAATTAATTTAATTTCAGCATTCTAGCAGATTAGTAACGGGAGTAATTATAACAGTTGATATGAACATCAATATTTTTTGAGGATCATTATGTATGGCTTAAGACATATCCTTTTGACATTCAAATACCGATATCAACATAGCGCCCAATAAATAGGCAAGTACGGGCGTTAACATCAAATTGAGTAGTTGCCAATTAGTTATCATTTGTTTTCACCTGTTCTAGTAACATTAGCCACACCCTTGTTCAAAAGGTAAAAGTAGTGTTTTCAATGCTGGTTTTAATGCAATTAAAATGGTGTCTTTTTGCAGCTCTGGATAAAGCGCTCGGCGCAATAACAACCCACTAAACAAAGAAAAAATAACGTTGATACGGCCATCTAGTTCTTTGTCTGTCATGTCTTTAATCAAGCTGCGCTCACTGGTTAATACTTCGCGCATTTTTTCTCTAGCTTGTGTATCAGAACGTTGCAATAAACAGGCAACTTTTTGATTTCGAGCGGCTTCCGCCAACATTTCTAACTGCATAGCTCCATAATCTTTATCCAACTTTCGAGCCACCCCATTATCGGTACCACTCAGCATAGCGGTGACTAAATCTTCGGGGTGATCTTCAAATTGTTGAAATGTAGAGAACATTTCTTCCATTCCATTTTCAATAATGGCTTCAATAATGGCTTCTTTACTGGCGAAATAATTGTAGATATGACCGGCACTCATGCCGGCCATTTTAGATATCTCGGCCATACCTGCACCATGATATCCCTTACGCCGGAAACAGTCGCTGGCAGCAGTCAACACTTGCTCTCGACGCGCCTCAGCTAATGCAGGGTCAATATGCCTTTTGCTTGATTTCTCTGACATTTGAAACTCCAATGGCGAATATTATTTTGCTAATCGCAAAGCGTTCAAGGGATGACTTAGCGTTACAGCGACTAAATAACGAAGAATGCTGAATTTGAATTTCATTATGCATTCTCCTCAAGCTTTTTATGTTTACCTGGGAAAACTCGGCGCACTAATACAAAAAACAATGGTACGAACAATATTGCCAAAACAGACGATGCTAATGTGCCACCGATAACCGCGATACCTAACGCATTTTGTGCACCAGAGCCAGCACTAGAAGCCAATGCTAGCGGCAGCACTCCACAAATAAAGGCCATAGATGTCATCAATATTGGGCGTAAACGTAAACGCACGGCTTCAATTGCCGCTTCTACCAAGCCTAAGCCGTGGTCCATTCTGTGAATAGCAAACTCAACGATCAATATGGCATTTTTAGACGCAAGACCAATGGTGGTAAGTAAAC
Source organism: Alteromonadaceae bacterium BrNp21-10 (assembly GCA_030418115.1). Taxonomy (GTDB): domain Bacteria; phylum Pseudomonadota; class Gammaproteobacteria; order Enterobacterales; family Alteromonadaceae; genus Neptunicella. The sequence continues at coordinate 204,157 of JAUHQD010000003.1, read as the reverse complement.
CAACCTGCAAATAAATATCATTAGATAAACCTGCTAACCATGCTGCCATAGCGGCACCAAATACCCCTAGCGGTACAATTAGCATTACTGATGCGGGTACTGACCAACTTTCGTATAACGCTGCCAAACACAGGAAAACCACTAATAACGATAATGCATATAACAGCGGTGCCTGACCGCCACTTAAGCGTTCTTCATAAGAAATACCTGTCCACTCAAAAGCAATACCGGTAGGTAATTGCTTCACTAAGCGCTCCATTTCGTCCATCGCTTCACCAGTACTGTAACCAGGTCCAGCGGCTCCTTGAATTTCCATCGAGGAAAAACCGTTGTAACGTTCTAGACGAGGTGAGCCATAAGTCCAATGTGAGCTAGCAAAAGCAGAGAAAGGCACCATTTCGCCATTAGCATTACGCACATACCACTTATTCAAATCTTCCGGCACCATACGGCTAGAAGCTGAGCCTTGCATAAAGACTTTTTTAACTCGGCCACGGTCAATAAAATCGTTAACGTAGCTACTACCCCAAGCGGTAGACAAAGTACTGTTGATATCAGACTGGCTCACACTAAATGCTTCTGCCTTGGCTAAATCAATATCTAGTGATAATTCTGGCATGTCTTCTTGGCCATTGGGGCGCACACCGGCTAATACAGGGCTTTGCGCAGCCATACCTAACAGCATATTACGCGCTTGTAGTAATTGGTCATGACCTAAACCAGCTCGATCTTGCAGATACATAGCAAACCCATTTGCAGTTCCCAACTCCACAACCGCTGGCGGTGCAAAAGCAAATACAAAGGCCTCTTTAATAGTAGAGAAAAAGCCCATGGCTTTACCCGCTACAGCACCAACGGATAAATCTTCACGCTGACGCTCATCCCAGTGTTTTAAATTAACAAAACCTATTGCCGCATTCTGGCCTGAACCGCCAAAACTAAAACCTGCAACGGTAAATATGGCGTTTACCGCTTCACTCTGATCAACAAGGAAATGGTGTTCCATTTTCTCCAACACTTTTAGTGTTTGCTCTGTAGTAGAACCGGCTGGCAATACAACTTGGTTAAACAGAATGCCTTGGTCTTCATCGGGTAAAAACGCTGATGGTAACTGGCTAAAAATGTAAACCATGCCGCCAAATATCAACCCATAAGCCAGTAAATAACGCTTACTTTGTTTAACCATACGGCGAGTAAAACTCTGTGCACCTTTATTGGTACGATCAAACCCACGGTTAAATCCAGAGAAAAAGCGGCCGATTAACGAACCATTCGAATGCACATGACTTGGCTTCAATAATGTCGCACATAAAGCAGGCGTTAATATAAGTGCCACCAAAACAGATAGCCCCATTGCCGACACCAGCGTGATAGAAAACTGGCGATAAATAACCCCAGTTGAGCCACCAAAAAATGCCATCGGCACAAACACCGCAGATAGCACCATGGCAATACCTACCAGTGCACTTTTAATTTCGTCCATTGATTTACGCGTGGCCTCTATAGGCGATAGTTTCTCTTCAGTCATTACCCTTTCGACGTTTTCAACCACGACGATGGCATCATCCACCAGCAAGCCAATCGCCAACACCATGGCAAACATAGTCAAAGTATTAATCGAATAACCAAAAGCCGACAAAATCGCGAAGGTACCCAGCAATACCACTGGTACGGCGATTGTTGGAATTAAGGTCGCACGGAAGTTTTGCAGGAATAGATACATCACCAAAAACACCAGAAATACTGCTTCAATTAGGGTGCTGACGACTTTTTCGATAGATAAGGTAACAAAAGGAGTGGTGTCATAGGGTACAACTGCTTTTAAGCCAGCTGGGAAAAAGGGCTCTAGCTCTGCAAGGGCTTTTTTTACACCGGCAGCGGTATCTAAGGCATTAGCACCACTGGCCAATTTAACCGCAAGACCCGATGCGGGTTTACCGTTAAAACGTGCAACAACACCGTAATTTTCACCACCTAATTCAACGGTAGCAACATCACCTAAACGCACAACTGAGCCATTACTATCGGTTTTAACCAATATTTCGCGGAACTGCTCCGCTGTTTGTAAACGGCTTTGGGCGGTAACGGTAGCATTCAAACGCTGACCTTCCATTGCCGGCATGCCACCTAACTGACCAGCAGACACTTGTGCATTCTGAGCGCTAACGGCGGCACTAATATCCGCTGGGGTTAATTTATAATTCTGCAACTTGGCAGGGTCGAGCCAAATACGCATGGCATATTGAGAGCCAAACAATTGCACCTCACCAACACCATCAACACGGGAAATAATATCCTGCACGCTAGATGCAACATAATCACCGATATCAATGTTGTTCATGCTGCCATCTTCAGAAACAAAACCAACAACAAGTAAAAAATTACGTGAAGATTTAGCCACTGCCACACCTTGGCGTTGAACTTCTTGCGGCAGTAGTGGCGTAGCTAATGCGAGTTTATTCTGTACCTGAACCTGAGCAATATCAGGGTCGGTATCTGCACTAAAGCTTAGTGTGATCCCCATCGAGCCATTAGACTCAGAAGTAGATGACATATACATCAGGCCATCTAGGCCTTTCATTTTTTGCTCTATGACTTGGGTAACCGTATCTTCCAATGTACGAGCTGATGCGCCAGGATAGTTAGCATTAACACTAATAGCGGGTGGAGCAATCGACGGATACTGAGCAATCGGCAAACCTTTAATTGCTAGCACACCGGCCAACATAACGACTATGGCTAGTACCCAAGCAAAAATAGGCCTATTGATAAAAAATCGTGACATCAGATATCTCCGTTAGTGGGCTGTAGCAGTAGTTGATTCTGCGGGAATAGCCTTAACCGAAGCACCAGGACGCACTTTTTGTAAGCCTTCAACTATGATTTGGTCGCCTGCGGATAGGCCTTTTTCAACTAACCAATCTGAGCCGATAGTACGGCTAGCCTGTAAAATCCGCGCTTCCACTTTACCTTCTTTATTAACAACCATGGCAGTAGCTTGGCCTTTATTGTTACGACTAACACCATTTTGTGGTGCCAATATCGCGTTGGCTTTCACCCCTTCAACAATAACCGCTCTTACATACATACCTGGCAATAAAAATTTATCTGGATTCTCAAACTGTGCTCTTAACGTTACCGAGCCAGTATCGGAATTGACCGTAACATCCGAGAACTGCAACATACCTGTGTGTGAATATACTGAACCATCTTCTAATATTAGCTTTACTTGCGTCTGAGCAGCGGCATCAGCATCAATTGCACCAGATGCCAGTGCTTGCTTTAACTGCAATAGCTCAGTACTAGACTGGGTTAAATCCACATAAACAGGATCTAATTGAGTCACCGTAGTCAGAGCGCTAGTTTGATTAGCACTGACTAATGCGCCAACGGTAACCGCTGACTTACTAATTTGGCCTCCAATAGGTGCTGAAACCAAACTGTAATCTAAATTAATTTGTGCGGTTTGTAGTTGAGCCTGAGCAGTCAGAATATCTGCCTGTGCTTGCTTGTAAGCGGCATCAGCCTCATCAAAATCTTGTTGACTAACGGCATTAATTTTTAGCAACTCAGTATAGCGAGCTGTTTTCGCTTTATTGCTGGCAATACTGGCCTCGGCTCTAGCAACGGCGGCTTTAGCACTAGCAACATTGGCTTCGAAAGTGGCAGGGTCAATTTGATATAAAGCCTGACCCGCTTTTACTTCTGAACCTTCGGTAAATAATCGCGATTGGACAATGCCGCTAACCTGAGGACGAATCTCAGCAATTTGTGATGCTGCAATCCTCCCCGGTAGTTCTTTGGTAAGTGTCACCGCTTGGCTTTTTAATGTGATAACACCAACGGGCATAGCCTGAGCAGGTGCTGCTGCAGTTGCAGCAGCTTGCTCTTGACCACAACCGACCAAAACAACAGAGCCAGCCAGTGCTGACAGGGCAAAAAATAGGATACGGGAACGCTGCATTTGAATACTCTCACATTAGAATGAACGATCATTCTATCTTATAAAACTAATTATCGCCAGCCTACGCACCTCAATTTTAATAGCATTATTACAAACTAAAGGTGATATATTGCCAACGACACTTAAACATACACTCATGAATGTTTGTATTTTAAAGGCAAGTTGATTATCATTGCAACCGCTTATCAAAAATAATCACGTTCTGTTACAAGTCTTTGATGAAAATAGGCAGCACATCATTGGTGAATGAACACTGAGGTAACCATGGTCAGAAAAACCAAAGAAGAAGCAATTGCCACCCGCAATCTATTACTAGATTCGGCTGAGGAAATATTCTTTGAAAAAGGTTATTCGCAAACCACTCTTATGGATGTGGCGAACCACGCCAATTTAACTCGTGGTGCTATTTATTGGCATTTCAAAAATAAAATTGAGCTATTCGAAGCCATGGTAGAGCGTGTGCATCTGCCCCTTGAATCCCTCGCCGAAGCCTGTGCCGATGAAAATGAAGCCGACCCTCTAGGCCGCTTCCGCGAGTTTTCCATTTTATTATTACAAAAAGTCGCTACCGATAACCGCCAAAGACGGGTTTTTTCCATCATGCTGCATAAATTCGAATTCAACGGCGAAGTGCAGCACTTAGAAGAGCGACAACAATGTGCTTTTACCGAATGTACAGATCGCATTGAACGTACTTTTAAAAACGCCATTATTAAAGGACAGTTGCCAAAAGATTTAGATGTTCGACAAGCCGCCATTGCTAAACATGCCTATTTCACTGGCATATTACATAACTGGCTGTTCTTCCCGAAAAGTTTTGATTTGTTAGCAATGGCAGAATCCTTAGTAGAAAACTATTTCCATATGCTGTTGCATAGTCCCCATTTACGCTTAAAAACTAAGGTGTGATATTGGCCAATTGTTTGAATAACAATTGTGTCGGCGCAGCTAATCCAAGCTCGGGTGGATTGTGTAGGTCATACCAACATTGTTGGTTTTCCTGAACCTGATTAGTCGCTGGCGCTTGAGTTAAATTAACTAATACTGGCTGAATATCTAAATGAAAATGGCTAAAGGTATGGCGAAACGGCGCTAGATTTTGCACTTCATAGTCAATCAACTGCAACTGCCGTAACTGCTCAGCAAGCTGCTCTTTGCCTTCGATTTGATAAAATCCCCACAATCCTCCCCAAATCCCTGCGGGTGGGCGCTTATAAATTAATATCTGTTGCTGCCATTGGGGAATAATCATGATGGTACTGCGAGTGGGAATAGTTTTTTTAGCTTTTTTGCCGGGGAAATCACTTTGACGACCTAAGTTATTCGCCTGACAATCGGCCTCCAAAGGGCATTGCTGACATTTGGGTGAGCTGCGGGTACACAAAGTTGCGCCCATATCCATCATCGCCTGATTATAATCTGCAGTACGTTTTATAGGGGTTAATTCGTCCGCCAATTGCCACAATTGTTGCTCAACCGCTTTATTACCGGGCCAACCATCCACTGCGGCGTAACGAGCCAAGACTCGTTTAACATTACCGTCTAAAATGCTGTGGGTTTGTTCACAAGCCAAAGATAAAATAGCACCGGCTGTAGAACGCCCAATTCCCGGCAGGGCAACAACATCATCTACATTAGTGGGAAATTCGCCGGCATAATCAGCCATGATAATTTTCGCGCTTTTATGTAAATTTCGTGCTCGGGCGTAATACCCTAGCCCCGTCCAGTGATGTAATACATCATCTTCGCTAGCGGCGGCCAATGTTTGAATATCTTCAAAACGCTGCATAAAACGTTCATAGTAAGGGATCACCGTGGTCACTTGCGTTTGCTGCAACATGATTTCAGAAATCCACACCGAATAAGGCGTTTTTTGCTGTTGCCAAGGTAAATCTTTACGCCCAAATTGATCAAACCAATTGAGGATTTTGCTCGAAAAATCTGTCGTTTGTATTGTCACGGCGGGATATTCATTCGGCTAAAGAAGAAAAGAGCGCTATGATACCGCAAAGCCATTCGATAAAAAGCCCTGCTAACTATGTCTGAATCATTACCGGTTGTTTTTTTACCCGGCACCTTGTGCGATGAACGCGTTTGGTTGCCCGTTTGGCAGCGCTTAGACATTGCCGATAGACGTTATGTACCTTTGCAGTGGGCCGAAACCTTAGAGCAAATGACCGGCTTAACCGAACATGCTGTCGAAGATGAAAAAGTGCACTTAATTGGCTTTTCTTTGGGTGGTTATATTGCTGCGCTATATGCACTAGCTAATCCACAGAATATCGCTTCGTTAACTTTAATTGGATTTAACCCACGAGGCTTACCTGAAAAGGAAATGCAACAACGCCAAGACTTAATTAAGCGCTTGCAGTTAGGCAAAGTAAAACCCATGAACACCGCTCGCCTGAATCAATTTATTGATGCTCAACACCCACAGGCAGACACCATTCGTCAACAGATTCAAGAAATGGAACAAGATTTAGGCAATGCCGTTTTAAAATACCAACTACAAGCAGCATCAGAGCGCGGTGATATGATTGCCGCTCTCAATGGCTGTACATTTCCAATCAACATCGTCGCCGCTGAACATGACAAAATTGCCCCTAGCCAAGCGTTACATCAAGCCCAGCAAAAAATATCGGCGAGTCAGTGGTGGCCCATCAGCCAATCCGGGCACATGATGCCATTGGAACAACCACAGGTATTGGCCGATTTACTACAGCAGATAATTCAGGGTTAACTAATATTTCGATGGGCAATTGTCATCGCAGTTCGTAGTAACACCGATATGGCCTGTATACCACTGGCGTTTGCGTATATAATCGCGCGTCCTAAATCTGACTCACAATAAATTCTGAATATAATGACCGATACCAATCCAATGCCGCCTGAATCACACCTACGACGAATCAAAAGTTTTGTTATTCGCGCAGGTCGTTTAACTAACGCGCAAGCAGCCGCTATTGAACAATGCTGGCCAAGCAAAGGCTTAGAGCATAAAAATGGACTAGTAGATTTTGCTACTGAATTTGGTCGCCAAGCCCCGGTAGTGCTAGAGATCGGTTTTGGTATGGGCACCTCGTTCGTGACCATGGCGCAAGCGGAATCGGACAAAGACTTTATTGGTATTGAAGTACATAAACCCGGTGTTGGTGCTTGTCTTGGCAATGCCCAAGAACAAGGGGTTAATAATTTCAGAATATTCGAACACGATGCCATTGAGATCCTTGCCGATTGTATTGCTGATAACAGCTTGAGCAGAGTGCAGCTATTTTTTCCCGACCCTTGGCATAAAAAGCGCCATCATAAACGTCGTATTGTAAAACCAGAATTTGTGCAGGCCCTAAGGCAAAAATTAACCATAGGTGGTGTATTTCATATGGCTACCGACTGGGAAAACTATGCTGAACATATGTTGGAAGTCATGAGTGACGCTGACGGATTCGCCAATCTGTCTGCCGACAATACCTTTGTCCCCCGTCCCGATCATCGCCCCTTGACCAAATTTGAGCAACGCGGTCACCGTCTAGGCCATGGTGTTTGGGATTTAATGTATGAGCGAAAAAGTTAATTATGTTAAGCGCACCCAGTAAGTTACTAATAAAAAATCAGAATTTATTGCAACAAGGTAAATGGCTAATCGCCAATCCTGAAGACGCTGACATATTCAACGCTTTAGAGGTTGAGGTAGATGGTTTTCATCAGTTTTATGATATCTACCAGCATGCAAGCCAACAGCAACCCGAAGCTAGCAATCGTCAGAAATTTTCTGCGGTACACCGCTGCGATGAACAATACGATGGCATAGTCTGCTATATGCCCAAAGCTAAAGAGCATGCGAAAATGCTATTGGCCAATTTGGCCAGCAATCTAAAAACCAATGGTATGTTATTGCTAATTGGCGAGAATAAAAGCGGCATAAAAAGCGCCCCGGCATTACTCGGTAATTTTGGCCAACAGGTCATCAAAGAGGATTCAGCCCGTCATTGCACCATGTTCAAAGTGATTGTTGATGTAACAGTACCTGAATTTGATTTAGATCAGTGGCAGCAAAGCTACTCATTAACCATCAACCAAACCAAACTGCAAATATGCTCACTACCAGGGGTTTTTAATCACGGAAAATTAGATGATGGTACCGCGCTATTATTAGCCCAGTGCGACAATGTGCCCAAGGGCAAACTGTTAGATTTTGCTTGTGGTGCCGGAATTATTGGTTGTTATCTTGGACTGAAAAATCCCCAAGCACAGATCACCATGAGTGATATCAGCGCCTTAGCCTTACATTGCGCGGAGCAAAGTGCTGTGCTCAACGGTATTGAAGCAAAGGTAATCGCCTCACACGGTTTGGTGGATATCACGGATAAATATAATGCTATTTACACCAATCCGCCTTTTCATACTGGAGTAAAAACCGACTACCAAGTTACCGAATCCTTCATTCAACAAGTCAAAGGCCATTTACTGTCTAAAGGTTCTCTGACAATAGTGGCGAATGCCTTTTTGAAATACTCCACGCTATTGCAGCAACATCTAGCAGAACCCAAAGTGTTAGCCGGTAATAGTCGATTCAAGGTTTATCGTTGCCAACTTTAGTCATGTTTACAGTAGTAAAACTGCATTTATGATAAGCGTTTACGCAAAATAGTTTCATTTTTGCTCACTTTATACCAATATGTTTATTAATATGTTGTCTATGACTTAGCGAATTCAGTTTTTATGTCCACAAGCAGTAAATTATCGATCAAAAGTTTGATGCTCTATGTCGCGATGACTACCTCGACAATAGCCTTGATCGTGACTGCCGGTATATTCCAGTATCTACAAGTAGAAAACTTCAAAAGAAATATGTCCAATGATGTGGTGATGCTAGCCAACTTTATTGGCCATAATTCCGTTGCTGCCATTCTTTTCGAAGACGCCGATGCCGAACAAAGCAACCTGCAAAAACTAGCCGACACTCCCAATGTTGACCACGTACATATTTACACTCAAGATTCTGACGCAGAATTTAGCTTATTTGCTAGTTACAATCGCGAAGGCACGTCACACGTTACCACCGTATTCGATCACTTAGATCAGCTAAACACCCCCCAATTTAATGATATCGCTTTGGAAGTCGCTGTCCCAATCAAAGACAACGATAAAACCATCGGCTATGTGTACATGAACTCATCAATAAAAGAATTAACTACGTTAACTCGCAACACCATTATGCTCACCCTTGCCATTATGGTGGTATTGATTGCTATGTCATTTTTACTGTCATTGCGTTTGCAAAAACGGGTTACTGGACCGATTGGAGAATTCGTTAATCTCGTTCAAAACATTTCCGCCAATAAAGATTATTCAGTACGCGCCAAAGTGAGTGATATTAAGGAGCTTGCTATCCTAGCCAACGCCTTTAATGTGCTACTCGAGCGAGTGCAGAAGCACATGATCCGGCAAAAGGAGGCGGAAGAAGAATATCGCTCGCTAAACACTAATTTGGAACAGAAAGTATCCCAACGCACTTTAGCCTTAAAAGAGTCTAATCAGGAGCTGATTCAAACACTTGAAAAATTACACCAGTTCCAGCGGCAATTGGTTCAGAATGAAAAAATGGCATCCTTAGGCGATATGGTGGCGGGTGTTGCTCATGAAGTGAATACGCCTATCGGTTTAGGGGTTACCGCATCGACCATGATGTTAGACCGTTTAGCTGATCTGCAACGGGATTTTGATAACAAAGAACTTAAAGCCAGTACTCTTGGAAAATACCTAAATGAAAGCAAAGAAAACCTGAATATTATTTATCGAAACCTCAATCGTTCAGCGGAGTTGATATCCAGTTTTAAACAGGTGGCGGTCGATCAAACCAGTGAGAATAGCCGTACTTTTTCAGTTCAGTATTTACTTGAAGAAATTATTATGTCGTTGCGGCCACGACTCAAACAAACCAAGCATGAAATTAAACTCAATTGCGAACCCCAACTCTACATTGAATGTAAAGCCGGGCCGATTAATCAAATACTGATTAATTTGATTATGAACTCGCTGATCCACGGCTTCGAATATATGGATGTCGGACAAATTGACATCAGTGCACACATGCTCGGTAATGATAAACTCAAATTAGTTTATAAAGACAATGGTAAAGGCTTACCTGAACATTTACGCAAACGCATTTTTGACCCCTTCGTTACCACTAAACGTGGGCGTGGTGGCAGCGGTTTAGGCATGCATTTAGTGTTTAATTTGGTGACTCAAGCCCTTGGCGGCAATATAGAAATAGAAAGTGTTGAAGGTAAAGGCACCAGCTTTGAAATAGTATTCCCGGTGCGTAAGGCAAACGGTAGTGAGATGGTGAAAATCTCATGAATTACTTTTTTCGATCCGTTTCGCTTTTACTCTTTTCCTCATTAAGTGCATTAGCATTTGCCGCCGACCGCGAACCCTACCAAATTAGAGCGCCACTGCTATTACATATACTTAACTACACCACGTTTACCAGCAACATCAGTTCTTCGTTTAATTTATGTTTCCTTGAAAAGGGTGACTATCCCCATGCATCAATGTTGTTATCATCAAAAATCAGTGACAAACACGTGGATAATAAATTACTCAATGTGATAAAAATCAACAGTATCGAGCAAATTTTACTCAAGCAATGTCAAGCCGTATTTATAGCCAAAGAAAGTGAATCGGAACTGCTGTTTAGTACTCTTAACACCCTCGCAACGGATATTCTATTCATTGGCGAAAGCAATCATTTTGTTGAGCAAGGGGGGATGATGGCTATAGTCTCTATTCAATCAAAAATGAAGATTATTGTTAATAAGGTCCAATTAGAAAAATCACTGTTAAAAATCAGCTCCCGATTATTGCGCTTAGCCAAATTTATTTAAAATAGAAAAAAAATTACCTAAATTGGTTTTTATTATTACGGAAATGCCGCATTTTCAAGTAGCATAGGTATATATTCTATTATTATCTGATAAACTCTTTGATATACATGGATTAAGGCAGGACAGAAGATGCAAACGCCAATAGTACTCATCGTTGAAGACGAAATAGTTACTCGTACAACCTTAAAAAGCCTGTTTGAAGCAGAAGGCTATCTAGTGCTCGAGGCTGAAGATGGCAACCAAATGCATGAGTTGTTCAATAACAACAATATTAATTTGGTGATCATGGATATTAATCTTCCCGGTAAGAATGGTTTGATCCTTGCCCGTGAAGTCCGCGACCGTAAGAGTGTCGGTTTAATCTTCCTTACCGGTAGAGACAACGACGTCGATCGCATCCTCGGTTTAGAAATCGGTGCTGATGATTATTTAACTAAACCTTTTAATCCCCGTGAATTAACCATCCGCGCACGTAATTTGTTGTCACGCACCACCAATTCTAATGAAGATGCCGACTTACCTAGCCGTGTTAATTTTAATGGTTGGAGCTTAGATAGCGATAGCCGTAGTCTGATTTCTCCTACTAAGACTGAATTCAGATTACCGCGCAGCGAATTCCGAGCGATGCATTTATTCTTAAGACATCCGGGTAAAATATTGACCCGTGAGCAGCTAATCATGGAAATGACTGGCCGTGAACTACGTCCAAATGACCGTACTGTTGATGTCACCATTCGTCGTATTCGTAAGCACTTCGAATCGGTACCCGGCTCAGAAGAACTAATCGACACCATCCATGGTGAAGGTTATCGTTTTACTGGTTCAGTAGAATAATCCATTTCAGTAGCATTTACTGAATACAAAAAAGCTCAACTATTGTTGAGCTTTTTTATTTGTCTTTAGCCAATTTAACCTATGCTAAGCACCGGCTACCTGCATTTCTTCAATTAATACCGAACCGCATTGAATACTGCCGCGCACATCAATATCGCTACCGATGGCAACAATATTTTTCAGCATATCTTTAAGATTAGCAGCGATAGTAACCTCAGCTACCGGATATTCAATTTTACCGTTTTCCACCCAAAAACCTGCGGCTCCGCGAGAATAATCACCAGTAACAATATTCACTCCTTGGCCCATTAATTCGGTAACCAACAAACCAGTACCCATAGTGGCTAGCATCGCCTCAAAATCTTTATTGCTGTGTGCCACCAACCAGTTGTGAATACCGCCCGCATGACCATTGGTTGGCATTGACATTTTGCGGCCAGAATAACTGGTCATCAAATAATGACTCAACACACCGTTTTCAATAATTTCCATGTCCTTGGTTTGCACCCCTTCGGCATCGAAAGGAGAGCTGGCCAAGCCACAGATAATATGAGGACGCTCAGAAATATTGCACCACTTAGGCAGTATTTGCTTGCCCAAGTGATCTAATAAAAAGCTCGACTTACGATATAAACTGCCGCCGCTGATAGCGCTAACTAAATGCCCAAATAATCCAGAAGAAATATCAGAATGAAACATTACCGGCACTTTGCCTGTGGCAATTTTACGTGCGCCTAAACGCCCTAAGGTAAATTCAGCAGCTTCTTTACCTACCTGTTCGGGAGAAGCCATTAAATGTCGCTGACGGTGCACGCTATAACTGTAATCCCGTTGCATATCGTCATCTTGCTGGCCTATAACCACGCAACTTAGACTATAACGACTACTGGGATAACCGGCATTAAAGCCATTGCTGTTGCCATAGACCTTGACGCCCAAATTAGCATTGTAGGAGGCGCCATCAGAATTCACTATTCGACTGTCACTATCAAGGGCAACCTGTTCCGCTTTTATCGCGGCGTCAATGCCGTATTGCGGATCGAGATCTTCCGGATAATAGAGTTTAAGATCTGGCGGATTAGTTTCTAACAGTGAAGCTTCAGCTAAACCAGAACAGACGTCTTCACCTGTGTATTTGGCAATTTCAATGGCCTTTTCAACGGTACTCGCTAAAGCCGCTTTACTTAAATCAGCGGTGGAGGCACTACCTTTACGTTGACCGTTATATACCGTAATGCCTAAAGCACCATCATTAGTATATTCGAGGGTTTCTACTTCTTTTAAACGAGTCGACACAGCAATGCCTTTTATCTTGGCAATACTGGCTTCTGCTTGAGAAGCACCTAAAGTACGGGCCATTTTGATGACATCGTCAATTATTTGTTGGATTTCGGCTAATTGTTGGGTGGCATTCATAGGATATTATTTAATACAACGACCAGAGGGGTTACAATTGACGGTAGTGTATCACTAATATAAGTCTGATGATGGACAACAATTTCGACGATATTGATTCTCAAGAAGAACCAAAAAGTAAAACCCAGCTAAAAGCAGAGATGAATGAACTGCAAAAAATGGGAGAAAAACTCGTCCAATTAAGCCAAGGTGAGTTGAATAAACTTTCGTTAGATGAGGAACTGCGTATTGCCATTGATTTGGCACAGCGTATTAACAACACTAAAGAAGGTAAACGTCGCCAATTGCAGTTTATTGGCAAGTTAATGCGGACTCGAGATGTAGAAGAGTTACGTATATCCATAGCGAAATTAGAAGCGCGCCATCACGCCGCCAACTCGAAATTTCATGCCCTAGAGCAATGGCGAGACAAGCTGCTAAGCATAGGTGACACCGCCATTAATGATCTAATGGAAGAACATCCGCACTTAGATCGACAAAAACTGCGTACCTTAGTCCGCTTAGCGAAAAAACAGCAAGAGCAGAATAAACCGCCTAAATCGGCAAGAGAGTTATTTCAATATTTGAAAGCGGAATTACCCACTGAAGACTAGTGGTAAAGCAGAAGTCGACGAACGCTAGGCATATATATAATTGCCATCACTAATATAAATGGCAATTATATTGTTTTTTTAAGCTGTACCACCGACGGTTAGTTCATCAATCTTCAATGAAGGCTGACCCACTCCCACGGGAACGCTTTGGCCATCTTTTCCACAAACGCCAACCCCATTGTCCAAACTAAGATCGTTAGCAATCATGGAGATTTTCTTCATGGCCTCTGGTCCGTTACCAATCAATGTAGCACCTTTAACCGGCGTAGTGATCTTGCCGTTTTCAATGAGATAAGCTTCTGAGGTCGAGAATACAAATTTGCCCGAAGTGATATCCACCTGACCACCGCCAAAATTAGGCGCATATATACCTTTTTTAATACTGGCGATTAACTCTTCTTTTTCATAATTACCATTGAGCATATAGGTATTAGTCATACGCGGCATGGGCAAGTGCGCATAAGATTCACGACGACCATTACCTGTAGGCGCTACCGACATTAAGCGTGCATTGAGCTTGTCTTGCATATAATTCTTTAAGATACCGTCTTCAATCAACACATTATATTGACTGGGCGTGCCTTCATCATCAATGGCTAAAGAGCCACGACGATTAACCAAGGTACCATCATCGACCACTGTGCAACCTTTGGCCGCCACCTGTTGGCCAATTTTACCACTAAAATTAGACGCGCCTTTGCGGTTAAAGTCCCCTTCTAAACCATGACCAACGGCTTCATGTAATAACACCCCTGGCCAACCGCTGCCCAGTACCACCGGCATTAAACCAGCAGGGGCATCAATGGCTTGTAAATTGATTCGGGCCATATGAATAGCTTCATCGGCGACACGTTGAAAACAGGGAATACCTTCGTCTAAAGTCAAAAACTGTTCATAACCATAACGTCCACCGGCGCCGGAACTACCGCGCTCTCTGCGATTATCTTGCTCAATCAACAAGGAGCAATTTAAGCGCACCAACGGACGGATATCGGTTGCAAAGGTACCATCGGTGGCGACCACTAATATCTCTTCGTATACACCGCTTAAGCTGACTATGACTTGAGATACATTGGGTTCTTGTTCGCGCACGTAACGGTCAACGGATTGCAATATGGCTATTTTTTGCTGTTCATCCATAAAGGCCAAAGGATTGTCATGGCTATATAACGGCTTAATATTTTGTAAACGTGAAAAGGCCTTAACTTGTTGAGTTCCGCCTGCAGCGGTAATGCTACGTGCCGCTTTAGCCGCTTCGATTAATGCAGGTGCATTAATTTGATCGGAATAAGCAAATCCGGTTTTCTCACCAGAAATCGCGCGTACTCCAACACCACGCTCGATATTAAAACTGCCCTCTTTAATAATACCGTCTTCTAATACCCAACTTTCATGTTGGCTTGACTGAAAATACAAATCGGCAAAATCGGTATCATGTTGATAAATGGTGGCTAAAGCCTGTTGCAGATCTTTATCTTGTAAGTCTGCACTGGCTAATAAATTCTGTTCAACCGAGTTCAACGGTATAACTCCTTATTGGCTGCCCTGATAGGCATATTTTGACGAATTTGAGCTAAATATTGCGGGTCAACAATGGCACTAATGACGCCCTCACCTTGCGGTTTCTCTGCCAATAATTCACCCCATGGTGACCATATTTGTGAATGACCATAAGTACACCGACCATTTTCATGCTCACCGCTTTGATTGGCGGCAACCACATAACATTGCTTTTCGATACTGCGCGCCTGCAACAAAGGCTGCCAATGGGCTTTACCTGTTGCATAAGTAAAAGCACTGGGCAAGGCAATCACATCGATATCTTGCATGGCTTGAAATAAAGTCGGAAAACGTAAATCATAACATACTGCAACCCCAACGCGGCCAAAGGGTGAATCAAAAACCACCACTTGCTGGCCGGCTTGGGTATATTTTGACTCGTGATAGCGACCGGTGTTATCAGCGACATTAACATCGAAAAGATGAATCTTTTGATATTCGCTAACCACCTCGCCGTGAGCATTGAATATCAAACAAGAAGCGGTAAATTTATCCTGCTGCTGATTCCATAGGGGTATAGTGCCGGCCACTAACCATACACCATATTGCGCAGCCATATTGGCCAAGCGGGTTTGAATCGGCCCTTGTCCTCGGCTTTCAGTAATGTTCAACAACGCCTTATCGGCACCACCAAAACACACAAAACATTCAGGCAACACCACTAACATCGGTTGTGTTAACACCAACTGCTTTAGGTAATGTTCAACACGATCTAAATTTCCTTGAACATCGGTGCTTGAGCACATTTGCAACGCTGCAATATTAGCCATGGTCTACGCCATCAACAGGTAACAAGAGATCGGGGGCTTCTGTTTGATCGGGAGAAGTGTTAGGAATATAAGTAGGATCTGCCGGCTGCTCAAGATTTGGATCTTCTGAGGGGACCGATTTAGGCAACGTACTGGCCGGCAGGATAATCTCTCGACTTTCCCGTCCTAACTCTTTCAAAATAGGATCTTCAATAGAGCCGGTAAGCGAATAATTAATGCTAGATACCACTTGTGCTGAGGTGATCATTTCGTCCAAAGCCAAAGCGGCAATCGCCGTAGCAGGGTTAATCATCCACGCCAGAATAACCGGTAAACTAGAAGTCACCTTAGGGGTGAAGGCGATATTGTAGTTCAATGCCTGATCACTCAAATTCGTATAACCGTTAAGGCGCATCTCACCAGCGGCGCCGTCTATTAGAGTATCATTGGTATTAACCACGCCGGCATTAACTTCAAAGGTGCCGGTCATTTTATCGTAGAAAAAACCTTTGCTGAAAACGTCACGAAAATCCAGCTTCAATTTACGCACCAACGATTTCAAGCTCAGAATTGAAAATATACGTGCACCTTTATCACTCACCTCTGATAAATAACCATCGTTTAAGCGCCAATTAACTTGGCCATTTAAGGTATCGAAGTTGAAAGCATAGGGGGCTTTTTGCCAACTAATATCAAAATCCATATTAGCGCCCGAATCTCTTATGCCGGAATTAAGCTCGAAATCTTTCAGCAGATCACCAAAGTCACCACTTTCGAATTTTCCTTTAAGGCGAGTACTAGCCACACCATTATCTATGTACCAATTACCTGAGGCATTTAACACCGAATCATTTTTGGTCATGCGCAATGAATCAATCAACATACCATTACTGGCACGGGATAAAGATAATTCTAATTTACCTAAATTAAATTGCTGATAACGGCAGCGTTCACATACCACTTGCAATGGCGGCAGCGTTGCCATATCCAATTGGATTTCCTCGGCCTCAGGATCGTCTTGCCACTCTTTAATGTTGACAAAATCCGCATTCACACTGATGCCCTTACCCAGCCAATCATGATTAATATCAATTTCAGCTTTAATTTCATCGGCGTTGAGCTCTATCAGCCAATTCGTCTGCAAACGTTTAGCTGTAGCCGCCACTTTATGAAATTGTTGACCCATGGCAGTAACTTCACTGGCTTTAAAGAAAATCCGATCGGGATTGCCTAATACCGCTTGGCCTTTAATTTTCGGAGTTTCATTTATCAGGGTATGTAGCGCGTCATACCACGCGTCCCATTCTACCCGTTGCAGATTGCTGGATATGCTAAAACCAGCCCCCATACTAATGAGGTCATCATCACCGATGGATAAATGCGCCCGTGAAAAATGTGCTTCCTGATGAGGTAAAATACCATCAAAACGCGCGATATCACCCAAAATCACTTTGCTGTTTGAAGCTAACTGATTACCATCAACCTTTACCAGTAAGGCTAATTTTTCACCGGCAGGTTTACTAAAGGGCTCGGGTAACACTGATAATAATCGCGGTAAGTCCGAGGTTAACGAAAATTGATAATCAAAGCCTTGCTCAGGAATGGTTAGCGCCAACTTAGCGCGCCAGTCAAAGATACCCGCTAAATAACGATCTAAACCGGGATAGTAACTTTCTAATACAGGGTCCACCTGCCAGTGCCCCGATAATTTCACATTAGTAACGAAACCCTGTGGCTGATCTTGTCCATCAATACTCAGTTGAATTTCTTGACCGGCCAATTCAGCAATAAGTCCTTTACCCTGAATATGATCATTTTCAAATTCCAAGCTACCACTTAACGATTCCAACGCAAAATCGAGGCTAGTGAACTTAACTGGATTATCCTCAAATCGAATTTTGCCACTGGCCACCACATTGTTACCGCTAAGAGGAATATGCAAATGCACGTCGGCGGCTAATGCCCCATCGATATTAATTTCTTGTAACGCCTTGCCCACCGAGTCGGCCAAGCCACCCTGTAACATTAAAGCGCTTACCGCGTCGGCATCAGCTAAAGCAGCAATATCAATACTCAATATTGAGTCTGCGGATAATCCAGGAATTTTGGCGTGCATTGACTGCATGGCGACATCTAACAAACGTCCTTGTTGAGCGCTCATTGTTAAATTGTCATTTTCAAACAATAAACGCATATCTAAATCTTGTAGTGCGGGCCATGCATCATCGAAAACAAAGGTTGCGTCAGTGATATCAACGTGCGCCTGAAAGACTCCTTGATTTTTCACATAAGGAAAACCAGATAGCGCACCATGCCAAATAATATTCGCAGATGCCACTTCACCGCCTTGCAATGCTCTAGATAAATAACTTACGGTATCTTGGCCCATCAATTCAGCTGAGAATAATGCAGGTACCTCGGCAACATCCATTGCTTCGACCTTTAACGATAGTGCTAACCAATCTGTGGCACTGGTGTATTGCGCACTTTGTTTAAAGTTCAGGTCATCACCAGCAAACACCAACTCGGGTATATACCAATCTAAGCCTTCATCTTCAGCTCGCAAAAAAACCTGTCCATGCCAATACTGATAACTTAAATCCTGCCCGGTTAGTGCCTGACTTTGCATAACACCTTGGTCTGCGCTTAACTGCAAACTACCGATATTATCCTGCCAATAAAAATTGGCTTGAATATCACTCATACCAGGTAATAGGTCCCATGGCTGATTTGTCAATTCACTGGCCCGCAATAAAACCTTGCTAGAACCTCCATTGACGGCCAAGGAAAATTCTTCTATCACGCCTTGGGGCTGTATCTGTTGCAGTATTTTAAGGGCTTCTGGCTCGACAAAAAGCGGCAGTAAGGGTAACAAGGGCTCAATCGCAACATCCTGCATATGTAAGCTGAAACTACCATCGCCTTGAATAAATCCGGTGGTACTGAGTATTTGTGCGGGTTCCACCATCAACTGGAAATCCAGATTATTCAGGTTAATAACCCAACCTTGTTGATAAGGCCGAGCTTTAAATGTGCCGTGATTAATCTGTGCAGTGGTTTGTTGGGCATTGTCCCAACTGAATCGACTTTCAAGCACATTAGCTAAAAGATCGTTCACCTGTGAATGTTGAATATCCGCCCACAGTTTAAAATTGACCCGACTTTCCTGTAACTGCGCGCCAGCACTATCCGCCACCATAGCCTTCAACCAAGGTGAAATATCTAAATCTTCACCATCGGCATAAAAAGTGCCGGTAAGGTCACTGCCTTCACCATAGAGATCAAGAATGAAACTGGCCGAGTTAACCGCTAAATCCGCCACCTGTAATTGACCAACCCCTTGGTGACGATCATCCTTATTGATCCAACTCAAACGCTGGATGACCACGCGCTGGCTATCAAATTCGGTGTTAATTTGTACTGAACTATCAATTATCGAAAAACGATGTAATTGATTTAAAAATAAATTCTCAAGGGCATCGACTACCGGATAATTCACTTCTTCACTCCCCAAACGGAAGCTGTCTAGGGACATTTGCAAACCCAGCAAGTTAAATCGTTTGGAGACCAATTGTTGCGAACGAATACTGTTCCAAAAATCCACATCGATAGAGATTTGATTAATACTGAGTTTGATCGGCGATTGATGCTGTGCCGCTAAAATAACATCATTAATGATCAGCGCCGGTCCTGCACCTTTCCAATCAGCACTGATACTGCCAATTTTTACCTGAGTACCATATTGTGACGATAGCCAGTCTTCGACTAAATGTTTTTGCTCGTCCATATGGGGTAACGAAAAACGTAATACACTGATCAGCAGCGCCAACAAGATCAGCAAAAATGCCGATGTCATCCATAGCTTTTTTATTAGGTAGCCTAAATAAAAGCTAACTGGCTTCACATCATCACCACATCATATTGGTCTTGGCTATATAACAATTCTGTTTGTACCTTTATTTGTTTGCCGATAAACATTTCTAGCTCTGCCAACATATGGGATTCTTCTTCCATCAGCGCATCTGCTACTGCTGAGGAGGCATACACCACAATTTTATCGGAATCATAAGCACGATTAACCCGCACTATTTCGCGCATCACTTCAAAGCAAACCGTTGGTACGGTTTTAACCGATCCACGGCCCTTACATACTGGACAATCACCACAGAGGATATGTTCCAAACTTTCGCGTGTTCTTTTGCGAGTAATTTCCACTAAACCTAAAGAAGTAAAACCATGAATACTGGTTTTGGCGCGATCTTTAGCGAGTGCATGATCCAAGCTGTGTAACACGCGGCGCTTATGGTCATCATCAATCATGTCAATAAAATCAACAATAATAATACCGCCTAAATTCCGCAGACGTAACTGGCGGGCGATGGCTTGAGTCGATTCACTGTTGGTATTAAAAATAGTTTCTTCTAAATTTCGTGTTCCAACAAAGGCGCCGGTATTGATATCGATGGTGGTCATCGCTTCGGTTTGATCAATAATTAAATAACCGCCGGATTTTAAATCTACCCGTCGTTGCAAGGCTCGTTGAATTTCATTTTCGACATCGTATAAATCAAATATGGGTCTGTCGCCGCGATAGTGCTCCAACAGTTTATGTAATTCAGGCACATACTCTTTGGTGAACTCACGTAGCTCGGCTAATGCCAGTTTTGAGTCCACTCGAATGCGATCAATATCGGTGCCGACAAAATCTCTTAACACCCGTCGGGCTAATGACAGATCTTCGTACAACATGGCGGTTTTTTTACGTTGAATACGCTCTTGAATTTTTACCCATAAGCGGCGTAAGTAGTCTGCATCTTGGCGTAGCTCATTTTCGCCGACACCCTCAGCAGCGGTACGTAATATAAAGCCCCCCTGTTCTTCACCTAAGGTTTCGACTAATGTTTTTAAGCGTTCACGTTCGGCGTCATCTTCAATGCGCTGAGACACGCCGACATGATCGACACTGGGCATAAAAACTAAGTAACGCGATGGAATAGTAATATCGGTGGTTAAACGTGCGCCTTTAGTACCGAGGGGATCCTTCACCACCTGTACTACAATCAACTGCCCTTCATGCACCAAACCCTTGATATCTTGGGGTGCCGAACCATCAGCCAATACGCTCACCTGCCCCGTAAGGTTTGACACAATGTCGGATGCATGCAAAAAAGCGGCTTTCTCCAAACCAATATCAATAAACGCGGCTTGCATGCCGGGTAACACACGACTCACTTTGCCTAAATAAATATTACCCACCAAGCCACGTTTGGTATGTCGCTCGACATGCAGCTCTTGCAAAATACCATTTTCGATCAGCGCCACTCGCGATTCTGAAGGCGTTACATTAATAATTAACTCAGCGCTCATGAAGATTAATACCTACTGCGTTCAATAACATTGCGGTTTCATATAAGGGTAGCCCAACAACAGCACTATAACTGCCGTGGATGTGGGTAACAAATTGCCCACCCAGACCTTGAATGCCATAACTTCCAGCTTTGTCTGCAGGCTCGCCAGTATACCAATACCAGTCGATTTCAGCATCCAACAATGCTTTGAAGTATACCGTCGTTGAGATTAACTGAGACTTAACACCATTTTTATCGGCGATAGCAATGGCGGTGAGTACTTGATGAGGTTTATTTGAGAGACGCTTAAGCATGGCCACGGCATCCGCTTTGTTGTTGGGCTTGCCTAAAATGCCCAGTTCATCGACAACACTGGTATCCGCGCCCAGTACTGGTAAAGAGCTATCTGTACTGGCAACGCCCTGCAAAGCCTTACCCTCAGCCATACGCAATACATAACACTCAGCATTTTCATTTTCTAGCGGGGTTTCATCAAATTCTATATTTACAACTTCAAAGGGCACGCTGAGTTGTTGTAATAACATCGCGCGTCTAGGAGATTGAGACGCGAGCAAGATCATGTGATTCTCAGTTGACGACGGGTTTTGCGCAGGATCATAAACACCCAAGGCCAGAAGAAAATACTGCTTAACACCGGCCACAAATAATCAAACAAGAAATAAATATCCGTCAATAAATGCTGCAACCAAAACACCACTAAATGGTATAAGGCAGCCATAATGCCGATGATCATCGCCTGTTGCCAAACGGAGTAATTACGCAAGCGCTGATAATTGGCCGCCAAGATAAATATCACCAAACTCATGGAAAAACTATGTATGCCTAACGTAGTGCCGAGCAAAATGTCTAACACTAGCCCATAAATAAAGGCTACACCCACATTCACGCGCGTTGGCAATGCTAACGCCCAGTACGCAAGCACCAGTAGCACCCAATCTGGACGAAATGCATCAACCATAATCGGCAATGGCATTACTTGCAGCATCAACGCCAAAATAAGGCTGATGGCGATGGCGTAATTTTTAACTTTCAGGCGCATCGTCATTCTCGTTATCATTTTCGTTGTCAAGAACGGGTTGCAACGGCGACTCAACCGTCCACAGCAACAGTAAATACTTTATTCTATCGAGGGCGGCAATGGGTTGCGCGATAATAGTAGCAAAGGGACGGGTTTCATCGCGCTTAATCACTGTCACTCGTGCCACCGGATAGCCCTGTGGAAACACATTACCCAAACCAGAAGAAAACAACAGATCGCCAACTTGGATGTCAGTACTGTGAGGAACATGATTAAGGCTAAGTGCATTTAATTGTCCAGAGCCCGAGGCAATGGCTCTGACCGAATTACGTTCGACCCGAACGGGAATAGCATGGGTAAAATCTGAAATTAATAGCACTCGGCTGGTAGTAGTACCCACCCGCAACACTTGACCAACAACACCATTTTCATCCAGCACCGCTTGGCCCTTAAAGACACCATGAATGGCGCCTTTATTGATTACAATTTGATGACTATAGGGATCATTATCCACCGCCATCAATTCAGCAACCATCTTCTTAACGCCTTCACGCACCGGTGAATCCAACAAGGCCCGCAACTGATCGTTTTCACGTTGCAGTAAATTAAAACGCTGCAATGCTTCACTCATCAATAAATGTTGGGATTTTAGACGGTTATTTTCTTCGATTAGATTTTGGTGGGAAAGTAGCCGCTGGGCGCTCCAACTGAGCATTTCGCCGGGAACATTGGCCATATACTGCAATGGACTCACCAGCGAATTCAAATACACTCGAATGGCTTTAAAACTGTCCATGCGTAAATCCATTACCATTAAGGCAACGGATAAAAAAATCGCGATATATAATCGGTTTTGCAGAGAAGGACCGCGGGAAAAAATTGTATTCATCAAGAATATCCATTAAGGCAGCATTGAGCCAACCCGCTCATGCTGCCCACTAACGCTATTCGTAGCTGAACAGATCACCGCCGTGCATATCGATCATCTCAAGTGCTTTACCACCTCCATGAGCGACACAGGTAAGAGGATCATCTGCAATCACCACCGGAATGCCGGTTTCTTCCATTAATAATCGATCCAAATCTTTCAGCAACGCACCACCACCAGTAAGCACCATACCTCGTTCGGAGATATCTGAGGCTAACTCAGGAGGAGATTGCTCCAACGCAACCATTACCGCTGACACAATGCCAGTTAACGGCTCTTGCAAGGCTTCGAGAATTTCATTGCTATTAAGCGTAAAGCCGCGAGGTACACCTTCGGCTAAATTACGCCCGCGTACTTCAATCTCTTTGACTTCTTCGCCAGGATAAGCCGCACCAATTTCATGCTTAATGCGCTCAGCCGTGGCTTCACCAATCAATGATCCGAAGTTGCGACGAATGTAGTTAATAATGGCTTCATCGAATTTATCACCACCGATGCGCACTGATGAAGAATAGACCACTCCATTTAGAGAGATAATCGCTACTTCGGTAGTACCGCCACCAATATCCACCACCATTGAACCGGTAGCCTCAGATACTGGCAAACCAGAACCAATCGCTGCCGCCATTGGCTCATCAATAAGATACACTTCTCGAGCTCCGGCACCGAGTGCGGACTCGCGAATAGCACGACGTTCTACTTGAGTCGATCCACAAGGGACACACACCAATACACGCGGACTAGGTCGCAGAAAGTTGTTATCGTGAACTTGTTTAATAAAGTGTTGAAGCATTTTTTCGGTCACATAAAAATCGGCGATAACACCGTCTTTCATAGGACGAATTGCTTTAATATTGCCTGGGGTACGACCTAGCATTTGCTTGGCTTCATGGCCTACAGCAGCAACACTTTTGGGACCACCAGCACGTTCTTGACGAATAGCAACAACTGAAGGTTCATTTAACACAATGCCCTGATCTTTAACATAAATCAGGGTATTGGCTGTTCCTAAGTCGATAGACAAGTCGTTGGAAAACATTCCGCGAAGCTTTTTGAACATGGAAAGACTCTGTCCTATTAATGAAATTTTATTACAGCACTCACTTTAACAATGCCCCTGATATTGGGCAAGAAAGCAAAGTGTTATACGATGAAAAAAAGCGCATAAATGACAATTTATTGCGCTTTTTCGTTATTTTGTTCTTTTTCTATCCATTAAATATAGAAGAGTTCCTTGCAGTAATCTGTTTAACCTAAAAGATTACTGTTCTCTTACCACTCGAAAACCAATGTAATTGGCTCTAAAACCTTGATCGATTTCCATACGAGTTGAAGCTCGGGCTAAACGTGGGGCAAAGTTCCAAGCGCCACCTCGTACCACAGAACCACTTTGTGATTTTGCACTACGACTCCATTCCCAAACATTACCTACCGTATCAAACAATCCAAAACCATTGCGTTCAAACGAACCTACTGGCGCGCTGCTTACATTCGACCATTGAGTGCCACACCAACCACAATTAGCATTATCAACTCCAACACTTTCGCCCCACCAGTAATCGGTTTCTTTTGAGGCACGTGCTGCATATTCCCACTCTACTTCGCTAGGTAAGCGATAACTGTTACCACTGTTATCAGATAACCAGTCGGCGTAGGCTTGAGCATCATTCATACTAACGCATACCGCTGGGAAATTTTCTTTTTGAGTGTAACCCGGTGAGCGCCAGTTAAGCTGTTCGCGCCATACCGGTTGGCCGCCTTCATAAAAGGCACAACCTTTATCTTTTTCGGCATCAGTAACATAGCTAGTGGCAGTTACAAAACGCTGGAAATCTAATACCGTAATCTCGGTTTCGCTAATACCAAAAGATGCTGGGATAGTTTTACTTTCCACTGGACGTTCATTATCTAAACCCACGCCAGTTAAATCACCCATACGATAACTACCAGCGGCGACGACGACCAAATTCGGTCCCGGAATATCACCGGCAAGAATATCCTGAATTTTTTCACCTTTATTAAAGGCGTACTGAGAACGCGTCAACTCTACTTTTAAAGTAGTACTTTCTTTCAAATCTACCGTTTGCATTAGCGTCTGGTAACCACGTTTTACCACTTCAAGATCGTGCTTACCCGCTGGCAACATTATTTGTAATTTAGTCGAACCGTAACTAACACCGTCAATAAACACTTCATCATCAAAAACATTCGAACGTAAGGTAAGTTCATACATTACCGACTCATCGGTACTCACGGTCATATCGCTATCGGCTTCTGGATTGCGTACTTCGGCCACTTGTTCCTGACCTTTTTGTTCAACACAATAACGACGGTCTAAACCAAGCAACTCACAACCTTCATTGCGTTTTAATGAGCCTTTTAATTCAACGGCCATGCTCACAGCAAAATCACCTAAGCCGCTGAAGCTATTATCTGTCACTTCGCTACGAATAATTTGCACATAACCTTCAGCATAAGGACGTCGCATATTGGCTTCAATAGACTCAGTTAAACCGCTATATACATTATCCAAGAAACGCTTAGAGGCTTTTTGCTTAGCCAAATACTTGCCGCGCTCCATACATTTAGCAATGGTTTCTTCACGGTCACAGCTGACGTTATGGCTGACTTGAACGGTATCTTGAACACCAAATTCACGATACAAGCGGTCGATACGTGCGCCATTTAATTGTTCTTTTAAGCCTTCCAATTTATTCAATAAACTGTGTTTAGCAAGACGGGTTTGTTCAACCAACTGCAATTGTTTTTGCCACGAATTGTATTTATCAGTAATGGCATCTTTGTTGGCTTTGTGATCTTTAACAGCCGCTGAGTAGGCCTGTCTGGCACTATCAATATTTAATGCAGGGTCTTCAATCAAGGCTTCATATTGAATGTTCATTTCATTCAATGCCCGCTGACGCTCTTGTTCTAAAGCGGTGCTATTACTTCTAAGTCGTTCCAATTCCTGCTCTAACAACCAAGACGCTGTCACTTCAGTTTCAAGGTTCTTATTGTAGTTATCAAACTCAGATTGTTTCTGTTGAATTTGCAACTCGATATCAGCTACGGAAAGATTTGCAGCGATAGCAAATCCTGAGGAAAGTGAAACTGTTACAGCAACAGCAAATTGTACAAATCGATTCATTATTCCATTCCAACTTTTGCGCTAGAGCAAACAGCTTATTGTTATTATGGTTTACTGACCATAAAAAATTACAGATTAGGTTCAGCAATAACGTCCTATGCTATTGAGTTGTAGGGAAAAGCGCAAGTATCGCTCACTACATTTGTGGAAAATAGGTTAATTAAATACCTCTCGCCAATTAATTATTCTATCGTTACCACGAAACTGACCAAAGGTAATAATGGCAGACGGCGGTTGTATACTACCATCTTCATTCCAGTCAAAAAACAAATAATCCGGCTGCTCCGTTATCACAGGGAATTCAATCTGATTACCCTGTCCGGCAGCCTCAACCTTTATACTATCCGGTAAACTTATTGATTTACCAGAGGAAAATGTTGATGAACCAGTAATAACTGGAATATCGGCTGGAGTCAATCCTGAGTAATCGTCATTTAACTCGTCTAATTTAATATTGGCTGCGGATACCACAGTACAATTATCGTCCCGATTTATCACCCAATTCTCGCTAGCATTGTAATATTCTGTGGTCATAGATAAATATACTGCCTCGGTTTCCGGCCCATAGGCATTTTCCATTACAAGCCGGCCGTAACGCATATTGGCGCCACCAATGTCCGATATGGTATAGGTTTCGCAGCTGGCCGGGTTATTAACATAATCACTGTTGTAACATACGCCATCACTGTCACTGAGTAATAAACTAACTTGCGCTGCCGATTCAAAGGGTATCTGCGGATTGGCATCTAATACATATTTAACTTCGCTATCAGTTAATTCAATTTCCGCAACATTAACATCGGGTAAGGATAATGTGCCCTCAATACTAGCGCTCACCACCTCAAATTCCAGCGTGGATGATGGCACTGGTGGGACGGGCGCGGCCAGTTTCATATAATCGCCAATATAGTTAGCTATAGCTTCACCTTTGGCATTTTTGGGGTGATAACTGAACAACGGGTCAACCAAAAAGTGCATTGGCTCACCAACATAAGTAAAGTTATTACAGCTATTTTGCAGTAACGGATCATTGTCAGTTACCTCAAAATAAGCAGGAATAAAGCGACTTATGGCTACACTATTAGAATTGAGTACATTGCCGAAATAGTCGCTATCTCTAGCCTGTAAGGCTATTTCACCCACTTCCGAATAATAACTCTGCAAGTCAACCGACTGCCCCTGGTTAAAATTGGCCACACTATGGGATAACTCACCAAAACCAGCACTGCCAGTATTAAATTCCACTAATCCTGCAACCGACTTATTAGAAACTACTAGATCACCTTCAGAGCCACCCACTAACGGTGCCGTACGGCTAACTTGCAGTTGTAAATTTCCCGGCTGGTAATTGGGTGTCACTATGCTCAACTGTCCGACAGCAGCAATGCCAAGATCAAAGTCAATTCCAGCAGTATGCACAGGCAAGGCACTATGACTGAGTCTTAATTCAGGCAAGGCGACAAAATCATTGCTGGCACCAGCCACTAAATCGCCTTCATCCTTTACTAATAAACGAATTTGCCCAGCATCATCGTAACGAATAGTACCTGCAGGTATTACAACCTGACCATTGGCATCAAATACGTAGCCGCTATCTGAGTAGGCATCAGGCTGGTTGATAGTGTCGCCGCCCAAAACCAGCATGTCACTATTGCAACTTGCCGGACTGACACAGTCCATCGCCAACATCAATTTACTACCAGCCAAATCCGCTGCACAGGCCGCACCGGCATCGTTAGTGATCACAATATCTTCATTGAGGGTTTGCTGAGAAAGTTGATCTGGAATAGCTAAAAGGGGATCGGCAGCCATCCAAGAAACGGACAATCCTCCTGCGACAAAGCTGATTTGGCAAACGCCCTCGACACCGTCAGCAAAGCAGCGAACTGGCGCATCGGGTGTACTGCTGGTCACAGAAAAGCTAGCGGTATCCGCAGTTGATACCGATAGCAAGGTATCGCCGGTACCGGTGAACTCTAAGCTGGCTGGACTAAATGCCCCCACCGAGGTGACTAAATCCAAAGTGGTCGAAGAATCGTAAGTTGAGCTACATGTTTCATTCTGACAAGCCTTGGCACTAACCGTTACTGCCGCACAGGTATAGCCTTGAGCCGGGAACTCCAACCTGTAATGGTCGATAAACACACAAGGGCTCAAAGACTGCATATCTGCCGTTACTTCCAAGGCTGATTGTACAAAAGAATAAATACGCACATCATCAAATTGTCCATTGGCCGATTGATGTGAACTAGCCTGATCTGCAAGTAAATAGGACGAACGACTATCACCAATGTAAAGGGTGTCTAAATTGCCAATATTTGGGCCGAACCCTGCCTGCGTGGTTTTAATGCTGGGAACCTCATTGCCATTGATCAGTATCCGTAAGGTGCCCAATTCCATATCCCAGGTAATCGCAAGGTGTACCCATTGATCAGCGGCAAAATTATAACCTGCAGTTGTCACCCACAGATCCAGATCGTCATTATCTTCCACCGCAAATTGCAATGCACCACTATCAGTTATAGCCAAATAGAAGAATTTGGCGGGTGATGTGCCAGTGTTAGAGGCATCCAATAATTGCCGTTTGCCACCAGAACTCCAGTCCAGATTACTGCGATACCAAAATGAAATACTGCCTTGATTCCCCAGATCATTAATATCAATCTCGGTATCCACTGCAGCACGAGGTGTTTCAGTAGAATTCGCTGGCACATCTAACACTTTGCAGGATTTTTGTTCCGAAGGAAATGCTGGCGAGGTATCACTTTTTCCACTTCCATGACGTGTATTTCCGGAGCTATCTAGTACATCTCCAGCATTGCTCCACTCGCTTTCTTCAAATTTATAAAAAGCAAATAAACTACGATCACATGGTCTTACATCAGCCATATCGATAGCAACAGAAGCCGCGGATTGTACCGACTGATAAATCCGTATATCGTCAAACTGACCATTGGCCGAATTATGCGTATGGGGTTGATTGGCAATAACATAATTTGAGCGACTATCTCCGAAATACAAAGAAGCATAGTTACCGATATTGGGACCGACACCAGATTGGGATATGCCCGATGTAAATTGCGGGTTACCATTCACCAATATGCCCATATTGTTATTACTCATATCCCAAGTCACTGCGACATGCACCCACTCGTTGGCAGCAAAGGTAAATTGACTATTGGTAACAACCCACAAATTTAAATCATCACTATCTTCAAGAGAGAAATGTAAGGTGCCACTTGAGGTTAAAGTAAGAAAAAACACCTGATCTTGGACAAGATCGCCAGTTGAAGCATTGGTCGCATCAAATAACTGTCGGTCTCCACCACTGTTCCAAGCCTGATTGCTTCGATACCAAAATGAAATGGAGCCTTTATTACCTATATCATTGACATTAATTCGAGTATCTACAGCCGAATTTTGTCCTTCCGAATTGTTGAAAGGTACATCCAGCACCTTGCAAGATTTTTGCTCGGTGGGGAACAAAGGACTTACACTACCTTTGGCTGTACCATTCAGGCTATTAGCGGAGCTATCTATAACGGCACCATTGCCACTCCATTGTAATTGCTCAAATTCGTAAAATGCCATAGCCTCCATGGCACAAGGGGACAGTTCTGCCATATCGACGGCAATCTCAGCACCTGTTTGTACACCGCTATAAATACGTACATCATCAAATTGACCATTGGCCGAATTAGCAGTGCTGGACAGATTACTCACTATGTAACTAGATCGGTTGTCCCCAATATACAAAGTATATAGATCGGCTATTTGACCATTTAACCCTCCACCATTTGTCGACAATGTCGCCGC
This sequence comes from Alteromonadaceae bacterium BrNp21-10, assembly GCA_030418115.1. Taxonomy (GTDB): domain Bacteria; phylum Pseudomonadota; class Gammaproteobacteria; order Enterobacterales; family Alteromonadaceae; genus Neptunicella. Next base: position 173,875 of record JAUHQD010000003.1, on the reverse strand, counting down.
AACACCATTAACAAATATATCTAATTCCGAACTTGCCATATCCCAGCTTACAGCTATATGCACCCATTGATCGGCAGCAAAATTGTAAATACCGCTAGTAACATCTATATCCCTATCATCAGTATCTTCCAAACCAAAACGTAGTCGACCACTGCTATTAATCGCCAAAAAGAAGTATTTATCATTGGCATTGCCGTTGTTATCTGTGGAGGCATCCAACAATTGCCTCGGCGATCCAGAATTCCATGCCTCGTTACTGCGGTACCAAAAAGAAACAGTACCTTTGTTACCAATCTCATTAACATCTACCTGAGTATCCACTGCAGATTGAATATTTGCATCGTTATTAAAGGGCACATCCAACACCTGACAGGATTTCTGTTCGGATGGAAATAAGGGTGAAGCCTGCCCCTGAGACGAGCCGTGGGCATTGTTCGCAGAACTGTCTAATACAGTATCATTGGCTGGCCAAGTACTTTCCTCAAATTGGTAATTTGCCAATAGCTCCAATTCAACTGGTTCGGACTCGCACAAGCTACCAAAATCCAATAAATCAAATTTATCGTTATCAAAATAAATGGCACTACCGCTATTCATGGTTAAATTGGCAGACGAAATCATGCCGGTCAGTGCTGCATTATTGGTAAAGTCGCCTGCGACATAAAAAACACCGGAGGCAGCACCACCACTATTCAACGTCAAGTTCTGGTATACATTCATATTTAACAACGCGTCGTTAAGTAGTCCTTTGATCGGGTTGTTAACTTGCACCGAGTTTTTAACCATCACTGTTACTGTGCCATTACCAATTACTTCCAACAAGCCTGCGCTGCCTGCATTTAAATAGAGATTATCGATCCAGTAAGTACCCGGTTTCAAACTAACAATTGCACCATTGTTCAATGTCAGAGATTTAATAAAATACTCCGAATAGTTATCCGAGAACTCCATGGTTCCACCGTTAATCACGACTTGACCAAAAGTATCAGTATTAGTGCTGCCCTCACCTAAAGTAGTATTACTATTGTCAAATTGCTGATAACTATTACTAGCGTTCACCGGAAATGCCGGTAAATTTAAAGTTCCAGCTTCACTACCGGAAACCGTGCAAGTTTTGGTTTGCGCACTACCAGTAGAGGCACAAGTGGTATCGGGAAGCGCGGTGATCGTGGCCGAATCAAAAGGAAAATCTATGGTAGGGGAGTCGACAATAACGGAGCCACTATGCATAGTTAAAACGCCTGTACTGGCGTAACTTTGTACGACGGTTGGATAGACATTTTTACATTCATCAGCATGTAAAAAATGACTGGTAAATAATAGTACCCATGCTGCAACCGCTACTTTTTTCATTTACAACCTTTCCATCGCATCGACATTAATAGTGCGGCTCACCAGCATATCGCCAGCCTGGCAAGAACCGGTACTGGTAAAAGAAAATGTCTCGGCTGCGCCACTGGACAATGTATAGCTTTGATTCACACAGGCAGAGCTGAACTGACAATGTTCCAATCCGGCCACATTAGTGAAGTCATGGGTAATGGTATTGCAATTGGCGACTTGGGCAGTCATATCCGCAGGAAATACAGCCATTAAATGCTGTTCAAGACCACTTCGAGCGGCATTTAACGCTCGTACCCCATAAACTTCATGAACCACTGAATCGGCGGAGGCCGATAACATCGAGGACATGGCTAACCCCAATAAGGTCATGACGATTATGATAAAAATGCTGATCACCAGCATGCTGCCAGATTGTTTAGGGTGCATTAGGAATATGAACCTCGTTATTAAAATCTACTATCTCATCATTGACTGCGAATCTAAGTAGGATACTCACATAAGCGTTGCGCACTAAACTCGCTGGGGTCAATTCAAAAGGTTGTTCATTGAGCATATCATTCACCAAATGCTCTCCCATCAGACTACCAGCACCTAATTCAACAACCGACACCGATTGATCCACAAGCAAACCATAGTCAGCATAACGATACAATGACCCAGACCGGACGCAATAGCTAACCGGAGTACGAGCAATATACAGACGACGGGCCGGAGAATGCAGGGCAAAACTGGCGGCATTCTGCAGTGTAATTGTCACTGGTAAAGGCGCCGCATTTGTCCCCACCTCATCAATGGCAAAAATTTTATTGTTCGAAGGATCATAAATATCGGCAGCAGATAGTGGATAAACAATAGCATACTGGGTGCCTCCGCTATTGTATTCGGAAGGATATATAGCCTCAATTTCATCGCTACTCTGCGGATTCACCGGTAGTACGTCATAAAAGGTACTAGTCACCGCAGGTAAAAATTCGAGACATTGTGTAGTGCCACTCTGACTTTCCCGTACGCTGTTGGGTACTGCCATACGTAATTCGCGATTCAGCCGTTGCACGACAAAGCGGCTAGTTGACAACAATTCGTCACGCTCAGAAACATCGATAAAAATCAACGTACCAAAACGCAAAAAGCTAGTCACACCGGTGGCCACTATACCGAGGATTACCATTACCATTATCATTTCAACTAGGGTAAAACCGCGATGAGACATCAGTAGTTCGACCTAAAACTGGTAAAACGTAAGCTATCATCGTTGGGCGTGGTGATAATTACTTCAATCAATTTACTATTACTAACCACTCCATCATCAACGCCGTCCAGATCACCATCATAAAACACCCTGACTGCCACACTAAAACCGTTATACAGCGCAGTTAAATCAGGTCCTTGTGATTTGGCGATAATGTTCAGATTGTGATAGTCGTCCACATCATCAAACTGGGAACGAGTTTCGAAGTCGCCACTGGGATCAATATCACGACCTAGATCCTCAGGATCGGTGCAAGGATTACTAACGGCTTCACCACAACGTAATTGGCCACCGGCTTTATTTGATTGTTCATCAAAAGCTTTGCCGGTAATTTCGTTAAGCATGGATTCGGCCAACTCGGCTGCGCGCACCTGAAATATGGGGTCAATACTGCGACGAGCTTGAGGTACGATAAGGTTAAGAATTATCACCAAGGCAATACTCAACACCACAATACCTATTACCAGCTCAATTAAATTAAAGCCGCTTTGCTGGGTAGGGCCGTTGGATAACTTATAGGCAGGCACGGATATAACCTTCAGATTCGATGCAAACTTTGGCAACGGCACTGTTGCTAAAGGATATCTGGCAGCCAGTAGTGCAGATCCTGTCACCGGTTGAATCGACTGGTTGCCCCAAACCATTAAAGCCAATCAGGTTAATAATGCCAAGGCTATTATCAACAGCGGCAAGTTGTACATTGTCATCGACCAATCCACTGCCTGAAGATAAAAAACTCGGACCAGCGATATTAATAGTTGTGCTACAACTGTCAGCATCTGTCGGCACACCAAAGCGGACATTAGCTGTATCAAACACCAACTGATGACAAAGCGGAGCTCCGGCGCCATCTAGCGCACGGGTATCCTGCATTGCTAGTTGTTGGACATTTCGCAGCGCAGAAATAAGCCGCTTTTGCCAACCAAATTCAGCAAATCCATCTTTGCCCTGAAAACGGCTGACTGCAACCACCGACAATGTGCCGAGAATAACAATAACCGTAAGCAACTCGATCAGGGTAAAACCACGGGAGCGCGGTAAAGTGCTGACAATGATTATTTTGTTCATGACCTTTGTATCATCATAAAATCAAACCCATGCCCTGCAATCTGTTACCGCATCTTAACAAAACCGGATATACCCCAGTTTAAATTTGAGCCCCGTTATTAAAGCTCGTAATTAGCAACCCGTATCTACAACAGATACAACAGGTGGTGTATCTGCATTTGCAGCTTCTACATAAATAACATGGCAAGTATCGGAAGAATAATCATATGTAGCTGTACCTGGTGAGATACCAAAGGCTCCAACAGCAGGTGTGGTTGCCGAGGCAGCACCAACCGTTAAGGTCCAGTCTGTTGCTGCTAAATCAACAAAACCATTTAACATTGCCGTTGTCATTAATTCAGCATCTGGATAACCGAAATCGGTTTCTATCGTCACGTTGTTAACAACAACCTGAGAATCTGCCGCCGCTCCCGTGCCATTTCCAATTTTTTGCTCTCCAGCAATAGCTGACTTGGCGTACACTAGCTGCGCACCAGTTTGCAATGAGGCTTTAACCCCTTGCAAAGTAGAAGCTTTTGCATCAGATTGAATATCAATAAATTTTGGAGCTGCAGTAACGGCCAAAATTCCCAAAATAACGATCACTATGATCAGTTCTATTAATGTAAAACCGCGTTGTTTCATGTTGTTATTCCTTAAAAGTTAACATCTTGATCCATTTAAAATTATCAGTAAAAATCCTGCTCTACCGTTATTTTCACTTAACTTACATTAGTTATTACTAAAGAAAAATACTTGCCCTATACGGGGGTCGTAATAAAAGCCGTTACCGACTAAATTATCTGTTGGCTCGGTCTGCTGATTTCTTATGGTTTGTGTTAAGTAGTAATAACACAAATCATTACCACCGCTAGCACTGCCGGTATTAACATTGGTGAAATATCGCTGATTTTCAAAAGGGCGATTATTCCAGTCGTTGGTAATCGTTGGGGCGCTTTGCATGATCAAACTAAATATCGCCTGACAATCATTGGCATTAATAGCTATATCTTCGGTAGAATTAATATCTAAGCCAGTAGGGTAACCAGTATCTTTATCAACCCCCACTTCAATACTATCAATGGTCACTCGGGTAATATTGGTGCCCACATTTTCTTTAGGTCGCCCTTCTATTTCCCACTGCGCACGGACCAAACCAACCGCAGTAGCAAATCCGCCGACCACCCCTTCAACAGCGGCATCTTCGGCTTTTTCGGTCACATCCAGCAACCTTGGCAATGCAGTTGCTGCAAGCAAACCCAAAATCACAACCACAATAACCAATTCAATTAAGGTAAAACCTTTTTGCTTACTGGCTGCCATTCTGATATCTCCTTTAGCGTCAACAGACACTATACGTTAGTGGTTAATACTTCACCGGTATAAACTTTATATTCAAAGTAAGGCCCAGTGGATAAGCTAAAACGACAGCGTGAATCCAGTGCATTATCACTGTTTTTTACACCATCATAAAAATCGGCTCGCACTTGGAAACGATTGACTTCCATTGGTATATCCAGCACCGCACCCCATAGTTTTTCACACCCTTGCTTAGTAGGTGTCACCAATGGCCAGCCCAGATGGCTCATCGGGATCGCGGTACGATTACGTTCATTACCTTCTACATCATATTGAATTTGCAGTATGCGAATCGGTCGACCCTCGGCGCGCCATTGCCAGTGCGCATTAATCACACTTTTAGAAAACCCGTCGGCTAAATTACGTAATGCTAATTTCTTAATATCCGGTTCACTGTGGTAGACCATGCTGATCGCAGTGGCCATCAATACCAATACAGTTAGCACAATTATAATATTGACAAAAATACTACGAAAACGATGCTCACTTACTTGTTGGCCACTCATGAAGCCCCCTTGTAAGCACTGGCCATTTCCCACATTGGAGTAAAGATACCCAACGCCAGAATCAATACCATAATCGCTACAAACACAATCAAAATAGGCTCAATTTTAGAGGTTAAGTTTTTAATATCGTAATCAACTTCACGCTCATAATATTCAGCAACGTCACCTAATAGTTCATCTACTCGACCGGTTTCTTCACCCACACTGACCATTTGCAATACCAACGGTGTAAACAGTTCAGAATGAGAAGAGGCACGTAATAAACTGTCACCTTTTTCAATATTACGACGCATATCGACAATGCGCTGGCCCATATAACGATTATCGACGGCATCAGCCACTAAATTTAAAGACGTTGTAAGGGGCACGCCGGAAGAAAGCATCATCGAAAAACTACGAGCATAACGAGACAACAAAGAGCGCTCAACAATGTCACCGACTATGGGTAAGTTCAGCTTTAATTTGTCCCAGTTATAACAGCCTCGATCGGTGGCAATATAACGTTTCAAACCCCAGACACTAGCAATGGTAACCACCAGCATATACGGCCACTGGGTTACAAATAGATCCGAGCTCGCCATTAACAACTTGGTCATGAAGGGGAGATTAGCGCCCAACTTTATAAACATGCCAGCAAAAATGGGGATCACCCAGATATTCAGTATCACCATAGCGATAACTAACGCCGCGATGACAAAGGTTGGATAACGTACGGCGGCTTTGATTTGCTTGCGAGTTTCTTGTTCGCGCTCTAAATACGTGGCTAACTGTAAAAATACTTCATCTAACTTACCGGTATTCTCGCCCACATGCACAATGCTTACATACAGCTGATTAAATATTTTAGGATGACTATGCATCGCACTAGAAATGGAACGACCGCGCTCTAATTGTTCAGCCACGCTCAACAACGTTTTGGTCATCAATTTGGAACTACTGCTTTCAGCTAACCCATTAATCGCACGTAAAATCGGGATTCCTGATTTACTCAAAGAATACATTTGCCGCGAAAAAATCACCAATTCATCGAGTGTCACCTTAGGTGTAAACAACGACATTGTGGCAAGATTTCCATCAATAGTTTTCACTGAGGGACTAATACTAATGGGAATAGCCTGACGACGTAATAAAATATCGACAACCGCAGCTTCATCAAATGCGTCAACGTGGCCCTTATCTAAAGCACCATCTTGGCTTCTGGCGGTATAGCTAAACAATGCCATGACTTATTCCAACTCCAACGTCAGGCCACTAGCGCCTTTAATATCGGTATTGGCATCGGTTGTTGGCGTAAGTTCGTCGGAACTATCTGCCACCATTTCCACCAAACGCAGAATTTCATCCACCGTCGTCACACCTTTCTCGGCATACTCAAGGGCGGCTTTTGCCAAATTAATGTAATTTTTATTGGCTTTAGCGGCATCGCTAAATGCTGAAGTGTCCGAGCGCTTCAACGCATCCATCATCGGCTCAGTCATTTCCAGCAATTCAAACACGCCGATACGCCCTTTGTAGCCGGTATTGTTGCAAGTTTGACAACCACGACCGACTTTAAAATGTATATCGCCCGCAGCAGGGCTAATATTTTGCATCCAAAACCTTTCGTCGGCGGCGAGTGTGTAATCGGTTTTGCAATTTTCACAAATTTTACGAATTAAGCGCTGGGCAAGGATGGCCCGCAATGACGTTGCCACCAAGTAACCGGGTGCACCCATATCTAACAGCCGCACTGCACTGCTAATGGCATCATTAGTATGTAAGGTCGACAACACTAAGTGACCCGTTAAGGCGCCACGCAAACCGATTTCGACGGTTTCATTATCTCGCATTTCACCAACCATGATGATATCGGGATCTTGGCGCAACGAAGTACGTAAAACATTAGCAAAATCTAAACCGATGCGATTGTAGGTTTGCACCTGATTAATACGCGGTAAGCGATATTCCACCGGATCTTCAATGGTAATGATTTTCACCCCTGGCTTATTCAATTCCGCTAAACCAGCGTAAAGGGTAGTAGTTTTACCTGAGCCAGTAGGCCCGGTAACTAAAATCATGCCGTGAGGACGTTTAAGCAAAGTGCGAAAACGCGCCAAAATAGCGGCTGGCATTCCCACTTGCTCTAACTCAAGTAAACCCGCGGACTGATCAAGTAAACGCATTACCACGGATTCACCATTTTGTACCGGCATAGTCGATAACCGTACATCAATAGTATGACCTTGTACTTTAATGCTAGTGCGGCCATCTTGGGGTAAACGTTTTTCGGAAATATCCAAACCCGACATTAACTTCAAACGTAACACCAATGCCGCCGCGATATTACGTTCGCGAATAATATTCTCTTGCAACACACCATCGATACGCTGGCGTATACGCAACATGCCGACATCCGGCTCAATATGAATATCAGACGCCTGCAACTGCACTGCATCTTCAAAAATGGATTGCAGTAAACGCGCTACGGCGGTGTCTTCTTCACCACTGACGCCGGACATAAAATCAAATTCAACTTCATCTTTATATTCTGACGCTAACTCTTGGGCAAATGAGGCGATTTCTTCGGTTCGGCGATAATGATTGTCAAAGGCCTCCAACAATTGTGACTCTTTGACTACCGCTACCTTAATTGGTTTAGGTAAGGTGGCCGCCAAGGCATCCAATGCAGCTAAATCAGCGGGGTCACTCATGCCAACAACAATATGACCGTCTGTTTCTTCGATAGCCAGCGCCCGGTAACGACGGGCCTGCATTTCAGGAATAAGGTTAACGGTGTCGGCTTCTAAACGTATTGCACCAATATCCATCATTGGCACATTTAATTGTTGCGCCAAAAACGCTAACAAATTGTGTTCTGATACTAAGCCTAAATCGATAAGTGTGGTGCCCAGCTTACGCCCGGAATTCTTTTGGGCACTTAAGGCTTGCTGTAACTGCTCATCATTGATCACATTCTCATGAACCAATAAATCACCTAAGCGCATACGTAAACGAGGTTGCTGCATACTATCCCCCTAATACTTGTAAGCGCTGACGAATAAATTGCACAACCGATTCGTCTAACTGTTGTAATTCCAGCGCTTGTTGGTACGCCATAAGTGCCTTGTCTAGTTTACCTAACTGATCGGCACTCACCGCCTGCCCTAGCCACCAACGAGCATTAGTGGGAGCGAACCCCGCTAAGTGAGTATAGGTCAGCAACGCCAGTTCATGATCACCAAGTTGACGTGCTAATTCCGCTATTAATACATGATAATCAACATGTTCTTCCAAGCTAGGCTTAAGATCTTGCAACAACGTCATGGCCGCTTGCGGTTGTTGTTTTACCACCAGTAAACGCGCCAGCATTAAACGTTGATAGCTATCTTCATGGTTCAGTAACAAACCCTCACGCAATACTTGCTCGGCAGCTGCGGGGCGTCCTTGGGCATGCAGTAAATTAGCCAGCTTTTGCCGCGCTTTACTATGGGTAGGAACTTTATTGAGTAACTCACCCAGTTTGTTAATGGCTAAGCCCTTATCATCTTGAGCAAGAGCCGCTTGCACATGCTGTTTAAGCTCCTCAATTAATTGTTCTTCCGTTAACGCTACAGCGGTCATTCTGAATGTAGAAGGTTGAGCCTCAGGTTCTGAGTTATTATCTGTATTATCAAGCTGCGCATATTCTGCTAATTCTTGGGTAGCGATAGTAGAGTTATGCTGCAAAATATCGGTTTCTATATCGTCATCAGGTGAAGATTCGATAAGTTCTTCAACTAATATAGGTTCGACCAACTGCGGCAGTTGATTGTCTTCGGCCTGATCATCGATAACTGTTGCAGTAGCGATGACGGGCAGTGCAGGATTAGTCTGATCCGCTGGTTGCGTATTCGGCTGGCTGGCTACAGCAGACATCACGGGCGCTGATTCGGCATTAATCACCCCAAGCAACTCAAAGCTGGCATAAATACCTACCACTAATAATCCTAGCAATAGCACTAGTAAAATTTTACGACGATGATTAGCTTTCGGCGGACTATAGACCGCATTGCTCGCCGGTACATTTTGACGCTGCTCTAGATCATTGAGCATTTTATTCACTACGCTCATAACCACGCCCGCCAATTAAGTCCAAAATGCCAGTAATACGACACTGCCGCGATCGCAGTGGTTAGCAACAATAATCCTAGCCACGGCCACAACGATCCCATTGAGTAGGTAGAGTCGGTATCCGCAATCGCCATTTTTATATGTTTTCTATCAATAATATTGCCACCTTCGCCATAGGCTAACATCAAGGATTTATGACATAACACATTCACAATCCGAGGTGTCCCTCTACTGGCTTTATACAACAATTTACAATGACGACGACTAAATGCATCAGCACCACGATAGCCCGCCACCGTCATTCGATGTTTCACATAGTGGAAGGTTTGATCTTCATCCATCACATCTAGTTGATAGGTAAAGGTGATACGTTGTTTGAATTGTCGCAACTGCGGCAAGGATAACTTTTCATCCAATTCGGGTTGACCAAATAACACCACCTGCAACAACTTGCGGGATTCAGTTTCCAAATTAGTAAATAAACGCAAGGCCTCCAGGCTTTCCAAAGGCAACGCCTGAGCCTCATCAACAATCAGCACGACACCTTTATGCACCTGATTATATTCAATAATTTTCTTTTGAATGCGCTGGGTAAATTCTTGTTGATCGGCATCTTCACTGAGTACCACATTTAACTCACTAGCCACAGCACGGCGCAATTCAGACGGCGATAAATAAGGATTGGGAATATAAGCCGCGACAAAATGATCTGGTAATTCGTTGAGCAACTTACGACATAATAAGGTTTTACCAGTACCAACTTCGCCTGTCACTTTGATGAAGCCTTCACCGGACTTTAATGCCGTCAACAACACTTCCAAAGCCTGACGATGACTCGGCAAGCCGTAAAAATAGCTAGTGTTAGGCGTTAAAGTGAATGGCAGCTCTCTTATGCCGAAGTGGTACAAATACATAGGCTAGTCTGCACTCGTCCAGTCAAGGATATGTTGTTGGGAGGTTTTAAGTTGCTCCGTCCACGTATCATCACCCACCACAGTTGGTTTGATTAAAATAATCAACTCTTTCTTATATTCTTTGTTGCGCTTGTTTTTAAACAAATTGCCAAAAAATGGAATATCACCTAACAATGGCGTTTTTGACTCCACCTCATTGACAATGGTTTGCATCAAACCCCCAATCACCACTATTTCACCAGTGCGAGCACGAATAACTGTGTCGGATTCACGAATATTACTTTGCGCTAATGGCAGAACAATTCGTTCTTGATTGATAGTTAAGACTTTTTCTTGCTCCTGAGTATCAATAACCGAGGGATGTACATGCAGTAAAACATTATTGTTTTTATCAATTTGCGGGGTCACATCTAAGGCAATACCAGAGAAAAACGGGGTTAACTCAATACTAGGGTTAGTTGATGTCGCACCGGCAGTTGTTGTGGTTTGATTCGACACTTCGGTAACAAAGTACTCATCATTACCCACCTTAATAACCGCTTTTTGATTGTTTAATGCGGTGACTCGAGGACTAGACAGCACTTGCACATTACCCTGCGTGGATAATAACGATAACACCCCAGAAAAATCTTTATTAAGAATAGATAAGCCTGTTATGCCACCAATGGCCGCAGAAATAGAGTTACCGGACACTTGTCCTGATGAAGAAAAAGCGAAATCAGTAGTACCCACATTAGCGGTTATTTGTTGCCAGTTGATACCTTGCTGAAATTCATCATTCAGCTCAACTTCAATAATTCGCGCTTCGAGCACTACTTGGCGTTGCACATGGTCTTCTGAAGTTTTTAGAAATGCCTTAATACCACGAATTTCATCGGGTAATGCACGCACAGTCACTAAACCAGCTTGGGGTGACACGACAACGCTGCGGCCATTTTCGGTGCCAATAAGTACTTGTAATGTTTCGTGTAACTGTGCCCAGAAATCCGTCTGCGTACGGGTAACAATATTAGTGCCGTTACCACTTTGACTTGAATTTGATTGGCTTCCTCCACCGGAAGATGTATCGCCCAATGCGCTGCGAGTACCATCGCTTTGATTACTATTATTGCCTCCGCGGCCTTCTTGAGATACACCACCAGAGCTAATAGTAGAGCGCGTCTGGCCATCCCGTTGCATCAATAAATAATTCACGGAAAAAGTTTCGGTACGCATACCCGCAGGATAGATGCGATACACCGATCCACTCTTTTGAATATCGTAGCCATAAATATCCGAGACAATAGTAAATAGCTCGGTCAAAGTGACTTGTTTTAGTTCCAGAGAAACACTGCCTTGAACCTGCGGGTGAATAGCGACGCTATAAGGCGTACCTTTTACTAAGCCACTAAAAAACGGCTGAGCCGCCACATTGATCGCGTTGACATCATAACGGGGTTCACCATAAAGGCTTTTGCTATTGTCAGGGATTTCGGCGGTAAGCGCATTAGCCACATTGTCTGGTACAGACTGCAAGGCTTGAGCTGTAGGCGCTTTTGCGGGTTGCTCGTCAATCGCCTGTTGTAACGACTTTTGAACCGCCGTGGGCCCCGATGTTTGGCAGGCACTTAACGCCAGCACAAGAAAGAGATTACTGTATTTTTTAAAGCACATTGGACACATCTTTTTTTATGGTTGTTGGCTGGATCTCAAATGTTTTTACGACATCCTCTATGGCGAGCGTTACCGTATTTAAAGTAATTTTAGTGACTAATACGTTAGACCAACCTTGGCCTTCAAATAAGGTATTACCATTAATAATGGCATACTTACTTGAAGGGGAAATAAATATGGCAGACACACTAATCGCCGGAAAACCATCGGCCTGCCGACCTTGCGGCTGAGTATTGGTTGTATCCCCATCGAAAGTTAACGGACGGGTTGGGTCTGACAAGGTTTGCGCTTGCACTCCAACACTAGAAAACCCTACACATATTAATAGCACCATTACTTTCATCGCTATATTCCTATAAACGCTTGGTTGCTGCTTAAGGTATACAAACTCAATTCAACTCGAGCAAGAGGAAAATCAACAACTTGGTAATTAAACTGTCGCCAAAAAAAACGCCATTGCAATTGCTGTACCTGTTGCAAGTATTGCTGAATATCAAAATATTTACCTTCCAATACAATATTCACCCCATGCTGGTAAATACTTATACCAGCATTATTATCAGCATTGCCATCTATTAGAATAGTTGGCGCAATAGATGTCATGCTGACTAATTTAAGGACATTTGAGTCGGTTAAAATTTTCTCAAGCACTTTAGGCATTTGACTCGCAGGAATCAGATCCTGTGTTTGTTGGTTATACTTCAAGTCCAAACGGTGTTTTAGGCTTTCAAGAGCCAACCACTTTTTATTTAACGTCACGTCTGGATCAACAGACAACGCGCTATCCGCCTCCTGAATTTGTAACCGAACTTGGGAAATTTGCTGTTGTGCTGTCAGCAGATTTTGCTGCTCTTTAGATAGCGCCTTTAACTGTGGTTCAATGAACCACAAATAACCAACCATCCCCAATAAAAACAATCCAGCCAATAAAACTAAGGTCTTTTCTCGTTGACTAATTTTGGCGAAACGGTGATCCATATCATTAAAAAATTGCATCACTGCCCTACCTTAGGTGCCGATACCGCTAATACTGAGCCAATATCAAAGCGCAGACCGTCATCCTGATCTCGGTAAATTTTAGCTTGCTCAAACTGCTGACCACGGAAAAAACGTGACTGACGTAACTTATCCAACCATTGTGGAATAGCCTGTGATTCAACCGTTGCACCTTGCAGGAATACTTGCCGATCTTGCACTTGTATATGGGTTAACCATACCTGTGGTTGACGATAATTGGCTAAATCATGCATTAACGCCGCATAATCCCCGCTATTAATTTCAGTCAATGTGCCTAATTTAGATAACAGTAACTTCTTACCTTGAACCGCTTCTTGCAGTTCAATCACTTTTAATTGCAGGGCGGGATCCGGCTTTCTATTTTTCAAGGCCGTCATTCTAGTTGTCAGTTGAGCTTGTAATTGAGTCAATTCGCCGGCACGTTGCTGGCTCAATAGTTGGATCGAATGGTGCTGTTGATAAACAACATAGCCCCATAGGAGTAAAGCTAACAAGACTAACGACCACACCACCGTTACAAAGCTGAAACTAAACAACTCCAGCTTGGGTTTAAGGTCCGCAGAATAAAGATTAATCCGATATTTCATTGGGCTGCACTTTCAGTCATGGTAACAAACTGCCCGAGCACCCCACCCAGACTAGCCAGGTAAGCATGCTTTACTTTCAAATTAGCTGAAGAATTGACATTAGGCTGCAGTAGACCAACATCTAAAAATACCAATTTCTTTAAAGAATCTGCCATTTCCTGCTGAAAATCAGTATCCAGAGATAACAATACCTGTGTCACCGGTGCTTGGCGTAATTGACTGTCGTAGTAATCTATTGAGCGCTGCACTTCAATTGCCAGTGATTCCAACATGCCACTTTGTAGTTCACTCAACGTTAAACTAGAAAGTAATTCAAAGCCTTTTAATCGCCGAGTAAAGTAGAGCTTGCCAGCTTTAATTATATTTAAGCACACATCATGACCGGCATCTTGCGACAAGACAATAACCGCACTGTCTGTCATGGGTAACAAGTTACATAAACTCATTTCTTCAATACTAATATCATGGACATTCAATTGGGCTTGTTGAAACGCTTCCGCTACCTGATTCACTACCTTTTTGCTGGCGGTAACTAGCGCTACTTTATTAGCACCAACGGCCTGCGCTGGTTGATCAAAAAAATCCATCACTACATCTTCTGGATGGCTAATCAGATCTTTCGCCGCCCAGCGTAATGCTTGCTGTAATTCCTGATCATCCACCTTGGGACGCTCAACCAGTAGAATATTATATTGGGTTCGGGATAAAACGATGCTGCAAGAACTAAATTGCATGGACTGGTCTTGCACCCACTGAGACAATTTTTTAGGCCAATTGGCCAACTCGATAAAGTGTTGAGCAACCCATAAAGGTTGACGACTTTTAACTTCAAAAACGCTCACATGCAAGCCGTGCTCGGTAAACTCAATACCCAGAAAATTCTTCCCGCTAGCACGGGTAAAGGTCTGTTTGATCAGTGCTCGCCAGCCAATACGCATAGTTTAGCAACAGTATTGTTATAATTATGTGACCACATTATTGACCCTACAAGCCAAAAATGAAAGAGAAAAGCAACTAATTGTTTGTTATAAAAGGTGATTTTATTCTCAATAGTAGAAATGCCATTCGCCTATAGTCCAAAAAGAAGCATTAATTGAAATAATTACCTCATTCCTCTTTCTCTAGCTTAATGTCACGCTTTAAAATAAATAACAAAAAAGCCCCTATCAACTTAACATTAAATAGAGGCTTTAAGTTTATAAATTATGCGTCGGATCAGAATGGAATATCATCATCGAAATCAAAATCAGGCTCAGCCGCGGGTGGTTGCGGTTGGCGATTTTGTTGTGTTGGTGCTTGAGCCTGCGGCGCAGGAGCGCCACCACCTTGATTGGCTTGATTAGGGTACTGTTGATATGGCTGTTGTGCAGGTGCAGATTGTTGATTCGGCTGATAACCACCAGACTGACCTTGTGGTTGACCACCACCTGCACCACGACCACCGCCGCTACCGCCACCTAACATTTGCATTACGCCATTAAAGGGATCAAGTACAATTTCAGTTGTATAACGATCTTGGCCATCCTTATCCTGCCATTTGCGAGTTTGAAGTTTACCTTCAACATACACTTGGCTACCTTTTTTCAAATATTCACCAGCAATCTCGGCTAATTTGCCAAACATGGAGACTCGGTGCCATTCGGTTTTTTCTTGTATTTGGCCACCCTGATCTTTCCAACTTTCAGAGGTTGCGAGGGTTAAATTGGCAACCGCTTTACCATTAGGGGTATAACGAACTTCAGGATCTTGGCCCAAATTACCTACTAAGATGACTTTGTTTATTCCACGGCTTGCCATTGTTGCTCCTAATTATTATTTTTCGCCGACTAAAAGCCGTGCTTGTTGCATATTAAATTGATGAGCTTCGACTTTAAGATAAGCCGTTTGCTCTTCAAGGATAAGGGTAACGTCTACTACACCACTTAATTCCGCTAATTTTCGCGCCAATTCATCGGCAGTGTGGTGTGTCAAATCAATGCTTAGTGTAACGCGTTTTAAGCGTTTCGATCCATCCATTTGGCTTAATAATGGTAGCCATAATAAACAAATTACCAATGCCACTGCGTATAAAGCATGGACATCAAATTGTTGAGATATAACCCCCGCTAACGTGCCACCGGCAAAGGCACCGAAAAATTGAAAACTGGCAAAAATCCCCATCGCAGAGCCTTTCTTACCTGCTGGAGCAATGCTCGATACCAGTGCGGGAAAATGCGCTTCTAAATAATTAAAGCCAATAAAGAACAGCAGTGCCAAGCTCATTAGGGTTGCCAGTGGTAACTCCAGCCATAAAAAGCCAGCGAAGGCCAATGCTAACGTTGCTACTGCCATTTGCAATGGCAAACCGGTAGACCAACCTTTAGTTAATCGCATAAATAGCGCTAAGCCTGCCACCGATAAAATCAGCACCGGCAAATACAAATGCCAATGTTGCGCCAGCGGCCAACCTAAAGCAGAAATCATCTGTGGTAATTGGGTAAACAATAAGGTGATTAGCATATGCAGCAATAGCACACTGATATTCAGTCGTAACAATTGCTTATTAGCCATTAACTGACGGATATCTTTCCATACCGGCAGGGTATCGTGGCTTGGGGCCAAATTAATCACATCGGGAACCACAAAACGCACCACAGGGATCGCCAGTACGGCCAAAATAGCGGTTAAATAGAAGATGCCGCTTAAGCCAAAATACTGAGTAATTATCGGCCCAATAATCACCGCTAAATAAAATGAAAATCCAATAGAAACACCAATGATAGCCATCATTTTACCGCGTTGGCTTTCACGACTTACATCACCGGCCAACGCCATAACTGCGCCAGCAATGGCCCCTGCCCCTTGGATTACGCGGCCAATCACCACCCAGGTTAACGAATCTGCAGCGCCTGCAACCCAGCTGCCAATAGCAAACATCACTAATCCGAGCATAATGACCGGCTTACGACCTATGCGATCCGACAACATGCCCATAGGAATTTGCAATGCAGCTTGAGTAAGACCATAGCCACCAATGGCTAGCCCCACCAACATTGGTGAATAATCTGCAAAATCTTGTGCCAATAACGCAATAACGGGCATCACCATAAATAAGCCCAACATCCGCAACACATAGACGGATGCCAAAGCAATGGCAGATTTTAATTCGAGTTTATTCAAGAGGATTAATTACAAACAACAACAGGTCGCGAAGTTTAACATATCCACGGAGGACAAAAACCCCCAATGATTCACCACCGCATTGTATAAATAATAGTAACAAAAATAGAATTCAATCTAATGAATATGCGATACTGATCGTTTCCGTCAATCGGTTTGTTAAGGTGTTATGGATAAGATCTCTGTTCGTGGTGCGCGTACCCACAATCTCAAGAATATTAACCTAGATTTACCCCGGGATAAGCTTATTGTTATTACCGGTCTTTCCGGTTCCGGTAAATCATCTTTAGCTTTCGATACCTTGTACGCGGAAGGTCAGCGTCGTTACGTTGAATCTTTATCGACCTATGCCCGCCAGTTTTTATCGATGATGGAAAAACCCGATGTCGATCACATCGAGGGTTTATCACCAGCCATTTCCATAGAGCAAAAATCCACATCCCATAATCCGCGCTCTACGGTTGGTACTATTACCGAAATTTATGACTACTTACGCTTACTTTTTGCCCGCGCCGGTGAGCCACGCTGCCCAGACCACAACACACCACTGGATGCGCAAACCGTTAGCCAAATGGTCGACCGCGTATTGGCCTTGCCTGCCGATAGCAAACTGATGTTACTTGCGCCCATAGTGCAAGATCGCAAAGGCGAACATATTAAGACCTTGGAAAACCTCTCCGCTCAAGGTTTTATTCGTGCGCGCATTGATGGTGAAATCTGTGACTTGTCTGATCCACCACCGCTTGATCTACACAAAAAGCACACCATTGAAGTGGTCGTCGATCGTTTTAAAGTGCGTGAAGATTTACAATTGCGCTTGGCTGAATCTTTTGAAACCGCACTGAATTTATCCGCGGGTACCGCCAAAGTGGCATGGATGGACGAGCCCCATAAACCAGAAATTGTATTCTCGTCGAATTTTGCTTGCCCCGAATGTGGCTACAGCATGGCCGAATTAGAGCCGCGTTTATTTTCGTTTAACAATCCGGCTGGTGCATGTCAATCTTGTGATGGCCTAGGTACTCGTCAATATTTTGATCCCCAGCGTATTATCACCAACGACGAATTAAGTTTATCCGGTGGTGCTATACGTGGCTGGGACAAACGCAGTTACTACTATTTCCAAATGCTACAAGCCGTGGCCGAGCATTATGCTTTTGATCTAAGCAAGCCATTCGCCGAGATGGACAAAAAAGCCCAAGACATTGTGTTATTCGGCAGCCAAGGCACCAAAATTAAATTTAAATACATCAATGATCGCGGTGATGTGATTGACCGCCAGCATGTGTTTGAAGGCATTATCCCCAACATGCAGCGCCGCTATAAAGAAACTGAATCCAATGCGGTACGCGAAGAGCTCGCTAAATATTTAAGTCAGCAACATTGTGATGATTGTGGCGGCAGCCGTTTGCGAGTGGAAGCACGTAACGTATTTTTAAATACCACCAATTTGCCCGAAGTCGCCGAAATGTCCATTGCAGATGCCCTCGACTTTTTTGCCAGTCTCAACCTGAGCGGTAATCGTGAGCAAATAGCCGATAAGATTCTTAAAGAAATTCATGAGCGCCTGACGTTTTTGGTCAATGTAGGGCTTAATTATTTATCGCTATCCCGCAGTGCCGATACCTTATCCGGTGGTGAAGCTCAGCGTATTCGCCTAGCCAGCCAAATTGGCGCGGGTTTGGTAGGTGTTATGTACGTTCTTGATGAGCCCTCTATCGGTTTACATCAACGAGATAACGAACGCTTATTGAAAACCTTGACCCATCTGCGGGACTTGGGCAATACCGTTATAGTGGTTGAGCATGATGAAGACGCCATCCGCGCAGCAGATCACATTGTTGATATTGGCCCCGGTGCCGGCGTGCATGGCGGTGAAATTGTCGCCCAAGGTACAATGGACGACATCAAAAACAACCCCAACTCCCTTACCGGTCAATACTTATGTGGTACGGCTTCAATTGCAGTACCCAAGCAACGGCATCAACCTAAAGAGGGCGAATGGGTCGAGCTTAAAGGTGCAACCGGTAACAATTTAAAGAATGTTACGTTACGCGTACCTACCGGTTTAATGACCTGTGTTACCGGAGTATCCGGTTCGGGTAAATCCACCTTGATCAATGACACCTTTTATAAAATTGCCCATCGTGATTTAAATGGTGCCACTACGGGCGAACCCTCCCCCTATGAATCCATCACCGGCATTGAAAAACTGGATAAAGTAGTGGATATCGACCAAAGCCCGATTGGCAGAACACCACGTTCTAACCCAGCCACTTATGCCGGTATTTTTACGCCAATTCGTGAATTATTTTCTGGCACTCAAGAAGCCCGTTCGCGGGGTTATAAACCTGGACGCTTTAGTTTTAACGTTAAAGGTGGTCGTTGTGAAGCTTGCCAAGGTGATGGCTTAATCAAGGTAGAAATGCACTTCTTGCCCGACGTTTACGTACCTTGTGATGTATGTAAAAGTAAACGCTACAATCGTGAAACCTTGGAGATCCAATACAAGGGTAAAAATATCCACGAAGTGCTACAAATGACCGTGGAAGACGCACGCCAGTTCTTTGATGCCATTCCAGCCATTTCACGTAAATTACACACTCTCACCGATGTTGGCTTGTCCTATATTCGTTTAGGCCAAGCAGCGACGACATTATCCGGTGGTGAAGCGCAACGGGTTAAGTTGGCCAAGGAATTGTCCAAACGGGATACCGGTCAAACCTTGTATATTCTCGATGAGCCTACGACAGGTCTGCACTTCCAAGATATTAAACAGCTATTGGAAGTACTGCATCGCTTACGTGATCACGGTAATACCTTAGTGGTAATTGAGCACAATTTAGATGTCATCAAAACCGCAGATTGGGTTATTGATTTAGGCCCTGAAGGTGGTTCTGGCGGCGGTGAAATTATTGCCGAAGGTACGCCGGAAGACTTAGCAGAAATGACGCAATCACACACTGCACGCTTTTTGAAAACACTATTACCTTAAAACTCTGAACATAAATGACAATATGTAAATTTAAATACTAGAACGGATAATATCGACTAAACTAAACGGCAATGATTAGCAGAAAATAGCCCTAATATGGTTCAGTTAATCACCTATAGATCATCGATACTTTCAGTACCTTCAATATTTAAGAAGTTATTTTAATGTTATGTTTTTTTAAAAAGAGTCCATTTATATTTTGCCTTGTCGCTATTGTTTGCAGCATGCAAATTCGAGCAGAGCAAAATGATACATTAATCGATTTTTCGGGATTTTCTCGAGTCGTGGCAGGTGTGCTGGATGATGAGAATGCATCATACGAAGGATACGACAATAGCATTAGTTTAGGCCAAAAATCACTACTAGCGGTTCAAGTTGAAGGGCATTTAACCGACTCTTGGTCTTTAACAACGCAATTATTAGCACACTCATCTAATGAGCAAGATTCAGGAATAGAATGGCTCTACAGCACTTATCAAGCAACAGATTCCTGGCAATTAAAGCTTGGCAAGCTACGCACTCCATTTTTTAATTACAGTGATGTTCTCGATATTGGCTATGCCTATCCTTGGATAAGCCCTCCCCAGCAAGTTTACAACGGTTTTTTATTTGATAGTTACGAAGGCGCAAGTGCTAACTATGATTTAGTGACCAATAGTTTTTCAGCTAACGTAGAAATTTTTTGGGGGAAATTTGAAGATGAAATAACCGTCGGCGATGAAACCGTTGAAGCTGAAGTTAACCAATTCAGGGGATTAATTTTGAATATTCAACACAACAACCTGAAGCTTAGAATGTCAAACCATAAAGGCAATGTGGTTGTAGCGCTACCGGAAATCAATGGTTTTGCAGGGGCATTAAACCAAGCGGGTTATCCCAGCATGGCGCAGCACCTCGAGACAAAGGGTGATGTGAAGGTTTTCCAATTAAGTTTGTATTACGATGCACTAGATTACTTTGTTAAATCAGAAATAGTACAGATAAAATCACCAATCTTAGTATTCCCTGAAACCAATAGTTATTACATCAGCGCTGGCTATATTTTTTATCCTTTTACTGTACATGCCACATTTGCTTCTAGCCATTCCAGTTACACAAGTGTTGTATCCACCATCCCTTCAGGCCTAGATCCACAACTTGACACTTTGGCTGCAGGATTTGATGCACTTTATGACAATCTCGGTCGGGATAACCTAAATAGTGTCACTTTAGGACTACGCTGGGACTTTAGGCATGGCATGGCACTCAAAGCCGACATCACCCATTTAAAAGGTGACGACAATGAGCGTTCTTTCTTTACCATAAGTAATCCAACTGCCTTCGACTATAAAGCGAATTTGCTCCAAGTGGCTTGGGAGTGGGTATTCTGATGACACGTCTGATGTTTTTAAAGTTTGGTATTACTTGGTTTAGCTTATGCTTTTCAATGTGTTGCGTGGGTCAAATTGGTAATGCGGATAGAAATATCATAGTAGTAGCCAATATTGATGTGGCCGGAATTGTGTTGTCAAAACAACAAGTCAAAAGTTTGTTTATGGGCTCATCAGTAGGCTACAATTTTGATGTTGCTACACTCCCCCCCAGTAGTTTAGTTAGGGTCAATTTTAATACTCTGATTATTGGCCTGACAGAAGATCGTATTCAGTCTTTTTGGGCACAAATGCGTTTTACAGGAAGAAAAACTCAGCCTAAACAAATTACTAGTGTTGAATCGCTATTAGAATATGTCAAAAGTACGCCAGGGGCGGTTACTTACCTACCGGCCTCCATTACGCTACCTGATAACTTAAAGATACTCTATACAACCGTCAGCTTATAATTCTATGGCATTTTCTCAGTCAGATCCTTAATGGATAAAGGCCGACCGAATAAATATCCCTGTAATTGCTGGCACCCTTGAGAAATAAGGAAATCAGCTTGTAACCTGGTTTCTACACCTTCGGCACAGGTTTGTAGTTGTAAGCGGTTAGCCATATCAATAATAGCAACCGTTATAAGGTTGCTTCGATCAGACTCTCCCAAGTTATCAACAAACTGTTTGTCAATTTTTAAGGTGTTGAGCTTAATTTGGGTCAGATAGGCTAAGGACGAATATCCCGTACCAAAATCATCCAAGGCAATTGTTGATCCTAATTCTTGCAGCCGAGAGAAAAATAAATTCGCTTCTTTAAGATTTTCAAGATAAGCGGATTCAGTCACTTCAAATTCAATAAGACTCGGATCAATATTAAAATCAATGAACAACGCTTGAATCTCGTCAAACAAATGTTCGTTTTTAATATCAATGGCCGACAAATTTACCGACACTTTAACAGGTTCAATGTGCTTACGCTGTAACTCAGAAAATTCTGTACACAACCGCTTTAGAACCCACGAAGTAACGGCATTTATCTTGCCACTTTTCTCAGCAATAGGAATGAATTCCACAGGAGAAATAAACCCTAGCTCGTTATCGTACCATCTGATCAAAGCTTCATAGCCGTTAACTACACCAAGATCATTCACCTTAGGCTGATAAAATAGGCAAAAGCTATTATGCAAAAGAGCGTCATCAATGTTCTTGGCGATCAATAATTTGCGTTTATTACCTTCCATCATTTCTTCAACAAAGATGGTGTACCGCCCCTTGCCTTCTAACTTTGAGCGATACATCGCTAAATCAGCATTACTTATAAATTCACTGACATTAAAGTTAGACTGACTGGCCTTAGCAATACCGATGCTGGCGCTTACATTAACCTGCCATTCTTCAATTTTTATGGTTTTACTCAGACCAGTTGCTATTCTATCGGCGATATTTACTAAGGTAAATTCATCGGGATTGTTATGTAGTAAGACTAAGAATTCATCCCCACCCAAACGTGAAATAACATCTCCATCACGTACATAATTTTTAACTAAAGTCGCTATTTTAATTAGGAGTTTATCTCCCACTTCGTGACCAAAAGAATCATTTACATCTTTGAAACCATCTAAGTCGAAAAACAGCAATGCCACATCTGAGTTTTCACGCTTTGCCCTAATTAACTCAACTCGCAACATTTCGACAAAAAACTGCCTATTTGGCAAACCCGTTAAACTATCGAAATTAGCAAGTTTTTCCATCGCTTTCTGCTGAGCGATTAGTTGCTGGGTATAATCCTTATTCCTTTCCATTTGTGTATCAATGGTACCCATCATTTGTTCAATATCAGTACTTAATTGGGCAATTTCATATTTACCTTCAATATCAGGTTTAAGGCTGTAATTGTGTGTAAGGCTCACTTTGTTAGCAAATTTAGACAAACGACTTAATGGTGATAACAGCCGGTTTAATAGGAAATAAAGGGACAATAAAGCAATAATAACAATAAATACCGTTAGCGGAAAAATGCTAGAAAACATTAAATGCTTACTGCTCTCAAGTGGCTTTTTAAGATCATTAACTATGAATAAATAACCTTGAGGCAGGCGTTTGTCACCAATCATTTTTAAAGCAACAAGCTGGTTATTATCAATACTCATACCTAGTTGGTGCTGTTTTAATATTTGGCTTAATACAGGGTTACTCAGTGGATCTTCGGCTTCAGCCTGTTTACCAAAATAGCGACTCAGTAATTCGCCATCGATAGAAAATACATAGGCAAATTTAACATTTTCATATCGGTCAAGTCGCAATAGTATTGTTGTCAGTTCTATTTCGTTGTTGGCTGTCGCAAGAATAGTAACGATGTCATTGGATAGATTTTCAGATAAACCATCAAGGTCTTGTTTAACCGACTCCCGATATAAATTTTCATGCTCGATAATTGAAACAGCAATAGAAAAAATACTGACAAAAAGAATGGCAAGGAACACAATCAACATCAATGGTATTTTAATGGTTTTAACCATCTTAAGTTTGCTACTCCACTTAACGTTATTTAATATGACTATTTGAAGACTTTCAGATTTAGCTAACAATAAACAAACATTGAAAGGTAAGCGATAACTATCCGATTATCTAAAACCTAGCACCTCTATACCAACATAAAATCTTTAATATTGAATATGTTAAGCTAAGGATTGAATAGATTCAGTCTAGTCAAACAATCTCAGAATGAAAATTCTAAGAACGAAAATGTGTGTTTTTACTGAGTACAACCCTAACCCTCATAGGGTAAAACCTGTATTCCCGATAGACGATAACCTACTGTGGCTATATCACCCTTCCATTCTTTGGTTGACAGGGTACCGACAATCCAAATGGGATCATACATACTAGGAATCTCGGCAGCGGTATCGAAGGTGACATACACTATTTGATTCGCCGGTGGTGGCGGCACGTGGATACAGGCTCCAAAAAAAGGCACTAATAAAAATTCGGTCAGTAGCTGATTTTCACCTTCGAGCGGCACTACAAACCCCGGAATTTTAACCAGTTTTCCATCCAACTCATTCACCACAGGGGCATACGGGGATTGCTGCTGATTTTTACTGCCATCGTGGTCAACTTGTTGTTCAGGCAGTACAAAGTCTGTGGGAATTAAATCCTCCCAGTACAATTCTTGTGGCTCAGCAAGCGTAACAAAAGACAATAACAACAACAGCGATAACAAGATTTTCATGTACTTAACTCAACTAGTAGCGTTCGCCCATTTTAAAGGATTTCGAACAACTTCATTACCCGGCGCGGGGATAAGCGGAATATTCATTGCCAACATTAATGAACACAAAGTAAATCCGCTACCGATAAAGAATACCGCTGATGGTGAGGTTAACCACACAATGCCGAGCAATGCCGGTATCACCACCGCCGCAATATGATTGATGGTAAAACTAACACCGGATGTGGAAGCGATATCTTTAGGATCGGCAATTTTCTGAAAATAGGTTTTCATGGCAATGGCCATTGCAAAAAACAAGTGGTCGATCACATAAAGGCCTGCCGCAATCACGGCATTTTCAACGAGCGCGTAACCGGCAAATAACAACGCCAAACCAGCATATTCAATGATCAACGCCCGGCGTTCGCCAACCTTATGGATCCACTTGCCAATGGCTGGCGCAAATAATAAGTTAAATACGTAGTTAATCATAAACAACAAGCTTATATCACCGACTGAATAACCGAACTTTTCAACCATCATAAAGGCCGCAAACACCACAAAAATTTGTCTGCGTGCACCACTAAAGAACGTCAAACCGTAATACAGCCAATAGCGTTTTCGTAACACCAATTGCTTATGCTGCACTGAAGTTTGTTTAAAGTGAGGAAACAGAGCCCACATTAATAAACAAATAAATAGCCCGGCCCCACCGGCGAGCATATACATTGCGTTATAACTCCAACCAACCCATTCCATCAGTAACCATATCGACGCATAGGCAAACAAAGATGCAAAAGCTTTAACAGCCAATTGCTTACCCATGAAATGGGCCGCATCTTCTTTGTTAATCCACTGTAAGGTTAACGATTGATTTATCGTTTCAAAATAGTGAAAACCAATAGACATCAATACCGTGGTGCAATACAAACCTATTTCGAAAGGGAACCAACCAGTAATCGCTACGCCAATGGACATGACAATTAACGATACCAAAGCAAGTGTTTGCTCTTTCATCACCAACAATAAAAATATCGCTGTAAACGCTAGAAACCCTGGCACTTCACGCAAACTTTGCAAAATTCCAATTTCAGCCCCTCCGAAACTAGCGGCATCAATAACAAAATTATTAAGCAACGCATTCCAAACAGAAAAGGTGAGTGGCATAACGAAAGCCATTAGCAACAACAATATTTGTGGGTTCTGCCGAAAAGAAGCAATGGATGAAGTTTGCTGCATAATAAGACCTAAAGAGTAATACCGGTATTATTGCATAAATACAGAATAGCTATCTATGTTGGGTAATACACTGGGTTTGGCTAAATTCTCATAAAAGAATTAAAGCAAATATAAAAAAACCGTTTCACCTCAACAGGCGAAACGGTTTTTCAGGCGTAGCACTAACGCCATTAAAATGCTGGTTTTTCTTCCGCTACATTGTAACGCTCAACGCTGGCAACAATCTCTGCTTTAGCTGCTGCAGCATTTTCCCAACCGTCGATTTTAACCCATTTATTCGGCTCTAAATCTTTGTAATGAGCGAAGAAGTGCTCAATTTGGTGACGTAGTAATTCTGGAGTGTGATCGATTTCGGTAACACCACGGTAAATCGTAGAAAGCTTGTCGGCAGGTACCGCTAAGATCTTGGCATCTTTACCCGATTCGTCAGTCATGTTTAACACGCCAACAGGACGACAACGAATGACAGAACCCGCTAGTAGTGGGAAAGGCGTCATCACTAATACGTCAACCGGATCACCATCTTCAGACAACGTGTGCGGCACATAACCGTAGTTAGTCGGGTAATGCATGCAAGTAGCCATGAAGCGGTCAACAAATATTGCACCGGATTCTTTGTCTACTTCATATTTTACCGGATCCGCGTGGGCTGGAATTTCGATAATGACGTTTACTTCCTCGGGCAAGTTTTGACCTGCCGGTACTTTATTAAGACTCATACTTAGCTACCTGTTGTGGTGAGATTTTGCGAGCGCGAATTATATAGGCTCCAGCGCTTTGATTCAAAGGCATTGATGAATAAATACACGCTTAGGCAAGGATTAGTGATTGTCACAGCTAGATCTGCTCGTTATAGTTAACAAGATGTTAAAAATATTCCAACAAAACAATAACAAAGCGTGTTCTTGTGGTTGTCACGAAACAACACATCGTTAACTGACAAAGTAGTACTTCAGGATGTTGTCGCTCTTTGTGTCACACATTTATGGGGACACTATGAACGAAATGTTATTACTACCACCCGTCTTCGGCGTCGCAGGTTTAGTTTGCGCGCTGATCATCTACTTTCTTATTACCAAGCACCCAGTGACTAACGCTGCTATTGCTAAAATAGCCGATGCTATCCATTCAGGGGCGATGGTATTTATGCATCGTGAATACAAATTACTCTTTCTCTTTGCGCTGGTACTGCTCGTGCTACTGTATTTTTCTTTAGGGGAAAACACCGCCATTGCCTTTGCAGCAGGAGCAATCTGCTCAGCACTGGCTGGTTACATTGGTATGTTTACCGCCACTAAAGCTAACGTGCGTACCACCCAAGCCGCTCACGATTCGGGTTCCGCTAAAGCGCTTTCTATCGCCTTTATGGGTGGTTCCGTAATGGGACTATGTGTGGCAGCCATGGGCTTATTAGGTTTAGGTTTACTCTACTACTTTTTCGGTAGTGATCCTGAAACCGCCCATGCAATTCATGGTTTTGGTATGGGTGCTTCCACCGTCGCTTTATTCTCTCGTGTGGGCGGCGGCATATTTACCAAAAGTGCCGACGTCGGCGCAGATTTAGTGGGTAAATTAGAAGCAGGCATTCCCGAAGATGATCCTCGTAACCCCGGTGTTATTGCTGATAACGTAGGTGATAACGTCGGAGATGTCGCCGGTATGGGTTCGGATATTTTCGAATCTTACTGCGGCTCAATGATAGCCACTATTGCCATCGCGTCGACCATGACATTGGATATGATGGGTGCTCGTGAATCGTTAATGTTCTTACCACTGGCATTGGCTTCAGCGGGTTTAATCTGCTCTGTGCTCGGTATCATCTTGGTCAATTTATTATCTTCAAGCAAACCAGACGTGGCCTTACGCGCAGGCACCATGTCTGCCGCAATATTATTTATCATCGTCGCTCATTTCGTCATTAGCTATTTGGAAATCTCTAACAATGTCTGGTGGGCGGTTATTTCCGGTGCCGTCGGCGGTATTATTATCGGCTTAGTTACCGAGTATTACACGGCGTCAACACCGGTACATCGTATTGCTAAATCTGGGGAAACGGGCGCTGCTACGGTAATGATCACCGGTTTATCGGTAGGTATGCAATCGGTGGTGCTTCCGGTATTAACCATTTGCGCGATCATCTACGTTTCCACTTCATTGGTAGGTTTATACGGTGTGGGTATTGCTGCGGTTGGCATGCTCGCCACAGTGGGTATCACCATGGCGATTGATGCCTATGGCCCGGTTGCGGATAACGCCGGTGGTATTGCGGAAATGGGTGGACTCGGCGAGGAAACCCGCAAAATTACCGATTCGTTAGATGAACTAGGTAACACCACTGCAGCTATTGGTAAAGGCTTTGCCATTGGTGCAGCAGCATTAGCGGCATTGGCGATTATTGCTGCTTTTATTGAAACCATGACCTTACACGATGCAGCGTTTACCTTGAATTTAGGTAATCCGTTGGTTTTAATCGGTATGTTTATTGGTGGTGCGATCCCATTCTTAATTGCCTCCATTACCATGACCGCAGTAGGTGATGCCGCCTTTGAAATGATTCAAGAAATACGCCGTCAGTTCAAAGAAATTAAAGGCTTAATGGAAGGCACCGCGGAACCCGACACCGGCCGTTGTATCGACATTGCCACAAAAGCCGCACTGAAAAAAATGATCCTACCCGGTGTTATCGCCGTAGCAGCACCACCTGTTGTTGGTTTTGGATTAGGTGCATATGCACTGGGCGGCATGCTCGGCGGCGCATTATTAGGCTGTGTGCTTATGGCACTGATGATGGCCAATGCTGGTGGCGCTTGGGATAACGCCAAAAAGTATGTAGAAAAAGGTAACTATGGCGGCAAAGGTTCTGACGTACACGCGGCCACAGTGGTTGGCGACACCGTCGGCGACCCTTTCAAAGACACGTCCGGCCCTGCTATGAACATTTTAATCAATGTAATGGCGATCGTCAGTTTAGTGATTGCGCCACTGTTGTAATCCAGTATAGGGAATGGTGGCAATCACCATTCCCACTTTTTCAGCTTAGCCTTAACCATCCACTAAAAGCATTTCGCAGATTATTTTACTTAAACGGCATTTCGTTACAGACAAAATAAGGTTAATTATTGTACTCTGCTTCTATCGAAAAAAATTGCGTTATTAATCAGTAATTCAGCCGCAATGCGTAGCAAAAACCTGAGGGGCAATCGTGTCTTATTACAACATTCTCAATGAGATTCAAAACGTCAGTATTTCGCTTTCCAGCGAGAAAAATACCAAGGTGCTGTTAGAGCACATCTTGCTGGCAGCCAAAAAGTTATCTCAGGCCGATGGCGGAACTATTTATTCGGTGAATGATAATCAAGAGCTCATTTTTGATACCTTACTCAACGACTCTTTGAATTTGCATTTAGGTGGCTCTGCCCCAGAGGCAATGAATTTCGAACCCATCCCGATTTTCATCGATGGTCAGCCTAATATGAGTGCTGCGGTCTCCCATGCGGCATCCTCTGGACAGATTATTAACATTGCAGATTTGTACGAATCATCGGATTACAACCTCTCCAATGCCATCGCCATGGACAAAGAACACGGTTATCGCACCAAATCAGTTTTAACCATCCCCATGAAAAACCACGAAGGCGATCTCAACGGCGTATTGCAATTAGTTAACGCCTCAGAAAACGGCCAGATTATTCCCTTTACCACTGAAGTAGTGAGAACGGTGCAGGCATTAGCATCACTGGCTTCGGTAGCCTTAACCAATCGCCAATTAATTGATGCCATGGAAGAATTATTTCAATCTTTCACCCAATTGATCGCCAAAGCCATTGATGAAAAATCTCCTTATACCGGTGGCCATTGCCGCCGAGTACCCGAATTGACCATGATGATTGCCGAAGCCGTGCATCGCCATAATTCTGGCCCCATGGCTGATTTTATAATGACCGACGCCGACCGTCATGAGTTGAACTTAGCGGGCTGGATCCACGATTGTGGTAAGGTCGCCACTCCTGAGTACGTGATGGATAAATCAAAGAAACTAGAAACAATCTTTGATCGTATTGACCTTGTTGAAACCCGTTTTGAACTGGCCAAACGCGATACAGAACTGGCACTCACCAAACAATTACTTGCAGCAACTGACGACGTTCAACGCTCAGCAATTCAACAACAATTAACAGACCAACTCAACCAACTTGAAGCCGACTTTGCCTTTGTCAGCAAAGCCAATACCGGTGGTGAATTTATGAGCCCAGAAGATCAACAACGCTTACAAGATATTGGTGAATCTTGTCAGGTGATCGTCAATGGCGAATCGTTAGCGTTACTTAGCGAAGATGAAATTTACAATTTACGCACCGCTCGCGGCACCTTAAATAACGAAGAGCGCGAGATTATTAACCGACATATGGATATCACGGTGGAGATGCTGGAGTCCCTGCCTTTCCCCAAACACCTAAAACGTGTTCCTGAGTTTGCTGGCGGCCACCATGAAAAAATGGATGGTACCGGGTATCCGAAAAAACTTACACGTGATCAAATGTCTATCCCAGCCCGCATAATGGCCATAGCCGATATTTTTGAAGCGCTGACCGCCGCCGATAGGCCTTATAAAGATGCTAAAAAAATCAGTGAATGCTTATTCATTATGGGAAAAATGAAATTGGGCGACCATATCGACCCCGATTTATTTGATGTGTTCGTGAAGGAAAAAGTCTATTTGGAATACGCCGACAAGTTCCTAAAACCCGAGCAGCTCGATGCTATATCCGAAGCCGCAATTCCGGGTTTTAATGCCTGATAAAATATTGGAGCTTAGCAAAATATGGCTTACCAATATTCCCGTACTAGGTTGATTTTGTTTTGTTGAAATCCAAACAAAGCAAAAAGTTTCTGGTCACCTTGAGCAACCCAGTCGCCATTTGATAATCGTTGGCCGTAGCTGTATTCGACGGCCACATACTGTTTACCAAAAATATACTTTTCGACTCGTATAGCCGAGTTTTCATCAGCCGAATAAGCACCAGCCTTGAGGTTAGCCTTAAATGCGTCGCCCCATTCCTGTTGATTGAAATTTGCCTGATATTCTATATGTTCGTATTTGACATCATCCGTAAACAGTTTGAACAAACGCTCTACATCATGTGTGGTTGAGCCTTGCTTATAAACCTCGCCCAACAAAGAAAAATAATCCTGAATTAACCCTTGCTGACATGAATTATCACAATTCGAAGCCATTACTGTACCGGAAATATGTAAGCTAAAAATAAACAAAAGCGCTTGCAATCGTGACTTGGAAAATAATTTCATAGGATAACCCCCACATTCATAATCGGTTGATAATATGT
This sequence comes from Alteromonadaceae bacterium BrNp21-10, assembly GCA_030418115.1. Lineage (GTDB taxonomy): Bacteria > Pseudomonadota > Gammaproteobacteria > Enterobacterales > Alteromonadaceae > Neptunicella. The sequence continues at coordinate 142,807 of JAUHQD010000003.1, read as the reverse complement.
TAAGCATTAGTAACTTTATTAAGAATATTAGAATAAATAACCTATTGAAATATAGCAATTATATTTACACTCTCGGCATTTCTTATTTCAAAATGAGGTTAATTAACATTAATTTTCTTTACGGATAACTAATTTCAAACCGGACCACTCCCCAACCAATAGCAAGGAAAGTATCATTTGCTTGTATGGGTATAACTACCATCCCAATCCACAGCCGGCGGATTATTTTGCAAGAACTTAATTCTAGACAGGTATAGTCGGATTAATATTTGATATTTACCATCCGCGGACAGCGACTTTAATTGCTGCTCTGCCGAATTAAAATCACGCTCAAAGTAATGTTGTAGTGCCTGGTTAATTTGCGCTACAGATCCGTCTGCGGGTAATTGATTATCCAGCGGCATATAAATCGTTACGGGTTCGACTTTGCCTTTTACCTTCACTTTATCAATTAACAAAAATTCAAATTTGTCAGCAAGTTGCTGGGTAAATTCACTGACTAGAATATCCACACCATAAAACTTAGTGAGGCCTTCAAGCCGCGAACCTAAATTAACTGCATCGCCAATAACGGTATAACTGCGGCGGAAATCCGACCCCATATCCCCGACATTCATTTCGCCACTATTTATACCAATGCCGACTTTAGCTTGTGGTAGATTTTGCTGTAGAAAATGCTGATTAATTTGTTGCTGCGCCCCTAGCATGGCAAATGCCCCAGCAATACTTTTATTGGCGTGATCGGGTTCATCCAATGGCGCTCCCCAGAAAGCCATCACCATATCGCCCACATATTTATCGATGGTGCCATCATGCTCGAGGATCACTTTGGTAATAGGGGAAAAATATTGATTCAACCATGATTTGAGATCTTGCGCCGGCATCGATTCTGAAATAGTCGTAAAGCTGCGAATGTCACTAAACAGTACCGATAGCTCTTTTTTCTCTCCTTGCAAATTGAGCGCATTAGGATCCGTGAGCAATCTATCGATATGAGCAGGAGGTACATACTGATCGAAAATGGCTTTTACCCGCTTACGGTGGGTATTTTCGGAATAAAATCCGTAACTAATAAAGTAAACCGACAGGCCTGCCGTCAAAATGAAAACACTAATGATGGGTAAGTCGATATACAACATCAACCATAACAACAAATTAAGACTGGTTACGGCAAACAGCAGTAAGATAGCCGTAATAACACTGCCGAATGGCCCCATTTTCGGCAGCAATATTAAACATAATAGTCCAATAACCAACAACTCCAATGCAATGGCACCCATCCACCAATCAGGTTGATAGGGGATAGTTTGCGGAGACATTAGCGCGTCTAGAACAGTAGCTTGAATTTCAACTCCGGGGAAATTCAGTGATAAAGGAGTAGAGCGTAAATCCGCCAACCCCGTCGCTGATGTACCAATAAACACCACTGCATTCGCAAAGCGCTTATCGGTTATTTTGCCGGATAACACATCGGCCGCTGAAGTATAAGGATAGTGGCCCGGCGCGCCACGAAAGGGAATGTTAATACGCCCTTGGTTATCAGTGGAAATAAGCATATTGCCAATTTGAATGCCTTCTAAAAAAGCATTACCCGATTGCATTTTCCAACTGGGTAATAGAGTTTCGGCGAGGCTATAAACACGAAAGACTTCCAATGCCAAAGACGGATAAAAACTATTATCCATTTGTTGAATTAATGCCGCCCGCCTGACGAAACCATCGGCATCTTCTGCTGAGTTCATAAAACCTTGACCGACAGCAGTACGCGCAAGACTGTCTATTGGCGCGGCGTAACCAGAAAACGCCCGAAAATCTGAAAGCCCCTCAGGTGCCCGCATTGATGCGATGGGATTTGCCAGAGAACCGGTTTTTAAACCGGCTTGATGGTGGAATAAATTCGCCAACACCACATCAGTACCTTGTATGGCCTTAGCAAACTGCAAGTCATAATCAAACTGCGGCAATGTTTTATTTAATTCCGACCATTCTTCTGTGGTGATCTGCCCATTGTGCAACCACTGCTGGGCTACAGTGCGCGCTACATTTTCCTGCGATTCAGAAAACAACATATCAAAAGCAATGACAATGGCACCGGATTCAGTCAACTGCTGACTCAATTGTGCGAAATGCTTTCTACTCCATGGCATGCGACCAACTTCATAGAGGCTTTTTTCGTCTATATCCACAATTTGAATATTGGCGACACTTTGTGGCCAAGTGGGTAAATAGCTGATTTTAAAATCGTAGAACAAACCATCTAAACGGTTTAGTGATTGCTGCCATGAGCTTGGTGCAAAAAATTGCAGAAGAAATACCAATACTATAATCAGTAACGGTAACAAACGTCGCGCCAAATGCAGGCGCATAAGTAACTTCATATTCTTGATTCAGCTATGCACAGATAACCTACCTTTACACCACTACACTTTTTCATCATCAATTATTGAACATCCACCGTTACTACTGCCTGATCAACACCACCTTGAGGATCGCGAATTTCATAAGTGAAGTTATCTTGACCAACAAACCCAGTATTCGGCGTGTAGCTAAATCCACCACCCAGAGACAACACCACATTACCATTAGCCGGTTGATTGGATAGGGTTACCACATGCTGTGGCAATATTCCCTGATTATTGAAATCAACTTCATAGGCATTACCGCTGGTGCTGGCCAACCATATCCGGCTACCTTTGGCGCTGACGGCAATGCCACTAATACTCGACACACCGACCGGTAATGGCAATGTTCTTAATAACACCCCATCAATGCTAAATTCGGCGATACGGTTGTCCACATTGCTTACTAAATATAAATTACCCGTACTACTATTGGATTCGATATCACCAAAACTGACATTAAATGGGCTGATACCAAAACTATTCAGCACCGCGCCGGATTTTGGATCTATTTCCGCAACGCTATTACCGCCGATACCAGGCACATTGTCTTGAATCAAAAAAAACGTGCCGGTAACTGGGTTGTATGTGCCACCCACCACATGGCTGGCACCAAACTCCGTGACTAATTGGGTTAACAGATTGCCGGTTTGCGGATCGACAGCATAAATTTCTGTAACGCCAGTTTCGCCGTTAAATAGTAAGACACTGCCTTGCGGGATGTTGATATTGCCAAGCTGAAACGCCACAGGCGCGACATCAATATCAACGTCATTAGCGCTTTCACCCTGCATTGGAAACGTACTTAGCTGTGTACCACTACGATCAAAAACCACAATTTCATTACCAAATGAAGGGTAGAAATACAGTAACTGCCGATATTCATCTACACCCAAAGCCACTAACTGTCCCAGCCCTGGAGTCAAAGGATTTCTTACGGATAACACATCGCCAGCGAGTAATACATCAGGGTCGCTGTCGTTGAATAAAACTCCTGGCGCATCCACAATCAGAGTTTGATTCTGAGTAGCGATATATTGGTCATCAGCACCCATTGGTACGTTGTTGGGCTTATCTAATAAGGCGAATCCCGGAATAGAAACACTTAATCGATCTAAAGGGGCAACTAAGGAAGAACCCGCCACCTGCCCGACACGACCGATATTACAATCGTCATTGGGAGCTAAACCTTGGCAAACTTCTTGTGCTGTAATATATGCGCCAAATCCCAACTGTTGACTAGTAATATCAGGAAAAGTAGCGTGTATGCTACCGCCCTCGGAAGGGAATAAAGTGAGTTCAAATACCGCATTACCGGTTTGGATAAAAGTTAAACTGTGACTACCAGCATCCTGTGAACGCGCAACAACGGGAGAATGACCAACTCCAGAATAACTCAAGATAAAAGCGTAACTACCCAAGCCATTAGGATTATTACCGCTTTGAGCACTTTCACTGTATTCACCGACCATAGTGCATACCGTGTCAGCATCCATAATGCAGTTGCCAATACGATAATGGCCGCTACCAATATTATTGCCGGGAGCGGTTTCTCCTAAACCTAAATATACTAATTCGCCAGTAATGCTGGACGAGTTACCCAATAAGTCCGCAGGGATCGCGGTAATATCAAGGACTACACTGGCCTCAGTCTGACCACCTTTATCATCGCTCACTGCATAAATAAACTGATCCTGACCTGAAAAGTCCAGATCGGGAATGTATTCAAAACTACCGTCCGCATTCAGGGTCAATTGACCAAAATCAGGTTGTTGAACCGGCTGAAGCATCACCGTTAAAGGATCACCATTCAGGTCAGAATCATTCGCCAATAGCCCTTGCTGCGCATCAATTACCACGCTCTGATTTTCAATGCCGTTATAACTGTCGTTTTGAGCAACGGGCGGATCATTAATAATTCCACCATTAACAGGTATTTGCACCTCACCAATATTTGTACTTTCGCCACTACCATCCACGCCAACTAACAATAAATAATAAATTTTAGCCGGGTCTAAAGAGGTAAATAATTGCGGGCCGGCGCGTTTGCTTAACATGGCCTGTCCATCTGTTAACTGCTGATAATTGGCCTTATTCACCCCAGATTGAGAAGCGATATACAGGTTGTAGCGTAATAAATCGGGATTTTGATCCCAACTCAGGGTTATTTGATCACCGGCCACATTACGCACTGCATTGATATTGCTAATAGCTGGCGGCTGCCAATCTATCTCGATTTGATCAACTTCCATAGCCATATTCTGACTATCAACAACCCATAAACTTAAGCTAATAACACCCGGTGTTGCACCATACTCGTCAGGATTAATAGCGGTTTGAGTAGCCGAAAAACTATTGCCAACACAATCGTTCTGACATAAATAAACAAATTGTTGGCTTTGACCAAGCTGCAAATATACCGCTGCCAAGCCGTCCACATCGTTAGCGGTAATCGAAACCATTACATTGCCACTAAATTGAGTGTTGGCAATGGGGTGAATAAACTGCCCACTGCTATTGGCGACTTTAGCTGCTGACGTAGACACTGTAGTTATCGCGGTTGTCGGTTCTGATCCACCACAAGCACTGAGTAACACACACCCTGCGAGCAAATTTACAATACGATTAATTGACATATTCAGCACTCCTCAGGGTTTTTCCATCAGCAGAAAACCACCATCAACGCTTACGCTGGTGTCATCAACTTCATGCAATTCAAGCTCACCCAATATTGAACTAGCATCATCAATCAATACGCCACCTAAAGCACCATCGGCCAGATCATTACCGTGACTGGCAAAGTTAATATTTAAGTCCAAACTATTATCACTGACAAAACCGTTAAACACCGCAAACCACTCGCCGCCGTTATCAGTAAACGACAAATCGCCAGTAGGCACCGTGGCATTATCAAAATTGATTTGCATAGATAAGTTCAGATTAGTCAATTGACCATTAGAGCTGCTAATGGAATGTTGCGCCAAGTTGTCAAAGGTTGCGCTACCGGTTCGGCGCAAACCATCTAAGGTATCAGGAACCCAATTGGCGACTAATCGGTCATTATCAATAAACTCTTTACCGCTTTGGTCATTGGTGACTAATCCTAATGCAGGCAATGGCGATACGTCATCAAATTCACTAGCGCTAATATCGGCGGTCGAATCGGTTAAGGTCATATCCCCTTGCAAGGCATTACTATGACCTTCTGAAAATGCAGGAGGCACATTCAGCAAAAATTCTACATCACCGTTAACCCGTACCACTGCAAAGCGATAAGCTTGGTCAGGCCCTAGTGAAAACCTCTGGCCTTTTCCGGGTACTGACACCGCAACATCAATAATGCCCTGCCATCCAGCCAAATACAGATCATCTTCGAGCATTTCCGCTTCATAATGAGTGCCACGCACGCCAATACTGGCAACCGGTGTATTCAATCTATAATTATTATCACGAGTATGCAGTGCGCCGGTTATCGTCCGCAAGCCACCTTTGAGCAGTGACATTGTTACCGAGCCATCTTGGGTAGCAGGATTAAATTCATAATTGGCAATCGCCAATTCGCTTTGCTCCTGAATCGACAATAAACCGCCATCGATCATTCTTAACTGAGTCGCACTGGCAAGACCGGTACTTACCACATCCACAGCAAAGACTGGTGAACGACGTTTAAGGGCTCTGATTTGGTTTTCAGCATTAGCATTCACCTTACCGCTGGCCATAATGGTTTTGCCTGCTGAATCTTGCGCTATAGCGGCTAAAGGTAATGCCAAGCCAGATAAAAACAGGACAACGAATAGAATTCTCATATTATGCTCCGCTCTTAAAAGTCATAACGCACGCCGGTCCATAACTTCAACCGGCTATATTCATACAAGGCAATGCTGCTGTCATTCTTCAGGTACATCAGCTGAGAATTCCAGCTCCAACTTCCATCAATTCGATAACTCAGCTCTAGCCCAATGCGAGTGAGCTTGTCTTCACGGGTAAGCATAAACAATGGATTAGGTGCATTATATTGCGCATCTTGATACTCGGCGTTCAAGGTCATTAACCAATTAGGTGTCAATCGTTGACGCCATCGATAAGCCACGCCCAGCATATCTCGACTGCTGAAATCAAAACGGGATTCATCCGCCCCTTCACTGCCCAGCTTAATAGCAAACCAATGTTCCCCACCGTTAAGCAAGGTTGAAGCCCATAAGCTGACTAACAGTTGGTCTTTATCCAGTGAAGTTTGTTGTTGGTAGGCTTGTTGGGCGATGGATAAATCCAACCCCCAATTAGCGCCTTTGGATAAGGGATGGCCTATTCCTAAAATAGCCCCGTAATAATCTAGGTAATCATCATTATCCAACCACAATGGCCGATAAAAAACGCTGCCTGAGACTTCAAATTGGTTAAACAAGGTACGGTAACCGGCAACCCCATTAACAAAAGTGCGTGACCAAGTAAGGTCTTCTGAATATTCCGCATGTAATACGGACACGGCGGCAAACAGGTCTGAATGCTGATTTTGTGGCGCAATATAAGTGGCTTGGGCTTGAATATCGAAGTAACTGCTGTCTAATTCACGGCTTTGCTCGAACAATCTCACTTGGCCAAGCAGCGGAATATCGACAAACTCCGCGGCAACACCATTATTGGCATTGCTGTCACTGCCAACCCCGGCTTGCAGCCAACTTTGCCAATGGGCATCTGCGGATTGTTGTAACCGCTGAATGCGTGACAGATAGCGTTCGACTCGAGCAGATATAGTTGTGGGTAATGACCGACTAGCGAGCAATTCGAATTCGCCCTTAGCGGCGGCAATATTACCTAAATCGAAATAACTGAGTGCTAACGCAAATCGAGCATCGATGGATTGCGGACGAGCCTGTAATACTCGTTCGAAAGCAAATATTGCAGCATCTAGTTCACCGACAGCACGAGCGGCCAGTCCATAGACATAGTCAAAATCGGTTAAGCTTTCATAGTCAAATTGATGTTGCTGGGCGAGCTTAAAAGCGTCCTCAGCATGGTTACTTTGTAGTAAACTGCTGATCGCTTTCACAACCTGCTGTTCTTCGGTTACTGCCCACGCCGCTGGAGAAAAACTAAGGAATCCAACAACAATACAATACCAGCCTCGCCAAATCTGATTATTCATCATATTTCATTATGTTAAGTGAGATGTAACTAGAGCGTGTTGATATTTTTATAATTAAGAAGAACTAGACTCGATACCCTAGCATTTACTCACTAACCACAGAAACTCAACGTCATAGAACAAATAATAAACAACATTCACTACTAAGCACAACCGCTCAATGATATTGCATGAAATTAAATTTAGCGTTTACAACACTGTTTACGATAAAGCATTTGATAAATCCTCTTGGGTTCGATACATCTTTAAATAGCGACCGTTCCAGAATACGCGCCATATACTATATGGACCCAATAACGGTGAGGGTTAATGACTCCACAAGTTGAACAAACAGAAACTTTTAGCGAAATAACCATTTAAATGAGAGATATTTTTAAATGGAAACACTCCCTTAATATCCATATTTGTTGAATCCGATCCACCCTCAGAATTATATAAAAATTAAGGACCTAACAATGAAGAGTGTAAAAATCACTCCCGAGGTCCGCTGCTGTTGTCGTTATTTGCGGATGTTTCTAATCTTCAGCCTATTATTTTTGTTCTGGGGATGCGCCTCAATGGACGTTCAGGAAACCTACTATGTCGCAGTTCCAAGTGGTAAGAATACTAATTATTACCGCATTCGTATAACTGGTAGAGCCTTAATGGGTGATGCTCAATATGATGCAGCTTGGTTCTCTAGTAACACAATTGATAACCTGTACTCAAACGTTACAAATTCAAATGCAGCAGAATCAATTAACCTCGAAAAATCCATAAAACAAGGACTAACAAAACAATATGAAAAAACCCATAAAGCTTATCTGATCGCTGCTGCGAATCCCCAAACAAGTGATGCTGAAATCACTCAATGGATGAAGATTTTACGGCGATTACGAGCCGCTCCTAGTAGCAAAACACCTTTACCTGCTGGGGGACTTGAACTGGAATTTAATCCATTAGAAAACCTTATTACTCGCAGATCTGGGCAAAAATTAGTAATGGTTTTATCTTCAAATCCCGGAACTGTTATTAACGAAATAAAAGGATTTGCTGAAGCAGATAAAACGAGTGCCGCAATTTTACGTATGGCCAAAGTTGTTGAAGAAAACAGAGATAAAAATAACCAACAAGAAGTTGCAAAAGTCGAAGCGGCGGATGGTCAATTCTTATTAATTAGTAATCAGCTCAACAACGCCATTATTGCTTCAGAAAATGCGGACAAACAGCAATTAATCCAACAAATGACGACCTTATTGATTTTAGCGGAGAACCTAAAATGAAAAATAGTCGATTCATTATTGTCCTGTTATGTGGGCTTTTATATGCCTGCGCTTCTGCCAACTTATCTATCGAAGTTGATCTTTATGATGAAGATCCGCAACTTACACTACCTCCATCACCTGCACTTCATTTAGAACTTTTAACCCAAGCACAAGTATTACAGCTAGAAGCAGAAAAACAGCATAGAAATTCCGTGCAATGGATGGCTGAAGTTAAAAACATTTATACCAGCATCTGGTACAGCGCCGGTGGTGCAACAAAAGAGGAAGGTATTTCTAAAGCACACCCTATTTCACTGATCGAAACAAGCATTGACAGATTAATTGGTGAAGAAGAAGCACGTATCAAAGGTCTGGCTCTAGAGGTTGAAAACCTTAGTAAAAAGGTCAACGGCTATAACACAAAATATAGTAACGCTATTAATGAAGCTAAAAAATATTATCAAAAGACATGTTCAAATTCACCTGCTGCCATAGACAAAAATTGCCTAAAACCGAAGGTAACTTCTATGGCCGAAAATAAAGACAGTAATATCCCAAATTTACCTTATGAACAATCTTGCAGAATCAGACAAACTAAATATCACAATAATGAGAGACGTTGCACTGAACCTGAAATTGCAGAAAATCAAGCCTCCATCATTATTAATCAACAACGCTATATTCAAATTCAACTGGCTGGTAACCCTCAGTTAATTTCTGACCAACAACATATTCAACAACAACTAAATAGAGTGATTGCCGCATTTGATGCGTACCAGTCAACACCTACATTAAAGATAGATTGGACGAGCCTTGAAGTCTTGCTAGAGGCAAAACTTATACAAGCTGCTACTAATACGCTAGAACAACAACGCTTACGTAGACTTATTAGCAATGCTCAAGAGCGTATTCAAACACTAAATGAAGCGGTCCGTTCACACTCTTCTATCATTGCGCAACGTGGTATTGAACGAAAAGCAGAAATTAATGCGGTTAAATCGCAACAAATCACTGTCAATTTTACAGGCTTTAACCGAGCGATGCCGTTAGCTGGCAGCATCCGTGAAATACTGTCAGAACAAGCCAAAAACACCTCTGGACTATATGATTTAATTGATCGCTTACAAGATGTGGGTGACCCTATTTGGCGAATAGTGACCGACCCCAACAATGAATACCACTGGAACAAAAGAGTCAGCAAGACCTTCGTCAAGGCAAATGGTGATACATCAATGGTAATAGTGAGGGACACACCATTACATTTTAGAGCTCATCATGCCCAGAATAACCCTTCCGCACTAATTAGAGGGCAGTTAGAAATCGCCCGCGCTATAGGCGATGTAGCTTTGTCCATCGCGGGCGTTAACTCCGAATTACCGGCATCTTCCTCGCAAACGAGTAGCAGCGAGACCATTGTTGACCCCACCAGTCAAACAGATCTATCGATTAATTTTCTAGCAAGGCAACAGACCTTAGATAAAAAACAACAGGCACTGGTAGCAATGGTGCATACACTGCGTAACCTCAAACAACGGATCGAGCAAATAAATCCCAAAGAAAATGAAAAAATCACCCAATTACGCAATGAAATTCAAGGTATTTTAAAAGGATTTCAATTGAGTTTTGCTGGGGACATAAGCAATGACTAATCACCCATCCTCAAAAAGTGAATATAGTTTAGAAATATACAACTGGACCGAGGCACATGCCGGCTGGCTAGCATTAGCCTGTTACAGTATCAGCGGCACATACATTCTTATTATCCCGCAGGTCAATTACAGCATAACTTCTGTATTGTTGTTATTTTGCGCAGCATTTACCATTTTAGTCTTTACTCGACCTATCGACTACGAAGATAAAGGCGCAGATCAAGATCACGACAATCAGCCTGACGCAGTCAGTGAAAAAAATTATGTTATAAATGCCATTTTCCGAATTGCCTATGGGTTTATTTTACTGTGGGTGTTTGTCATTTACGTTTTATTAGATCTAAATAACCCATTGGTTTTGGACTCAATCCAGCAACAATCTTCACAGAAAGGACTAAATCAATTGCATTCCCGACATAGCCCTATGTTGGCTATAGTTCGAGGCTGTGATTATCAGTTTCAACCACGGGATGCCGAAGTAGATAACAACCCAAGAACACTACGCTTAGCTGGAAAAATGCCTATTGAGGCAGAGTGCGGGGATATGCCACCACAATGGGTGTTAAGCATTGGTGGGAATATTCTGGCCTGTCATTTATTAAATAATTGTGTCGAGATCATCTTTAACTCCTTTAATAAACAGGATCGACATAATCCATCAGAATTAAACAAGCATAAAAGTTCACTTGAAATGGTTGAGAACGAACATGCTCAAAACCAAAAAAAACTAACAAGTAAGCAATATTTTCTTCAAGGCATAGAAACTGAATTACACATTTTTCAAACAACTACTCTTTTAACAAAAAACAACACAGTAAAAGCAGAAATTCTCTTCCTGAAAGATCTAATCAAGAAGTCCGAACTAGAAATTAAGAACAAAAAGAAAATAATTATAGACGAGGAAATACGGCTAAAAGAAATAAACAATTACCCTAACAGCAACTATTTAATTGGCACACCAATCACCGGTGGCGTGGTAATCCCTCTCTACTTCCTAATCCTTTCCATTATCGGTGCGATGATTAACATGGCACGTAAAATACCTGAATTTCAACGCCGAGTGACTGCCAGCTATCACCAACATTACCAAACGTGGAAAAAGGAGAATGATAAACTTTTACCACCAATGACAGGTTCCGCTGCACGGGAAAGTATTATTTTTCAAATTATTCAAGTTTTAAGCGCACCCGGCATTGCCATCATAGCCTACTCATGGGCCAAACCAGAGGCAATTGGTGCTAACGTTCTCTTAGCGTTTGCCGCAGGTTTTTCATCAGAGATGTTCTTAATCTCTGTTCGGGGAGTAGTTGAACGTTTAATGCAAAACGGTACTCGTACCACACCTTTATCTAAAGGCGATGAAAATAAATCCGACATTACTGAACCTAATAAAGTAACCCCTTCAACTGCAATTATCCAAGAGCCTCCATTACTAGTACCAAAGGTTTCACTTAATTTTAAACCTAAAGATAAAGTGAGCTTAATAAAAGCAGTGACACTAGAGAACGGCAACATAATAGGCATTGGTAAACATGGCGAAATTCTTCGCATAAAAGACGGCAAATTAACTGTGCAATTTTCCCTAGAGAAAGACCAAGATCCTGTAATAATTGAACAAGATACCTCTTATTTTAGGTATCTAGATCCATTCTCATCTGATACTGATCAAATTAAGGGATGACCTGTTAGGAACGGCTATGAAAAATTTGCAAACTACCGCCAAACCTGGATTACGACTCCGTAGCTCTCCTCAAAACGGAGAAGTTATTGAAATTCTTAAAACAGGGTCACTGTTAGAGTTATTATCTGAAGAAACGTGGTTAAAAGTTAAAACTACCAGTGGCCAAATAGGCTATGTACTAGCAGACTATGTCGAACCGACTTCTAATACTTTGCCTATTACGACAATCGATATTGTTAATTACAAACCTAATTCTAACCGGGTTCAAGGTAAGCCTATACGTATTGATATTGACTTTATACCTTCAATGAAAAAAATTGAAGAACTGCTCGCACATCATGACTTGTTTATGTGGGTAACAAGCTCATTACGAGAGCCTAGTCAAACAATCAATGGGGCAGTTGTTAGTCCAGCCAGTTTATCCAACCATCTAATTGGTCATGCTATTGATATGAACCTGTATAAGGACAATGACTGGTATAACTCAAGTCGTCTAAATAACATCGACATATTGGATATACGCCAACAACAAGATCCTAATCCCAACACAGAAGAAAGAGTGAGGCGCTTGTTATATGACTTAATTCAAGCCCCCGACAATTTGGAATTAAAAAAGGGGGTCAGGCATCTGCGGTGGGGAGGGCAATTTACCCCTAAGGACTCCGTACATATAGACGATGGCTTAAATGTGAACGAAAAAATGCAAGCAGAGTACTACGCAAAACTAAAAATACTTTGGCCAGAATACCTAGCCTAGAAACACTGTAATAATCACCGATATACAAAATAAAGGTACCTTAGGGTACCTTTATAAAGTCTTCTAATATTACTTGTAGTATTCCAAGCAAGTTTCAACTTCTTCTTTCGAGCCCAAAATAACCGGAACCCGTTGATGAATTTCCGTAGGCATCACTTCCATAATCCGGCCTTCACCGGTATCGGCTAAACCACCCGCTTGTTCCATCAAAAATGCCATGGGGTTTGCTTCATATTGAAGGCGTAATTTACCAGGGATCGCAGGATTACGTTTATCAAAAGGATAAGCAAAAATACCGCCGCGAGATAATACGCGGTGAATATCGCCCACCATCGCCGCAACCCAGCGCATATTAAAATCTTTATTCCTAGGGCCTTCTTCACCAGCAATTAAATCAGCGACATAGTTTTGCATTGGCTCTTCCCAATGGCGCTGATTAGAAGAGTTGATTGAGAACTCACTGGTAACTTCTGGCACTGCAACATTGGCTTTAGTCACCAAGAAGCCGCCATGGGTTTTATCTAGCGTGTATAAGTGAGTGCCGCGCCCGGTGGTTAATGCCAACATGGTTGAAGGACCATAAAGCACATAGCCAGCTGCTACTTGTTGAGTACCCGGTTGTAAAAATGCAGACGGATCATCTGGCTCCATCCACTGCGGGGCGTGCATAATCGAGAAGATAGTACCGATCAGGCTGTTGATATCGGTGTTTGATGAACCATCTAGCGGATCAAAACTCACCAAATATTTACCGTCTTTATGACAACCAATGACATCATCTTCTTCTTCAGATGATACGGCTTTTACATAACCGGATTCGCTTAAAATATCTCGCAAAATATGGTTGGCAATAACATCGAGTTTCTTTTGACGTTCACCCTGAACATTATCACTAAGGGTTGAACCTAAAACGCCAGCCAAAGCACCTTGGCTAACTCGGAAGGAAATTTCTTTACAAGCCGCCAATAATGTACGGACTAATAATATGAGCTCAAGAGGGCAGCCGTCCTCTTGTAACTGTGTGTTAAGTCTTTTCATGTGTGTGTCCCGTCGTATTTAGTGTGTTGTTGTGCGCCTGAGTTTGTGGCTTCAACCACTTATTGTTTTTTCGTCATAAGGCGTATTGATTGTACTAAAATTTAACCATCTGCCCAGTATTAATATTGCTTTATGGAATAACAAAGTGGTCTAAACAAACAATATTGATATGAAAATCGACGTTTTACTCACTATATGTACCCCCATTTACCTAAGGATAAATACCGTTGCCCTCTGCCAAATTTGCGAATTTCTGCTAGGCTAGCGGCATAGTAGTTAACGATGATAATCATGCACATACATATACTGGGAATCTGCGGCACCTTCATGGGAGGCATTGCCGCCATTGCACAAAGCTTAGGCCATAAAGTCACAGGTGCCGATGCTAATGTTTACCCGCCAATGAGCACACAACTTGAATCTTTAGGCATTGTGCTCACTCAAGGTTTTGATCCACAGCAGTTTGAACCGCAACCGGATATGGTGATCATTGGTAATGCCATGAGCCGCGGTAATCCGGCAGTAGAATATGTACTAGATCGCAATTTAGCCTACACCAGCGGCCCCCAGTGGCTGTTAGAAAATGTGCTGAAAGATCGTTGGGTATTAGCCGCAGCTGGCACCCATGGTAAAACCACCACCTCTAGTATGTTAGCGTGGATATTGGACTACGCCGGTTTACAACCGGGTTTTCTGATAGGCGGCATTCCAGAGAATTTTTCGGTATCCGCACGTTTAGGTGAATCGCCGTTTTTTGTTATTGAAGCCGATGAATACGACAGTGCCTTTTTCGATAAACGCTCTAAGTTTGTCCATTACCGCCCGCGCACCTTAATCATCAATAATTTGGAGTTTGATCACGCGGATATTTTTGCTGATCTAGCCGCTATTCAAACCCAGTTTCATCACCTCATTCGCATGGTGCCCAGCAACGGCATGATACTCGCCCCCGTCAACGTCACCGCCATTGATGCAACCTTGCAAAAAGGTTGCTGGAGTGAAGTGCAGACTTTGGGTAACGATTGGCAATATCAGGCACTAGATGCCCACGGCAGTCGTTTTACTATTAATCTTAAAGGTAAACAACTGGCCGAAGTAAATTGGCAGCTAATGGGTGAACACAATATTCACAATGCCGTAATGGCCATAGCTGCTGCTAGGCACGCAGGTGTACAACCGCAACTTGCCGCAGAAGCCCTTAGCCAATTTAAAAATGTAAAACGCCGCATGGAAATCAAAGGTCAGGTAAACAACATCACTTTATACGATGACTTTGCCCATCACCCCACCGCGATTGCGACGACTCTTGCAGGTTTACGCGCCAAAGTCGGTGAACAACGCATTATTGCCATTTTAGAACCACGCTCGAACACCATGAAAATGGGGGTACATAAAGACACCCTCGCCGCTTCATGGCAACAGGCTGATTACACCCTGATATTCAAACCCGACAATGTGGATTGGGATATGGCTGACATGCTGACTAGCAGCCAAACACCGGCCACTAGCTTTAGTAATATCGAACAGCTGGTCGAACATATCGTAGATATGGCGCAGCCCCATGATCATTTATTGGTGATGAGTAATGGCGGCTTTGCCGGTATTCATCAAAAACTACTCAGCGCATTGGAAGTAAAACATGGCTAAACAGATTACGCTGGCAATCACCGGCGCATCGGGCTCACCTTATGCGCTACGATTATTGGAAATTTTATTACACGCGGATTACCAAGTGTTTTTGCTGATTTCATCAGCCGCCAGAGTGGTATTAGATACCGAAGTACAACTCAAAGTACCCGCCAACCCGCAAACCGCTAGTGCCTTTTTTGCTGACTACTTTAAAGTTGATGCAGAACAAATTCGGGTATGCGGAAAAGACGAATGGTTTTCACCGGTAGCGTCTGGCTCGGCAGCGCCGAAACAAATGGTGATATGCCCTTGCTCCACAGGCACCTTATCCGCCATTAGCCATGGCGCCAGCGACAACCTGATTGAGCGTGCCGCCGATGTGGTTATCAAAGAAAAAGGCCAATTGATTGTAGTACCGCGAGAAATGCCGCTGTCATCAATTCATCTAGAAAACATGCTTAAACTATCTAACCTTGGTGTGACTATGATGCCGGCCGCACCGGGCTTTTATCACAACCCACAATCTATAGAGGATTTGGTAGATTTTGTGGTAGCCCGAATACTAGACCACCTTGGTTTAGAGCAAAATATTATGCAAAAATGGGGTTACAGCAAAAATTAAGAAGCCGTGATTTTCTTGTCGTTTTCGATAGCGGCAAGTTTGTTGTTTTTAGCGTAAGAATACCAAAGAAAAAATAGCGTACCAAAAAAGGTGCCTAGAAACGCGGTGAAAATGGCCACCATTTGCAACACTCCAGTATCGTTGTTGATCACACTCAAGGCCCCTTGAGTTACTAAGGTGCCAGCATCTAGCATGTTTTGCAGATCTTGAATAAAACCGTTCACCACCGAAATATTTAACGACAAGATACTGACCACGAACAGCGTGAACGAGCTATATAGCAAGGAGATAATGATTGCCATTAAGACATTCAAATGTTTTACCGCAAGATGAGAAACCGCAATTAGCCCGAAAGATACACTGGCCCAAAATTGCATAATGCTCCATGTACGATTTAAATACTCGTTCATCAATTCAATTATAAGATCTTCTGACATACCTAACTTCCTTTACGCGGTATTTAACTACTAACGGCGAATTCAACTGAATAGCCGCATATTCTGCCTATAAATCAATTAAATGGACAGCTTAGTTAACATTTTAAAAATGCCAATTTAGGTGACTGATGGCAAATCAACAAAGGACTACGTTAATATGCAAAAATTAAAATGCGCCAAAAGGAAGGTTACATGATCAATATACGCAATATCTTGGTACTTTTTTTGCTAACAGCACTTGTAGGTTGTGGAAAACCACCAACGTCTGACGCTAATCCACTGGCTAGTATGCAAGTGGGCAAAGACTACCATTCGTTTTCCAATCCTGATTCCGTCAAGGTCAACCACATTGACCTCGACTTGACTGTGGATTTTGAAAAAAGCGTGATATCTGGCAGCGCCACTCTCAGCTACAAGAAAATAGATCAACACGCCACCCAACTACTAGTTGATACCCGAGCACTTACCATCAACAAAATTACGGCTGGTGATCAAAAATTAGCCTTTATTCTTCATCCTGAAGAAGGCTTTCTAGGCTCAGCATTGGAGATTACTCTACCCGCAGACAATGCACCGGTGACCATTTATTATTCAACATCACCCCAAGCCAGCGGGGTACAATGGTTAACTCCTGCGCAAACCGCAGGCGGTGAGCATCCATTCTTGTTTACTCAGGCCCAAGCGATTCATGCCCGTAGCTTTATTCCCTTACAAGATTCACCACAAGTTAGAGTGACCTATACCGCGACCATCCGTACTCCCAAAGAGCTACGAGCAGTGATGAGTGCCTCCAACGATCCTCAAGCGGAACGTGATGGTGTTTATAATTTCAATATGCCACAACCCATCCCTTCTTATTTAATTGCACTGGCGGTTGGCGATTTACACTTCAAGTCTATGGGTGAACGCACTGGTGTGTATGCGGAACCTGCGTTGCTGGATGCCGCCGCAGCAGAATTTGAAGATACCGAATCGATGCTTATTGCTACCGAAGAGCGTTATGGTCCTTACAGCTGGGATCGTTATGACTTGTTAATTTTACCGCCGTCATTTCCTTTTGGAGGCATGGAAAACCCCCGTTTATCCTTCATTACCCCGACGGTAATTGCCGGTGATAAAAGCCTAGTTTCATTAATTGCTCATGAGCTTGCACACTCATGGTCTGGCAACACCATCACCAATGCCACCTGGCGTGACCTATGGTTAAACGAAGGTTTTACTACTTATCTGACCTACCGCATTATGGAAATTGTGTATGGTACCGATCGCTATAATCAAGAAGCGGTATTGGGCTATCAAGACTTAGAAGAAGACGTTGCTGACTTAGACGCCAACGATCAAATACTGGCCATTGATTTACGTGGCCGCGATCCGGATGATGTTTTTTCCAACATTCCCTATGAAAAAGGCGCGTTGTTTTTACGTGAGATTGAGCAAAAAATTGGTCGTGATAATTTTGATGCGTTCTTAATGCAATACTTTAAAGACTTCGCTTTTCAAAGTATCACCACCGATCAATTCATTGCCTACCTGCAATCGACGTTGTTGATGCAATATCCAGATGAGCTAAATATGCAACGCATCAATCATTGGATTTTTGAGGCAGGCATTCCCCAAAATGCACCGATGCCTAGTTCTAATGCCTTTGAAATTGTCGATACTGCTCGTAATAACTGGTTGAGCGGTGAACTTAAAGCCAAACAAATTAATACCGCTAATTGGACTGTTCACCAGTGGTTGTACTTCTTGAATAATATGCCGGCAACATTGAGCCAAGCTCAACTAACAGAATTGGACGGTGCTTTTGCTTTGACTGCTTCTCACAATAATGAGATTGCCCATAGCTGGCTGAAAATGGCAGTAGTTAATTGGTATGAGCCAGCCCTGCCACGCTTACATGAATACTTGGTAACCATTGGTCGTAATAAATTAGTTAAGCCACTGTATGAAGCGTTATCTAAAACCCCTAAAGGTAAAACCTTTGCGCAAAAAGCCTTTGCCCAAGCCAAACCCGGTTATCATCCGTTAACCGTCAAGGCCAATGAAGGGTTTGTTGAGAAATAACTCAGCGGCTGACGTTTGCACCTCACAAACGTCAGCCTTTTTCATTGTACCTAGCCCCCTTGTATTTGCTATCTACACTAAATAACTGCTTAGCGAAATTTACAAACCCATTAGACTAGAAAGTGAAAACAGGCCTTGCAACAATATCTACTCATCCGTGTATAATGCTCATTTTCATCTTATATGAAGGCCGTTGACATTCATGGACAACAGTGACGAGCAACGCGCTACCAGCACTTTAAAAAAACTGCATGAAATAACGGCTAATAATTCGGCAGCGGTTGAGCAAAAAATCCAACAACTATTACAGTTGGGAATTGATACCTTTAAATTACCCATTGCTTTAGTTAGTAAAATTATTGATGACATATATATTGTCAAACATGCTCATACGCCTAATGGCGAAGTTAACGTTAACGATCAATTTAATCTTGGTATTACCTATTGTAGCCATACACTTAAAGCCAATAAACCTATTGCTTTTGCCCATGTGGCCCAAAGTCAAATTAATACACACCCCTGCTATGAAGCTTTCAAACTAGAAAGCTATATTGGAGCCCCACTAATTGTCGATGGTGAACGGTACGGCACCATCAGCTTTTCCGGCCCAGATGTCCATGTCGAAAGTTTTAGCCCCTATGATATGGAGCTCATTTGGCTATTGTCACAATGGGTTGGTAACGAACTGACTCGCAGTAACGTTGAAAAACGTTTAGCCCGACAGCGGGATATGCTGGAAATGATGAGTAAACAAGCTCGTATCGGGGCATGGGAAGTCAATCTACAAACCAATGATATATATTGGTCAAAAATGACTAGGCAGATTCATGAAGTCACTAATGACTATAAACCGGACATAACCACCGCCATTGCTTTTTACAAAACAGGTTATTGCCAGGACAGAATTAATGAAGTGCTAGAACGCGCCATTAGTAACGGCGAACCATGGCAAGAAGAGCTACAAATTATCACGGCAACAGGTAGAGAGTGTTGGGTTACGGCAATTGGCGAACCGGTGTTTGAAAATAACATTTGTGTGCGTCTATACGGATCTTTTCAAGACATTGATACCAAAATGAAAAACCGCAAAGCATTAACGCAAGCCAAAGAAAAAGCAGAAGCGGCCGCACTCGCTAAAAGTCAATTTTTAGCCAATATGAGTCATGAAATTCGTACCCCCATGAACGGCATATTAGGCATGTTGCAATGGTTTAAAGAAACCCCTTTAAATGAGCAACAAAGTTATAACCTACAAATTGCACGTACCAGCGCCGAATCGTTACTGACACTGCTCAACGATATTTTAGATTTGTCTAAAATTGAAGCGGGTAAGGTAGAGCTAGAAAAAATTGATTTTGATCTATCAACATTAGTCAATGATTTCACAGCCATTATGCGGCCATCCTTTGCTGAAAAAGAGCTACATTTTGTCATAGAGTCGCCGGACCATCCGTTAGGTATTGTCAATGGCGATCCAGTACGCGTCAGACAAATATTGCATAATCTAGTGGGTAACGCTTTAAAGTTCACCGCCAAGGGTAAAGTAACTTTACGTTTGCGATTAACTAATCAAGAAACTACACCATTATTGATCTGCGATGTTGAAGACTCTGGTATTGGTATCGCGCCGGATGCTTTAGAAAAATTATTCAGTCCTTTTACTCAAGCTGATACCAGTACCACACGTACTTTCGGTGGTACTGGGTTAGGTTTATCTATTGTGCAACAACTTTGCCAATTAATGGGGGGCGATATTGTAGTGACTAGTGATGTCAATAAAGGCAGTTGCTTCAGTATTAACATCCCGCTGGCAAAACCACAGAATGCTCCAAAGGCAGAGAAAGTGGCCAACTATCGGTCATCCAAAAACTCAGATATACCAGCAGATGACATCACTCAAGGCCGAATTATGTTGGTTGAAGATAATGAAATTAATCAGATTGTGATGTTAGAATTATTAAAACAACTGGGAGTGAATGCGGTTATTTGTGAAAACGGTCAAGTGGCCTTAGACACTTTAAAGAATATTACCAAACAGCATTCCGTCGACCTCATCTTAATGGATTGTCAGATGCCAGTAATGGATGGCTATGAAGCCACCCAGCTGATTAGACAAGGGCAGGCCGGTGAGCAATATTCAAACCTCCCCATCATCGCGCTAACCGCTAATGCAATGAAAGGTGACAAAGAGTATTGCCTTGAAATGGGCATGACCGACTACCTCAGCAAACCTATTGATATAGGCGATCTAGAATCGATATTACGTAAATATATATCACATTAAAGGTAGCATGCTGTTTGTCGTCAACGTCGTCGTAGATTACTGCCTAGAATGATACTCAGAACCCTTAAACTAATAATTGACTAAATCTACAAATACATTCAAAAAGAGCAACGTATTCGGCAAGCTCTGAAGTCGCATTTTATCTAACGGAAACAAAGGAATCACATTGGTCCTTTCAGATAAACAAACAACTTAAAGACCTGCCTTAAGTAACCTGAATTCGGAATAAGCAGCGTCGACTAAAAATAGTATTTTATTGGAATATCAATAAAATTCTCTTTCCTCCGATATTCTCACCCCAATTTCACAGTAATGATGTTTATCCGAAAGTACAAATACGGATTAGGCTTTAGGAATTAACGCCACTTTTCCAGAAGCCCTATTTTGTAGGCGTTGAGCATAGGCCATCAACGGGCTATGTTCTTCCACCAATGCAAAAGCTTCAGGCAAATGACATGCATAATAAAGTGACGGTGCGGCCATCGCATCGGCTAAGGTAAAGTCATTACTGATAAGATAATCTTTATCACCTAATTGCTGCTGTAAAATGGCTAACGCTGCCAGCGCCGCAGGCTTATTCTGCTGGATAACATCCAAACGAGGTTTACCCCCCTCCCCCTTCGGAAACACCAATTCCAAAATATAATCTCGCACATAGGCATTGTTGATATACATCGCAATAAGTTGACACCATTCATCCACTTGAGCCGCCAACCAAGGATCCTCTGGGGTTAATTTAGGACCGTCAAAGTTGGCATCCAAATAACGAATAATGGCAATACTTTCGCAAAGCACTTTATCACCATGTAATAATACCGGAATACGCCTAAAAGGGTGTAATTGCTCATGCTCTGCACTCTTAAACTCAATATTTTTACCCTTCACATCAAAACTGATGTCATAAGTAATTCCCTTCTCTTCACACACTAACTGCGTGCTACGAACATAAGTACTAAACTGCACACCAAAGATTTGAACTTGATTCATTACCAACACTCCTTATTTAGAAAACTTGCATTAGCCTAGGCGTTATCACAATATGTTCAAGAACATATTTTATATTATTTTAAGGGATAACTATGGCGTGGGATAACGAACACAAAGAGAAAACTCGGCAACGTATTGTCGCCAGCGCAGCTAAGCTTTTTACTCAATTTGGTTTTGACAACATTGGCATTAACGAAATTATGGCGGATGCAGGCTTAACCCGCGGGGCTTTTTATGCCCATTTCAACACTAAATCCGATTTATATGCAGAATCCATCGTGGCGGGTGCCATTATGGCAGCTGCACAGCACATCAAGGAGGCATCGGTACAAGATATTGTCTCCGGCTACCTCACAAAAGAGCATGTTGCCGGAACAGGACAGCACTGCCCTTTAGCCTTTCTTACAACAGACATAAGCCAACGAGACTCTCAGGTTCGTCAAGCTTACACCACCGTTTTTAATGGTCTTATTAAGCGTTTGCAAAAAGACGGTTTACATCGTTCACAAGCAATTAAACAGGCCGTATTAATGATCGGTGGGGTCGCCATATCAAGGGCCTTAGATGATAACGATCTTGTCGAAGAACTATTGTTTGCATGTCAACAAACTGAGGCATTAGACATTCTGTAAAAAGGGGAATCTATCGAGCATTTCACCCACTATGGTCTAAACTAAATGCAGATTTGTTTAGCTACCTAGTTGTAGTGGTAAATGTTAGGGAAAAGACTTATCAGATCACATCTGCCCCCCATTATTTTAGACATCGAAGCCAGTGGATTTGGACAGCACAGTTATCCCATCGAAATAGGTATTGCCATCAATCCAAATGAACGCCATTGCTGGTTAGTTCACCCACACCCCGACTGGACCCATTGGGACGAGTCAGCTCAACAAGTACATGGCATTGACCGCAACTTATTATTCTCTGAAGGTTTACCAGTAACTGATGTATGCGTGCTGCTCAACAGCATCTTACGTGGTCGCACTATTTATTCGGACGGATGGGTGGTTGATCATCCTTGGTTAATCAAGTTATTCCAGTTTGCCAACATGTCGATGTCTTTTCATCATAGTCCGCTAGAAATGATCTTAACTGAATCACAGATGGCAATCTGGGATGAAACCAAACGGGCGTTAATTAATCGTCACGGTGCCAGTCGGCATAGAGCCAGTATTGACGCTCAACTTATTCAGCAAACTTACATATTAACCGAACAACACTTAGAGCATACCATTACCAGCGAAGCCAACAAATCAGGACAATTGCGCTTTTTGACTTGAATTTTGCTTATTCGCCATCATCTACAGTTGATTATTTATTCGATGGAAATGCCATGGATGCGTTAAACATTCAAGATCTTAAAAAAGTGTATGCCAGTGGCGTTGAAGCCCTAAAGGGTATTAATTTAACGGTGAAAGAAGGTGATTTTTTTGCCTTGTTAGGCCCTAACGGTGCAGGCAAGTCGACCACCATTGGCGTGATCGCCTCACTCGTCAACAAAACAGCCGGCACTGTACATATCAACGGCTTTTCTATTGATACAGACTTAGTCAAAGCCAAATCTCAGATTGGTTTAGTTCCTCAAGAATTTAATTTCAATCAATTTGAAACCCTGATGCAAATAGTGGTGAATCAGGCTGGTTATTACGGTGTACCACGGAATATCGCTAAGCAGCGCGCCGAAACCTACCTTAAAAAACTCGATTTGTGGGAGAAGCGTAACTCTCCCGCGCGCTCCTTATCTGGCGGTATGAAACGCCGCTTAATGATTGCCCGCGCGTTAATGCATGAGCCTAAAATACTCATCCTAGACGAACCAACTGCGGGAGTAGATATTGAAATACGTCGATCTATGTGGGTATTCCTTAAAGAAATCAATCAACAAGGCATCACCATTATTTTAACCACTCACTATCTTGAAGAAGCCGAAATGCTGTGCCGTAATATTGCCATTATTGATAAAGGCCGCATCATCGAAAATACCACCATGAAATCGCTACTATCAAAGTTGAATATTGAAACTTTCATTTTGGATATTGCTACTAATGGCAGCTCACCCACACTGTCAGGCTTTGAGTGGCGCTTAGTCGATGACCATACTCTTGAAGTCGATGTTGCCAAAGAAGAAAGCTTAAACAGTGTATTTAACCAATTATCAGAACAACAGATTCAGGTACTGAGCATGCGCAATAAGTCCAATCGTCTTGAAGAGTTGTTTGTCAATTTGGTGGAATCCGGCCGCCAGCAGGAGAAGGCCAATGGCTAATAAAACCTTTATTGCCTTACGTACCATCTGGATCAAAGAAATAACTCGTTTTATGCGAATTTGGGTGCAAACCCTAGTGCCTCCGGCTATTACCATGAGCCTATATTTTGTAATCTTTGGTAATTTAATCGGCAGCCGCATCGGCCAAATGGGCGGCTTTAGTTATATGGAATTCATCGTTCCTGGACTGATCATGATGTCGGTGATCACCAGTTCCTACTCTAATGTTTCGTCTTCTTTTTTTAGTGCTAAATTTCAAAACAATATTGAAGAGATGCTAGTGGCACCCGTACCCACTTGGGTGATCATTGTTGGTTTTGTCGGCGGAGGTGTGGCTCGTTCATTATTGATTGGTTGTATTGTTACTGCGGTATCGCTGATTTTTGTGGACTTACAGATCCACCATATTGGCG
This sequence comes from Alteromonadaceae bacterium BrNp21-10, assembly GCA_030418115.1. Classification (GTDB taxonomy): domain Bacteria; phylum Pseudomonadota; class Gammaproteobacteria; order Enterobacterales; family Alteromonadaceae; genus Neptunicella. The sequence continues at coordinate 118,188 of JAUHQD010000003.1, read as the reverse complement.
CCATCGTTATTACGCTAGTATTAACCGCGACAATGTTTTCTGCCGCTGGCTTAGTTAATGCCGTGTTTGCCAAAACCTTTGACGACATCAGTATGGTGCCAACCTTTATCTTAACTCCGCTGACTTATTTGGGTGGGGTATTTTACAGCTTAAGTTTGCTACCTGAATTTTGGCAAACGGTGAGCAAAGGTAACCCCATTGTGTATATGGTCAGTGGCTTTCGTTATGGATTTTTAGGCGTGTCCGATGTGGCTTTTAGTACTTCAATTGCAGTACTAATCGGCTTTAATGTAATTTTGTTTACTGTTGCTTATCAACTATTAAACCGTGGAGTCGGCATTCGTCACTAAGGGTTCAACTCTACCTTAGCAACCATAGTCTTTGGCTATGGTTGCCCCCTATGTACAACCTTCTTTAAAGCTGATGTTAAGATTTGTTACAAACTACACCTAATTAAAAATTGGCACGCCAGCGTTAGTTCTTAGCGCTTTTAGGGTGCTTTGGGTCAATAAAGTCAAGTCCAAAGTCTTTAAGATCCAAGCCATTTTGTGTTACAACAATTCGTTTACATTTTACTACATACAGTATTGAATTGATCGCCCTAGCCGATTTGGCCTCATCGTGACAGCAATAACCTTGACTATCTGCTGGAGTGACTTAGCCAATAAAGAATTCAAGGAAAACGATGTCTTATAAAAATAATAATCCAGATCACAGCGAGCCAGTCTCAGACTCACGGCGTCAGTTAATTAAACACTTTGCAGCTGGAGCTGCTGGTATGGGTTTACTGAGTCAAGCAAGCGTCACAAATGCAGCTGAAAAAGCTAGCTCATCCAAAACTAAACTCCCTCTTAAAGGTAATGTACATCATTCTTTAGCACGCTGGACTTATCAGGATTTGAGCGTAGAAGAGTTGTGTAAAGTAGTTAAGAGCATAGGTTTTAGTGCTATTGACCTAATTGGTCCAGATGATTGGCCGACTCTTAAAAAATACGGTATCCATTCATCCATGTGTAATGGTGCAGAGTTAAATCTGACGGATGGTTGGGGTGACACCCAATTTCATGAGGCATTAATTGAGCGTTATCACCGTCACATTGATTTGGTCGCCGACGCCGGTTACACCAACCTGATTTGTTTTAGCGGCAACAAACGTGGAATGGATCCAGAGTTGGGTTTGCAAAATGCGGTTAAAGGCTTAAAACAAATTTTACCTCATGCTGAGCAAAGGGGTGTGGTCCTACAAATGGAATTGTTTAACAGCAAAGTAAACCATCCTGATTATTTTGCCGACAACTCGGCCTGGGGCATTGAACTATGTAAACGTTTAGGTTCTGACAACTTTAAACTGCTTTACGACATTTATCACATGCAAATCAGCGAAGGCGACATCATTCGCACTATCACTGATAACCATCAGTATTTTGGTCACTATCACACTGCCGGTGTACCGGGACGTAACGAAATAGATGACACACAGGAGCTCTATTATCCCGCTATTGCTAAAGCGATTTTGGCCACCGGCTTTAAGGGTTATTTAGCGCAAGAATTTATTCCGACACCAACAGATATGGCAGACAAAATTGAATCATTGAGAAATGCAGTTCATATTTGCGATGTCTAAATCAGGAATACGTAATCAAATGCACCTGATGAGAGGTGTCGAATGGGAATTTTATGGCAAATAATGAATATGATGCAATTGTAGTTGGTTCTGGGATCAGTGGTGGTTGGGCTGCTAAAGAACTCGCTGAAAAGGGGCTTAAGGTTTTAATGCTTGAGCGGGGTCGTAATATTGAACACATCAAAGATTACACCAATGCATTTCACGAGGCATGGGACTATCCACACAGAGGTTTAGCCACTCAGCAAATGAAGGCGGACTATCCCAAATTAGCCCGTGAATATACCTTGAATGAGCCTACTGCTGGCATGTGGGCTACCGACAAAGATCATCCCTATACCGAAGTAAAACGTTTTGACTGGTTTAGAGGCTACCATATGGGCGGTCGCTCTTTATTATGGGGTCGTCAAAGTTACCGCTGGAATGCGGAAGATTTTACCGCCAACCTCAAAGAAGGTATCGCTGTTGACTGGCCTATTCGCTATGCAGATCTGGCACCTTGGTATGACTATGTGGAAAAGTTTGCCGGAATTGCCGGTACTAATGAAGGTTTGGATGTATTACCAGATGGCCAATTTTTACCACCAGTGCCATTAAATATGGTGGAAAAAGACGTCGCTAAGCGCATAGAAAAAGTTTACAAAGGCATGCGCCATCTTATTCATAGCCGCACAGCTAATATTACCCAAGCGATGCCGGAACAAAATCGCGTGGGTTGTCAGTATCGTAATAAGTGTTGGTTGGGTTGTCCCTTTGGTGGCTATTTTAGCACCCAGTCATCCACGTTACCGGCCGCCATGCAAACCGGCAATTTAACAGTAAGACCCTATTCCATAGTGACTCAAGTGTTGTATGACAAAAACACTAGAAAAGCCACTGGGGTTGAAGTACTCGACTCTGAAACCAATCAAACCTATGTTTTCAAAAGTAAGATAGTGTTCTTAAATGCCTCTACCTTAAATTCATCTTGGATATTAATGAATTCTGCCACCGATATTTGGGATGGCGGTTTAGGCTCAAGTTCGGGTGAGCTTGGTCATAATGTCATGGATCACCACCTATCTGTTGGCGCTCACGGATCCATAGAGGGCTATGAAGACAAATATTATTCCGGTAGACGGCCTTGTGGATTTTATATTCCAAGATTCCGTAATTGGGGTAATGACAAACGCGATTATGTCAGAGGTTTTGGTTATCAAGGTGCCGCTTCACGCTCCAACTGGCAACAAAATGTAGCCGAGTTAGGTATTGGTGCAGATTTTAAAAATGCCTTAGCTGAGCCTGGCTCATGGAATATCGGCATGGGCGGCTTTGGAGAAATATTACCCAACCACAACAATAAAGTAACCTTAGATAAAAGCGTCAAAGATAAATGGGGTTTGCCTGTTTTATCCATGGATGCAGAACTCCAAGAAAACGAATTGCGCATGCGCAAAGATATGCAGCAAGATGCGATGGATATGCTCGAAGCTGCTGGTGTTAAAAATGTACAAGGGTGGGACGGTGAATCGCCTTTAGGTAAAGGTATCCATGAAATGGGAACCGCGCGCATGGGTCGCGATAGTAAAACATCGGTGCTTAACGCCCACAACCAAGTATGGGATGCGCCTAACGTGTTTGTTACCGATGGCGCCTGCATGACATCGGCATCTTGTGTTAATCCATCTTTAACTTATATGGCATTAACCGCAAGAGCAGCTAGTTATGCTGTTGAAGAGCTTAAAAAGAGGAATCTATAATGGAAAGACGTAATCTACTTAAAATGATTATGGCGGCTACCGGCGTCGCCATGGTCGGTAGCAACGCTTTTGCTTACGAGTTTAAAGGGCAAGTTCCATTGTCGGCGACGGTATTCTCAGCGGAAGATGTCATGTTGTTTAATGAAATAGCCGAGGTCATTATTCCTCGTACTGACACCCCCGGTGCAAAAGATGCCAACGTCGGTCTAATGGCACTAATTTTGGCCAATGATTGCTATGCCCCAACTGTACGAGAAGCTTTTATCAAAGGCTTGCAGTCAATCAATACATTGTGCCAAGCACGTTTTCAAAAGTCCTATTTGCTATTAAATAAAGAACAAAAAAACCTGTTTGTTACACAATTAGATACAGATGCCAAAACGGCTAATCAGAAGATGCAAATACATTATGTCGGCTCAACGCCTTCTGGTGGCAATGCTGAGAAAATACCGCACTTTTTTACCCTAATTAAACAATTAACCTTGTTTAGTTTTTTCACTTCTGAAGTAGGGGCAACTAAAGTACTTCGCTATGAAGCAGTGCCAGGAAAATATAATGGTGAGCTAGATTATAAAAAGGGCGACCGCGCTTGGGCTACATAAATAACATTTATTAACCTCAATTCGGATTAATTAACCTTATGCACCATAGCCAAACAACAATTGGCTATGGTCACCCTTTTTATTTTCATCACATCTTCAATAAACCGTAACCAAAATGTAAAAGTCATCCGGAAAAATACAATACCCAAGATACATGACAATACTGAAATTCAGCGTGTGCTAAAACGCACTTAGGCAAGGCATTGGTAAAGAGAATGGTTTAGCCCTTTTCAAAATCAATAACGCAGTATAAGTACGTTTTGCCGCGCCCTTGGGGAGCTTTTCAGGGCTCCCACTACTGCGTTATGTTAATTGGAAAGGTATTTACATTCCTGCATTAACATACCTTGTATTGAAAGCCCTGAAATAGCTCTGAAACTTAGTATTGCCATGCATCTTGGGTATATAACCACAGCTAAGGTAGGATGATATGACTGGCGTAAAGCATTACCGCACCCTTTGGTTGTCCGATATCCATTTGGGCAGTAAAGACTGTAAAGCCGAATACTTACTCGATTTTTTGCATCACAGTAAAATAGACACCCTGTATTTAGTAGGCGATATCGTTGATATGTGGGCTATGAGCAAGCAATTTATGTGGCCCGAAGCCCATAACCGCTTATTTCATACCTTGGTTTCATTACCCGCAAAAGGCACCAAAGTGATTTATTTGCCCGGCAACCATGATGAGCCGGCGCAAAAATACGATGGCATGCTGTTTGGCGATGTGGAAATCCACCGAGAATATGTACACACCACTGCCGATGGTAAACGACTACTGATATTGCACGGCGATCAGTTTGATCAGCAAGTATGCTTTGGGCCTATTCACTCTTGGATTGGCGATAAAGGTTACGACCTATTGCTGTTCTTAAATCGCTGGTATAACCGCGCACGCGCCCTTATGGGCTTCCCTTATTGGTCCTTTGCAGGCTATATCAAAAGCAAAGTCAAAGGCGCTAACGAAGCGATTGAGCGCTACAAACGAGCATGTTGCCTGCGCGCCAAAAGCATGGGATTGGACGGCGTAGTCTGCGGGCATATACATCATCCCGAAGTCAGCGATGTTGACGGCATCACCTATTGCAACGACGGCGATTGGGTCGAAAATTGCTCAGCGTTAACCGAAAATCAGCAAGGTGAGTTACAACTGGTTTATTGGCCACGTATTTTGGCCAGTGAAGTGCAAAGACTAAATGTCGTTGCCGCTAGTAACAAAAAAGCAGCTTAGTAACTTAAACCTAACTAGGTTAACGTTAATGAGTTACAACAATGACGATTTGCGCCGGTATAAGCACAACTGCACCTCGCATATCGTCACAAAACGGCCATAACACTGGAATAAAAATGTCATATTAGCTTGTTAATCTGCAGCTATAGCGGGTTATTTAAGGCTCCTTCCCATGTTCACTGCCAACGAAGTATTACAAAAAAACTATCCTGACGTCGCACAAAAGCCTTGGCTATTTAAATCTCTCAGTTTTGTCCTAAGAGGCTTATTACACGAAAAAGAATGTGTCGAATTTGAGGAGCTTTATCCTCACTTACAAGGCATCGAGTTTATTGAGCAGGTGCTTGAGTATTTTAACTTTACCTATTCGACGCGCTCTCAAGAAAAAGAACGTATTCCTACCCAAGGACGCTTAGTTATTATCGCTAATCACCCTATTGGCTCACTAGATGGTTTAGCCTTACTCAAACTGATCAGCGAAGTTCGTAGCGATATTAAGGTAGTAGCAAATCAAATGCTGATGGCGATTAAGCCGCTACACAGCTTATTATTGCCAGTGAATAACATGCATGGTGGCACCAAAAAGGAATGTATCGCTAATATTCAATCCCATCTGGACAACGAAGGGGCACTGATTATTTTCCCGGCTGGCGAAGTATCGCGATTACGCCCTGAAGGGATACGCGATTGCCAATGGCGCAGTGGTTTTCTACGTATCGCCAAAACGGCTGAAGCACCGATATTACCTATCTTTATGGATGGTAAAAATTCACCGTTATTTTATGGTTTATCGGCAATCTACAAACCCTTGGCCACCGCCTTACTGGTCAAAGAAATGTTCAAACAACGCAGTAAACATTTACCGGTGCGCATCGGTGAGTTAATTCCTTTTGAGTCCTATGGTACGGCGAAAATTTCGGCTCCGCAGCAAGTAAAACTGTTTAAAAAGCACCTGTATCGTATCGCCACCAACAAGCCCAGCGTATTTCAAACACAAAAACCCATCGCTCCGGCGGAAGCACGCAGTGAGCTTAAAAAAGCCATTAAGCAAGACTGTGAAGACTTAGGCAGTACCGCTGATGGTAAAGGCATCTACTTGTATCGATACGCTGGCAGTTCCCCCATTTTGCGCGAAATTGGTCGCCTACGGGAAATTTCCTTTAGAGCCGTCGGCGAGGGCAGCTTTAAACGCCGCGACACCGATCGCTATGACAACGACTACTTTCACCTGATTTTGTGGGATAAAGAAGAGCTAGAAATAGTCGGTGCCTATCGTTTTGGCGATGCTAAAAGGCTGACCGCCGAAAAAGGAGTGAAAGGCTTATATTCCGCCAGCTTGTTCCAATACGGACAAGCTATGGATGAATACTTCGACAAAGGGCTCGAACTCGGACGTAGCTTTGTACAACCCAAATACTGGGGTAAACGCAGTTTAGATTATTTATGGTTTGGCATTGGCGCCTTTCTAGAACGCCATCCTGAGTATCGCTATTTATTTGGCCCAGTCAGTTTGAGTAATACCTATCCCAAACCGGCTAAAGATTTATTGATCTATTTTTATCAACTCTATTTTGGCAACGATCAACATATCGCCCAATCCAACGCCCCCTATTCACTGCCTATCGATTTTCAACAGGTGTTCACTGGTAACGACTACAAAGCAGACTTTACCCAGCTTAAACACATGCTGGCGAATATGGGATTGAGTGTGCCCACCTTATATAAACAATACACCGAACTCTGTGAGCCGGGTGGCGTGCAATTTTTAAGTTTTGGCGTTGATCCGGATTTTAATGATTGTGTGGATGGTTTAGTGCTAGTTGATCTTGACCACTTGAAAGACAAAAAACGTAGTCGTTATATGCCTAATAGAGTGGTGAATATCGCCAATTAAAAAGTTCATGCCCGTACTATAATCTATTGAATTAAATAGAAATACCTAAAACATATTGGTGATAAATTCCGCATTTTCACTGTCAGATTTTTTTACACTTTTGTTGCCATAATTTGGTGCAAAACTTCCAATAAAAATAATTTTACCACCCCTACGCCTTTAAAAATAAGGCTCGAAAATTTTTATTATACCATGGCCTATAAATTGCTTTATTGAGCATGAAGAAACGTATTTCGCGAAACAGTTTAACTATCTAAACTCGCCAACAATATTGAAAATATTTCATCGGATATTAGAGGTACCATATGAAAACATTAAATTTACAAACCACTTCTCGTAAGTCTTTACCCTTTGTTACTATAGCGAGTGCCGCAGCTGCCATCGCTGCACCAAGTGCCAATGCTGCACTAATAAGCCAAACCAACCTTAATCAAGAAGTTGCAGTGGGGGATGTGCTAGCCAATATTGGTGGAATGACCGGTGTATCAATAGAATACAGATCCTATGACAGTACACGAGAGTCTTATAAATCCGTACTTAGCAACTCAACTGGTTTTGTTACCACCCCTTTGACCGCTGGTACTGTTATTGGACCAGACTCCAGTACGTATTCATTTGCACCGTTAGCCAACGAAAATAACGTGGCAAAATCGGGCCTATTTGGTGTTAGTTTTAAATTAGGTGCAGAAGTAAAATATGGTTGGGTCGATATTACCGCTATTGAAGGCACTCCTGATATTGATTTGAGTGACAATATATTTGACGGCACACACGCATCCATAACCTTAAACGGCTGGGGTTATGAGTCTGAAGTTGGCAAAACTGTCCAAGCAGGTGCTACCGACGTAAACGAACCCACCAGTTTAGCATTATTAGCATTAGGTGCCGCAGGGTTAGCCGCAGCTCGCCGTCGTCAGAGCAAAAAATAACCACTGCCTAAGCCACCAAATGAGCAAAAACTCTGCCATGAGCCCAATTCAGTTCGTGGTTGAACCAGCACGACCATCGCAAACGGCGGCCGTGCTGACACTGCTACCTGAACTATTATCCGCATGCTGCCTACCCTCTAGTTTTATCATTGCATTTTCCAAAAATAATCCATCACAAATTCTGGGGGCCGCTGCTTTTATTCCACAAATCATCAGCAATGAATGGCCGGGCTTTAGCATACATTGTCATGTTGTTGCAGATTTTCGGCGACAAGGCATTGGCAGCGCCATGTTACAACAGCTAAAAACAGAAGCACGTCATTGGGACATAGCTTATCTGCATGTTACTGGGCACTTCGAAGACAATAGTTCACCCACACAATTTTTAACTAAGCGGCAATTTTCCCCCAGTAGCAATATGCATTATTTTATTGGTCAGACCCAAGCCACATTGCCTATGCTGGATAGATTAGTAAAAGCCTTGTACCGACGTAATCGTGTACCTACAGGATTTTCCGTACAGCCCTTAGCGCAAGTAAATTTAGACAAGGTCGCTGAGTTATTTGCCCGACAATTTGGCACGTCACAGGCCAATGGTATTCATATTGTACAACAAGCATTAAGCGATCCACTAAGCAACGAATTATCTCTAGCGGTTAGTAATGGCAGTGAACTTGCTGGATTTTTAATTGCAAAGCAAAGCAATGATTTTCCCGAAGTAAGTTACTGGGTAAGCGCTCCTGAATATCGCCAAGGCTGGCCCGCGGCATTATTATTAGAAGGTTTTGTCAGAGGTTTACATAACAAAAATATTCCCCAAGGCGGTTATTCTTGCAACGATAAGACCACGGCAACCTTAAATATTGCCAGAAAAACCGGTGCACAACTCTCAGCCATCAAACGTAGTTATGTACTGAATTTGGATCAAGAAGCATGACTCTAACAACTCCACCTATGATCGTTATTGCTATAGATGGTCTAGACTGGCAGCTGCTACAACAACTAGCCGATGACGGTAAAATGCCATTTTTCCAACAACTGTTGGATAGTGGTGCCAGTGGTAAAATAAGTACTCCTCCACCGCACTCCAGTGCCCCCGTATGGAGCACCCTTGCAACAGGGGTTCTCGCCGTTCAGCATGGTATCTGCCATGATTTTGAAATTCGTGAAGATGGCCTGACAGTGCAAAGTATAAGCAGCCAAGCGCTTAAATCCGAACCTTTTTGGCACACCGCCATGGCGGCTGGAAAATCAGTTCGTGTGGCGGGATGGCCTGCCACCTTGCCAGCAAAAATAACAACGCCCGTCGAAAATGGTAGTTGCATTGTGAGTGATGGCGTACAGATCGCGCAACCTGGAGGTGAAACATGCTGGCCTTTATCCCCAGATACAGTTGCCCCTTTAAGTACAAGAGAAAATATTCAGGATTTACAGGTTCACCCTAACGATCTTAATAGTGAAATGGTGCTGCCCCTATTGACCGCCCCCTGCCGTGAGGCTGGCTTGATAAATGTTGCTGCAGGCTTGTTAGCAGAAGTAGCTAGCATACATAATATCGGTACCATGTGGGCGGAACAGCCTGATTGGGATTTAATTACACTCAGATTTAATTTTTTACCCACATGGTTAACCAGTGTTCAGCAGTTGGATTTAATACCATCTGAGGCATTGATGCCATGGTATCGTTACTTAGATCTGATGATCGGACGCTACATGGCGTTAGCTGGCAGAAAGGCACATTTAGTTTTATTGTCTGATCACGGCCTACCACCGAGTCAAAATTCGCAAGCTGACACCCTTCTCGGACTTAAAGCCGCTGGAAGTCTAATTATTAGCGGCCCTGATATTACGCCAGATCAATTACTAAGTAATGCTAACGGCTTAGACATTTGCCCTACAATATTGGCACTAATGGGTATACCGGTTCCATCCTATTTGACAGGCCGAGCACTGTTTTCTGAATCGGCGCCGATAACTGATCCGTTAGCATCCAAAACCCAATCGCCGTCATTATCATTAGCTCAATTGATTAAAGACCCCTCAACCGATAACTCCGCTTTATTATGGTTGCAGCAACATGGCTATACACCGGTCAACCTCACCCCATTAACGACAATGGTTAAAAAGGTCAAAGCAGAAACAATAGCAGGATGGGCAGCGGTAAAATATGCTACCGGCAATCGAAATGAAGCAATTGAAGCCCTGCAAGAAGCTTTAACTTTACAGCCTACAAACCTTAGGCTGAGATTATTACTAGCCGATAAATTGCTCGAAACAGGTCGCGCCGAAGATTGCAAAGCCCTCGTCGATGGATTGCCGTCTGCTGCTCAAGAGGGCGACTGGCCAGATATTATTGCCAGTTTGATTGCATTTGCAGAAAAAGACTGGGTGGTAGCAGAACAGCATCTTGTTAGATTGTCCCAATCTGAACAGTGTCCAATCAACACACAAGGCTGGCTAGGCCATACCAAATTAGCACAAGAAAAATGGCTTGAAGCAAAAGAGTGCTATGAGGCCTCTTTGAGCGGTCAAGGTGAACTATCCGCCTATTACGAAGGGCTAGGAACAGCCCATATGCAATTAAGCGATATTCAACAGGCCTTGATTGCCTATTCTCATGCTGTTGCTTTACATCCATTGAATGCACGATTGTTAATAAGTCGAGCGCAAGTCTATGAGAAAATGGGTGAACTACAACTTGCCCAACAAGATTTATGGCAAGCGCTTACCATTGACCCAGCACTAATCAAAGTTCACGGTCAATTAGCTAACCTTATTGCCAACCGAAATACACAATGACAACTCGTTCAATTTAATGCACTAAGAAATAGCCTTCAATTACCAGTACCTAAACGGCCACAGTATAAAAAACTAAATTGTTAAATGAATGAGCTATTTGCTCGTTTGAGCCTGCGGATAACTAAAATAAAACCCCTGTCCATAATTAACATTCAACGCCTGCACAGCCTCTAGCGTGGCCTTGTCTTCGATATGTTCAGCGATCACGGCAATGTTATTCTGGCCGGCAAGGGTAACGATGTTTTCAACCACATCGCGGGCATCCTGGCTGTCGGCAAGGCGTTTAACCAAAGTGCCATCGAGCTTAATACCATCAATAGGCAATTGCAGCACCTTGCTTAAATTATTACTGGTACCGGCAAAGCGATCTAGATAAACACATATTCCTAAGCGTTTACACAGTGCAATAAAGGACTCAAATTTTTGACAATCTTGAGTCACTGCTGTGGCCATTACTTCTAAGGTAACCCGTTGTGGATTGGGGTAGCCTGACAAATGATCAATCAAGAATTCGGCAAATTCAACATCGGCAATATCCTGTTCGCTAATATTGATACTCCAACCAACGTTAATACTATGAAAATACTGAGCACTGAGGTGAAATATACGTTGGGCTAATTGACCAAAGCAATGTTCTTTTTCGACTAAATTAAGAAATTCGCTGGGTAGAAACATATGTTCAGCTGAGGTGACTAGACGAGCTAAACATTCATAACTGATAACTGACTGGGTGCTAAGGTCGACGATTGGCTGAAAATACGGCACGATATTATCAATATCAAATCCATCTACCACTTCATTGATTTGCATAGGTTCCTGTTTTACAGACTAATTTTAAAATACCCATACTTTGATAATTGTGAATTTATTGGCATTTGTCCATTAATATCTAACATTTGTTGCAATATTGTTACTAAATTACTAGATATGCAGGTGCAAAACTATGGACTTTCAGCATGAATGGGGTATCTTGCCCAGCTTTATAAACGATGTTCTGGGGATACACTGATTGATTAAAGCTCGCGCCAGTATGGAACACCTCTTTCGTGTTTTTACGGCCCCCGAAGGACGAGAATCAAAGCTAGCGCAGATTGAACGACATTTGTCGTCGAATCTGGCAGACTTTTTGTCACAGCACGTGGTTTCCAAAGCAACTTCCCTTGAAGACATTGAACAGCATTTTGCTGAATTTACCGTGCCTGAAGAACCGCAATTTGTTAGCGACCATGCGGAATCATTATTAAAGAATCTGGTTGCCAATTCGGTTAACACCTATTCGCCACAATTTATTGGCCATATGACTTCGGCGCTGCCTTACTTTCATTTACCGTTAGCCAAATTATTAGTCGGTCTCAATCAGAACCTAGTTAAAATTGAAACCTCTAAGGCCTTTACCCCATTAGAGCGGCAGGTTTTAGGCATGATGCACCAGATGGTATATCAGCAAGATGCTGATTTTTATCAGGCTCATTTACACAGTGCCAACTATTCTCTAGGTGCCTTTTGCTCCGGTGGCACTATCGCCAATATTTCCGCACTGTGGGTAGCGCGCAATCAATGCTTGGCGCCACAAGGTAACTTTAAAGGTATTGCCAAAGCCGGTTTACATAGTGCGTTACAGCACTATGGTTATAAAGACTTAGTTATTTTAACATCACGGCGTGGCCACTATTCCTTAAGCAAAGCTGCCGATATTCTCGGTTTAGGCCGCGATAATCTAATCACACTAGATTGCCCTGAACATACTCTCGACCCAGCTTTAGCGTTAGCCGAAGGTCAGCGACTGCAAGCTCAAGGCATTAAAGTACTAGCTATTGTAGGTATTGCCGGCACCACTGAAACCGGACATATCGATCCCCTTGATGAGCTAGCCGATGTCGCCAGCCAATTAGGCTGTCATTTTCATGTTGATGCGGCTTGGGGCGGTGCGATGTTATTTTCTAATACTCATCGTGGTTTACTTAAAGGTATTGAGCGTGCCGATTCGGTCACCCTCGACGCCCATAAACAAATGTATGTACCCATGGGCGCGGGTATGGTGTTATTTAAAGATGCTAATGCCAGTAATGCAGTACGCCATCACGCCGAGTATATATTGCGCGCAGGTTCAAAGGATTTGGGTGCCAGTACTTTGGAAGGCTCACGTAACGGCATGGCGATGATGCTGTATGCCTCATTGCATATTTTTGGCCGTCAGGGTTATCAATTGCTCATAGATAACAGCCTTGAAAAAGCCCACCATTTTGCTGACATGATTAACCAGCATGATGATTTTGAACTTACCACCGAACCCACCTTATGCTTGCTAACCTATCGCTTATTTCCAGCAGCGGTATTGGTCTATGTTGAGCAACATCCTCAACAAGCAGCAAAAGTAAACCAACTGCTGAATGACCTCACCGTCGCGGTACAAAAACGTCAGCGGGAAGCGGGCAAGTCTTTTGTTTCTCGTACCCGTTTGGAAATTCAACGGCATGCAGGACAAAAACTCACCGTCTTTAGAGTGGTGTTAGCCAATCCGTTAACTACCTCTGAGCATTTGCAAGATATCTTGCAGGAGCAACTGACTATCGCCAAGCAAACTCATGCTTGGCAAGCCTTGTTGAATTATTGTGAGTTGCAACAGAGTCAGTAGAGGCATTTACTGACTCTGTAACATTAATAGTTTAACGACACCGAATGATTATCGATGAGTCGAGTTTTACCCAAGAACGCGGCAATTAAGATCACTAATTCAGTATCTTCATGGCCCGGTGGCAATAAGCTACTGGCCGCACGAATATCCACGTAATCGGTATTAAAACCCGCTTGATTTAACTGCTCGGTAGCCTGGCTAATCAGCTTAGAAAAATCCCGACGACCGAGCTCAATACTATCCGCCAGTTCACACATCACTTGGTACAAAACCGGCGCAATTTTGCGCTCTTTCGCATTCAAATAACCGTTACGCGAACTCATGGCTAAACCATCTGCATCACGTATGGTGGGCACACCATGGACTTCTAGATTCATGGATAAATCATTGACCATCGCTTTGATGACTTGTAATTGCTGGAAGTCTTTTTCACCAAAAAACGCATGATTGGGCTGCACCATATTGAATAACTTACTGACTATGGTCGCTACACCGCGAAAATGGCCAGGCCGGCTAGCACCGCAAATCATGTAAGAAATACCCGGCACTTCCACAAAGGTTTGTTGCTCTAAACCTCGAGGGTAGACATCACTGACTTTTGGGGTAAATAACACATCTACCCCCAAAGCAGATAATGCTGCGCTATCGGCTTCTAAGGTACGTGGATAAGCATCTAAATCTTCACTGGCACCAAATTGCATGGGATTCACAAAAATCGACACCACCACCACATCGGCGACCTTTTTGGCCTGTTCAACCAGATGTAAATGGCCCTGATGTAAATTACCCATGGTGGGTACAAAAGCAATCACTTTGCCATCTAACTGCCACTGACGGCGTATTTCACGTAGGGGCAGAATATCGCTAATCGTTTGCATAAAACTTACTCAACTACCGTTAACTGAAACTGTGTTCACTGCTAGGAAAACGCCCATCGCGAACTTCGTCAATGTAATCATTAACCGCTTGGCGAATGTCGCCACTTTGAGCCAAATAGTTTTTGGAAAATTTCGGCATATAATTAGCACTAACACCTAACATGTCATGCATCACCAAAATCTGGCCGTCGGTTTGATTACCCGCACCAATACCAATAACTGGGATGGTCAATGCCTGACTAATACGTCCTGCCAATTCCACTGGTACACATTCCAACACTAATAACTGAATACCGGCTTGCTCAAGGGCTAATGCTTCATCATATATTTTTTGGGCTTGTTCGTCGGCACGACCTTGAACTTTAAAGCCACCAAAAACATGTACCGATTGTGGCGTTAAGCCTAAATGCCCGCATACCGGCACACTGCGTTGTACTAAGCCGATAATAGTTTCCGCCAGCCAACTGCCACCTTCCACTTTAACCATGCTCGCGCCTGCCGCCATTAGCTGTGCCGCATTGGAGTAGGTTTGCTCAGGTGTGGCATAAGTCATAAACGGCATATCAGCCACCACTAAAGCGCGCTCAGTGCCACGGCGTACACTGCGAGTGTGATAGGCGATATCGTCGAGGGTCACTGGCAGAGTATCGTCATGCCCTTGCAACACCATTCCCAAGGAGTCACCAATGAGCGTGACATCTACTCCTTGCTGATCAAATAATTTGGCAAAACTGGCATCATAAGCCGTTATTGCCACAATTTTTTCGCCCTGCTGTTTCATTGTTAACAGGCTGGCAGTAGTTACTTTTTTATTAGACATAATGGTCTACCTTCGCTGTTATCACAAAACCGACACAGGTTGAGTTATCTGTGTCCCTTCGAAAAATCGCACTATAGGACAATAATCGCTGTTTACCAAATTCTTAGGTGTTTTATTCGCTTTTAAAGCGTCAATTTTGTCAGACCATTAGGCGCACAAGCGGCGACCAAGGTCTGTAACGATTGGCCGGGAGGAATAATGAGGTCAGGTGCAATTTCGGCCAGTGGATACAGTACAAATTCTCGTTGTGCTAGACCGTAATGGGGCACCTGTAATCTGGGGTTATTAATTTCTTGGTTACCAAAAAGCAGAATATCTAAATCTAAGGTACGCGCAGTCCAACGGCCATCAATACGTTGTCGACCCTGTTGATTTTCAATAGCTTGTAACGCGTCGAGCAACGCCAGTGGGGCTAAAGTGGTTTGTATGGCCGCAACGGCATTCACATAATCCGGCTGGTCTTGAGGGCCCATGGGACAACTGCTATAAAAAGATGAGGTGTTAAGTAATTGGATTTGCGGATGCTGATCAATAGCCACCAACGCCTGTTGAAGTTGATCAACAGGTTGGCTTAAGTTACTACCTAAGCCAATGTAAACGGTGATCATTAGGCTTTCTTTTTACTGCGGAAACGGCGTTTACGCTTTGGTCCGCCTTCGGTATCACGCAATTTATCAACCATGGTCTTACGCTCTTCGACACTAGCCTCTTGAAATTCAGTCCACCAATCGGCTAGTTCTTGCAAATCGCCACCTTCGGCGTGGGCACGAACTAACAAAAAGTCATAAGCAGCACGGAATTTAGGATGATCCAACATTTGATAAGCACGACGACCAAAGCGTTTAGGTAGTCGCTGTTGTAATTGCCAAATATCGCGGATAACCGTAGTAAAACGTTTAGGGATCATAATGCGCTTGGTTTGCTCACCAAGAATATCACCAATGGCAATATTGTAAGCATCAAAATGATTCAGACCACCTTCGGTCATCAGCGTGTGGCAACGTTCTTCCAACGGGTACCACATTAGCGCCGCATAGATAAAAGCGGGGGTAACTCGTTGGTCATTGTTAATGCGCTCATCGGTATTACGCATAACTTGCTCAATAAAGGCGGCTTCTTTGCTATTGGCTTCTCTAAGCATTTGCGATAAACGCGGGAACAATGGCTCCAACAAATGATATTGCTGAAGCATATTCAACGTGTCGAAAGCTTTGCCTGCCATAAAGAGCTTTAACACTTCTTCAAATAAACGGGCAGCGGGTATGTTATTCAATAACGAGGATAATTCTTTAATCGGCTTGGCGGTAGCCTCTGCAATATGCATATCCAGTTTTACTGCGAAACGTACTGCGCGCAGCATACGCACGGGATCTTCTTTGAAGCGCACTTTAGGATCACCAATCATGGCAATTTCTCGTGCTGCAATGGCGCCAATGCCGTCGGCAAAATCACTAATAGAAAAATCAGCAATATTGTAATACATCGCATTGATGGTGAAATCACGACGCTCGGCATCTTCTTGGATACTGCCAAAAACGTTATCACGCAATATCTGCCCATGATCGCTTTGTTGGGATAACTTACCTTCTTCTTGATGATGCCCACGAAAGGTAGCGACTTCGATAATTTCACGACCAAACATAATATGCGCTAGACGAAAGCGGCGGCCAATTAATCGACAATTACGAAACAGTTCCTTAACTTGCTCTGGTTCAGCATTGGTAGTGACATCAAAATCTTTAGGTTTATGCCCTAACAATATATCCCGTACACAACCACCGACTAAATACGCTTGATAGCCCGCATTATGCAGGCGGTATAGTACTTTAAGGGCATTATCACTGATATCATCACGAGATACGCCATGTTCTGCACGCGGTATGATGCATGCTTTTAACGTGTTAGAAGGTTGTGCCTCTGTACCGGCAAATACTTTCTTAACCTTATTGATAACCCGTGAAATAATAACCCTGCTCCTTAAAGCAAAAATAACCCAAAAAAATCGGCCGCAATTCTAGCACAGCCAATGACGATTGCCGATCACTACTAGCAACAGCTCGCACAAAAAATCCACAATAAACTTGATATCAGCTATTTTCAGCCTTAGGAATGAGCACTTCATAACTAGCAGGCAATTTGGCACGAGACCAATTACCCACAGCCCAGTGCAAAATACTGGCACAATCCGCCCCATTTAACTCAGCAGGAACAGCGTGATTCAGCAAAGTTAACACCCGAGTCAAATTGACGCTGGCGCAATCATTATTTAACGCCGGTGCATGATTTTGCTTACTGAGTTTTCTACCCGGTTGACTAACTACAACCGGTAGATGTAAGTAATAAGGGGGGCTAGCAGCCAAAGCTCGATATAAACTCAATTGACAGGCGCTGGGTTGCAACAAATCGGCGCCACGCACCACATGAGTCACCCCTTGACGAATATCATCGGTCACCATGGCCAAGTGATAGGCATAAAAACCATCTTTGCGCCGCAAAATAAAATCTTCCTCAGCAAAAGCGCGATCAGCTTGTATATGACCATAATGCTCATCATCAAATTCAACAACGGGTTGATGGTTAAAAAAACGTATTGAAGATTGCTTTGCTGTCACTTGTCTGTGGCGACAATAGCCACGGTAATGCCCGCCCTGTTGTTGAATAAGCTTACGGGAGCAATCACAGGCATAAGTTAATTGCAGCTCCCTAAGGCGTTGTAAGCTTTGCTGGTAATACTGATGATGCTGGCTTTGATAGCTAACCTCTTCATCCCAATGCAAACCATGGGCTTCAAGACAGCGCAAAATACTATCGGCAGCACCGGCAACTTCACGGGGAGGATCGAGATCCTCAATGCGTAATAACCAGGTACCATTATTTGCCTTGGCATCCACATAGCTACCAACGGCAGCGACTAACGAGCCAAGATGCAATGCCCCAGAAGGTGATGGTGCAAACCTACCACGGTAAAGTGTTGTGTTATTCAGTGCTGGCATATAAGTTTAAAACGACAAAAGCTGCAATACACCAAGGTGCATGCAGCTTTTTAAGGCGGTAAAAAAACAACAGACAATTAGCCTTGAAGTTGTTTCTCTTTAATTTCGGCCATGGTTTTACAATCGATACACAAGTCCGCAGTTGGGCGAGCTTCTAAACGACGAATACCAATTTCGATACCACATTGATCACAGAAACCAAAGTCATCTTCTTCGATGCGTTTTAATGTCTTGTTAATCTTCTTAATCAATTTACGCTCGCGGTCACGAGTTCGTAATTCAATACTGAATTCTTCTTCCTGCGCGGCACGGTCAACCGGATCTGGGAAGTTAGCCGCTTCATCCTGCATATGATGGACGGTTCTATCTACCTCTTCACGTAAGTTGTTGCACCATGCTTGGAGTAACTTGCGAAAATGCTCCATCTGAGCATCGTTCATGTACTCTTCGCCATCTTTCTCCTGATACGGAGACACACCCGCTAATGCGAGTAGACCAATAGTTTTGTTTGTTTTTGCTGTTGGCATCTGCCAATTCTCCTAAACAAAATCTCAAGGGCAATATACCCCAATCACTTTAAAATACGTTGATGTTACTGATATTCGCACTTACCGGTGATACAGACACATATTAAACGACCATCTATAACAGAAAGCCCTACCCTTGACAACGAAATGGGTTTTAATCCTGCACAAAATCAGACAGCAATATGGCGGCAGTTTATTAAAATTCAAGCATCTATTTAAAAATAAATTCACAAGGATGGTTTAACGCATAATTTTCACCCTGCAATTGGCAGCCATAACAGACAACTTCGACTCCTGCTTGTATAGATAAACGCAGCTGTTGGGCATAGGCGACATCAATATGCTCGGCCACCGACATTGTTTGAATGCCGCTGTGTTGAACCAAATAAAATAACACCGCGCGATGGCCCTGCTCAACCATTGCCGCCAATTCTCTCAAATGTTTGAGACCACGGGTAGTCACCGCATCGGGAAAATAACCTTGTTGATCTTGTAGCAATGTCACCGACTTCACTTCGACATAGCAATCAGGCAGATTTGAAGCACTCAGAAGAAAATCAATGCGACTATTTTCTTCACCATATTTCACTTCAGCACGCTGATCTGTGTATGCGGACAATTCGCTCACTTGTTTATTTTGTAAGGCCTCTGACACCAGTTTATTGGCATTAGCGGTATTAATACCAATCACATGCCCTTGGCTATTTTCCACCAACTCCCAAGTGTAAGCCAATTTACGCTTAGGATTATTATGCTTGGATAAATAAGCCTGCCAGCCGGTTTCGGCACAGCCTGTCATGGCTCCGGTATTAGGACAATGAGCAGTAACAATATCGCCATTGTCGAGCTGCACATCGGCAAAGAAGCGTTTGTAACGTTTAATTAACTGACCTGAGATTAAAGGACTAACAAACTGCATAGCGTTAAGTGATCACTGTGGTTAGACTAAAAGGCAATTCTATCCGCTTCACTGGAGTATTTCATGTCTCAACTGTACGTTTCCTTATCAACACAACCAGCAGCGGCCCATTGGGGAGCCAATGCCATATTATCTTTTACCGATAATAGTGCGACTATTCATTGCTCTGATGATTTACAACAAGCCTTACGTATTATCAAAAAGGCCGCACGCAATTTAGAAAGTTTAGGCAATACCCAAGTGCAACTTCAGGGCGAATGGCACAGTGAGCAGCAATGGGCTTTTGCTTGTAGCTATAGCTCTTTTAAAAAACCTCTCGGTATTGCTTGGTTGGAGAATACCGATAAAGCCGCCCTAGAAAAACGCTTTAACGCGCTACTTTTCACCCGTGACTTAATTAATCGTTCACCTGAGGATATATACCCACACAAACTAGCCAAAGAAGTCACTGATTGGTTAACGTTATTAGGTGGGCAACATGTAAGTGCGAAAATTGTTAGCGGGGAAGCGCTGGAACAACAAGGCTGGACCGGCATTTATAATGTCGGCCGTGGCAGTACCCGCGAACCATTATTATTGGAACTAGATTTCAATCCCACTGGGGATGCCAATGCACCGGTCAGCGCAGCCTTGGTTGGCAAAGGCATTACCTTTGATAGTGGCGGTTATAGCATAAAATCTAGCGAAGGCATGCTAACCATGAAATGTGATATGGGCGGCGCAGCGACCGTTGCCGGTGGTTTAGGTTTAGCCATCATGCAAGGGCTGAACAAGCGGGTAAAACTGTTTTTATGTTGTGCAGAAAACCTTGTTAGTGGTCATGCCTTTAAATTGGGCGATATTCTTACTTACAAAAATGGCGTCACCGTAGAGATTGTGAATACCGATGCCGAAGGTCGCTTAGTGCTGGCTGATGGTCTTATTGCTGCTGGTGAATGTGGTGCTGAATTAATTATTGATGCGGCAACGTTAACCGGTGCTGCTATGGTTGCCGTAGGTAGTGATTACAATGCGGTGTTCGCTTTGGATAAGCCCCTGCAACAACAGTTAGTGGACACCGCTGAACAACAATTTGAACCGGCATGGGCATTACCTTTAGAAATCTGGCATCAGGAATATTGCCCTTCACCTTATGCTGATACCGCCAATAGCCGCTCACAAAAAGGCGGAGGAATGGCTGGTGCGTCTAATGCGGCAGGTTTCTTATCGCGCTTTGTACCGAATAATGGCAAAGGTTGGTTACATTTAGATTTAGCCGCGGCATTTAATAAATCCGCTACCGCGGATATGCCGGCTGGCGCTACCGGAACCGGTATACGCACCATTGCGCAGATGTTACTCAATCAATAAGCATTGATGGAATACACTAAAAATGGCGCTTACAGCATAACTGTAGCGCCATTTTTGATTCAACCTAGGCAATAAAATGTTAAACCTAGCTGAAAAAATAGCTTAAATACCGCCTATACGTTCCGCAAATGTTTTATAACGTTCGACATCATCTTTGGCAAAAACGGGCTGGCCATTTTCATCACGTTCTTTAGCAAGAAGTAAACTTTCTCTTTCAAGGCGTTGCACACGTATTTCCTGAACACCCAAAAATTCAGCCACTTCGGCCACTGTCATTAAACTCATCTAATTCAGCTCCTTCCACAGACGGCAACACTTGCCGACTCAATTATCTAAGACCCTACACCATGGGATATACCTATTAAAGGTTAAAAATAACACTTTTACTAGTCGATATATCATTAAACTCATGAATTTTAGCCATTTTTTTAAATATTTAAGCTAAAATAAGCGCTAATTTATGCGTCACTGGTAAAAGAATGGATATTTGGTCTGCAGCCATCATGTTGTTTTTAATTATGGATCCTTTGGGTAACCTACCCATTTTCATGTCTGTATTAAAAACCATTGAGCCCAAACGACGACGCATTGTACTTATTAGAGAATTAATATTTTCTTTACTCATCATGGCGTTGTTTCTTTTCAGCGGCCAATCTATGCTGGACTTTATCAATGTCCGCCAAGAAACAGTGAGCATTGCTGGCGGCATTATTCTATTCTTAATTGCACTGCGAATGATTTTCCCCCAACCCGGTGGCGTTATTGGTCATGCGGTGGGTGATGAGCCATTTTTAGTGCCCTTGGCTATTCCCTTATTAGCGGGGCCGTCCATATTAGCCGCACTTATTTTATTGGCCAATCAAGATCCTACGCGAATGACAGATTGGAGTTTGGCGTTAGTCGGCGCTTGGGCTGTCACCGCAGTTATTTTAATGTTTTCCAGTCGTTTACATAAACTATTAGGTGAGCGAGGCTTAACGGCAGTAGAACGACTTATGGGGATGATCCTAGTGATGATTTCAATTCAAATGTTTCTTGATGGCATTGCAGCCTATTGGAGTGTGCAAGCATGACGCAAAAACTCAATACTTTTGCTCAAGTAAGAGAATTAAAAGGCTGGCGAGCAGTGGCTTTTTCCGCGACGTTATTAGAGCGTATGTTGCCGAACTATTTACTATTCTGTGAAGCCAGCGAATTCGAAGATCCTAGCCAGTATCGCAAAACCCTCGATCTCATATGGGAATACTTGTCAGCTCCTAAAAGTAAAATTAATTTTGCCGTACATTTGGAGCGAATTGAAGAATCAACACCCGATGCCGCCAATTTTGATATGTACGGTGTCTACCCCGCCATTGATACCGCCATGTCACTTACTGCCACCTTATATTTGATCCAAGGGGATGACCCTCAAGGAGCCGTGGTGGTCAGTAAACTTTCCCAAGGTTCGGTAGAAGCCTTTGTTGAAGCCACCGCTGATGAGGTACTCGATAACCAGCAAATTAAACAACATCCACTAATGCAATGGGAAATTGCCTTTCAAGCGGAATTATTAGAAACCTTACAACAGCAAAAAGCCAGCCCAGAATTATTCAAACAGCTCAAAGCCATGGCGCGGGAAGAAGGCATGTCGAATATTGGTATTGAGTTTT
The DNA here is from genome assembly GCA_030418115.1 of Alteromonadaceae bacterium BrNp21-10. GTDB lineage: Bacteria > Pseudomonadota > Gammaproteobacteria > Enterobacterales > Alteromonadaceae > Neptunicella. Next base: position 95,599 of record JAUHQD010000003.1, on the reverse strand, counting down.
AACGTACACCAAAAGCAATACACTACTCACATTGATATAAGCGGTAACTCAACTGTTTGGTTTGCTTTTGCTTAATACATTGCCAGCTATTTGGTACTGGATAGTTGGCGTTAGCCAATTCGCATTCAATGTATATCAAAGCCTTTTTTGCTAACTTGCTGGTTTGATTTAAAGCAGTGAGCAAAGGGGTTATTAAGCCCTGATTGAAAGGTGGATCAATAAAAACTAGATCAAAGGTTTGATGTTGTTGTAAATAGGCCAAGACATCAACATTCATGACCTTAGCTTGTTTTGAGGGAATGTTGAGGGTGCTGATATTTTGCTCGATTTGACGACAAGCGCTGGCATTCATGTCGACAAAATCCACCTGTTTAGCCCCGCGGGACAGTGCTTCAAAACCCAAACTGCCACTGCCAGAAAACGCATCAAGGCAAGTTCGTCCCACAATCTCCGGTGCTAACCAGTTAAACAAGGTTTCTTTAGTGCGATCGGTGGTAGGTCGTAATCCTTCGGCATCCAGCACCGGCAGCTTTCGCCCACGCCATTGACCGGCAATAATACGGATACTGCCGCTAGCGGTGTTTTTTTGTTTGGCCTGTCGCTTCATTGAAATGTTATGATTCGTTTACATGGTGCATAGTGTACCTCTATGCCTTATCAGGTAAAAATCCTATTTGATTAAAAAGGAACATGATTTTATATGTCCAAATTATTCCAGTGGTTCGGTAAAGATAAAGCTAAGCAAGCTACCGAGACACCTCAAGAGTCACCGACGGTTATCCCAGAACAAACCGCAACCGTGGATGAAGCGCTTATTGAAAGTGACACCACAGAATCCCCCGAACCTGAAACCGGCACTGCAGAATTAGAGAGTTCCGCGCAACAAGATAGCAATGATGCTCTACAGATTAACAATGAAGCTGACGATGAAAACAGTGCTATTGAGCCTCAAGTTGCTGAGCTAGGAACAACGGAGCCAACCAAAGCGACGCCAGAAAAAAACCTTGGCTTCTTCGCAAAGCTAAAACAAAGCCTGAGCAAAACCAAAGAAAACATTGGTAGTGGTTTTATCGGCTTGTTTGCCGGCAAAAAAATCGATGATGATTTGTTTGAAGAGTTAGAAACACAATTATTAGTCGCCGACTTAGGCATTGATACCACCACCAAAATTATTAAAAATCTTACAGACAATGCTAAACGTAATCAGCTAAAAGACGGCGAAGCCCTTTACGCGTTGTTAAAACAACAGTTGGTTGACCTACTAGCCCCCGTCACCCAACCAATTAATACCGATAACACTGACGGACCCTTTGTTATTTTAATGGTGGGTGTTAATGGTGTGGGTAAAACCACTACAATCGGCAAGCTGGCCAAACAATATCAAGCCCAAGGTAAAAAGGTGATGTTAGCAGCCGGTGATACTTTTAGAGCCGCCGCAGTGGAGCAACTACAGGTGTGGGGCGAGCGTAATAAAATTCCAGTCATTGCCCAACAAACCGGTTCCGATAGCGCTTCGGTACTCTTTGATGCCTTGCAAGCTGCACAAGCCCGTAAGGTCGATATACTCATTGCCGATACCGCCGGACGCTTACAGAACAAAGATCACTTAATGGAAGAGTTGAAAAAGGTTGTACGGGTCATGAAGAAACTCGCTCCCGACGCCCCCCATGAAGTCATGTTAACCTTAGATGCAGGCACCGGCCAAAATGCTATTAGCCAAACCAAGTTATTCAATCAGGCGGTGAATCTAACCGGCATTACCCTAACAAAACTCGACGGCACTGCTAAAGGTGGCGTCATTTTTTCTATCGCGGATCAATTTAACATCCCAATACGTTATATTGGTGTGGGTGAAGGTATTGATGACTTACGTCCATTCAACGGCGATGAGTTTGTCGACGCTCTTTTTAGTCAGGATAATAGTTAACCTGAACTTGGGATAAGAAAATGACGAACCACTTATATGACGCTCTATAAACGGAACTGTATATAAATCATGATCAAATTTGAGCAGGTGAGTAAAACCTACCCCGGCGGTCAGCAAGCGTTGCGCCAAGTTAACTTTCATATTCCCCCAGGGGAAATGGCGTTTCTAACCGGTCACTCTGGTGCCGGTAAAAGCACCTTACTCAAATTGATTAGCATTATGGAACGGCCAACCGTCGGCAGAGTCATGATCAACGGCCATGATTTAATGCAAATTAAGTCGCGGCAGATTCCTTATATTCGTCGTGATATCGGCATGATTTTCCAAAGCCACCAATTGTTAATGGACAAAAGTGTTTTTGATAATGTCGCGCTACCGCTGATTATTGAAGGTTACTCTCGACGTGAAATTACCCGCCGCGTGCACGCTGCATTAGATATGGTGGGCTTGTTGGATAAAGTAAAAAACTTCCCACCAACATTATCCGGCGGTGAACAACAACGGGTAGGTATCGCCCGCGCTGTTGTGAATAAACCACCGCTACTACTGGCCGATGAGCCAACCGGTAACCTAGATCCCAAACTCTCTATGGAAATTATTCAACTGTTTGAGAATTTTAATCAGGCCGGTGTTTCCGTTTTAATAGCTACCCATGATTTAGGTTTAATCGCCCGTATGCGTTATCGCACCCTAACCTTAAAAAATGGCCAAATGATCACCGATGGCTTAGTTGAAGATTGGCACGAGGAAGACCATGAGCTTACTGTTTAAAGAGCGCTCCCAAGGTGCCGAAAAAATTAGTGTCTCGATGCTGCAAAAAGTCATTATGTTTTTTGTTGACCATGTGCGTCAGGCCTTAGGCAGTTTAGGTGAACTATGGCGTACACCGGCAGCGTCGATTATGACCATAGGTGTGCTTGGACTGAGTATTACCTTACCTACCACTTTATATGTACTAGTAAAAAATACCGAACAAGTCAGCTCCGGGTGGGAGCAAGCCGCAGAAATATCACTGTTTTTACGTAAAGATGTCGCCAGTGCGGATGTGCAACAATTGGTTAAACGTGTGGGATTATGGCCTGAGGTAGAGTCGCTGGTGCATATTCCCGCCGATAAAGCCTTGGATGAATTTAAGCAGTTGTCTGGCTTTGGTGATGCCTTGCAATATCTCGATCGCAATCCGTTACCCGATGTAGTTTTGGTCATTCCTACGCCTAAACATGCCGGCCCCACCGCAGCAGAAAAATTACTCACTAAGCTACGCAAAGAACGTGAAGTCGAAACCGGTAAGTTGGATATTGAATGGCTCAGCCGCTTGCATGGCCTGCTCAATTTAGCTAGAGAATTGGTGCTACTGATTGCGCTATTGTTGTTTTTGGCGGTGGTGCTAATTATCGGCAACACCATCAGATTAAATATTCTTAATAAACGCAGTGAAATTTTAGTCATGAAATTAGTCGGCGCTACCGATGCCTTTATCCAGCGTCCTTTTTTGTATACCGGATTTTGGTATGGCTTACTCGGCGGTATCATCGCTTGGTTTGCGGTAATGATATTACTGTGGTGGATGGAAGGCAGTATCGCGGCTTTAACCGCGCTCTATCAAAAAGAATTTGTATTATCTGGTTTGGGTATGGAGGAATTAATGACCATGCTCGGTTTATCAGTGGTTCTAGGCTTGGCCGGCTCAATGATCAGCGTACATCGCCACGTTAAAGAAATTGAACCCAGTTAATTAGTTTAACCCATTTCGGGATACGCCACACTTTACAGCACAGCTAGGTTTGGCATACATGAAAGGCGCTTTTTATGACTGATAGCCTCCATTGTTGGCAATGCAATAAGACGTTAGAAAACGTTATTTTACCCATGTCACGGCGTGAAGAATGTACATTCTGCCGCTCGGATCAGCACGTTTGTAAAATGTGCAAATTCTTCGACCATAACCCTGGCCGTTGTAATGAGGAACGTGCTGAGGATATTAGTGATCGTGAAAAAGCGAATTTTTGTGATTACTTCAACCCACGCTTTGGTATAAGCAAGGGCGCTCAAACCAGCGGCAAATTAAGCTCGGCACAAGCCCAAGCCAAATTTGCCGCATTATTCGACGAACCATCTGTAGAACAAAACCCCACTGATGATCTAATCAGCCTGTCTGACGACTCTCAACTCACACCAGCACAGTTAGCCGAAAAGAAATTACGCGAACTACTCGGCGACTAAATCATTAACCTAGGCTAATGATTTAGTCGGCATAGTTAATTTTTCTTCTGCAAATAATTCAAACCACCGACAATGGCCGCCACTTGTGCCTGAATACAGATTTCATCAGTAGCATTCGGACTATCCGGATAAACTTCGGTGGTGGACACATATTTAGCATCAGTAATACCGGCGCATAAGGCTAACTGTTTAACATCGTAATGGATCACTCCTCTCTGTTGTATCGGCGAGCCAATAATCTCTCCATGTTCATCTGCGGGGGCAATATGAGTCACTTTTTCCACTTCAGCGATAATCGCCTGTTGAAAAGCCGCTTGCGGTTTTTGCGAATCATCCACTACATAAAAACCGTCGGGGATATTCCAACTATGTTGAACAATACCATCCCGTGCAGCCAAGGCGGGACGAAATTCTGAATTATCGCTATCAGTGGTCTCATGCAAGTCAATATGCGCGACGATACCTTGGTTAAACGGCGCAAGCGCTTGAATTAACTGTGCAGCTTCTTCCGATGGGCTGTTGCTATAAAATGCACGATTAGGATCAATGGCAGCAGGATTCCAACGATTAATGGTTTCATAGCCCCAAGGGCTAATGCAAGGTGCCACCATAAGATTAAAACACTCAACATAATCTGCAGTTTTCCCTACCGCGAATGCCAATGCCCCATGCACACCACTGGTTTCATAACCATGTACGCCACCGGTAACCAAAACCGTCGGTTTATTATTATTCCAGAGCCGACTTTTAAGCATATATAAGGGATAACGCACAGGATCAATAGGCAAAGAGCCATATTGAATAATATCAAAGTGCTGGCCTAAGGAAGATAATTTGGCCACGACGTTTTGTTGATAGCTCCGGCGAACTTTTTGTTGCTCAAACCACTGGGCTTTATGTTGAGCATTCCACGGCTGACCGATGATGCCAATAGGATATTCTGAATTCATTATCTATTTCGCTGCAATCTAAAAACAAATGCTAGCAGATAGCACAGACATAATTGATAGAAGGGAGCAATATTAAGCGGGCGAGTTGTAAACTATTTGCAGCATGGGGGACGCAACCTAAACTCACTGACGCATCAATTCGCGGCGGCCGATTTCATCGCTTGTCCCCATGTCATGGCTTCCTGCTGGAACTCAAAAATACACTCTTCATCCACCTGCAATGCTAACGATGTCGTTTTAACACTATGCCAATCACCCATTTCTAGTGCTCTAATCAACTGCAAATATTGATTTAATTGGCTACTATCACCGCATAATGCCGACTTTAAAGACTCGGCGATGGGTAGCTGATTAACTATGGTTTGCATTTTTTGATCAAGAAAAGCGTCCATTACCGAAAGCAATCCCGCCAAAAAACCCATTGGAGGATTGATTGAATCGCCCTTTTCAACGGAGATCAATTCACAAAATTTAGCGCGTACCAGTGAAATATGAATTAACTCTACCGGTTTACTGTCGTTAATATTGGCCATCATTAACAATGAGATAAACTTCTTAATTTCCAGTTCACCCATAAACTTGAGCGCGTGCTTTAACGATGAAATTTTATGGCGCTTATTCACTAACGGGCTATTAATAAAACGCAATAATTTATAAGACAACACCACATCCCGCTCGATGATGTCATTGACCTTGTCATAATCAAACTCTGGAGTAGAGCTCACAGATAATAGTTGTAACAAATTGAGTTTGGAACTGGGTAACTTTGGCTTTTTAATCACTTCTGGGCGGGTCAGAAAGTACCCTTGAAAATAATCAAATCCTAAACCATGAAAAAATTGAAAACTGGCCTCATCTTCAATTTTTTCAGCAAGCAATTTAACCGGTAAACAACTTATTTTGTGCAAGTTTTGTTGAATAAACTCTTTTGAAGATTGCAACACATCCACTTTGATAATATCCACTAAGGGTAACAAGGGTTCCCATTTAGGATCAAAATCATAATCATCTAAGGCGAGGGTATAACCTAATTCACGAATATGTTTGCACGCATTGATAAGATCTTCATTGATTTCAACGGATTCTAATACTTCAACCACAACATTGTTGGGATCTAAAAAGGTCGGAAATCGGTATAAAAGTGTATTGCGATAAAAGTTAATAAACGCAATTTTACCGCCTGTAATATCCTCTAGGCTAGCGCTTAGATGGCTATTATTAAGTAATTTTGAGGTTGCCTCGTCCGGTTCAATATCGGGGAACGTGTTGCTTTTTCCATCTCTAAAAAGTAATTCATAAGCAAAAACATCTTTATTCCTATTAAAGATTGCTTGTCGTGCAACATAATCGTACATAAATGGCAGTCGCCCTAGTCGGTCATCTAAAAATGCTGAGATGGATTAATCTTGTTGTATCAAAATTTATTACAATTTAACAGTAAAGTTAAAGACAAGGATTGTTACAAGTCAAAATGACTTCGGCAAAAAAATGTCACATTATTCAGGTACACTGGTTGAAATATAGAAATTAATCACTATTACTAATAGTTGTTGTATTTTCGCTTGCGAGTCGTTATATACAGGATAAAATTATGGCGACGAGTCAATCCCAATGATAGACTCGGGCTGAAAGAATTAAAGAGGTAAAGCATGAGTACAAACTTACAAACTATGACGCTAAGCGTTCCTCACAGCGGTAGCATTGAGTCTTATATTCAAGCTGCAGGCAGCATTCCTATGTTGTCTGTTGAACAAGAACGTGACCTTGCCGAACGTTTACAACAGGATGGTGATTTAGAAGCTGCACGTCAGCTCATTATGTCACACCTGCGTTTTGTTGTGCATGTGGCTAAATCTTATTCTGGCTATGGTTTACCCCAAGCTGACCTAATCCAAGAAGGTAACATCGGCTTAATGAAAGCCGTAAAACGTTTTGACCCAACCGTGGGCGTGCGTTTGGTTTCTTTTGCGGTACATTGGATTAAAGCTGAAATTCATGAATTCGTACTACGTAACTGGCGTATTGTTAAAGTAGCCACGACTAAAGCACAACGTAAATTGTTCTTTAATCTGCGCAAAGCTAAAAAACGTTTAGGCTGGTTTACCCATGAAGAAGTACAAAAAGTAGCCACTGATCTGGGTGTTAGCACCAAAGAGGTGTTACAGATGGAAGCTCGTATGAGCAGCCATGATCAAGCATTCGATTTATCCGCTGATGACGATGAAAGCGGCAGTTTTGCACCGGTACAATTTCTTGAAGATAAAACTGAAGATATAGAATCACAGGTTATTGCTGACGATTGGGATAACATGGCTAGCAAGCGCTTATACTCTGCGCTAAAAACATTGGATGAACGTAGTCAACACATTATCCAAACTCGCTGGTTAACTGATGATAAAACTACGTTGCAAGATTTAGCAGAGAAATATCAAGTGTCTGCTGAACGAGTTCGCCAAATTGAAAAAAATGCCATGAAAAAAATTCAGGCAGCAATGTCATAGTAAATTAGTTAATCATTTCTATTAAAAAAGGCGCTTATAGCGCCTTTTTTATTGTTTAATGGCAATCCACTCAGGATTCTTTGGCAACAGGTACAACCCAGTACTCGCCTTTAAATACACCGGCAGGATCATCACCATCAAAAATATCGACTTGTAATTTTACCGGACATTTTTTCCCTTTAGCCAACCAAGAGAATCGGTCTTGTACTGATTCAATATTACACAGTGCACGAGGTGACTTAGTGATGGGTTTGGCATATTTGATACTACCTTCAGCCAACGTAATTTCGCCCGCTAAACCCTTTTCCATTAACTGTAAGTGAATCATTCCCCAACCGGTTAATACGGCCTGCGAATAAATACTACCGGCAAACATGGTATCGTGAAGGTTCATGTTTTTTACCAGTGACGCTCTGGTTTCCAAAGTTCTACCGCTATATTGAAATAGCTTAATACCCATTTGCTCACTGATTGGGATGGTGTCGTACCACAAGGCTTGTAACGCCTTACACCATTTAGGATGCAACATAATGGCATTCAGTTCATTGAGCTGCTTAGTCATTAATTGACGTTGTAAACCGGTAAGATCAGCTGAGCTTTCGCCTGCCACTGAATAACCACAGCTTGCAAAAAATTCCAGTGACGACTCACGGCTACTGGTGACTAAACGCACAACATTTTCATGCCGAGCCACCCCTTCAAGGGCAGATACAATGAGTTTACCTAGGCCTTTCCCCTGCTGATTGGCCGACACCGCTATATGGCGAATCTGCGCCTCTTCCGAGGTATTAAAATGCAGTCGACCAATAGCCAAAACACTTTTATCCGGCCCTAAAATCATTCGATGATGGCTAACCTGTTCATATTCATCTCTTTCTGAGCCAAGAGGATAATTCCACGGTTTACGTAGCATTTGCCAACGAAAAGTAAAATACTTTTCGAATTCTTCCTCTGTCTCTGGGGTTATGACTCTATACATAAACTCGCTTGAATTAGTTTAACGATCAAACCTTTGTATTTAATCATGAAATGACTTTATAGTGGCTAATCGACAATTAAGAAGTAGATTTATACCAGCGATGTTCAATTTAAAACAAGCCCTTGAACAACAAAACCTAATCTACCTGAATCAGGAAAACCCAGCCTATGCCTTATACATCAAGGATAACCAGCATTTTCGATGGTTGGAAATAAATTCAACAGTCCATTCTGTCATGTCTTTAGCACAGCCGCAAAGTTTAGTCTTACCCCATTTACACGCGATGATGATGGTGATGTATTTAAATCCTAATATTAACACTGCGGTCGAACTGGGCTTAGGTGGTGGAGCTATCCAGCGCTTTGTGCAACATTATTGCAACTTTCCACTGACCAGTGTTGAATACGACCAGCAAATAATTAACTGTTATCAAGAATACTTTGCCTTTACCGACAGTCACTCAACAATTATTTGTGACAATGCCCAAAACTATGTACAAAGCCTGCGTAATACCGATCTACTCATTGTTGATTTATTTTCCGCAGAAGGTTGTCCGGCCTTTGTCCTCGATCGCGATTTTTATCAACATTGTTATCAAACCTTGTCTAACAATGGAATATTGCTAGTGAATTTGGTGCTTAATGACGAACTAAAAGTGCAAGCACTATGTGAAAATATCAAGCAGCTCTTTGGACATAGTCCCTGGTGTTTTTCCATACCGGGCTACGTCAACCGCATATTAATCATAGGTATTGAGCCCTTACCCAGAATCGAATTTGATCAGTCTTTTATGGATTTTGTCAGGCGCCATGAATTGGATCTTAATGCTTTTACATTAGATGCCTCAAACCTGACGTAATTAACCTCAACCCACACTAAATCGATAACTGAAAAGTCACACTAAATCGATAACTGAAAAGTCACAGGGCCATCATTGATTAATTCTACTTGCATATCCGCAGCAAATTGCCCTGTTTGGCAGACAACCCCTTGCTGTTGCGCAGTCCCCACAAACAATTCATACAAATGAGTACTTAACTCATGATCCGCTGCATTGGAAAAGCTCGGGCGATTACCCTTTTGGGTATCCGCAGCCAAGGTAAACTGGGATACCACTAACAATTGTCCCTGAACTTGCCGCAGGTTCAAATTCATCTTGTCATCAGCATCGGCAAAGATACGATAATTCAACACCCTTTCGCATAAGCGCCGCGTTTTAGCTTCATCATCGCCTTTTTCAACCCCAAGAAAAACTAGAATGCCTTGGTTAATTTCCCCCACACACTGATCATCAACCCACACTTTGGCGCGTTTTACCCGCTGTAATAACGCCTTCATGGCGACTTCTGCTTGAGAAATTCAGCCATTGCATCTGTGGCTTTACAAAAGGCGTTAGCAATAAGTGGATCGCTACCGCTATGGGCGGCATTGGGCACAATGCATAATTCACTATTAGGCCAATGCTGATGAAGTTTATGCGCCCCTTCAATTTTACAGACCATGTCGTAGCGGCCATGAATAAGAATTCCGGGAATATCAGCAATACGCTGAACATTATTCAAAATAAAGCCTTCATCAATAAAACAATGATGATGCATATAATGACATTCCAATACCGCCAAGCTCAGCACCGTATGCATCGATTCCTCGGGTAAGCTACTGGCCACACAATGCATTTGTGCAATATGCATCTCCCATGAGGACCAACGTTTAGCTGCCGCTATTCTTTGTAATTCGTTGTGGCCGGTAAACTGGTGGTAAAAATGCTTAATGATATCGTTGGTGCTTAGGTTGTCAGCGGGCAAATCTTCAATAAGATATTGATACTGATCACTAAAAACCTGTGCAGCGCCCCCCTGTGAATGCAGTAACCAATCCAAATCCTGCTGGCGACCTAGAAAGATACCGCGCAGAATCATGCCCGACACCATCTCTGGATGTTTAATCGCATACAGCAAGGACAAAGTACTACCCCAAGATCCACCACATACTAACCATTGTGGAATATGTAAATGCTGTCGCAGTTGTTCAATATCCCCCAACAAATGATCGCTAGTATTATTTTCTAAACTCAGAAAAGGAGTAGATTGACCGCAACCACGCTGATCAAAGCTAATAAGTCGATATTTTCGCGGATTAAAAACTCGCCGTATAAAAGGTGCAATACCTCCACCCGGCCCACCGTGTAAATACAACACGGGGATTCCTTCGGCATTACCACTTTGCTCGACATGCAGAGAATGGCCATCAATTGTTGATAGCTTGAAACTATCGTAAGGCTGAATAGGCGGATATATTTTCGACAAAGTACCATCCTCGGATTGAGTAAACGGCTCGGTTCATTTAACCTGTAGTTATACCACAATTCATAAAAATGGAGATGTCTATGTCAGGTCAAGGGTCAGGAGGCAATGTACTTGCCGCTATTTGCAGTTTTTTTATTCCAGGATTAGGCCAATTAGTTCAAGGGCGTATTTTACCCGCGATCTTATTTTTTGTTGCATGGGCAATATCTTGGGCTCTAGTTTGGGTTTTAATCGGTTGGATTACCCTTCCCATTGTTTACCTTTGGGGAATAGTTGATGCAGCCAAATTCAAGGCAAATGAATAATGAGAATATTCGTTTTTAGCCTGATATTAATATTATCAGGCTGCCAAAGTGCTTACTACGCCGCCATGGAAAAGGTCGGCGTAGAAAAACGCGATATTTTGGTTGATCGAGTCGAAGAAGCCAAAGATGCTCAAGAAGATGCACAGCAGCAATTCACCTCAGCATTAGAACAATTCAGTCAATTGATTCAATTTGAAGGTGGTGAATTACAAGAAGTGTATGAAGGGCTCAAAGATCAATTTGATGCCAGTAGCGATTCCGCCACGCGAGTTACCACTCGCATCGACAAAGTAGAAAGTGTCGCTGAAGCCCTGTTTGATGAATGGCAAGAAGAGCTGGAGCAATATTCCAGTGAAACCTTACGCCGAGATAGTCAGCGTAAGCTGCAGGATACCCAACGACGTTATAGCAAACTACTCAAATCCATGCGTAAAGCAGAAAGTAAAATGGCACCGGTATTATCGGCACTGCAAGATAATGTGCTGTACCTCAAACATAATTTGAACGCTGCGGCCATTGGCGCACTGCAAGGTGAATTCGGTGCGGTGAAAAAAGAAGTGGATCAATTGATTAAAGAAATGAATAGCGCAATCAAGCAATCCAATGATTTTATTCAATCCATGAAAGCCAAGTAACACCAACCCGAAAAAGCTAGTCACTCAGTGGTAATCAACCATTTCTTGAATGTTGTATTAGCGAACAATTTTCTCCAATACAACATTCACGCTATGTTTACTCTTCTAGATCAGGGAACTGCTCTAGTTGTACCGTAAACTCAGCGCCCACCAAAACCACCACCCAACTAAGGTAAATCCACACAAATAAAATAGGAATGGTCGCCATAGCACCATAGATCACCTGATAGGAAGGAAAACTACTGACATATAAGGCAAAGCCTTTTTTAGACAACTCAAATAAAATAGCCGCCACCATCGCCCCCCCTAATGCATGCTTAGCTTTAACCTGTTTATTCGGCACTACCATATACAATATGAAGAAAGTACCAATAGAGGTTAAATAGGGCACTCCCTTTAGCAAAATAGTTGTAATTCCCGGCGTATAATCTTCCGCAAAAGCCGCTAGCCCGACTAAATAAGAGCTAATAGCAATACCAGAACCCATTAACAATGGCCCTAAGGTAAGCACCATCCAATAAATGGCAAAGGTGAATATTGCTCTACGTTCACTCGGCGTTTGCCAAATATGATTGAGGGTTTTATCAATATTGGATATCAGCAGTAACGCCACAATAACCAGAGAGATGATGCTAATGGCCCCCATTTGCGAGGCATTACCAACAAACTGGCCAACATATTCCTGTACTACCCCACCGGCATGGGGAACAAAATTACTAAAGATAAATGACTCTATTTCACCACGTGCACCGGCAAAGGCGGGAAAAGCCTGCAAAATCGTAAAAAACACCATAATAAACGGCACGAGCGAGAGCAAAGAGACATAAGCTAAATGACCAGCAGACACCGTAATACGATCTTCAAAACAACGATGAACTAACGCTTTTAAAAACAAAAATGTATGTTGACCGCGTTGTTGCCACCACTGCCATTCTGTTGGTTGTGTCATTTATTCACCTGCAATTGCGTCAACTTCATCTTGGTTCAATATACCGTATTTAAACAAAAAAGCAGCGTTAGCAAATGTAAATCATTCTCTAACGCTGCTTTTTGAAAGCTATAGTACTTACTGGCAACGACAATGAATAACAACCATTGATATTGCTAACAACAAAGATTAATTACCGCGAGCACCAAGCATATGGCAAATAGCGTAACTTAATTCACTGCGGTTAAGGGTGTAAAAATGGAAATTTTTAACGCCTTCTTTAGCTAACACTTTAACCGTATCCATGGCGATATTGGCGCCCATTAAATTACGCGTGGTTTGATCATCATCCGCTAGGCCATCGTACATTCTATGTAACCAATTTGGCACATGTACATTAGTCATACCGGCAAATTTCACCAAGGTTTTGTAATTCGTCACCGGTAATATTCCCGGTACAATATCCATATCAATTCCAGCTGCAGCGGCACGATCACGAAAGCGTAAAAACACCTCAGCATCAAAGAAAAACTGAGTTATAGCCTGAGTAGCACCGGCTTCGGCTTTGCGTTTTAGATTCAGTAAATCGAACTGACTATTCGGCGCTTCGGGATGGGTTTCTGGGTAAGCTGCTACGGAAATATCAAAATCCGCCACGTCTTTGAGTAACGCCACCAAATCACTAGCGTACATATCGGTTTTTTCTACACCTTTAGGTAGATCACCACGTAGCGCAACGATGCGTCGAATACCGCTTTGCCAATAATCTTTAGCAATGTCGATTAACTCGTCACGAGTCGCATCCACGCAAGTTAAATGGGGTGCAGCACTGATGCCTGTTTGCTTCTGAATGCGCTTAACCACTTCATGAGTACGATCACGCTCACCACTATTAGCACCGTAGGTAACCGACATATAAGCAGGCTTTAGCGGCGCTAAACGCTCAACCGAGTTCCATAAAGTTTGTTCCATTTTCTCACTGTTAGGCGGAAAAAATTCAAAGGACACATCGATATCCCGCAATTGCGACAATGATTGATTTAAGGCATCAATACCCTGTGCGTAAGACACCATTTTTTATTCCCCGTTTACAATTTTGTTAAGGGCCTGACGTAAATCAGCGACAAGATCGTCACCATACTCAATACCCGCTGAAATTCTAAGTAATGTTTTGCCGATACCCGCGGTGGCTTGTGCAGCCGCATCCATGGCACGGTGAGTCATTGTCGATGGATAGCAAATCAAACTCTCGGTACCACCTAATGATTCAGCGATAGAAAACAAATTCACATTATCTAATACGGTTTCAACTTGTTGCACGCCACCTTTAAGTTCAAAACTTAGCATGCCGCCAAAACCCGTTTGTTGTTTTTTAGCGATATCATGGCCGGGATGACTAGCCAGCCCAGGATAAAACACCTTATCCACGGCTTCATGGGCGACTAATAACTCCACTAGCTTCTGTGCATTTTGTTGATGCACTGTCATACGCGCCGATAAAGTACGAATGCCACGCAAAATCATATAATTATTCAATGCCGCACAATCGGTTAAGCCTAAACAGTTCGACCACCAACCTAAATCTTCAGCATGTTGTGCATCTGCACACACCACCACACCACCTAGCGCATCGCTGTGACCATTAATGTATTTAGTACAAGAATGCACTACAAAATCAGCACCTAAGGTTAGAGGCTTTTGCAACAACGGCGATAAAAAGGTGTTGTCTGCAGCAACCAACGCACCGTTAGCCTTGGCCAATGTACAAATTGCTTTCACATCAACAATACGTAGCAGTGGGTTACTTGGGGTTTCTAACCAGATCATCTTCGGCTTAGCCGTTAGTGCTTTTTCAACCTGAGCGAAATCAGTTTGATCAATAATTTTTAATTTAAAGTGACCCTTTTTGGCCAAGGCTTGGAACAGGCGATGACTACCGCCATAACAATCGTGGGGGATAACCAAGGTATCGTCTTGTTCTAGTAATTGCATTACTAGGGTAATCGCCGCCAAACCACAATTAGTGACTACAGCACCGGCACCTTCTTCCAGACCGGCTAATGTTTCTTCCAACAACTTAGTGTTAGGGTTGCCTGAACGAGCATAATCAAACTGTCCAGGTTCTTTATAATCGGTAAACGCAAAATTACTCGATAAATACAGGGGCGGCACAACAGCATGATGTACCGGATCGGTTTCAATTCCGGTGCGTACTGCAACTGTTTGGCTATGTAACTTGGACATAATGCTCTCTTTTGGACGTTTAGACGTCTAAATCTAAATAAAGATCGTGAAGACGTCAAGATGTTTAGACATCTAAAGTTGACTAAAAAGATCTAACGGATAGAATTTCACCCTTCAAGCTGATATTTTTCAGCTCTAGGGACGGCAAAGATCAGCAGCCCCTAACACCGCCCAATTGTGACATAACAATAAGAGAATAACGATAATGGCAAAATGGAAAGGCGAATACATTCACCCCTACGCCGAGCACGGTAAAAAAAGTGAGCAGGTTAAAAAGGTAACGGTTTCTATTCCGTTAAAAGTACTTAAAGTACTTACCGATGAGCGCACCCGTCGTCAGGTGAATAACTTACGGCACGCCACCAACTCAGAATTACTTTGTGAAGCCTTTATTCATGCCTTCACCGATCAGCCATTACCCAATGATGATGACTTACGCAAAGACAATCCTCACCGCATTCCCGCAGAGGCCAGAGATCTCATGCAAGCAATGGGTATTGCCATTGACGAAGATAATATCGAAGAAGAAGAATAACTAAACCATTGAAATATAAAGGGTATATCTACATTTTTGACAATTCTTATCCCGAGCTGAGGTTAACTAGAATTTCAAAGTAAAACGGCAGCTTAAGCTGCCGTTTTTGGTTAAAGCTATTGATTAAAGAACAGGTGGGTGACGATGTTGAGTCGCTTGTTCATAACTGAAAGCTGCTTCAATTAATGTGCCTTCCGCTAATTTAGCACCAAAGAAAGACAAGCCTACTGGTAAACCCTGTACGTAACCCATGGGCACGGTAATGTGTGGATAACCCGAAATAGCCGCGGCAGACGTCGCAGAACCTAAATAATGGTCGCCATTAACATGATCCGTCTTCCAAGCAGGCTGATTGGTCGGGGCAATTAATAAATCCAACTTATGCTCTGCTAACAATGCATCAATGCCCTTTTCTTGAGTCAACGACTTAGATTTGGCCAACGCATCCAAATATTCCTGATCCGTTAATGGCCCTTTTTCTTGTGCCATAAAAAACAGTTCCTGAGCAAAGTACGGCATTTCTTGTTGCACATGTTGCAGATTAAAATCAATTAAGTCAGCTAAGGATTTAGGTAAACCTTCTGCGGTATTAGCCAAATACTGATTAAGATCGGCCTTGAATTCATAAAGTAAAACCGCAAATTCAGCATCTCCCCACTCTTTGGCACCGGAGAATTTGATGTCATCAACAATCACCGCACCTTGGGCTTTTAATGCTTCGACCGCTTGCATAAAAACGGCATCTACTTGCTCATGGTAGCCCATAAAATCTCGCGCAATACCGATACGCTTACCTTTAAGACCTTGTGTTTTTAAGTGGGATAAATAGTCACTTTGACTAACTGTGGCGGCCGAATCTTTGGGATCGACAGCCGTCATTGCTTGCAACAAAATAACCGCATCGGTGACGTTTCTGGCCATAGGGCCTGCGGTATCTTGACTGTGGGCAATAGGGATAATACCACTACGACTTACGGTACCTAATGTCGGTTTAATACCCACAATGCCATTAACCGCAGAAGGACATGTTACTGAGCCATCGGTTTCGGTACCTACTGCCACCATGGTTAAATCGGCGGCCACGGCAATGCCTGAGCCTGAACTCGAACCGCAAGGACTACGGGTAACGTCATAGGGGTTTTTACTTTGACCATACATACCACTCCAACCACTAGAAGAGCGCGTAGAACGGAAATTGGCCCATTCTGATAGGTTGCTTTTACCTAATATAATCGCTCCCGCTTTACGCAGTTGACTCACTAAAAAGGCATCATACTTAGGCTTGTTGTCTTTTAACGCTAATGAACCTGCGGTATTCGCCATGCCATCACCGGTATCGATATTATCTTTGAGTAACACAGGAATGCCATGCATAGGCCCACGACTACCATGTTCTTTACGTTCTTTATCTAAGGCTTGAGCTTCAGCAATGGCGCGGATGTTAATTTGACCGACGGAGTTGAGAAAAGGTGAATTATTATCAAACAGTTCAATGCGTTGTAAGTAATATTTAACCAATGCCTCACTAGTTAGTGAACCTTCACTTAGTTTTTCTTGCGTTTTTGATATAGAAAGTTCATGTAAATTATATTCAGCACTAACTAGTGATGAAAAAAACAGTAAACACCCAAGTAATATCGACTTCATGTAAGTAATCCTGATTTAACGATCTAAATACGAATACTACGGCGCGTTAGCCAGAATGCAATCTAAGGCCATTAACATAGAGGATTATAAAGGTGGAATTGCGTAAGCATTTTGTCACACTAAGGCATATAGCCTAGAGTAACAAAATGCTCAACGACAGCCGGCTAAGGTTTGAGGATCACCTTGCCATCACTTTTATTGTCAGCGTAGTGGATCAACTCCGAGATGAAATCGTCAAAGCCTACTTCACTGCGGATATCCGTTTGGAAGATGCCATCAGCAAACAACTTTTGCACCTTACGATTTAATTTTATTGCTTGCCATAATGAGGCCCGGCGCATAAAGCGAGCTAACCAAAAGCCTTCAATATGCATATTACGGAAAATTACATCAGCCACACTGAAACGACCACCTAACGGATCATGGGACTCTTGTAAACGCCCATATACCACGGCAGTACTACCGTCTCGCATGTAACGTAATACGTTGGCGGTATCTTTGTCTGCCACAGCGTCTAGCAACACACTGGCCTGATATTGCTTGCTCACCTGTTTAAGTTGCTCACCAAAATCGTCATCAATAGTCAGTAATACCTGTGTTGCCCCTAATGCTTTAAGCACTTTTACATTAGCTTCACTACGTACTGTCGCGATGGTGGGCATACCGATAATCTTTGCGTAACGGATCAAGCCTTTACCGACTTGGCTGGCAGCGGCATTAATCACAACCGCTTTTGCCCCTAACTGCAGTGCTCGCTCCATTAAGCAGACGACGGTACAAGGGTTAACGATAATGGTCGATGCTTGCACATCACTAATATCCTTACGCACCGGCAAACAGAAACTGGCCATTGTTACCGCGTATTGCGCCCATACGCCATCTTCGCCGGGTTGTGCGGCAATCGCCACTCGTTTACCGGTTAACCATTTACCATAAAGTCCGGCATTTGCTTCGACCACCACACCACAACCTTCAAAACCAGCAAAGGCCTTTTCTTCGGGGGGAATACCGTACTGACCGCGTAAGTAAACCAAGTCAGATGGATTCACCGGCGACGCTAGCATTTTTACCCGTACTTGGCCTTTTTTTAGTGGCTTGAGCGGCTTCTCGATAATGGATAATCGCGGTTCAAAACCGACCTCGATATCTTCAATTAAATTCAGGGCAAAACCCTTGTTCATCATTGTCATGATTGCATATAGCCCTTAGGTAACGATTCAAATGGTGAAACGCCAGACTCAATTGCAGCTTTGGCGACGGCCAACGCCACTCGCTGGCATAATCGCGGATCCATTGGTTTAGGAATAATGTACTCTTTTCCAAAGCTTAATGCTTGCATCTCACTAGCGACCAATACTTCGTCTGGCACCGGCTCTTTAGCAATTTGACGAATTGCATCAACTGCGGCAATCTTCATTTCGTCGTTAATAGTGGTGGCGCGCATATCCAGCGCACCACGAAAAATAAACGGAAAGCACAACACGTTATTTACTTGATTGGGATAATCCGAACGGCCTGTAGCGATAATCACATCATCGCGGGTGGCATGCACTAATTCTGGTTTAATTTCTGGATCCGGATTCGAGCAAGCAAACACCACCGGATTCTTCGCCATGAGTTTTAACGCTTCTGCAGGCAAAACATCCGGTCCCGAAACCCCAACAAACACATCAGCGCCAAGCATTACATCTTCCAATGTACGCTTGTCGGTATTATTAGCAAACAAGGCTTTATGGGGCGTAAGATCTTCACGACGAGTATGGATAACCCCCTGACGGTCAAGCATATAAATGCGTTCACGTTGGGCACCACATTTTATTAATAGCTCCATGCAGGCAACGGCAGCGGCTCCCGCGCCCATGCAGACTATGGTGGAATCATGTAAAGTTTTTCCCTGAATTTCCATAGCATTCAGCATACCTGCCGCGGTAACAATAGCGGTGCCGTGCTGATCGTCATGAAATACCGGAATATTACAACGCTTGGATAATTCTTGTTCAATTTCGAAACATTCTGGCGCTTTAATATCTTCTAAATTAATACCACCAAAGGTATCGGCGATATTCGCCACGGTATCAATAAATTCCGCGGTAGTACGGTGCTTAACTTGAATATCGATAGCGTCCAATCCTGCAAACCGTTTAAATAGTAAGGCTTTACCTTCCATTACCGGCTTGGAAGCTAAAGGCCCTAAATTACCAAGACCAAGAATAGCGGTACCGTTAGAAATAACCGCCACCATATTACCCTTACCCGTATACAAATAGGCGGCATCAGGGTCGGCAGCAATTTCGCGTACCGGCTCAGCAACCCCAGGGCTATAAGCTAAGGCCAAGTCTTTAACGCTTTCAGCTGGTTTGGTGAGTGCAATGCATATTTTACCGGGAACCGGCAACGCGTGATAATCCAACGCTTGTTGGCGAAAATCTTTCATGAATACCTCTGTGTTGTAGGGTGTGCCTGGCATTATTTGGATGCCATTATTGTTGTTTAGGTATTAGGAAATATTTTTATTTTTTTGATCCTAACCAGAAAATACTAACACGGCTTAAGCCAATGGCACTCACCTATATGCTGTTTTGATAGACGCTAAATTCATAGATTATGACTAAAAATCAATACTTAAAACCACGATTTACTTTCATTCGTGGCATCTAATAACATTAACAATGCTGTAAGGTTGAGCACCCAATCAAAAAGAGAATATGAAGTAACCACTTACACTTTCTTAACGTTATGTTTTTATTAAATACTTTACTCAGATACGAATGAAAAACCTACTGGATAATCATGAATTCCGTCAAAGTCACCTTTACTCACTGGCACACCCTGTTGCCGAGCGATAGCGTAGACCATGCTCAGATGGAAAAAGAAGTTGGGTAAGGTATATAAGGATAAGAATTCATCTGCGGGCAAAAGTACGTCACTAAATCCGGCCTTTTCACTTAGGAGACTGGCATTCTGACTATTGAATGCAGCGTCATCTATTTGCTGAATATGTGCTATCGTCTGGCTAATTTGCAGCCCTAATCCCTGCCAATTTAACTGATCATTATCAAAGCTCAGCACCGGTAAGTTCGCCAAGGGGCAACAAGCGCGCAGGGCAAAATTTGCAGTGGTGCGTACCTGTTGCGCAAAAGGCAACATATCCGCCTGTAAGCTGCTAGCAAAGATATCCAAGCCGCCTTGTTGATGGGATTCAATCACAGTCAATAAATGCTGTAGTTGCTTAAGATAATGAAGAAAAACATCTTTTGGATTAATTTTCATCAGGCTTCCTTGAATAAATTAAATGCATCATTGCCAAGTTAGAACAGCTGTACATTAGCTGAACCTAGAGCATAACAATCGCTTATGATTTATTACATTCTATCAACGAAATAGCGTGTGTTGAGCAGATTTATTAACAATTAATGTTAGGATTTTCGCCCTTAATTATTCACCTATGTCTGGAGATAGACACCGTGTTGAGATTGGTTTGTGTGTTTTTGTTATTACTGAGTCAGGTAGCTGTTGCTCAAAACCCTTTTGCTGGCGATGATGGTTATCGCCTGTGGTTAAAATACGATGAGATTACCGATAAGCAGCAACGCCAAAGTTATGTTAAATCGTTAACCGCAATTGATATTCGCAGTCAATCAGATACCGCCAATGTCATCCAACAAGAACTAACCGATGCGTGGCAAGGTTTACTCAAAACGGCTCCACATTTTTCCAGCAAGGCCGATTTAATCATCACTAAAGGTGATCAGCTCAGCAAGAATGAACAAAGTATTCAAACCCTGTTATCTACAATTGGTAATGAAGGCTTTGTCATTCACAGCCTAAATGGTAAAACCTATATTGCAGCTAATAGTGACATCGGCCTGCTTTACGGCACATTCCGCTTTTTACGTTTACTACAAACCGAACAATCCATTAAGCAATTGAGCATTAGCGAATCGCCAAAAGTGCAATTACGCATGCTAAACCACTGGGATGATCTAGACCGACACACCGAGCGCGGTTATGCCGGGCAATCCATTTTCGATTGGCACAAATTACCGGATTACAAAGAACAACGTTATTACGACTACGCTCGTGCCAATGCTTCCATTGGAATTAACGGTATCGTACCTAATAATGTGAATGCCAATTCGCTGATACTTACTCCGCACTATTTACAGAAGGTAAAGGCCTTAGCCGATATTTTCCGTCCTTACGGGATCAAGGTGTATCTCTCCCTTAAATTCAGCTCGCCACAACAAATCGGCGGTTTAAGCACCTCAGATCCGTTAGATAAAAACGTACAGCAATGGTGGAAGGATAAAACAGCCGAGATTTATAAAATTATCCCCGATTTTGGCGGTTACTTAGTTAAGGCCAATTCTGAAGGACAACCCGGCCCCGGCGATTATGGCCGTACCCATGCCGAAGGCGCCAATATGTTGGCTAAAGCCTTGCAGCCTTTTGGTGGCAATGTGTTATGGCGTGCCTTTGTTTATTCCCACGATGCCAAGGCCGAGCGTAGCTTACAAGCCTATAACGAGTTTGTGCCTTTAGATGGCAAATTTGAGCCAAACGTTAGTGTGCAAGTTAAAAACGGCCCCATTGATTTTCAACCTCGCGAAGCCTTCAGTGCGCTATTTGGTGCAACGCCGCAGACTTCGTTAGCCATGGAATTCCAAATTACTCAGGAATACCTCGGATTCAGTACCCATTTAGCTTATTTGGGCACGATGTACAAAGAAGCACTAGATGCCGATACCCATGTTAAAGGCGAAGGTTCTACCGTTGCCAAGGTAGTGGACGGCAGTTTGTACAATATTCCGCTTAGCGCTATGGCCGGTGTGGCTAACATTGGTATGGACCGTAATTGGACGGGGCATATTTTCGGCCAATCGAATTGGTATGTGTATGGCCGCTTAGCATGGGATCATGATTTAACCGCAGCCGAGATCGCTGAAGAATGGGCACGCATGACTCTTAGCAATGACGACAAAGCGGTTGCCAATATCGTCGATATAATGATGAGCTCTCGCGAGCACGTAGTGAATTACATGACGCCCTTAGGTTTACATCACTTAATGGACACCGGACACCATTACGGCCCAGGGCCATGGGTTGGCGACTTAGGACGCGATGATTGGAATCCTACTTATTATCATCGGGCCGACGAACAAGGTATTGGCCTAGACAGAACGGCCAGCGGCACCAATGGTGTGGCCCAATATGCCCCATACTGGCAAAAGCGTTTCTCTGACCCAGCGACTACTCCAACAGAATTATTACTTTGGTTCCATCATTTAGATTGGGATTACAAAATGCCTTCTGGTGACACCTTGTGGAATGAGCTCGCTAAGCATTACGATGCAGGTGTGCAAGGCGTTGCCGAGATGCAAGCGCAATGGCTTGCCCTAGAGTCACAAATCGAAGCAAACCAGTTTAATCAGGTGAAAATGGCCTTGGCCATTCAACTTAAGGAAGCACAATGGTGGCGTGATGCTTGTATGCTGTATTTCCAAACTTTTTCTAAACGACCATTTCCTGCGGGTTTTGCAGCACCTGAACACAGTTTAGAAACCTACCGCAGCTATCAATTTCCATATGCACCAGGGCGAGGCTAAGCCCAAAGGAAAGCAACTATGAAAAAAATAAATCTATTCAATTATTTAATGCTAAGTACTGTGGTGGCTAGCTTTAACGCTAGCGCCGATATCAGTGTGCCGCAATTAATTGGCGACAACATGGTGTTGCAACGTGATGCTGAGGTCAAAATATGGGGTTGGTCAGATCCAAATGAGCGCGTAATTGCCCGCTTAGACGGAAAATTAATTGGCTCAATTACTAGCCCAAGCGGTGAGTGGGCGTTAACTTTACCTCCGCAGGCCGCTGGTGGTAGCCATAGTATTGAACTCAGTGGTAACAATAAAGTGACTATCAACAATGTCACTTTTGGTGAGGTATGGATTGCCTCAGGCCAATCGAATATGGTGCTGCCTATGGAGCGTATCAAGGAAAAATACCCTGAGGACATTGACCAGGCTAACTTCCCTGATATTCGCCATTTTACCGTGCCCACCCTTTATAAATTCACCGGCCCGCAACAAGATTATCCGCACAACAGTTGGCAGAGTATTAACCCAGAATCTGTGATGAAATTTTCTGGCACAGCCTTCTTCTTCGCCCGTGATCTTTATCAACGCTATCAAGTTCCAGTTGGCATAATTAATGTCAGCGTTGGCGGCTCACCTGTAGAGGCGTGGATGAGTCAAGACGCTCTAAGCCGCTTTCCTGAGCCATTAGCTGAAGCCAAATTCTTTGCCGATGATAACAACATCAAAAAAATTCAGGACGCGGATAAAACCCGCAATGATAATTGGTATGCCGATATCAATCAGCGCGATGCCGGTTTAGCCGAAAAATGGTACCAAGCTGAGTTTGATGATAGCCGATGGCAACCCTTTACCCTGCCGGGTTATTGGGAAGACCAAGGTGTCGCCCCCATGAATGGCGTAGTCTGGTTCCGTAAAACCATTGATGTTCCCGCTGAGATGGCAGGTAAACCGGCTAAATTAATGATGGGCCGCATTGTCGATGCCGACACCGTTTACGTTAACGGTGTTGAAGTGGGCAATATCACTTATCAATACCCTCCACGACGCTATACCGTTGATACTGGCATTTTAAAAGCCGGTAAAAATGTGATTGCAGTGCGAGTAATCAATAATCGCGGTAAAGGTGGTTTTGTTGACGATAAACCTTATTGGCTAGGTAGTGCAGATAACCATCTAGACCTTAAAGGTCAATGGCAATTCAAAGTCAGCGTGCTTACCGACGAACTACCGAACAACACCTTTATCCAATACAAGCCAACGGGGTTGTTTAATGCCATGATTGCACCGGCCACTCCTTACACGGCAAAAGGCTTACTGTGGTATCAAGGGGAATCCAATACCGGTAATCCTGCTAATTATCAGGCATTAATGAGCGAGATGATCCAAGATTGGCGCAGATTGTGGAAGCAAGACAATATGCCGTTCTTGTTCGTGCAATTAGCCAATTTTATGGAGGTTCAAGCACAACCCATGGAAAGTAATTGGGCAGAATTACGCGAACAACAGCGCTTAACGCTTGAAGTGCCTAACACTGCTATGGCCGTGATTATTGATGCCGGCGAATGGAATGACATCCATCCTTTAGATAAATATTCACCGGGACATCGTTTAGCCTTAGCAGCGCAGAGTCTCGCTTATGGCGAGCACGATGTGGTGTATTCAGGTCCAAGCCCAACGTCTATTGAAACGCAAGAACAAAGCCTAGTGCTAAGTTTTGAACATATTGGCAGCGGCTTACTAGCCAAAGGTGGCGAGCTTAAAGAATTCGCCATTGCCGCTAGTGATGGCAAATTTCTGTGGGCGCAAGCGGAAATTATCGGCGACAAAATAAAGGTCTCGAATAGCGATATCAGCGCTCCAACTCAAGTACGCTATGGATGGGCACATAACCCCGACCAAGCTAATTTGTATAACAAAGAAGGCCTGCCGGCCTCACCGTTTCAAATAAGCCTGCCATAACACCACACCACAAAACGCAGCAAAACTGCATATCCATAATTAGGATATGCAGTTTTGCTGCCTATAAAAAGAGAGCCATCTTGTCGATTTGAATATACAAAGACATAAAAATACCATCAATTAAGGAAAATAATGCGGATAGTTGGAGCGATTAAATGGCTTCAAGTTGTATTGGGGCTGTAAGAAAGCAACTAAGTCCACCAGTTCAGTCACGGTCATCAGGTCGTTATAATTACGCATACGTGACTGACCGGCTTGATCAATATAACCTTCACGTTTATACCCTAGCGCAATTTTATGGGAAGGATTAATGATCGAGGTAACCAGTTCACCATAGGTCTTAGTGGTGTTGACATCACCGCCTAAAAATACTTTTTTTGGTAGCTGTGACTCAGTTTTACTGTCATCTAACCCTTTCAAACTATGGCAAGCAAGACACTGATACGCAACAAATACAAGTTTACCGGCTTCAGCATCCCCCTCGGGTAGACTGAAGCCTTTTGGAGATTCCGGTCCTGGTGTACAGGCAGTAAATAATAGTGATAGAGACGCTAGTATTAACAACTTTATTTTCATTATTTTTCTCCATTTAAAAATGGTTGCGACCAACTGGCTACTGGTCAGGTTAATATGAGCCTAGTTGATTCTTATAGAGGGTAATTGATGAGGATCAATATTTTTTAATTGTTTTTAAGTACGTCAAATTGAATGTAATGCGTTTAGATAAATTTATTTGTAAAAGCACGGAACATACTTTGATTGATGCCTTAGCGTTAATCGAAAATAAAAGTGTTGCCGTAAATGGGGTTATTACGATCGAGGCTTCCCATCAGGTACATAAAAATAACGTTGTGACCCTTGATGGTAAAATACTAACACCAAGACCTTCGCGCTATTTTTTGCTGCATAAACCCATGGACATGATTTGTTCTAACGTAGATGAAAAATACCCATCGGTACTCAATCTTCTTGATGTCGATAGAAAAACTGAGCTACACATAGCAGGACGTTTAGATGCGGATACCACCGGCCTAGTGCTGATTACCGATGATGGACACTGGTCTTTTAATCTCACCTCGCCCAAGAACAAATGTCAGAAGGTGTATAAAGTGCTGTTGTCTCGGCCTATCTTAGCTGACGCCACTCAGCGTTTTCAAGACGGTATTCTGCTCCAAGGTGAATCAACACCCACCCTGCCGGCGAAGTTAGACATTATTGATTCACACAACGTTTTTTTAACCCTTACGGAAGGTCGCTTTCATCAGGTTAAACGTATGTTTGCCGCAATCGGCAATAGAGTTAAATCACTGCACCGACAGCAAATTGGTAACCTAGAATTGGATGTAGATGAAGGGGATTGGCGCAACTTAAGTACCGCTGAAGTTCAAGCACTCTCAATTAACGACTAGCCATACCTATTCTTATATCACATGCAATATAGAGAATGTTAGTACTAGCTAACAATTCGAAATAACAATTATTCCTTATCATCAACCCCAAAATTTTCTTTCGCTTGTTCGTACAATAACTCGGCTGCACCACGAGAAGTGATCGCGAAATTATCTTCCGACAGACTAAAGCTATTCAGTCCATACAAGTATTCTCGGCTGCTGGATAAAAAGCTAACAAGACTCTCTTCACCCACATCCGCTTCTTTAAGCGCGGCTGCGTTATTTTGGGTTTGAGCAAACTCATAAAACTCAGACAATTTATTTAATTGGTCAAGTTTGTTTTGCAGCCCCTGATTGCGGTCCAGATAATCCTGCAGTTTTTGCATATTTTTATCGAGCTGCGATGTAGTAGGGTTTTCATCGACTTCCTCAGCAGGGTCAGTCGGTTCTGGATTTAGCCCCTTTACCTGCCATTTTTCATCTTGCAATTCGATAGTGATCTCTTCAGTTATACCTAAACGAGCGGCCATTTGTTGCAGGTCATCGGCAACCGGCCGCAGGTTATATCCAATCATATTATTAATGGTCTGCAAGCTAATGGAGCTTAAATCACTTTCCATCAATGCTAACGGGTTAGCCACTTCGCCCAATTTTAGCGTGTCACTTAAGCCTTTTAAATTACTGCCGATATTGTTTTCGCTGATGGTAGCGTTCTGACCATCGACTAGCCGCTGCAGCGCTTCGTCGCCTTTTTCTGGGCTGTCCATATAGTCAAACAATGACACACCATAGTTTTGAATTTGCATTATTGTGGCTCCAACGAACTCCAAGTTTAATTACCAATACCACTGATTACTGTAAGTACTACAGTTATTCGTGACTCATACAACAACCCCACATATCAGAATATGAGCAAGCTTTACGCCAACATGCATAATTAAAAACGTCATTCTAATTACCTTAAAGCTTAACCATTTCGTCAATTTTCAGTAACCGTTTGGTCATCAAAGCCTACCTATACTCCGTGCGCTTTTTTAACCAAAACCATAAAAATGGGACACGAAATGCGAAACACTCAAACACTTAACTTAATTACACTGGGCTTACTTAGTGCCTTTTCAACATCACTAATGGCTGATGAAGCCCAAACTAACGAAGACAAATTAATGGAAGAAGTAACGGTTGTGGGTATGAAGGTTTCATACGCCAATAACGTCACTTCAGAATCCATGTTGCAACAGCAATCGGCCATGACGAGCGCATTATCGGTTGTGGATAATTTACCAGGTGTATTAATCAACGAAGGGGATACCTTTGGTAGCGACGACTGGTCAACAACAGTTTCTATTCGTGGTTTTCAGCTAAGCCTAGATGAGCAGCAAGTGGGTATTACCATCGATGGTATCGCCAACGGTAATTCAAATTACGGCGGCGGCGCTAAAGCCAATCGCTATATTGATACCGAGAATTTACAAGCGGTTGTTGTCGCACAAGGCACCGCGGACATCAGCTCTCGTTCAAATGAAGCCTTAGGCGGCACACTTGATTTCACCACTATAGATCCTACTCGTGATGAAAACCTTACTCTGAGCTATACCACCGGCAACTTTGACGCCAACAAATATTTTGTACGCTACAACAGCGGTGAAGTATTGGGCAATAGCCGTGCCTGGGTCAGCTTATCCAGCAGTGAAAATACCGACTGGGTAAATCAATCCGCTGGCAACACCCACGACCATATTGCCGCAAAATTCATTAGTACTTTCGATAAAACCAATGTTACCGGCTATATCGCTTGGGACGAAACCCACGAAGACAATTACCAACGAGTCACATTAGAAGAGTTTAACCAAAACCCAGATTGGGACCGCCTAACCGCCGAGTGGACAGGTGTGCCGTACATTGATCAACTCTACCGCAAAGGTTGGTCAACCCTACGGGAAAATTTATTCGCCTACCTTGAAGTAAGCACTAACATTTCTGGAGTCGAGCTATCAGCCAACGTTTATTATCACGACAACGAAGGTCGTGGTGATTGGGTTCCACCTTACTTAGTTGATGTAAGCGACGATGGTGCAGGTAACCCACAATCAGAAGTCACCACCAGCAACACCACTTATGGCGGCAATTTATTAGGGCAAATTTTCTTTGTCGATGCCAGTGGCAACCCAGTTGCACCCATAGCGGGTTGTGAAAGCTCGATTACTTTTCCTTACGGTGGTGCCGGCGCACAATATGATCCACAGTGCTACGCCCAAGGCGCACTTCCTGTTGGTTCATACCGTCACACTCATTATCAGAAAGAGCGCTTAGGATTTAATGCCGACTTTAATTGGCAAACTCAAATAAATAATATGACCAACACCTTGCGCGGTGGTATTTGGTATGAGGATTATAATCGACAGGAATCTCGCGATTGGCATAAGATTATCGATTCCAAAACCGGTTATGAATTCAATCACATTCCTTACTGGGTACAGTATGACCGAGAGTATCCGGTTGAAACTACCATGCTTTATCTCGAAGACAATCTTGATGTTGGCATCGTTAGCGCACGTTTAGGGGTGAAGAAGTTTTTTGTGGATTTAGAGCGTCAGGATAATTTCGGCGAGACGGCGGACAATAGCCTCAATTCAGATTCCGACATGCTGGTATCGGCAGGGATAATGTTAGCGTTACCAGTAGAAGGTCTTGAAGCCTATGTCGGCTATGCTGAGAATTTCGCGGCCATTAAAGATGAAGTACTTGAGCGCGAAGCCTCGACCTTAGAAAATACCAAACCAGAAACCGCCGAGAACTTTGATGTGGGCTTACGTTACTCTTCAAGCTCCATCAACGCTAGTTTGAGCTACTACAGCATCGATTTTGAAAATCGTCTTACTTTTATCTCACCAGATTCAGATGAGGGTATTGATTATCTGGTCGGTACAAATGGCAGTTTTATCAATACCGGTGGTATTCAATCTAGTGGTTTCGAAGCAGCAATGACCTATTACCCGAATAACAATTGGTCTATCTATGCTTCTTATACCAATAATGACTCCGAATATGCTGGTGGCTCTGTTGGCGCACCAGAGGGTAATACGGTTTACGGCTCCGCTGAAGAAATGGCAGTGTTGTCTTTCGATTGGCAACGTAATCAATATGCAGCAGGGCTATCAAGCAAATGGGTCGGTGAACGTTGGTTAGATGCGGCCAATACTCAGCGCCTAGACGCCTATTTAGTCAGTGATTTTTATGCAGCGATCAACATCAGTAGCTCAATGCAAGGTATCAACGATGTGCAATTGCGCTTAACGGTGAATAATCTATTTGATGAAAGTTATATCGGTGGCGTAGCCGGTGGTTGGGGTGGTTGGATTGGTGCTCCACGCACTGCCGCTCTCAATATTAAAGCGTCATTCTAAAAAATCAAGCCGCAAATACTAAGGTGGGCCTAGTGCCCACCTTTTCAGGTTTAAACCATTTAATTTAAAAATGAGAATGCTATGAAGATACTCCAAGTACTGATTATTAGCTGGTTCAGCTTTCAATCATTCGCTGCTGATAATCTAGTTTTAGTAACCATTGATGGCCTACGCTGGCAGGAGGTTTTTACTGGTGCCGATCCACAACTCATCGACAATAAAGATTTTGTTCAACATCCAGCCACGCTAAAACAACAATACTGGCATACAGATCCCACTCAACGACGCGCTTTACTCATGCCATTCCTTTGGCAAACCGTGATTAAACAAGGCCGTATCATTGGTAATCGTCAAAATAACTCACAAATGCGTGTGAGTAATGACATGTATTTTTCTTATCCGGGCTACAGCGAGATTTTTACCGGCGTTGCCGACCCGAGTATTGATTCCAATAAAAAATTCAATAATCCCCAAGTTACATTTTTAGAATGGTTAAGCGCGCAAAAAACAGCTTACAAAACCAATGCTCTTTTCGGCAGTTGGGATGTTTTTCCTTTCATCGTTAATCAGCAACGCAGCAAATTACATGTTAATGCGGGCTTCCAAGCCGCCGAAGGTTATGCGGTGTCCGAACACGGCCAATGGCTAAATAATTTACAACAACAAATTCCTAGCCCTTGGCATAACGTGCGTTTAGATGCGTTTACTCAGGGCTTTGCACTGGATTACTTAAAGCAAGTACAGCCCCGAGTCATGATCATTGCCTATGGTGAAACGGATGATTTTGCCCATGGTGGTCACTACGATCAGTACTTATCCTCTGCCCATCGAACCGACAAGTTTATTGCCGATCTTTGGCAGCAACTACAATCCATGCCCCAATATAAAAACAACACCACATTACTCATTACCACAGATCACGGGCGCGGCAGCAATAGCGACGACTGGCAGCACCATGCATCAAAAAAAGCCAGTAATGGCTACCTACAACAAACAAACCGCTTTCCTGAAGGCATTCTCGGCTCTGAACACATTTGGTTAGCGGCAATTGGCCCTGACATTAGCCCTAAGGGCGAAGTGGCAACCGGCAAAGAAGTACTCCAAAAGCAAATAGCGGCGACCGCCTTATCCCTTTTAGGTGAAGATTATAAAAAGTTCAATCCAGCTGCGGGTAAGCCAATAATGGAAATCATTCAGCCATGAAATCAATTTACATCAGCCTAATAACCTTGCTACTAACCACCACCGCGCAAGCTAACGAATCTATGCCGCTAAATAACATTCTTTTTGGCTCGTGCTCCCATCAAGATAAACCTAAACCGATCATGGCGGCAATCAATGCCGAAGCGCCGGATTTATTCATTTTCTTAGGCGACAACATTTATGCCGATACTACCGACATGCAAAAAATGGCCACCATGTATCAAAAGTTAGGCAGTGATGCTGGCATTCAAACCTTGCGTCAGAACACGCCGGTAATAGCCATATGGGATGACCATGATTTCGGTGAAAACGATGCAGGTAGCGAATACCCTAAAAAGCAGCAATCTAAACAACTAATGCTAGATTTTTGGCATGAGCCCAAAGACTCCATTAGGCGCACACAGAAAGATGGGGTTTATACGGCCTATTCCTATGGCAGCGAAGAACAGCGTGTTCAGGTGATTATGCCGGACTTACGTTGGAATCGAGCCCCTCTTAACCATGTTTCTAGGGAAGAATATTTGCAAGTACGTAAGCCCGCTAAGCAAGGGCCTTATTCCGCCAGCAATAACCCAACGGCGAGTATGTTAGGCGAACATCAATGGCAATGGCTGGAACAGCAGCTTAAAAAGCCTGCCAAAATTAAAATTATCGCCTCAAGCATACAAGCCATACCTGAACAAAGTGGTTGGGAATCATGGTCAAATTACCCACATGATCGCAAGCGCCTACTGAAATTGATAAAACAACATAAAATCAACGGTGTGGTACTTATTAGTGGTGATACACACTGGGGAGAGATATCCCGCTATCAACAGGATGTAGACTACCCACTATGGGAAGTCACCAGTTCGGGGTTAACCGAAGAGTGGAAAGACGTTAGCCCCAATAAATATAGAGTGAACGACTTCACCAACTCAGTTAACTATGGCGCGATCAATATAAACTGGTCACAAGCAGATCCTGAAATAACCTTGGCCCTCAAAGACATAAATGGAGCGACGATCAACCAACAACAACTAAGGTTGTCGACCATAAGCCCTTACCCACATTAGGATTTCTTTGCGGTATTTAAAAAGGCGCTGGCTGCGCCTTTTATATTGCCCATTCGGTCGCTTATTCACAACGACTCCCAGCAAACGTCATTCGCAGAATAAATAACAAATCCAGAAATCGATAAACCTATCTGATAGTGTTTTTTTACGCTGAAAATAACGCTAGAATCGAGCTCACAGCCGCTTCCAATAAAGCGGGATAAGAATAACAACAAGGAATACCATGCCCGGTTTACAGCGCATCATACTTATCGATACCCATCTACCCGGCGTGGTAGAACTCAAACTCAACGGTCACACCAATATTTGCGGCACCAATGCCTCCGGTAAAACCACATTACAACGGTTAATTCCGGTGTTTTATGGTGAATACCCTAGCCGCGTAGTACCCGCCACCCGTGACAGTTTCGAGCGTTGGTATTTACCCCGTGAATCCAGTTTTATCATTTACGAATATGCCCGTGCCGAAGGTGATAGCTGCCAAGTGGTGCTTAGTTCTAACGGCAATGGTGTGCAATATCGCTTTATCGCCAAACCTTTTGACCTCAGCGACTACCTGTACCAAAACAAAGCCGGCGAGCACAACAGTGTTTCCATGAATGAATTGGCCCGAACCTTAAAACGCAGCAATGTGCTGGTTACCAATTTGCTCAATACCAAAGAATTCCGCGCCATTATTCAACATGATCGCAGCACCTTAACCAGCAGCGCTAATAGCCGCGAACTTTTGGGTTATGCACGTATATTTAGCTTATCGGGCAGCACCGGCAACTTACGCCATATTGAAAAACTCGCCAAGGCGGTGCATTCCAAAGAAGGCAAGATGGAAACCATCAAAGCCATGATTGCCGCCATTTTGGAAGAAGACGGCGTACAACCGCCCAGTTCCAATTTAAGTCGTCAACGGGTGGAAGACTGGATCCGCGAATCCCATTTGATCCAAGAGTTTGATGCCATCCGCCCCGAATTCGTAAAACTGGAGCAAGCGGACGATCAACTTAGCCAAGCCGAGCTGCGCCTAGCCACCATGCAACAGCAGTTTTCAATAGACCTAAGTTTGCTTGCTGCGAATATTGTTGAATCCGATGGGCAATTAAACGATGTCATCCACAATATTAAAACCAATGAGAAACAATGGAACGATGATCGCGACACACTGAATCAAGATTTATCTGAAGCCAAAGCCGATGTTAAAAAACTCACCACCGACCTTGACCAGGTGGAAGCCGAATTTGACCAATGGCAAGATCAGAACATCGACAGCCTACAACAGAATTTGCAACAGCTGCCACAATGGCAAACCGAACTAGAAAGTTTAAATAGCCACTATTTGTTGTTGACCGAAAAACATCAAGATGTGGAATCGGCTTATCACAAGCGATTAGCAGACCTTAACGAAAAACTGCAACAAGAGTTAGAACACTACAACCAGCAAATTCAGCAGTTGCAGCAACAGCACGGCCAACAAAAACAAGCCGAACAAACCGACTTACAAAACATCCGTGATGATTACAGCCAACAACGTCAGCAGCTCAAATCTGACTTTGGTCAGCAATTACAAGCGTTAAAAATTGAACAAGCCGAGCTAAGTAGCAGCTTAAAAAATGCCGGTTTTAACGAATTTGAACAAAGCCAGTTAGACTTGCTAGATGCCACTATCAATGAAGCCACTATTGCCGAAGACGGGGCACGCGAAAATCTGAGCAAAGCGCAACAGGCCAGCCAGCAATTAAACAAACAGCGCCAACAACAACGTGAAGAATTAGATAACACCCATCGTCGCCAACAACAGCAACAGCAACAAGTGGATAAAATCGAAGCGCTGCTTTATCCCGGTGATAACACCTTGCTGGAATTTTTGCGCCATGAGCAACCCGGTTGGGAAAACAAACTGGGTAAAGTCATCAATCCTGATTTACTCAAACGCAAAGATCTTAAGCCACAAGTCGGTGAAGACAGCGAAAGCCTATTTGGCCTAACACTAGACCTACACAATCTAGATGCTCCAGAGTATGCCCAAAGCGAACAACAATTACAGGCACAGTTAAGCCAAGCCAAATTACAGTTAGATGAGCTCATTGAGCAACATAACCAAGCCGAACTATCACTGGCTAAGGCCAGCGAAGCATTACGCAATTGTGAGCAGTCACAAACTAAAGCTGAATCGGCTTGTCGTAACGCCGAAGCCAATCGCAAACGCGCCCAACATGATCGCGAACAAAGTCGCCAAGAATACCTAGCAGCATTGGCAGAACGTAAGCAGCAGGCCAAAAAACGCCAACAGAAAAACCAGCAAGAACAAAGCAAACTTGAGGCCCAACAAGCACAAGCGCTAGATAACCTGCACGACCAACAAACCGAAGCCGAAGCCGAACGTCAATTTCACTGGCAGCAAATCATTGCTGATATTGATTCGCAAATCAGCCAACTAAGTAACAGCCGCGATAAAACCCGCAACAATGCCGAACTAGAGCGCAAAAAGTGTGAGCAGTGGTTACAGGACGAACTCAATAAACGCGGTGTCGATATAGACGAAATTGGCGGTTTACAAAAACAAATCAAAAAACTCAAAGACGATATCCAGCATACCGAAGTTAATCGCCACAAAGTCAAAGACTATCAACACTGGTATAAAACTGTGTTCAGCGGCCATAAAGTCACTTGGCAAAATCAATTAGAAAAGGCCAAAAAAGCCGCCAGTCATGCCGAGCGAGAATTACAAAAACAACAAACCGCTTATCACCATCAGCGCGAGGCAGACAAAGCCCGACAAGTGCAGTTAGAGCAACGCCTACGAACGGGCAAGGAACAACAAGAGTCCATTCAAACTTTGCATCACAGTCTTACTCGTTTGAAATTACCAGCGGCACCTAAAACCGATGATAAGTTTGAGCCACAACAATATGGTCAACGGATTTCCGAGGGTCAGGAATTATTACAACAGCGGGAGCAACTGTTGGCGGATGTGCGCAACTACGTTGAACATTTTGACAAACTCATTGCCCAGCAAGCTGGTACTGGGTTGTCCGATACCTGGGATAAATCTCGCGAAGAATCCACCAGTATCAATCCCCAAGGTTTACGCCTGCTTGATCACCGTAAACTAGTAAGCCACCTAAGCCGCCTATTAAACGAAATCGTACCGCAAAAACTGGCAGGTTTGCGTGAGCAAGGGCGCATCTTCGGTGCCGACCTTAGCCAGTATTATCACGTGTTAGCGGATATCGATAAGCGCATTGCCGGTCAAAGCACACGTATTAGTAAAGAAGTGGATGAAGAGCTGTTCCTCGATGGTGTTTCCGAATCCGCTGTCAAAATTCGCTCTAAAATTAGTGAGCTGGAATTCTGGCCGGAACTCAGCCAATTCCAAAAGCTATATGATGAGTGGATCCAATCCGGTGCTAGCCAATTACCACAAGATGATTACGCACAAAGTATGCGTCGGGTAATGGATATTCTTGGCCGCGCGGCCTTAGGTGGCGGCATTAATAACCTGCTGGATATTGAGCTGCACTTAAAAGAAGGCAACAGCCATTTGGTGATCCGTACCGATCGTCAACTAAATGAATCATCCAGCCATGGTATGGCTTATTTGATCCTATGTAAGTTTTTACTGGCCTTTACCCGCTTATTGCGGGGCAGTGCCGATGTTACCATTCATTGGCCAATCGACGAATTAGGCACCTTGCATCAAAGTAATGTGAAGAAGATTTTTGATGCCTGCCATAACAACGACATCTGCGTGCTTGGCGCCTTCCCAAATCCAGAATCGGAAGTGTTAACCCTGTTTGCTAATCGCTACCTTATTGATAAAAACACCCGTCAGCTACAGATTGTGCAGCCACGCACCAGCGCCATTAGTGAGCGGCTCAAACAACGTCAACAACTGGAGAAAATAGCATGATGACTGAACAAGGCCGCGTGCTGGAACAATTGCTATCCGGTACTTTTATCTGCCAAGTTAGCGATGAAGACGGTTGGCGTTATTTGAAAAACAGCAGCCAAGCCGAACGCATGGAACAGCAATTGAATATCCTTAATCGCACCTTAACCCATTGTGCCGATGGCGAAGTGTTTTACGCCGCTTACCTGACCTTGGGTGAGCAAGAGCGCAAAGTGCTGGGGAATCAATTTCAAGAGACAGCAGCAGGGCTTTTGCCATTGGTAGAATGGTTATTATTAGTGCAGCAAGCGTCCGGTAATGACATGCCCCTTACCCAAGGGCAGGCCATTCGCCTACCAGAATTACAAACCCAAATTGAAGACACCCCCGCGTTTAAGGAACAGCTACAAAAAATCGCCCGCTATCGATTGTTTAACTCCACCAGCATGGAAGTGGACGGCCAGTTAAAGCAGCTATTCAAAAAGCTCACGGAAATAGGTTATTTATTGCGCCCGAATCCTGAAAAACAGATCTATTTAGCCACCGGCAAAGTGGATTATTTATTTGAAGTACTGCGCTTTATTGATGAAACCGAATCGCTGTCGTTGAGTGAGCAAGCCGAACAGGCCGCCATGCAAGGGTCATTACTGTGAGCCAGAATCTGTATCAAGCGGGGGTTACGCTACTCAATGCCATGAGCCGCCACGCCGATGTGATTATGCAGGTGTATTTGTCCGGCACCTTAGATGAAACCGCGACCACTCCGCAAGTTATCGATAACCTCAAAAAATTGGGGATTATCTGGCGGCCAGAGCCAGATGCCGAATTACGCTTAAAAAGCACCGTACGTAACCTACTAGAAAACAGCCTACACGATGAACGCAACCGCCAAATCGACGCCAATATTGGCTCGGCATTAGCCAGTTTAAAAACCTTGGCAGGCCATTATAAAGAAGCACTACATCACGGCCGTTTTACCGAATCCCAAGGACATATCAACGATTTACGCGAGCATGTTTACAGCCTAACCGACTCACTGGGTAACAATGTGCGCGTGTTGTTTAGTCGCATTAATAACGAGTTTGGCTATGTAGCCTCTATTGATGCCAAGATCCGCGAAAATGAACTGGCACAAAGTCAGGTATCGGAATTACTCACACAAATCGAATTGTTCCGTTTTGATGAGCTCTCAGAAACCGCCGGCAGTAATCGAGAACTACGTTTGCTATTAGTCGTCACCCTGCAACAGGCGTTTTCACGGGTGACCCAAGAGTTATCCATAGTACAAGCACGATTGCTGGAACTACTCGGGCGCTTTCGCGAATTCCGTGGGCGCACTCGTTTACTTAAAGGCTTTGTGCTGCACCAAGAACAACACCCGGATTTTCATCCACCGGATTACAGCAGTTTATCCAACGTGCCAATGCTGTTTAACCAAGCCAATAAGCTAATGGGCGCTGCCCACGCCGACGTTAACAGCATCGCCCACGAAACAGACCTACAAGCCTTAGTCGGGCGCATTAAAGCCTTACAACGAACCAACACGCCCCGCGAAGAACGCAAAGCCGGTAAAATTAACGTCGCCCAACAAAGCCAAGCACCGCAGGTTGAAAACCTCCTTAAAAAAGCCGTTGAAGACTATTTCTGCCAAGTAATAGACAGCGGCGAACGCCTGACCGCATTAGAGTTCTGGCAACAGCAAGAATTAGACTGTGATCCAGAGGTGTGGATCTATCGTGTCATCGATGGCTATCAGTCTTTACCTGAAGAAGAGCAATTATATTTCGCCCTCGATACCAACGGCCATCCACACCCTGTCTACACAGGAAATTTTATTGTTGAGGACGTGGAGTTGGGTTTACGGTAAATGGTTGGCGGCTTCGCCTAGTTTTTTTCTTGGCTTGGGTGATATTGCTGCGCAAATTAGCTTTTTCATAAAAGTATAATTTAGGCGTCGCGTTGGCGACAGCAACCAGAGAGGACGCTTGCCTCGTCCTCTCTGGACTCACCAGGCACCCCAACACAGTTAAAGCGTCATATTTCAATTCAGGCAGGTCGCTACCACAACAAATCCACATCCCTTCTGCCGTTGTTTTCTCGGCGTCCTGCCTCGAATAGCGACCCGCTAATCTGAATCAAAATATAACTAACTGTGATGGGGAATAGGCCAAGCTCCGCTTGGCCTAAAAATAACCAATTCCAATTTAACATTGAGTCGATTAAGGTATGATTTAAAACATATTTTAATAAAGACCCAAGGCTTAATTCGCTTACCTTACAAGGTAACGTGCCTACAAGGTCTATATAATGAGTTGTTAAGTCGCAAGGAGGCTTCCGTGAAGGATAAGGAAAAAATTGCAGTATTCATTGATGCTGATAACGCACCTGCCAAAAAGATAGATAAAGTGCTCTCTGAATTAGCACGTTATGGTGTTGTAAATATTCGTAAGGCTTATGGGAACTGGAAAAATCAAAATTTGAAGCCTTGGGAAGACTTGCTTCATGAGTTTGCAATACAACCGATTCAACAATTTGACCTGACGAAGGGTAAGAATGCCACGGATATGGCATTAGTAATTGATGTAATGGATGTTCTGTATACAAAAGATATTGATGTTATTTGCCTAGTTTCATCTGATTGTGATTTCACCCCGCTAGTAACTCGTTCATTAGCTGATGGAAAGTTCGTGATTGGTTTTGGTGAACGTAAAGCACCATTAGCCTTCGTAAATAGCTGCTCTCGTTTTCTGTATCTTGACGAAGATAGTGAAAAAGAGCTACCAATTCAAAAGCAAACAAAGAATATTAAAAGTGATACAAGATTAATCAACTTACTAAGGCAAGCTATTGAAGCTGTTGAGGAAGATGATGGTTGGGCGATGTTAGGTCCAATCGGTACGCATATTTCCAATCATGCTTCCTTTGACCAAAGGAACTATGGCTTTAAAAAACTAAGTGATTTGTTCATGGCGATAGATTTATTTGAAATGAAGAAAACAAATGGTTCTGTCCTATGGGTTAGGGACAAGAAGAAAGCAAAGCAACTTAATAAGCCGACCGCTAAGGCGTCGGCTAATTAAGTATCTATTTGCGACTTTATCTTTTTTAACTCCCAAATATCAGATAGCTCCTCAGCGACTCAACTTTCTCATATTCAAATTGTTCTGCATCGAATGGCGAAACAGGACGTTTCGCCAAGGCGCGTGCTTTATAGGGACATTACCTCGCGCCGGTTCAATATCAGCAGAATAATTTTAATATGGATCAAGAAAGTTGCCGGAGCGAAAAGACCTTTCGGGTATTTGGGTCTCTCCAAATACCCTCGCGCCCCACGGGACGGGGCGTGAAAAATGGCATGGATGCCAGTTGGCGCAACCATAGAATCTCAGGACGAACGAATAACTACGCGTGCACGGCTGGGGCCGACAACAAAACTAACCGGCACAAAAAAAGGCGCTGGTTAGCGCCTTTTTTACAATCATTTTTGTGTGCTTACTTCTTAGAAGAAAGACCACCGAAACGTTTGTTGAACTTCTCGATACGGCCGCCGGTATCAACGTTACGTTGTTTACCAGTGTAGAAAGGGTGACATTCTGAACATACGTCCAGGTTCAAATCCTTTGTACAAGTAGAACGGATAGCCATTTTATTACCACAAGAACAGCTTGCAGTAATTTCGTTGTATTCTGGGTGTATACCTTCTTTCATGGAAAGCCTCATATATTGGCCCGTATCGCTATCCAACCCGGAGTTGAACACCATACGTGTTAATTAAAAAACAGCCGTAGCTGTATTCGGGTCGCGAATCCTAAAGTATCACTGCTCACAGATCAAGCATTTTTTGTTGAAATACAAGCATGACGTGGGATGGCGCTTACTTTATAGTATTCCTATCATTACAACACAATTGCTCAACGAGAGTTTATGTCCAGCACTATTGCCGATGTGGCAATTGGCATTCCCAAACGTAGTCTATTTGAATACTTGATTACCGATACTCAACCTTGCGTGGGTGCCCGCGTGCAGGTCAGTTTCGGTCGCCGTAAATTAGTCGGCGTGGTGATGGCCATTAAGGACACATCCAACTGGCCTATTGAAAAACTCAAACCTATCGACAAAATTCTCGATGACACGCCAATTTTTAGCGAATCCATGCTGACCTTATTAAAATGGGCCAGCCAATATTATCAGCACCCCATTGGTGATGTGATGCACTCGGCCATGCCAGTACTGCTGCGCAATGGCAAACCCAGTACCATGCCGAGTATTCTATATTGGGCGATTACCCAAGCTGGCGAGCAAACCGACCCTTTGACGTTAAAACGCTCGCCCAAGCAACAACAACTTCTGGCATTACTACAACAGCAGCAATGTGCCGATAGCAAATTAAAACAACAATTCAGCAGTGCCATTATTAAAGGCTTGCACAAAAAAGGCCTAATTGAAGAAGTTGAAAAAATCCCCGATGTGGTCAATGACTGGGCCGATCACATTGAATCGCAATTAGCTGCTCATCCACCACCGCGGCCAAATATTGAGCAGTCATTAGCAATTACCGGCATCAGCTGCCACCACAATCAATACCACCCGGTGTTACTCGAAGGCATTACCGGCAGTGGTAAAACCGAAGTGTATTTACAAGCCATTGCGCCGCTATTAGCCCAAGGCCACCAAGTGCTGATTTTAGTACCGGAAATAGGCCTAACGCCGCAAACCGTGAGCCGTTTTCAACAACGCTTTAATGCGCCGGTGGGGTTACTGCATTCCAATCTCACCGATAATGAACGTTTGGCCGTATGGCGGCAGGCCAAAGAAGGTCTATTGGCGATTGTGATTGGCACCCGCTCGGCGATATTCACTCCTTTTAAACAATTGGGGATGATTATCG
This sequence comes from Alteromonadaceae bacterium BrNp21-10, assembly GCA_030418115.1. Classification (GTDB taxonomy): domain Bacteria; phylum Pseudomonadota; class Gammaproteobacteria; order Enterobacterales; family Alteromonadaceae; genus Neptunicella. Next base: position 55,036 of record JAUHQD010000003.1, on the reverse strand, counting down.
TTGATGAAGAGCATGATAATTCCTACAAGCAACAAGATGGTTTTCGCTATCATGGCCGCGATTTAGCGGTAATGCGTGCACGCCAACAAAATATTCCTTTAGTATTAGGTACGGCAACGCCGTCATTGGAAACATTACACAATGCGCTCAGTGGTAAGTATCAACATTTCCAACTGAGCGAGCGAGCCGGTAATGCCAAACTGGCGCGCCAGCAAATTTTTGATATTAAAAATCAGCCGCTGGATTATGGTATTGCCAAAGGCATGCAAGCGCGATTGCTAGCGCATTTGCAGCAGGGTAATCAGGTGATGGTGTTTATTAACCGCCGAGGTTATGCGCCTAGCTGGTTGTGCCATCAATGTGGATTTGTAGAAACCTGCCATCGCTGTGATAAAAGCTACACCTTGCATAAAGGTCTCAATAAATTGCAATGCCACCATTGTGGCGATGCCAAAGTCATCCCCCAACAGTGCGCTGCGTGTAACAACCCACAAATGGTGTCGTTAGGCGTTGGTACCGAACAATTGGAACAGGGCTTAAATAAACTCTTTCCAAAATACAAAACCCTGCGCATTGATAGTGACAATATCCGCAGTAAACACCGTTTTCATCAAATGTTGGATGATATTAATAAGGGTGAATATCAAATATTAATCGGCACCCAAATCCTCGCTAAAGGCCATCACTTTCCGAATGTGACTATGGTGTTAGTGGTAGATGTTGACGGCGCGTTATTTAGCATGGATTTCCGCGCCGCCGAAAACCTTGCGCAGTTAATTACTCAAGTGGCAGGCCGTGCTGGGCGTGCCGAGAACACGGGCGAAATGTGGCTACAAAGTCATAACCCCGACCACCCGCTATTACAAGATTTACTCCACAATGGTTACGGCCATTTTGCCCGTTATGCCATACAGGAACGTAAATCAGCGCAACTACCGCCCTTTAGTTTTCAAACCTTGGTACGTGCCGAAGCCACTAATCCCAAAGTAGCCCATCAATTTTTGGCACAAGTAGCACAGCTATTCTCAGGCCAATCTCAAATATTATGTTTAGGCCCTTTCCCAGCGTTAATGGAAAAACGCCAAGGCCGTTACCGTATGCAGTTATTACTGCAAAGCAACCATCGTGGAAATCTGCAAAAAGCCCTTTTTAACGCCATGCCACAAATTGAAGTGCTACCCGATGCCAGCAAAGTTCGTTGGTCGGTAGACGTCGATGTGCAAGATTTTATGTAGTATCCGGGTCTTATTATGCAAGTTGTTGATTTAGTAAGTTTTCATGTAATATTTCAAGCATAATATCTTTTTGCTATCAACATCTATACTTAACCAAATAAGACGGCTCACTAATAAAATTTAGCACCACCACATAGGGGTAGTATGCAAAACGGATTTTTGACATTGGCGAATCGAATAGGTGACTTTCTTGACGTATCCCAAGATGGATATGCCATTTTTTCTGCCGACGACATTCTTATAGGCTGTAATCAAGCGTTTGCCGATATCATGTTTATTGAGTTCGATCAGATTATCAATCAAAGTTTCAATCAGCTTTTCAATATTGCATATAAAAATCAGCAAGGCCCGAGAATTGAAACCCACGACATTGAGCGATGGTTAGAGATCGCCAATAAAAAAAGAAGAGTGCGGGAATTTCGTTTATTTGAAGTAGATCTCATTGATGGCCGCTGGTTTCTGATGTCGGAACAACTACTGCCTTCCGGGGAGCTATTACTCCAAGCAAAAAACATTACCAAACAAAAGGTCGTTGAGCAGACGCTGTTCGAACATACTCATCAATTAACTAGTTTGGCGGCAACAGATGAACTTACCCAAATTGCTAACCGTCGCAGCTTCATCGGCAAAGTTAACTCTGAAATAAACCGCTGTAAAAGAAGCAATCACAAACTGACCTTTTGTTTGTTAGATATTGATCACTTCAAAAAAATCAATGATCGATATGGACATCAAGTGGGCGATAATGTGTTGCGGCAATTAGCCTCATTAGTTAAAAAGGCATTGCGCGAATATGACCATTTTGGGCGTATTGGTGGTGAAGAGTTTGGTATTTTATTACCCGACACCACAGCCGCAGAAGCAGAGGAGATAACCAATAGGTTATGCAGCCAAATTATGACGACCACATTTAATGATGAGGACAATCCAGTCAATATAACCCTCTCCGTAGGTTTAATTGAAAGCTGGCCCGACTGCACCTTTGAGCTCCTTTATAATCAATCGGATATTGCCTTGTATCAGGCAAAAGATAATGGTCGCAATCAAGTCGTCACTCAGGATCCTGTCAAATCAGTGACTGATTAATGGGCCCTGGCTAATTTCCCTTTGCCATCTTCCTCATTACAATTATTTTACGGCTGACAATATTAGGATGATGGCTATAGACAAGGGCCACGCAAATCATTAGAGTCTGCGCCTAATTTTTCCCGTTAATTTTTTAGGTCAAAGTGATGAATGTAGTACGCTGGGTAATCGGCCGAATTATTTTATTGTTAGATTTTATTTTTACCCCACGTGGGGTAAAGCGCAGCAAAGAACAACAAGCGTTGATTGATGCTAAAACAGCTGGCTTAACCTTATATCAATTTAAAGCTTGTCCATTTTGCGTCAAAGTTCGCCGTACGGCTAAACGCCATACACTTAACTTACGTTACCTTGATGCCAAAAATGATCCCCAGCACCGGCAAACCTTGCTAGTGCAAGGTGGCAAAATTAAGGTACCTTGTCTACGCATTGCTAAAGATAATAATGTTGAATGGTTGTATGAATCCGACAGCATTGTTAAATACTTAGAACAATTAACTAAAGCGGCTTAATAGCCGTTTTAGTTATACCAATAACAGTACTTCAGCAGCACCCCATCGGTAACATTTTCACGTTCGTTTTTTCACCGTAGCAAAGCCTGCAGTATTGCCTGCGCCAAACTGGGTTATAGCACAATATTCTGATTCTCACCCAATTGGCTGGTGCCCATATTTATCCCTATTACACCCACCTCATAAAAACCAATCTCAAAGACTTTTTGCTCATTAATCAATATGTCACTTTGGTGCCCTAAAACAGTTAATGACACTGATCATAGGGCTACCTTATGTACCGCCTAGGTTGCTCTTGATTCTGCACATCACAACGCTGTCATCAAAGGATCCTTTTTCTGTATTTTTTTTGTCATACACAGGCTTTAAGTTTGGCGACTTCAAACAAGGAGAAGGCCAATGTTACAAACCAACACCCGTTACTCGCTTATCCGTAAACGCAGTGCTGCTTATAAAGTGCATGTGCCGATAAACGCCCGTGACAATCAATATGTATTGGCAGAGTTTAAAATAACCCCAGCACTGATTGAGTCGCTGTTAGGCAAAGACAATCCCACCGAGTCATACGAATATTTTTATCGCTACATCAGCAATGTGTTTTTTAATTTATGTCGGGAAATGCAATTCAATAACGTTAACTTCGTTGCCAACAATAAGCTGGTACGAGTACGTTATAGTGAAGAGCAACAGATAATAGAAACCATCAAACAATTGATTATTTTTTATAATCCGGCTTACCACACAGGTATGCGCAGCTTTTACGACGCCGACATTAAAGCTAAAAAAATAGAATTATTATTTTTAGCTACTGGCAATGAGATACGCGATAACGCCGCTGGCTATCATCAAAAAATCACCAAACTACTTACTGAATTTGCCCGCCAAATTGGTTTGAAGCCGGTGGCGATCAAAATCAAAGATCACCAACATCTGACCTATGATATTTTCTCTGCGCAAAAAGGTGAAAAGAAAACCAAAACACACGGTTTTCGCGATATGGCATTCCGCTACCATCAGCAATCCATGATAGTGCCGCCACAACGTGGCAGCAGTACGTTTGCGATTGCGAGTTTACCGGTCAACATGGCGTTATTAACGCACTTTAATATTGATATGCAAAGTGACAATCCTTTCAAGCCGTTGTATACCCAAATTGCCTTGTTATTTAAGAAGCAGGCTGAACACTTGGGCCTCTGTCAGTTAGCAATGATAGCCGATGGGTCTGTACCTTTAGTTCGACAAAAAAACAGTAGTCAAATGCAACCAAATGGCGAATTACTGGAACTATCCTTTGACCCGCTGCAACACCCACAGCAGTTCTTTACTCAATGGAACAATAATCACTTGGCCGATACCATCCAATTGCTGTTTATTGCTACCGAGGAAGATATGCATCGCCGTGGTTACGGCAAGTTTGTTAATCAACTGGTGGCGGTTATTACCACCCTGTGCGGTGATTTAGGTTACCAACCACAGCAAGACCCCGTGATACTACGCTTTTATCAGCACCTGTCTTATAACATGCCAAATCAGTAAGACACACCTGAACGCCGTTGGACTAATTTTGCACGGCGTTCATTATCCGCAATCAATTCTGTGTAATTTATGACATAATGCGCGCCGAATTTTTACTCCGGTTTGAACAATGTTGTGTTTGAGCCTTTTTATCCGGAAAAGACCGTGCTGACATCTGCAAATATCACTATGCAATTTGGCGAAAAGCCATTATTCGAAAACGTCTCTGTAAAGTTTGGCGAAGGTAATCGTTATGGCCTTATCGGTGCTAACGGTTGCGGTAAATCTACCTTCATGAAAATCCTAGGTGGCGATTTAGAGCCTTCCGCCGGTAATGTTTCCAAAGCGCCTAATGAACGTATTGGTAAACTTAAGCAAGACCAGTTTGCCTTCGAAAATTACTCAGTGGTCGATACCGTAGTCATGGGCCATAACGAACTTTGGGCGGTAAAATCGGAACGCGATGCCATCTATGCTAATCCAGAAATGACCGAAGAAGATGGCATGCGCGCCGGTGATCTTGAAGCCGAGTTTATGGAAATGGATGGTTATACCGCAGAAGCCCGTGCTGGCGAGTTGTTGGCTGGGGTAGGCATTCCAGTAGAACAACATTACGGTCTAATGAGCGAAATTGCACCGGGCTGGAAATTGCGAGTGTTGTTGGCGCAAGTGCTATTTTCTGATCCCGATATCATGTTACTCGACGAACCCACCAACAACTTGGATATCAATACCATTCGCTGGCTAGAAACGGTACTGAACGAGCGTAATTGCACCATGATTATCATCTCGCACGATCGTCACTTTCTGAATAGTGTTTGTACTCATATGGCAGACTTGGATTACGGCGAACTGCGTACTTTCCATGGTAATTATGACGAATACATGACCGCAGCCACCCAAGCCCGTGAACGTTTACTTTCCGATAACGCCAAGAAAAAAGCACAAATAGCCGAACTAAAAACCTTCGTTAGTCGCTTCTCTGCCAATGCATCTAAATCCAAGCAGGCAACGTCACGGGCTAAACAAATCGACAAAATCCAACTGGACGAAGTTAAACCTTCAAGCCGTCAGAATCCGTTTATTCGTTTCGAACAAACCAAAAAATTACATCGCCTTGCAGTGGAAGTTGAAAATCTTAGCAAAAGCTATGATGAGACCCTGTTTAAACAATTAGATTTAATGATTGAAGTCGGTGAGCGCGTGGCGGTAATCGGCCCAAGTGGTATTGGTAAATCCACCTTAATGAAAGCCTTAGTTGGCACCATTGAAGCCGATGCCGGTACTATTAAATGGTCTGAAAATGCCCAAATTGGTTATTATGCACAAGACCATGCCAGCGACTTTGAAGAAGAGAAAACCCTTATTGAATGGATGTATCAGTGGGCCCAAGAAGGCGATGACGAGCAAGTCATGCGTGGCACCCTTGGTCGTTTACTGTTTTCTCAAAACGAGATCACCAAGTCGGTGAAAGTTATCTCCGGTGGTGAGCAAGGGCGTATGTTGTTTGGTAAATTAATGCTGCAGCGTCCAAACATTCTGATCATGGATGAGCCTACCAACCACTTGGATATGGAATCTATTGAATCGTTAAACTTAGCCCTAGAAAATTATCCCGGTACATTAATTTTTGTCAGCCACGATCGTGAATTTGTATCGTCACTGGCCACTCGGGTAATTGATATGACCGCTGATGGCATCGTTAATTTTGCCGGTAGCTACGATGAATACTTGCGCAGCCAAGGTGTTAACAGCTAAATTTAACTTAGTTATCCATTATTTGCAGTTAGGGACGACATGCGATTTACCATTGAGTTTGAAAAAAATACCAAGACCTTCATCGTCACGACTAAAGGGGCGATGACCATCAAAGGAGAAGGGGATATGATAATGCAGTTAATTTCACATCCCCTTTGGCACGCAAAGCATAATCTTGTTGTTGATCATCGGCAAACGGATACCGCCATACTTAGTGATGGAGATATCACTACTCTATCGGTATTAATCAAAATGTTTGCACAACATCTTGGTGATATTAAAACCGCCATTATTATGAGTAATCTAGCAGACTTAAAACGGGTAAAAGAGTGGCAACAGCAAATCAGTAACATCGTCACTGCTATCCCCTATATATGTCAAGATATGCAAAGTGCCATGGCATGGCTCGCTAACTCTGAGCAAGCCGAACCCGTCGATTAGATTTAACTACCGAAACCTCCTATTTTTTAATCGCGATCTTTAGACTATATCGATAGCCTAATTTACGTTAGAGTATAAAAATGTAAGCGCTATCATCAGCAATAATAATACGTCTAATCCATTCTGATAAGGTAATTAAAAATGCTCAAGCACATGCAACTGCTAATATTGGCCTCAGCCTTACTTCTAACGGCGTGCCAACAAGCCTCATCAATAAATGAGCAGCAAGCGATTGCCACCAAGTTGACTCAACAAAATGGCCACTATCAGATTATGCGCCAAGATAAACCCTACTTTATCAAAGGCGCTGGTGGTAGCAGCAACATGGCACTGCTCAAAGCGTCTGGTGGTAACTCCATACGTACTTGGAGCAGCAAAAATGCAGATAAAATATTAGTCGAAGCCCAACAACACGGGTTAACGGTGATGCTGGGTTTAAGTTTAGGTCATGAACGTCACGGCTTTGATTATAATGATACCAAGGCCGTGGCCGCGCAAAAACAGGCGGTGCGCGAACAAGTACTTAAATATAAAGACTATCCGGCATTATTAGCTTGGGGCATTGGTAACGAAGTCGATCTGTTCTACACCAACACCGATGTGTGGTATGCCATCGAAGACATCGCCAGCATGATCCGCGAGCTTGATCCTAATCACCTAATTACCACCGTCACCGCCGGTATCGATAAAACCAAAGCCGATCTGATCATGCAGCGTGTACCCAGCATTGATTACCTCAGTGTCAATATCTACGGCGGACTTGAGACCTTACCGCAACATTTATTAGATATCGGCTATAACGGTGCCTATGTTGTTACCGAATGGGGGCCAACAGGTCATTGGCAAATAGATAAAACCAGCTGGTCAGCGCCTATTGAACAAACTAGCACCGAAAAGGCCGCGTCCTATCGCAGTCGTTATCAAGGTGGCATTGCCAGCGCGCCGAAAAGAGCACTCGGCTCTTACGCCTTTTTATGGGGGCAAAAACAAGAAACTACGCCGACTTGGTACGGCGTATTTACCGAAAAAGGCCAGCCTAATGAGGTTGTCGACAGTTTGCATTATTTGTGGAGCGGCAATTGGCCTGAGCAACGGGCACCTTCTATTGCGGATTTTCGCATTAATGATCTGCATGCCAGCGATAGTATTCAATTAACTGCTGCACAAAGCTATCAAGCCAAAGTCGACATCCTGCTGCATCAACCTTCCGACTTACATATTACTTGGGAAATATTACCTGAAAGTACCGATATCAAAGCGGGCGGCGATCCAGAGTCTCGTCCTCAACCTCTCAATAATCTGGTTAACAGTCAAGACAAAGACGGAGCGTTGAGCTTTAATGCGCCAACCACCGTCGGCGCTTACCGCTTATTTGTGGCTATTAGCAATGGCAATAACCAAGTGGCTAATGCCAACATTCCTTTTTATGTGCTGGAATAACAAAGCTAGAGTTCCACGCTTGCGCCTTTATTTATAAAAGCTTAACCAAAGTACTTTTGGCTAAGGGCTTATAAAAATAATACCCCTGATAAACGGCACAGCCTTTGCTTTGCAGAAATTGTAACTGCGCTAAGGTTTCAACCCCTTCCGCTACCGCCTTTAAGCCTAGGTTCTGCGCGAGGCTGATAATAGTAGTACAAATTTGTCCATCTTCGACGGTGTTGGCACATTCATCCACGAATGAGCGGTCAATTTTTAATACATCAATGGGCAAGCGCTTTAAATAATTCAGCGACGAATAGCCGGTTCCAAAGTCATCAATGGAGAGTGTGATATTCAATTTTTTCAGCGCGCTCATAGCCTCAATACAATGTTCAATATCGGTCAACAGCACGCCTTCGGTAATTTCAATTTCGACCATTTCACCATCAATTTTATACTGTTTAAGCTTTTGCTCAATGTACGGTATAAGCCGATCAGACACCAAGTGCCTACCCGACAAGTTAATGGACACCGGCACGATACGTAATTGTTGTGCACGCCATTGCTGTAAATCGGAGAACACTAAATCGATAACCTTTTCACCAATATCAATAATCAGATTGGACTCTTCTGCCAGTGGAATAAACTCCACCGGCGAGATTAATCCTTCCGTTGGGTGTTGCCATCGAATCAAAGCTTCCAAGCCGACAATATGCTGATTCACTTCTACCTTGGGCTGATACAGCACAAATATCTGATCGCGACTTTGCAATGCTTTGCTCATTTCCTGTTCGAGATTGAACTGCCTAACTGACTTGGTCACCATGTCCTGATTAAAAATCTGAAAGGTATCTCGCCCAGATTGTTTGGCGTGGTACATGGCAATATCTGCCTGTTGAATTAACTTACCGGCATCTACTCTACCAGCATCAGATAGTGCAATACCGATACTGGTAGGAATGCTAATTTCTCGCCCTTCCAAATTCAGCGGGATACGCATTTGCTGTAATATTTCATTGGCCTTATTCACCACAAAATCATTGTTATCGAAACCATCTAACAGCACGATAAATTCATCGCCACCCCAGCGAGCGATGACATCATTGGGACGGGTAACTTGCACAAGACGATTGGCCACTTCACGTAATAAGGCATCGCCGGCAGCGTGACCTAAGGTATCGTTTATTTTCTTAAAACGATCCAAGTCCATAAAAAAAATGGCCAGCTCTTTAATCTTTGTTCTTTTGGCAACCTCTTGAATACTCTCAATCAAATAAGTTCGATTATACAAGCCAGTGAGGGGGTCACTATAGGCCAATTGTCGCAACTTCCGTTGCAGTTTGGTTTGCCGGGTGGCATCGCGTACGTGCAAAGTGAATTCATTGCGTAACTCACTGCCTAAATTAGCGCCGGTAATAGTTATTTCCGCTGGAAACTCCTCATTGGAGCTACGCCGCAAACTAATAGAATTACGACGGTTGTATAATAACCCTTGAGATGCGGAAAATTTATGTTCAAGGCTTTGCCGGGCATTATCTTGCTCATCATTACTGACAAATAAATCAATAAAACTTTGCCCAAGCACATGGCTTTTCAAGTAACCGAAGGTTTTCTCCGCAGCGGGGTTAAACTCAATAATATTGCCATCTAAATCGATGCTGACAATGCTATCCATGGAGGAATTGAGAATGGCACTTTTACGCTGTTCGCTAGCACGAAAGTCTTGAATGGCATCATCGCGCTGAGTAATTTCGGCATTAACGCGATTAATCACCTGATTATATTGATGGGCAATTTGCCCAACTTCGGTGAAGGGCTCTACCGGTACCGGATCGGAAAATTGCCCTTCGACTTGTTGTTTCTGCATCGTGCCGAGCAAATCAATCAGCTCCGTGGACGCCCGATGCTCTGACACGTTCATACCCTGTAGTTCATGCTCCTTACTGACCCGTAAGGTAATAAAACGATTGATTAACTTGAGTAAAATAAAGCTCATCACAAAGCTATATAAGTTGATCGAGGCTATACCAGTAAGTTGCACCAACAGTTGCTCACCCCGTGATAAACCGGTTTCCAGCATGGCTAAATCGGCAAATAATGCCACGGCTAAGGTGCCCCAAATACCAGCAAACAAGTGGGTGGGAATAACCCCTAAGGCATCGTCTAATTTGCATTTTTCAAGCAATACCGTGCCGCCGTATAAAATCACGCCCGCGACAGCGCCTATCACTGCTGCTGCACCTGGAGTTACGGCATGACAACCTGCAGTGATCGCCACTAATCCGGCCAACACACCGTTTAAAATATAGGTGACATCAAAATAACGATGAAAATAATAATGACAGGCCGAGCTGAATAAGCCGCCCCATACCGCCGCTAGGCACGTGTTTAAAATAATCTGTGGCACCTGCTCATTAAACACTAAGGTGCTACCACCATTAAAACCAAACCATCCTACCCAAATCAGCAAGGTGCCTAGTACCGACATGGGTAAATTATTACCCACTGGTAATGATGAATTAGAATCGAAACGGCCAAGACGTGGGCCAATAATGATAATGGCTGCCAAGGCCACAGAGCCACCAACAGAATGCACCACCGTAGAGCCAGCAAAATCGATAAAACCTAAGGTTTGCAGCCAACCTAAATTATTCTCATTAAAAAACGATGCCCATGCCCAGTGGCCAGAGACGGGATAGATTAAGCCACTAAGAATTACAGTCATCCAAAGATAGCCAATAAAAGACATGCGTTCGGCGACGGCGCCGGACAACAGGGTTGCAGCGGTGCCACAAAACATCAACTGGAAAACGAAAAAGCTGATTTCAAAAGGTGAATTGGCCTCACCAAAAATAAACTGACTAGTCCCCAACAGACCATAAAATGAGTCACCAAACATCAGTGCAAAACCAAAGAGCCAAAAAACAATGGTGGATAAAATAAAGTCAGAAATGTTTTTAGCGGCGACATTAATACTGTTTTTACTGCGGATTTTGCCACTTTCAAGGCATAGAAAACCGGCTTGCATAATAAAAACTAAAAATGCTGCTGTGAGCAACCAAGCGTATTGCATTGGTATTCCTTCAGTTGATGATATTGATAGCTGGTGTGATAAGCAGTTTGCAAGAAAACTCTAATAAATACAAAACTTTATCTGTTAACAATACGTTAACCTTTTCTCCAAATAGTCACCAGAAATTGAATCTTTAGAGCAGAACTAAGGCTTTTACCCAGTGCAACTAAATTAACCCACTTAGGCCTTCACTTAGGCATTGTGCCTTAATATTTTGTAGGTACAATCTGTGGCTAGTCACGCCTGCTCTTGCATCAATAGCATTGTTTTTTAGCGCAGCGCAATCCACACCATTATTAACGGATAGTAAATACATATTTATGGCTCCAAAAGATTACGTTTCCCGCGGCAAAACTACCGCCCCTGAAAAAAAGCCCGCTAAACCAAGTTTGCCGTGGCCACGGCTGCTGATTACCGCAATACTCATTGGCGGCTTTGGTTATTTTTTATGGTCAATAAATGGCACTGCACCGAAAGAAGAGCAGTCCCCAATTAAAGAAATTGCACAGGAACTCGATCCATTACCTGCTGCTCCAGAAGAACAATGGGAATTTATAGAGTCATTAGATCAGCAAGATATTGAAGTCGAGTTGCCTGAAGAAGTCGAAGACGGTGATACACGTCCTTATATTATGCAGTGCGGTTCTTTTCGTCGCGAAACTCAAGCTGAAGAAATGCGTGCCAAGCTAGCCTTTTCAGGTTTAGAAGCGCAGGTTCGTGCAAGTAATGGCAAAAATGGTCTTTGGCATCGCGTGGTGTTAGGTCCCTATGACAGCAAGCGTGATGCAGAACGTCATCGCCACCAAGCACGTAAACTTAAAATAGCCACCTGTCAGATTTGGCGCGGGACATAACCTGCAAAAATTAACATAAAGACCGAAGGAAGACAGATTGTGATTACCCAACAACATAACCAAACAATAAATACCCCTAGTGGTGATATGCAAGTACAGGTATTTCGCCCCCAACAAACGGGTGAGTTTCCGTGCATTATTTTCTATTCAGAAATATTCCAAATTACCGCACCTATTGCCCGCAGCGCGAACTTACTGGCTGGGCTAGGTTTTGTGGTATTAGTGCCTGAAGTATTCCATGAGCTGAACCCCATGGGCACCATATTGGCTTATGATGATGCCGGTAAAGATAAAGGCAATAATGATAAATTTACTAAGACCTTAGAAGCCCACGATGACGATACCCAAGCGATGATCAATTTTGTCACCGAGCAAAGCTATTGCAGCGGTAAAGTAGGATCCATGGGCGTGTGTATTGGCGGACATTTAGCCTTCCGTGCAGCATTGAATCCGCACATTTTGTCGGCTTTCTGTTTATACCCCACCGATATTCACAGCAATACCTTACCCTGTGATGCAGGCAATGACAGTCTCACTCGTGCCAAGGATATTCAAGGTGAGGTGTTATTGGTACTAGGTAAACAAGATCCACACGTTCCTCTTGAGGGCAGACAAAAATTACTGCAGCATTTTCAAGCCATTGACATGAATTACCAATGGTTTGAGGTGAATGCCCAACACGCTTTTATGCGCGATGAAGGTGAACGCCATGATCCCGCGCTAGCACTGGAAATGTACACTAAAGCCCAACAATTCTTTCAGCGGACGTTACGTTAGAGCTCTATAGTTGCAAAGAATTAGCCATAGCTCTTGAATTGTAGCGAGCTTACCCCTACATAGTGGTTATCAATGCACCGCCGCTTGGCGGTGTTTTTTTCGTATTTAGGAACCGTTATGACCACGATCGTTTCAGTCAGACGCAATAATCAAGTAATCGTTGCCGGTGACGGCCAAGTCTCTCTAGGCAATACCGTAATGAAAGGTAATGCTCGCAAAGTACGTCGTTTATACCATGACAAAGTGTTAGCAGGATTTGCCGGTGGTACCGCTGATGCCTTCACTCTGTTTGAACGCTTTGAAGCTAAGCTCGAAGCTCATCAAGGTAATCTGACACGCGCAGCTGTTGAACTCGCCAAAGATTGGCGCACCGATCGCGCATTACGTAAATTAGAAGCGCTATTGGCGGTCGCCGATCACACCGCTTCGTTAATTATTACCGGCAACGGTGATGTGATTCAGCCGGAACATGATCTAATAGCCATCGGTTCTGGCGGCCCCTTTGCCCAAGCGGCAGCTACCGCTTTACTCGAAAACACCGAATTAAGTGCCTCTGACATTGCCACCAAAGCGCTTACCATCGCTGGCAATATTTGTGTGTTTACCAACAACAATCATACGGTTGAAAAACTGGATTACTAAAGGGAAGCCCCAATGTCAGCAATGACCCCAAGAGAAATCGTTCACGAACTCAATAGCCATATTATCGGCCAAGATGGTGCTAAGCGCGCCGTTGCCATCGCTTTGCGTAACCGCTGGCGTCGTATGCAACTTGAGCCAGACTTACGTCAGGAAGTTACCCCAAAAAATATCCTGATGATCGGCCCCACAGGTGTCGGTAAAACCGAAATAGCTCGCCGCTTAGCGAAGCTCGCCAACGCGCCTTTTATTAAGGTCGAGGCCACCAAATTCACCGAAGTCGGTTATGTAGGTAAAGAAGTCGAAACCATAATCCGCGACTTAGTGGATATGGCAGTAAAAATGACCAAAGAGCAGGAAATGACCAAGGTTAAGTTCCGCGCTGAAGAATCTGCCGAAGAGCGTATTCTTGATGTATTACTACCACGCCCAGAAAGTGTATGGGGCGAAAAAGAACAAGCCCAAGATAAAGGCACCCGTCAGGCGTTTCGTAAAAAACTACGGGAAGGTCTACTCGATGATAAAGAAATCGAGATTGATGTGGCCGCACCGCAAGTGGGTGTTGAGATCATGGCACCTCCTGGCATGGAAGAAATGACCAATCAGTTACAAGGCATGTTCCAAAACCTGTCGGGTAATCAAAAGAAAACTAAAAAGCTCAAAATCAAAGATGCCTTTAAGTTATTAATTGAAGAAGAAGCCGCACGCTTGGTTAATCAGGAAGACTTAAAACAAAAAGCCATCGATGCCGTGGAACAAAACGGCATTGTATTTATTGATGAAATCGACAAAATTTGTAAACGCGATGGTAACTCTTCTGGCGGAGATGTGTCCCGTGAAGGCGTGCAACGGGATTTGTTGCCTTTAGTTGAAGGCTCAACGGTAAGTACTAAACACGGCATGGTCAAAACCGACCATATTTTGTTTATCGCTTCCGGTGCATTTCAAATGTCGAAACCGTCAGATCTGATCCCTGAATTACAAGGTCGCTTGCCGATCCGCGTTGAATTGAGTGCACTGTCTGCAGAAGACTTTGTGCGTATTTTGACGGAGCCCAATGCCTCTTTAACTGCCCAATACAAAGCACTAATGAAAACCGAAGGCGTGGATATTCAATTTACCGAAGAAGGTATTCAGCGCATTGCCAAAGCCGCATGGCAAGTAAATGAAAAAACCGAGAATATCGGCGCTCGTCGCTTGCATACGGTGTTGGAAAAACTGATGGAAGATATTTCCTTCGACGCCTCAGAAAAAGACGGTGAATCATTGATTATTGATGACAAATACGTTGAGGATAAATTAGATATTTTAGTAGAGAACGAAGACCTAAGCCGTTTTATTCTTTAGTGAAAATCCATATGTAGGTCGGGCATCAGCCCGTCCTCTTCCTACTAATGAACAGCATATTTGGGACAAACTACGCTCAATCTGTATCCACAAACAAATCAAGTAACTCACCTAAATTTGCCAATTGGATATGCGGCAGCACTCGCTGCGGCTCATCGGTCAATATCATCTCACGATCGACCGCTAGCCATGCGCTTTTAAAGCCCACCTTAAGCGCTCCATAAACGTCTTTAATGAGATTGTCGCCAATATGGAGTATCTGCTGGGGTGCGATATTCAACACCGCTGAGCAGCGCTCGAACATAATGGGGTGTGGTTTCATGGGTTGTTTAATACTAGCGTGAAAACAATGCTGGAATATGCCACCCAATCCAATGGAGTCTACATTCACGTTGCCATTGGTAATCGCCACCAAGGGCATACGTTGTGATAGCACACCAAGGGTTTGTTGCACCTCCTCTGACACTTTGAAATCGCTTCTTAAACGGTAAAACTCATGAAAAGCCAACTCCACTTTAGCCGACAACTCTTGCCCCTGATAACCACATTGCTCTAAGCCATATTCTAAACTGGCCCTACGTAGCAGGGTCATGTCTTTATTCAACGATGGGTTGTGACTTAGTACTTGTCCTTTGGCGTTTTGCCAAAATGCTTTGTCGGTATGCTCGCAAGCGGAAAATTGTTGTAGATATTTGAGAGTGTTAGCTTCGGCTGTAAACAGCACTGGATCATTGTGATAAAGAGTATCATCGAGATCAAAGGATAAGGCTTGAACTGGACGCCATGGGCGATAAAAAATCATGGGTTATCCTAGCAAAAATTATTGACGACTAATTAACGCTAAAACTCAGCAAGTTGCGGCACGATTAAAGTCAAAAATTGCTGTAATTGCGCCATCAATAAGGTATCCATCCCCGGATGGAAATGATGTGGTTCAACACTGCCAATGGCCAGCAAGCCCATTTCGCCACGTTCACCCAGCAACATCATCGCCACGGACTCGATACTGCTATTAGTAAAAAGCATATTACGTTCGGCATGACTTAAACGGCCTAAGTAATAAATTTTATTGTTAAAGCGTTTTTTCAATAAATGGTGTTTACTGGTTTCTGGTAAATCATTATCTGAGCCAAATAAGCGCAGAGAGATTTCATCAAGATCCAGTTGCTGTAGTAATGCTTCTTTCAATGCCGCTTGCACATCCACTAAGCTTTTACACTTACATAAGCTTAGATTGAGGTCAGCATAGATCCGGTAGATGCGCTCATTCTGACGAGCCACACTAAGTAACTCACTGATTTGTTTTTGTAATATATTAACATGTTCGCGCAGTTGTTCGGCCTGACGTTCAACTAACGATACCGAACCACGCTTGGCATGGGATATTTTAATTTTATCCAACAACTGAGGATTAACTTCAAAAAATTCCGGGTGCTGTAATAAATATTGCTGAACTTGCAGCGCCGAAGTTGGTGCTTCAGCAACATCAGCAAGCTCAAAATGCACGGGGTCCCTTTTCAAAGTTTTATTCATATATTTATTGTTCCATCAAAAACATGTTCAACTGGTCCAGTCATTTTAACCACCTCATCGCGTCCTTGCCAACGAACTTTTAAACTACCGCCGGGCAAATCCACCAAAACCTCTTTGCCAAGTTTATTTTGGCTATGACCGATCACTACTGCAGCGCAAGCGCCACTACCACAAGCTAGGGTTTCACCTGCACCACGCTCATACACGCGTAGCTTGATATGGGTGGGTGACACTATTTGCATAAAGCCCACATTCACCCCTTCAGGAAAACGTTCATGACGTTCCAGCAAAGGGCCTAATGTTTCCACCGGCGCGGTTTTCACATCATCGACTTTAATCACGCAATGGGGATTACCCAACGACACGGCACCACACATCACAGTATGATCACCGGCGCGGATCAGATACGTCCCCTCTTGCTTATTCGCAATAAGAGGAATATTCGCCGGGATGAATTCGGGCTGTCCCATATTCACCGTCACCTGACCGTCTTTTTCTAAATGCAACACCATACTGCCAGCTTTAGTACTCACCATAATTTTATTACGGTTGATTAAGCCTTTCATTTTGACAAAATGAGCAAAACAACGAGCGCCATTACCACACTGGGAAACTTCAGAACCATCGGCATTGAAAATGCGGTAATGAAAATCCTGTTCAGGATCATAAGGCGGTTCCACCATCAGCAATTGGTCAAAACCAATACCAAAATGGCGATCAGCTAAGCGCTGGATTTTTTCCTTAGAAAAAAACACATTCTGCGATACGTTATCAATGACCATGAAGTCATTGCCTAAACCGTGCATTTTTGAAAACTGAATTCGCATCTATGTGACTACACGTTCTTATATAAAATTATTCAATATTGAGCGCTACATTACGCAGGTTTATGCGATTTTGCACTCACCTTTCCATAGATCCGACAATTTTTCACGTTCACGCACGACATGTACCGTTTTGCCATCCACTAAAATTTCTGCGGCGCGACAGCGGCTATTGTAATTCGAAGACATGGCAAAGCCATAAGCACCGGCACTGCGCACTGCTAAAAAGTCATTTGGCGCAATGGCTAACTCACGATCTTTACCGAGAAAATCACCGGTTTCACAAATCGGCCCGACTACATCGTACAGAGCCTTATCACGCTGTAAGCTTAAATCTAAGGGCACAATAGCTTGCCAAGCAGAATACAATGCGGGGCGTAATAAATCGTTCATGGCGGCATCAACAATGGCGAAGCTCTTTTCTTCGCCTTGCTTTAAAAATTCCACTTTAGTCAATAAAATGCCCGCATTGGCCATAATCGCCCGGCCGGGTTCAAAAATCAGCGCAAGGTTTTCACGACCCTGCATATGACTGGCTAAGGCAGCGGCATAATCATTAGGATGAGGGGGCGTTTCATCTTTATAGGTCACCCCTAAGCCACCACCCACATCCAGATGTTCAATCACAATATTGTTTTCGGCTAATTCATCAATTAGCAGCAATAAACGATCTAAGGCATCCACAAAAGGCTCGATAGTGGTTAATTGCGAGCCAATATGGCAATCCATACCGATAATCTTCAAGTTGCTCATAGCATTGGCTTGTTGATAGGTACTGATAGCCAACTCGCGAGCAATACCAAATTTATTGGCCTTTAACCCCGTTGAAATATAAGGATGAGTTTTGGCATCCACATCTGGATTAATACGTAATGAAATAGGCGCAATTTTATCCATGGATTTGGCCACAGAATTAATACGTTCTAACTCAGGTATGGATTCTACGTTGAAACATTTAATACCTTGGTCCAACGCAAACGCGATTTCCTGTTCGGTTTTACCCACACCAGAGAACACCACTTTTGCTGCATCACCGCCAGCTTCAAGCACCCGTGCTAATTCACCACCTGAGACAATGTCAAAACCCGAGCCTAATTTGGCTAATACGGACAACACACCAATATTAGAGTTGGCCTTTACCGCGTAACAAATTAAATGGGGATGGGCACCGGCCGCCTTATCAAAAGCATGCCAATGACGTTCAATAGTAGCGCGAGAATAAACATAGCAAGGCGTACCGTGCTCAGTAGCAATGTCAGCAGCATTGACGTCTTCAACCATCAATTGCTGGTTTTGGTAAGTAAAATAATCCATAAATTTAATTAATTCTTGTTGTCCGCGGATGGTTCAGGTTGTTTCGTTGTATCTGGCAGGCTGTTGGTTTTCGCCGGTTCAGGCATAAACAACGGGCCTTTTTGTCCGCAGCCATATAGGAATACGAACGCGAGCACTACAACGGTATATTTTCTGAAATCGCGCATGAGTAACTATTGGGAAAAATGTCTGCCGCTATGATGACATCGGCTAACCCAAAAGCAAAGTGATTCCCCCCATCAAAACGCAAAATTTCAATAGCTTTTTGTGATCAACTGCTTAAAGTTCCCTACTGCTATTGTGAGAGTTGTCATCTAACCACTATAATATTGCCTTTTGCATAAATAGCATGGGCTACAATAATAACCTTTCGGCTAACAGCCTAGGTTGTAGCAATATTCAAATTTCACGATGTGTAGTGCAAAGCCTGGCTGCATCAACATTTAATAACTAAACGCGCGGCTATTTGCGAAGCGTTTAATCAGTCTCTGAGGACTACTACATTGGCTAAATGGACAATTGAAGACGCTGAACGTCTATATCGAGTAAAACGTTGGGGCGGCGGCTACTTTGAAATTGGTGAAAACGGCAACTTGCATGTTACTCCCGATCCAACCAATACCGACATTCGTATTGATTTCAAAACCGTCGTTGAAGAAATCCAACAGGAAGGTATTCAATTCCCGGTGGTTGTGCGTTTCCATGACATTCTTCGCTCACAAGTAGCACAGCTGAATCAAACCTTTAGGGATGCTATTAAAGAAGCGGAATATAACGGCCAATACATGGGTGTCTACCCGATTAAAGTTAACCAAATGCGCGAAGTGGTTGAAGAAGTGGTTGAGGCAGGTGAAGCCTTTAATTACGGCCTTGAAGCTGGCTCCAAAGCAGAGTTACTTACTGTTTTATCTTATAACACCAATGAAGAATCGCTGACGATCCTTAATGGTTATAAAGATGAAGAGTTTATGCGTTTAGCATTACTAGGCCGTAAGCTAGGACGTAAAATCATTGTCGTCGTGGAAAAGTACTCGGAACTGATTGCATTAGTAAGAATTTCCAAAGAACTTAAAATTGACCCCATTATTGGATTACGCTCAAAAATGACCGTTAAAGGTCGTGGCAAGTGGGCAAGCTCTGGCGGTGAACGGGCTAAATTCGGCTTAACCATTGCTGAAGTGATCAATGCATCCAATTATTTAAAAGAACAAGGCATGCTGGATTGCTTGAAACTATTACATTTTCACATCGGCAGTCAGATCACCGATATCCGCTCGGTTAAAGAAGCCGTCAGTGAAGGTGGGCGCATTTATGCCGAATTACATCGTATGGGCGTTGGCCTTGAGTACATTGACGTCGGTGGTGGTTTAGGGATTGATTACGATGGCAGTCAGTCCACTAACGATTCATCGCGCAACTACAGCATGCAAGAGTACGTGGCCGATGTGGTTTATGGCATTAAAGAAGTCTGTGATTTAGAAAAAGTCCCGCACCCCAATATTGTTAGTGAAAGTGGCCGCGCTATTACTGCTCATCATAGCTGCGTGATCACACCGATTGTTGGCGAAATACGCAGCAGTGGTTCATCACTAGATAGCAATAAGTTTGAAACAACCGAACAAGAAAACGAGCATGTTTTAGTAAAAAATATGCGTAGCGTATCGGTGCAAATTGATGATCCTAATGAAAACACCCAGGAACTGTTCAACGACGCATCACAATATAAAGAACAAGCGGTAGACGCCTTCAAACTTCGCGTGGTGTCTTTACCTGAATTGGCTAAAATCGAAACCCTGTATTGGGACATCATGAAGAAAGTGCAAAAACGCTTACGTCATGTAGAGTTTATCCCTGAAGAGCTACAGGAATTGGATTATGCGTTGTCTTCTCAATACTTATGTAATTTCTCCGTGTTCCAATCAGCGGCGGATACTTGGGCTATTGACCAATTATTACCCATAGCCCCATTAACCCGCATGAATGAAGAGCCAACGGTAAATTGTTCATTGGTGGATATTACTTGCGACAGCGATGGCAAGATTGACCAGTTTATTGGTGATTATGGCACCACTGACTTTATCCCCTTACATGAACTCAAAGAAGATGAAGATTATTATGTGGGTTTATTCTTAACCGGCGCCTATCAGGACGTGATGGGGGATATGCATAATTTATTCGGCCGCTTAAATGAAGTGCATATTTATAGTTATGATGATGATCCTGAAGATTTCTATATAGAAGAATTCGTCAACGGTTCGTCGGTCAATGATGTGTTATCCATCATGCAATACAATCCATCATTAATGGCTCACAATGTGAAAAAATTAATTGATAAACGTATTGCCAGTGGCGACATCAAACCCCGTGAAGGGGTTAAATGGACTGACTTCTATGAAAACTGTCTAGATGGTTATACCTACTTAAAAACCCCTAGTAAAAGCAATCCGCAAAAATAGGCTTCCTTTGCTAGTAGGCTGAGTTTGTCGATAGCCTGCTAGCAAGGTGAAATATTCATACCGAAAAGTCGTTCTATTCATTAACAGGTTGATGAACAGGAGACAAGCCTATGTGTAGCTCACCGAAATCTTCGGGACCAAAATTTAAGATTTCTCGTAGCCAAGGGCTTTTGAGTGATATGGACACCGAAAGTAGACAGCGCTTCGCGCAAAATGCCAATCAAGCAGATATCCGTCGTCAACAACGCTTAGCCACCCAAAAACGCTGGCAGCAAAAGAATCCGCAGGCGAACAAAAAAGCTAAATCAAATTGGCTTAATCATTGGCTGCAAACACTTTTCAACTAGCCTGTAAAAACGTGCTACTCACTTCCGATTTTATCGCATTAGTTCGCTTTAAATGGTTACACTAAGTACATTCTTGTTAGCTACCTAGTTACACTTACCATGCCGCCAAATGCCTCTATTGCTTTTCAACAAGCTCGATTAAGTCGTGACCCGCGCTTTGATGGCCAATTTTATGTGGCAGTAAAATCCACCGGTATTTTTTGTCGGCCTATATGCCCGGCAAAACTGCCAAAAGAAGAAAATGTCAGCTATTACGATAAATCTGAACTAGCCATGCAAGCGGGCTATCGGCCTTGCTTACGTTGCCGTCCAGACAGCGCACCCCACTCTTTTGCCTGGCGTGGTGTTGATACTACGGTGGAGCGAGGCCTAAATCTTATCACCCATAATTTGCATTTGACTATGCTCGAAATCGCCAACAAGTTAGGGGTTAGTGATCGCTATTTACGCCAATTATTTGAAGCTAAAGTAGGTATCGCCCCTAAGCAGTTTCAGATTTATCATCGATTACTGTTCGCCAAAAAGTTGCTGCACGAAACACACCTGAGTGTGGAACAAGTCGCCTTCGCCAGTGGTTTTAATTCTGCACGATTGTTACAAAGTCATTTGCGTAAAAATATGTTGTTAACCCCCTCGCAAATCAGAACCCAAGCCAAAACCACAGCCACGCAATTACAACTCAAACTGGCGTATCGTCCCCCTTATGATTGGCCACATTTACGCGATTTTCTCGCGACTCGCGCGATCAGCAATATGGAATTTATCGGCGATAATTTTTACGCCAGAACCGTACAACTAAGTCAGAGTGTCGGTTTTTTCAAAGCGAAAATAGTACCAGACAAACATTATTTCTTAGTTGATATTGAACTGGATAATATGACCGAATTACACGGCATGCTTGCCACAATCCGCCGCATACTCGACGTGGATACCGATAATCAAATCATTGAATCACAACTACTCAATGCCGGATTACCCGCGGATAAATGGCGACCCGGTTTGCGTTTGCCGGGTATTTGGAATTCTTTTGAGGCAGGTTGCCGTGCCATTTTAGGACAACAAATTTCGGTTACTGCGGCAATAAAACTCACCCAAACTTTGGTTGAGCAATGCGGTG
The DNA here is from genome assembly GCA_030418115.1 of Alteromonadaceae bacterium BrNp21-10. Lineage (GTDB taxonomy): Bacteria > Pseudomonadota > Gammaproteobacteria > Enterobacterales > Alteromonadaceae > Neptunicella. The sequence continues at coordinate 32,786 of JAUHQD010000003.1, read as the reverse complement.
ATCAATTTCAACAAAAATGGTTATTCCCCACACCGCAAAGCGTTGCGCAATCGTCTTTATTATTTCTTAAGATGCCAGATTCACGACGTCAAACATTAAAGCGCTTCGCCGAGGCCGTGGCAGCACAACCGAATTTACCCTTAGGCGAGTGGCAAAATATCAAAGGCATTGGCCCGTGGACGGTAAGCTACGCCAAAATGCGCGGATTATCCGACCCTGATGTATTTTTAGGTTCAGACTTAGTAATCAAAAAGCAATTGGCACAATTTAACATCAACCCCGACCTTGCCTCGCCATGGGGCAGCTATTTAACCTTTTTATTATGGAGCCACGCATGAATATTGATTATGTAACCAGCCCGTTAGGCTGGGTGGAAATTGTCGCCAGTGAAGAAGGTATACAACGCATAGAATTTGTAGAACAGCAGCGACATCAAATTCTTGCTAATCAACATACGCACAATGCCAAACAACAATTGACCGAATACTTTGCCGGAACTCGTCAACAATTTGATTTACCACTGCGCACCCAAGGGACTGTATTTCAACAACAAGTATGGGCTGCGTTAGTGCAAATAAAGTATGCAGATACCGCAGCCTACGCTGATATTGCCAATATGTTGAATAACCCTAAAGCGGTGCGCGCTGTCGGTGCGGCTAATGGTAAAAACCCCATCGCCATTGTGGTGCCTTGTCATCGTGTTATTGGTAAAGATGGCACCCTAACCGGCTATGCCGGCGGGTTAGATAAGAAGGCATTTTTACTCGAACTTGAACGTTCGGCTATGGCGCAGTGAAGCGCTGCGCACTAATCGCTAGAAAGGAAATATATTTTACTTTCAACGTCATGCTTAGCCTTATCCAACGCTTTGTCGGCGACGTCTAACATAGCATTAAAGTCTTTATTTTGAGTAGCAGTGGTTACCCCAAAACTGGCGGATATTTCGATGCTAGATTTCGATAACTGAATGGTTAAAGCCGACAACATTTTCTTACAACGTTTGGCAATAACCAACGCACGCTCTGGGGTGGTTTCAGGTAGTAAAATAAGAAACTCGTCCGCACTCCAGCGCCCCGCTACAGCCTGTTTACCAAGACATAACTTAAGTTGCTGCCCCACTGTGTGCAGTACTTTATCGCCGGCGTTATGGCCATAGATTTCATTGATGCGTTTAAAATTATTCAGATTCATCACAATAAAGCCAATCTGACCTTTACGCGCAACCAAAGCGTTAAAGCGAAACTCCAAATGATTGCGATTAGATAACTTAGTTAAGGGATCGTAATTGACCTTTTGATCAAGGGTGCGTAGATATTGCCGAGTAATATATTGGGTGACTTTATAAAAGACCACCAAGAATAAAAATAACAACGCCACGTAGAAAATGAAGGTTTTATTGAGTTCTGATTGTCGTTCCGACAATGGCGTAATGACGTAAAGCTTCCAGTCTAGTGCTTCGATGATAACCTGAGAAATCAGCAAATCACCATCATCGGTTGGCACTAGTTTGCTGCGTTCTTCCGAACTTTGTTTACCCTCTAGAAATTGTTCATACCAAGGCAGGATATCCACATTCTTAAATTTGAGATTTTCCGCTAAAAGCTCCGCTTTGGAAGACAAAACAATTTCGCCGCGAGTATTAGTAAACACAAACTCATGGCCATAGGCTTGGCGGAATTTTTCAAATGAATCCAAAAATGCCTGCAAGCTTTTGGAAACACCCACAAAGCCAATAAACTTACCTTTAGCATTATACTGCTTCACGTCAATATACAGATGCACATCTTCACGCTGGCCCAATACCGCAAGGAAATCTCTGGGTTCAGATTGCAACTCGAAATACCAACCCACTTTGCCTTCGATGAGATCAAAGGAAGAACCATTGGAATTGTACTGTTTACGGTTTTTCTCTTTAGCAATGTAAAAACCTAAACCAAATAAGTTTTCTAAATCAGTTAATTCGCTAAGTATTTGCGGATCAGTAAGATTATCGTCAAGGAAATATTTATCGTAAATTTTAGCTGTAGCTAAGGTTTTGGCAATATGCATTGGCTCTAACAGCTCTTGCTCTATTACCGTAAATACCGGGGAAATGGCTTGCTGTTGTTTATAGCTTTGATTAGCAGCAATATCACTAATAACCCAAAGCGCAGCCACGCCAATAGCGAAAACAATAGCCACATAAAGTGAAATCAACATGCGGTTTAATGACTTTCTGTCTAACAACGATATATCCCTTATCTGAATTACAATCGTTCAGGCACTACTGTGCCATATTATTTAGCAAAGCCCAATGGATTGTTAATACTAGCCTAATAAATTTGTCATATGGATTTTAAACAGAGATCAGGTAGACTTTTAAGCTTTGCGACACTCACATAATCTGAAGGAACGTTAGATGGCATTTTCTGTTGTAATTTTAGCCGCCGGTAAAGGCACTCGCATGAAATCCTCTTTACCCAAAGTCCTACATTCCATTGCCGGTAAAGCGATGTTACAACATATTATCGATACCGTTACCCAATTGGGTGCCGACAATATTCATTTAGTTTATGGTCACGGCGGCGAGCAATTGCAACAAACTATTGTGCATAACAATCTTAATTGGTGCTTACAAGCGGAACAACTCGGCACCGGCCACGCCGTTCAACAAGCCGCACCATTTATTCAAGATAATGAAAATGTGCTGATATTAGTGGGCGATGCGCCACTAATCAAAGCCAGTACCTTAGATACCTTACTTAAAACCAAACACGATGCCGATTTAGCCCTGTTAACCGTTAATCTGGATGATCCCACCGGTATGGGGCGTATTGTCCGTGAAGGTGATGCGGTTAAAGCCATTGTTGAACATAAAGACGCTACCGCAGAACAATTAGCCATTAACGAAATCAACACCGGCATGATGGTAATGCAAGGCGCAGATTTAAAACGCTGGTTGCAAAACCTCAATAGCAATAACGCCCAAGGTGAGTTTTACCTTACCGATGTTATTGCCATGGCCGCCAACGAAGGCAAAATCATTAAAGCCTCTCATCCCGATTCTGCCGTGGAAGTGGAAGGTATTAACAATCGTCAGCAATTAGCCAATATTGAACGCGCTTATCAATGGCAACAAGCACAACGATTAATGACCGACGGTGTGAGCTTCAGTGATCCCAGCCGTTTTGACCTGCGAGGCACTCTTAAGGTAGGTCTGGATGTACATTTTGATATTAACCTGATTGTTGAAGGTAATGTAGTGATTGGCAACAACGTTACTATTGGTGCTAATTGCATTCTGCGAGATTGCCAAATTGCCGACGGCGCCGTGATTGAAGCCAACAGTATAATTGAACAAGCACAAGTGGGAGAGAATTGTTCTGTAGGACCTTTTGCCCGTTTACGCCCCGGCGCAGTGCTCCATGAAAATGCCAAAGTCGGCAACTTTGTGGAAATGAAAAAATCGACCTTAGGTAAAGGCTCTAAAGCCAATCACTTTACCTATTTGGGTGATACCGAAGTGGGTATTGGCGTAAATATTGGTGCGGGTACTATTACTTGTAATTACGACGGTGTGAATAAATCAAAAACCCACATAGGCGATGGCGCATTTATTGGTTCTAATAGTTCACTGGTTGCCCCAGTTTCTATTGGCAAAAACGCCACTGTAGGTGCTGGCTCAACAATTAGTAAATCTATAGCAGATGGAGAATTAGCCATTGCCCGTGGTAAGCAACGCAATATCGAAGGTTGGCAACGGCCAGTGAAAAAATCCTAAGCCCATTCGCTAACGTATTCCTTAAATAACTGACAGTCCCCGGTGCTAACTCTTCATTCACCAGCACTAGGGGACATGATTTTTTTTGTACAAATTATTAGCAATCAACTTAATTTACCTATATTATCTATTTCGTTTTGAAATAAAATAAATTTCGAATAGATGATTAAAAGAAACACTCAACAACGCCGAGACAATATAATTTCGCTACTGGATGCCCAAGAACAGGTGACTGTAGACGAATTAACTCAGCGCTTTGGCACATCAGAAGTCACTATCCGTAAAGATCTCAATATCTTAGAAAATAGTGGATTATTGCTGCGCAAGCATGGTGGTGCAGTGAAGCTCTCAGGTGCTCGAAATGGTAATGAAAACCCTAAAATTTCGAATCGAAAGAAATCTATCGCCAAAGCTGCACAATCCCTGATCAACAATCATTCTCGTATTATTATTGATAGTGGCAACACTACCGCCGCCTTAATTCCTTACTTAACAAGAAAGCGCGGCTTAATTGTCATGACCAATTCATTGTCGGTCACCCAAAGTTTAGTGAATCAAGAGCAAGAAATTACTGTATTGAATACCGGTGGAACCTGGGATCCTCAGTCCCATTCTTTTCAAGGGCAAATGGCCGAAAAAATACTCCGAGCTTACAACTTTGACCAAGCTTTTGTGGGTGCAACCGGGTTAGATATCGACAGCGGCACCACCACCTTTAATGAATTAACCAGCCTAACCCGCGTTATGGCCGACGTCGCTGAGCAAGTTATAGTGATGGCAGAATCAAGTAAATTGCAACATAAAATACCTAATGTCGAATTACCATGGGATATGGTATCGGTATTAGTCACGGATGATGACATATCATCAGCCGCCAAAGAGCGTATACAACAACAGGGCGTGAAAGTAATTTGTGCCTCGGAACAGGATTTATAGGAGAGTAAAGTATGTGTGGGATTGTAGGTGCCGTAGCAGAACGTAACGTGGTTGAAATACTACTGGAAGGCTTAAGACGCTTAGAATACCGTGGCTATGATTCCGCTGGTGTTGCCATATTGGACAACGACGCCAACCTTACGCGCTTGCGTCGTATTGGTAAGGTAAAAGAATTGGCCAATGCTATTGAAGAGCACCCAATCAAAGGCTCCGTGGGTATTGCTCACACTCGCTGGGCGACTCACGGCGGTGTAACCGAAGCCAATGCTCACCCACATTTTTCTAATGACCGCATTGCGGTTGTACACAACGGCATTATTGAAAACTACGAAACTCTGCGCCAACAGTTAACCACCGATGGTTATCGCTTTACGTCCGATACCGATACCGAAACCATTGCTCACCAAATTGAAAAAGAACTGCAATCTACCGATAGTTTATTAACCGCGGTACAAACTGCGGTCAAAAAATTCCACGGTGCCTACGGTACTGTAGTAATGGACAAGCAAGACCCCACTAGCGTTATTGTTGCCCGCTCTGGTAGCCCGTTAGTGATTGGTTTAGGCATTGGCGAAAACTTCATAGCCTCTGACCAATTAGCCTTATTACCGGTAACTCGTCGTTTCATCTTCCTAGAAGAAGGCGATGTGGCACAAATCAGCCGTACCAAGGTGAGTATTTATGATACCAACGGCGACCCCGTTCAGCGCCAAGTAATTGAATCGGATATTCAGCATGATGCCGGTGACAAGGCGGGTTATCGCCATTACATGCTGAAAGAGATCCACGAACAACCTGTAGTTGTGCGTAATACCTTGCAAGGGCGCTTAACCGAGAATGGATTAAACACCGAAATTTTTGGCGTAAAAGCCGATGAAATTCTAGCTAAAGTACAGCATGTTCAAATTATTGCCTGTGGTACCAGTTATCACTCCGGCATGACCGCCAAATACTGGATGGAACAATATGCTAATGTCTCCTGTAATGTAGAAATTGCTTCGGAATACCGTTACCGCAAATCCTTCATTCATCCCAATACTTTATTAGTTACTATTTCCCAATCTGGTGAAACCGCCGATACCTTAGCCGCATTGCGCTTAGCTAAAGACAATGGCTGCATGGCCAGTTTGAGTATTTGTAACGTACCGGGATCGTCCTTAGTACGCGAATCTGACTTAGCCTTTATGACCATGGCCGGTGCCGAAATTGGTGTAGCTTCTACCAAAGCCTTTACCACCCAGTTAACCGGACTGTTAATGCTAACCACCGCCATTGGCCAGCATAATGGTATGAGCAAAGAGCAAACAGCCAGCATTATTACCTCGCTGCATACCTTGCCAGCCAAGCTGGAACAAACCCTTAATCTCAGCAACGAAATTGAGACCCTAGCTGAAGAATTTGCCGACAAACATCATGCATTATTTTTAGGCCGAGGGGATCAATACCCTATCGCAATGGAAGGTGCGTTAAAACTTAAAGAGATTTCCTACATTCACGCCGAAGCTTATGCCTCTGGTGAGTTAAAACACGGCCCATTAGCGCTTATTGATGAACACATGCCGGTAATAGTGGTTGCACCAAACAACGAGCTATTAGAAAAACTGAAATCCAATGTTGAAGAAGTACGCGCCCGCGGCGGCATTATGTATGTATTCGCCGATAAACAGGCCAACTTCAAAAGTGATGAAACCATGCGCGTAATTAACGTGCCCCATGTAGACGACATCATTGCACCGATTATCTACACATTGCCATTACAACTACTGTCTTATTATGTAGCCGTAATTAAAGGCACCGATGTCGACCAGCCACGAAATTTGGCAAAAAGCGTGACCGTAGAATAACGGGATGTTAATTAACAAATACAAAAAGGAGCCGATGGCTCCTTTTTGCTTTATCTGTATTGCCTAGCGCATTACTTACTTTTTATTAATTGCTATTTAACCACAATTTCTTCTATCCAGCCGAAGGGATCTGCTACTGTGCCGTATTGAATACCGGTCAATACGTCGTACAAATGCTTAGACACGGCGCCGGATTGGTTGTTATTGATAATGTAGTCCTTGCCGGTTAAGCACAGTTTACCTACTGGCGAGATAACCGCGGCGGTACCACAACCAAAACATTCGGTAATTTTTCCGCTGGCGATATCGGCCACAATTTGATTTACATCCAAGCGCTCTTCACTAACTTCATAGCCTAAAGTAGGCGCAAGTTTCAAAATGGAATCACGAGTAATGCCAGGTAAAATACTGCCGCTAAGTGATGGTGTAACAATGCGTTTGTTGTCGTAGACGAAACAAATATTCATTGCGCCGACTTCTTCAATAAAGCGCCCTTCTACCGCATCAAGCCATAACACTTGTGAGTAGCCCAGTTGTGCCACTTCTTCAGATGCATATAAGCTAGCGGCGTAGTTACCACCAGTTTTAGCCTCACCTACACCACCTGCAACTGCTCGGCGATATTTATCGGCGATATACACCGAAATAGGATTAAAGCCACCTTGGAAGTAAGCGCCAGCAGGGCCAACAATAATGTAATGGGTATAATTAGCGCTAGCACCTAGGCCTAATTTTGCACTAGTGGCTATCATCGTTGGGCGAATATATAACGATGAACCTTGCTGCGTCGGCACCCATGCGTGATCCAGTTCAATCAATGCTTTCAAAGCTTGCAAATGGAACTGCTCATCTACTTCTGGCATCACCATACGTTTTGCCGAGCGATTAAAGCGTTTGAAATTTTCAAAGGGGCGAAACAAATTAATGTTGCCCTGTTGATTACGGTAGGCTTTGAGACCTTCGAATATTTCTTGGCTGTAATGCAATACTGCCGCTGAAGGATCTAAAGTTAACGCATGATAGGGACTAACTTCGGCATTAAACCAGCCTTTGCCTTTTTCATAATCTTGGCTAAACATGTGATCAGAAAAGGTAGCGCCAAAACTAAATTCAGCAGGACAAGTCCCACGCTTATCAGCGTCGAGTGGCTTTACAACTATAGACATCTAATTTATTCCTAACTATTGCACTAGGCCAGTGCTTAACTGCTAATTTCGTGTTGAAACCATTATTGACTGCTAGAGATACAACTGGTTATCGATGTATCGGTTAAGAACGTAACAGCAGAAGCATTAATCTTGATTCAAACATTTCGCCTATATTAGCATTGGCTGCAATATAGGCGAAGACGTTGAGTGTAAAAATAGCCACTTTTCACAGTCAAAAATATTCTTACTTAGCATTATTCGTCAACTATTGTTGCTAAACCGATTATCTTTAGGTGAAAACCGGTAGTTTATGCGAATCCAGTTGAGCAGTGAGTTCAGCTATGTTAGCTTGCTGCCATTCAATCTAGCTAAAATAGGATCCCATTCAAGTGCAGCGGTTAATCTGGTCTTTGATCATCATTACCCTCGTACACAGTTTTTTTACCTGTGCTGCGACTGCTGGACACGTGGAAGATCCTCATCATGCCTACGATTATGCTCATGATCAAACCCATGACATTGAAGCGGATAACGAGCTAGATCCTAATCACGAGCATCAATTCCATGCTCATGTGAGTTGTTTGATTGGTTATGATGCGCATATTATTCATGCACAGAAACCAACAACCGCCATCCCAACAGCCTTGTGCTTTTTTCAAAGTAAAGACAATCAACCGCCAGTTCCGCCCCCCAATATTACTCTTCACGCTTAATTCGTTTGCCGTTTAACGGCCGTCTTTAATCTTGGAGATTTACCATGAAATATTTATATTTCGTGGCTGTGTGCATATTGGGGCTGATGATGTCATCACTCACCTTTGCTGCAACCACGACCAAACTGACCTTACGTCAGGCGTTAACCTTAACGCAAAACAACCACCCGACTTTGCAACAACTGCCTTATCGACAACGCATGGTTGAAGGGCAAGTATTGCAAGCGTCGATACGCCCCAATCCAGTAGTCGCCCTAGAACTAGAAAATTTACTCGGCAGCGGCGAAAGTGCCGGCGTAAAACATGCTGAAGCTACTTTGTCCTTTAGCCAATTAATTGAGTTAGGTGATAAACGCCAATGGCGAATAGCAGCAGCCAGTGCCGAACAGCGCCAACTGGAAGCAGAGTTTACCTATCAGCAGATTGATATCCTTGCTCAAACCACCGAGCGCTTTTATCGGGCAGTACAGTTACAGCAACTTTATCAATGGAGTGTGCAACAACAAGCACGCCTAGATAATGCACTACGCATTGCCAAGGAGCGAATTGCTGCAGGTGCTAATTCCACATCTGAAGTCACCCGCATTCGTTTGCAACAAGCACGGTTTCAGGCTGACACCAATGAGTTACAAGGCAAGCTGCAGGAAGCCTATGCCAACCTCAGTAATATGTGGCTCGCCGAGCCTGATTTTGATGGCGTTAATGGCCTGTTCCAGAATCTAGCTAAACTACCCACTGCCGCCGCGGTGGATAGTGCCATTAATCAGGCACCAGAATTTTTACGGTTACTCGATTCTGAACGTTCATTGGACGCCAAAGCCCGTGCATTAGCCACTGCCAGTAATGCGGATATCACCGTTGGTTTAGGACTGCGTTATAACAATGAGTTTGATGATGCAGGTTTAGTCGCTAAAGTATCCATGCCACTGCTGTTGTCCGACCCTAATCAAGGTCATGCACAATCGATGCAAGCGGAACGTGATTTACTTATCGATCAGCAGCGATTAGTAAGAGTGCAACTAAGAACCTTAGCCAACACCATACTCGAGCGTTTAAAAACCAATCAAAGTTACCTTCAAGCCATCACTTCAGAGTTATTACCCTTAGCCACCATGCTGGTTAAAGAAATTAATGCCGGTTATTCCCGTGGCAGCTACTCATTATTGCAAGTACTAGATGCTCAAAACGAATTGGCTCGCTTGGAGTACGATCAAATCAACCGTCTGTATGCCATTTATAGCGACGTGCTAATGCTGGAGCGTACGACTGGACAATCATTTTTGGAAGATCCCCAATGAAATACTGTAAAACCCTATTTATCTTATGTGCCCTAGCACTAACAGCATTGGCAAGCCCCACTTTTGCCAGTGACGAACATGGTCACCATGAAGAGGAAGAAACAAAGGGCCCGAACGGTGGCACGTTATTGCAACAAGACAATATCGCCGTAGAAATCACTATCTATGAATCCGGTATTCCACCAGAAATGCGAGTCTATGCCTATCAAGATGGCCAAGCAGTCGCCCCACAAAAAGTTCAACTTGAGGTGATATTGCATCGCTTAGGCGATGTGAATGACATCCTCAACTTTAGTATAGAGAAGGACTATTTGGTCAGTAATCAGGTAGTGACGGAGCCCCATTCATTTGAGGTTACTATGAATGCTAAGGTCAATGGTCGTAGTGCTTCGTGGCATTATGAAAGCTTTGAAGGGCGCAGCCAATTGTCAGCACGCATTATCGAAAAAGCCGATATTCAAACAGAAATAGCGGGTCCGCAGACGTTGTTTTTTAAAGAGCAACTTTTTGGTGTGATTGCCCCAGCCAACGACAAAATAGTGCATGTTGGCGCCACTTATCGAGGTGAGGTACAAAGTATTCATGGCAATATTGGTGACAAGGTAAAAAAAGGCCAAATACTAGCCGTAGTGCGTAATGCCAATAGTGGTACCCAATTCAATGTCACAAGTCCCATCAATGGTGAAATAACTCAGCGCTTTATTAACCGCGGTGAAATTACTACCGATCAGGCATTGTTTGAAGTTGTGGATTTATCCGAGGTGTGGGTTGAATTATCGGCTTTTCCAGAGAACATCGAGAAAATGGCCATTGGTCAACAAGCGCAAATTTATGACTTACATGAACATAAAAAAGTCATGGGTAATGTGACGTATATTGCACCAGTAATGACCGGTGGGCATATTGCCCGCGCTAGGGTGTTACTCAACAATCAACAAGGCCATTGGCGACCAGGAATGCACGTTAAGGCAGATGTGATTACCGCCAGTAAAGATGTGCCTTTAGCTGTTAAGCAAAGTGCTTTGCAAACCTTCCGCGATATGAACGTGGTATTTGCCCAGTACGACACCACCTTTGAAGTGCGCATGCTCGAACTCGGTGAGTCAGACGGTGACTATGTTGAAGTGTTATCAGGGCTCATACCCAATACCAGTTATGTCTTTGGTAATAGCTACATACTCAAAGCTGACGTGTTAAAAGACGGCGCCAGCCACGACCACTAGGGGACGATATTATGGTAGATGCATTGATACGCTTAGCCATCCAACGTCGTTGGCTGGTAATGGCAGTAACATTAATGATGATCGGTGTGGGTATTTACAGCGCCTTAAAACTGCCTATAGACGCAGTGCCAGACATTACTAATGTGCAAGTACAAATTAATACCGAGGCAGCTGGATTTTCGCCCTTGGAAACAGAACAACGTATTACCTATTCCATAGAAAATGCCATGGCCGGTATTCCGAATTTGGAATATACCCGTTCCATTTCACGTTATGGTTTGTCACAAGTAACCGTGGTATTTGATGAAGGAACCGATATTTATTGGGCCCGTCAACAAATCAGTGAACGATTACAATCGGTACGCCAAGATTTGCCCAGCAATGTGGAACCAGCGTTAGGCCCCATAGCCAGCGGCTTAGGCGAAATATTTAACTATATTGTCCGAGCCGAACCCGGCGCCACAGATGATAATGGCCAAGCCTACACGGCTGAAACCTTACGCACTATTCAAGATTGGGTGGTACGGCCGCAGTTGGTCAAAGTACCGGGCGTGACGGAAATTAATAGTGTCGGCGGATTTGAGCGTGAATATCAGGTGGCGCCAGACCCCGGACGCATGTTGGCCTTTAAAGTCTCAATCACGGATATATTGCAGGCGTTGGAACTCAACAATAGTAACGCCGGTGCCGGTTATATTGAACGCAACGGCGAACAGTGGTTAGTGCGCTCCCAAGGACAACTGCAAGGCTTAACCGATATTGGCAATGTAGTGATCACTAAAAGAGACGATGCCCCCGTGCGTATTAAGGACGTGGCGGAAGTTAAATTTGGTAAAGAACTGCGTACCGGAGCCGCCACTTCCAATGGTGAAGAAGTAGTACTGGGAACCGCCATGATGTTGATTGGAGAGAACAGTCGAATTGTCTCCCAAGCTGTGGCACAGCGCCTAAAGGACATTCAATTAAGTTTACCTAAAGGCGTGATTGTGGAAGCGGTTTATGACCGTACTACCTTAGTCGATAAAACCATCGCCACCGTAGAAAAAAACCTGTTTGAAGGTGCGGTACTGGTTATTGTGGTGTTACTACTATTGCTCGGCAATATTCGTGCAGCGCTAATTACCGCATTGGTTATCCCACTGAGTATGCTCTTCGCCCTTACCGGTATGACGGCTAATCGGGTTTCTGGAAATTTGATGAGCTTAGGTGCCATTGATTTCGGCATTATTGTCGATGGTGCAGTCATCGTGGTCGAAAACGCCTTACGCCGCTTAGGCATGGCTCAACAGCGACTAGGCCGATTACTGAGCATTAAGGAACGCCTTGAAGAGGTCTTCCAAAGCACTCGTGAAGTCTTCAATCCGGCGGTATTTGGCGTGTTGATTATTATGTTGGTGTACTTACCCATATTTGCGTTAAGCGGCGTGGAAGGAAAAATGTTCCAGCCCATGGCATTTACCGTGGTGTTTGCGTTATTAGGCGCGCTGATTTTATCGATGACCTTTGTGCCTGCGGCAATTGCCATTTTTGTCAAAGGCAAGGTCAGTCATCAAGAAAATCGGGTAATGCGTACGGCCAGACTATTATATGAGCCCGTACTTAAAGGCTCATTAAAACTACCGATTTTGGTAATTGCGCTTGGCTTTGGCTTGTTTGTTGGCTCGTTATATCAAGCCAGTAAAATGGGTTCGGAGTTTTTACCGCAATTGGATGAGGGCGATATTGCCTTACATGCACTGCGTATTCCTGGCACGGGCTTACAACAATCCGTAGATATGCAAATGCAACTGGAAGAAACCATTAGGGAATTTGCTGAAGTAAAACGAGTATTCTCTAAAATCGGTACACCTGATATTGCAACCGACCCCATGCCGCCCAGCGTGGCAGATACTATCGTGATGCTAAAACCAATAGACCAATGGCCTGACCCAACTAAAACCAAAGCACAGTTTGTGGCGGAACTGCGTGAAGCGGTTGAGGATGTTCCCGGAAATAAATACGAGTTTACGCAACCCATAGAAATGCGCTTTAACGAGCTAATTGCCGGGGTTAGAGCAGATGTGGGTGTGCGTATTTATGGTGATGACTTAAACCAATTAAAACAGTTAGGTGATAAAGCGGTTGCCATCATTAAGGCCGTTGAAGGTGCCGAAGATGTACGAGTAGAGCAAATGACCGGCTTGCCAACACTCTCGGTAACGCCGCAGCGGGATCACCTAGCATTATTGGGTTTGAACGTCACCGATGTGCAAGCGGCAGTACAGTCGGCAGTGGGCGGGATCCAAAGTGGCATTATCTACGAAGGTGACAAACGTTTTCGCTTAATGGTGCGCCTAAATGATAATTGGCGACAAAATATTGCTGATTTGCAACGACTGCCAGTGGCAGTTCCTAAAGCCAGTAACCCAGAGCTGCAGTATGTGCCGTTAGGGGAAATTGCCGATATCGAACTTACTGTAGGGCCTAATCAGGTAAACCGTGAAAGTGGTAAGCGTAACGTGATTATTAGCGCCAATGTCAGTGAACGAGACTTGGGGTCTTTTGTCGCCGATTTACGCCAACAGTTAACCACCAAGTTAGAGTTGCCTAGTGGTTATTGGATTGGCTATGGCGGAACCTTTGAACAGTTACAATCGGCAACTAAGCGTTTAGGGATTGTGGTGCCATTAGTGTTGTTGCTGATTGTCGGATTACTTTACAGTGCTTTTAACTCCATCAGTAATGCGTTAATTATCTTTACCGGCGTGCCATTAGCCCTAAGTGGCGGGATTTTCGCGTTAACATTACGGGATATGCCGCTATCGATTTCGGCGGCGGTGGGTTTTATTGCATTATCCGGTGTAGCGGTACTCAACGGCGTGGTAATGTTATCGTTTATTCAGCAATTACGCGATCAGGGAAAAGCCTTGGCCGATGCAGTATTTGACGGAGCCCGACAACGTTTACGGCCGGTACTAATGACTGCATTAGTCGCCAGTTTAGGCTTTGTGCCGATGGCGTTTAATACTGGAACAGGGGCAGAAGTACAGCGGCCACTAGCGACGGTCGTTATTGGTGGTATCATCTCTTCAACCTTGCTGACCCTAGTGGTTTTACCGGCGTTGTATTTACTGATCCATCGCTTTAAAACCTTTACTCGGCACGGTGCTACCCTTTAAAAATTAGGGATTATATAAAGAGGTTGGGCCTTATGGCTCAACCTTTCTATTTGAACAATTAAACAAACTACAGTTGCTGGGGGAAAAACATTGAATAAGCAGTTAGTCACCAACGGATTGTCATTATTATTAGTTATAGTCGGTGTTGTTCTAGACAATGCGATGGTCAAAACCGTAGGGTTATTTGCCTTATCTGGCGCAATAACCAACTCGCTGGCCATCCATATGTTATTTGAAAAGGTTCCCGGGCTGTATGGATCAGGGGTTATTCCTCAGAGATTCGAAGAATTCAAACTCGGTATCCGTAATTTAATGATGGAACAATTCTTTACCCAAGAAAATATTCAACGTTTGTTAGCCAAAGACCATAGTCAGCTAAATCTGAATTTTACGCCAATACTAGAAAAAGTAGATTTGGCACCCACCTTTGATTCGTTAGTAGAAGTGATTAAAGCCTCTTCTTTTGGACAAATGTTAGGAATGTTTGGGGGAGAAGCGGCACTGGAACCACTAAGGCAGCCTTTCGTATCTAAGATGCAATCGGCGCTGCAGGATATCAGCGACAGCGACAATTTTAAGGCCGCATTACAACAACAATTATCACAACCTAGTTTGACCCAAGACATGCATCAACAAGTGTCACAAATCGTGGAAAGTCGTCTAAACGAATTAACGCCACAATTAGTGAAGGATATTATCCAGCAAATGATTAAACAGCATTTAGGCTGGTTAGTTGTTTGGGGTGGTGTCTTTGGAGGGATTATTGGTTTAATCGCGGCGCTTATTGGCTAAGGGAAAACTACATAAACCCCATTAAATTTTACATGAGGGTAATTCAAGATATGTACTGAATTACCCTGCTAACACTAGAAAATTTGAATTTTATCTAACTCTCCGACTTCAATTCATCCAGTCGATATTTATCAATTAATGAATACAATGTTGGTCGCGTAACACCCAGTAATTCGGCAGTACGCGACATGTTTTTATCACTCATTTGATAGGCTGCACGAATAGCATTGCTTTCAGCTTGTTCGCGGACTTCGCGCAAATTGAGCATGGGTTTACTGACCTTTTCGTCATTAACATGTAAACCTAAATCTTCTGCAGTAACCACATTACCTTCGGCCATAATAATGGCTGATTTCAATTTATTCTGTAACTCACGAATATTACCTGGCCACCGGTGTTGCAACATAGCTGCCACCGCATCATCGGAAAAACCTTTCAGACTTTGATTATATTCGGTGTTGTAATTATTGAGGAAAGCACGAGCGAGCAAAATAACATCGTTATCTCGCTCCCGTAATGGCGGAATATGAATAGTTATTTCGCCAAGACGAAAATATAAATCTTCACGAAAAGTTTCTTCGGCAACCATAGTGGATAAATCTCGGTGTGTTGCACAGATCACCCGGATATCCACGGGAATTTCTTGGCGACCACCAATGCGCTCGATTACACGCTCCTGCAAGAAGCGCAAGAGTTTAGCCTGTAAACTAATGGGCATATCGCCAATTTCATCAAGGAATAATGTACCTTGTTGAGCACACTCAATTTTACCTTTAGTGGTTTTATTAGCGCCGGTGAAGGCCCCACGTTCATAACCGAAGAGTTCACTCTCCAATAAGTTATCTGGAATAGAGGCACAGTTAATGGCAATAAAAGGCTTATTACAACGGTCACTATTTTCATGAATTTTTCGCGCGAAGACTTCTTTACCTGTTCCACTTTCACCCTGTAATAAAGTGGATATATCCGTTTTGGCGATCTTCTCAGCCATACGACTGGCCTTAACAATATTCTCACTAGTACCAATGAGATTATCGCTGGTAGAAGACGATTGAATTAATTGACGATTTTCTTCTTCTAGGTCATATAAATTTATTGCGCGATTAACAATAACTTTAATGGTTTCAGAATCAATTGGCTTTTGATAAAAATCATAAGCACCAATAGTAATAGCTTTAAGGGCATTTTCTTTATCGTTATTGCCGGTAACCACAATCACCTTAGTATTGGGGGCAAGGGAGATAATTTCCGCTAAAGTCTTAAGACCTTCACTGGCATTGGTAGGATCCGGCGGCAAACCCAAATCCAGAGTGACAACCTTTGGCTCTTGGCGACGTAATTGATTGATGGCGCTTTGACGATCATCAGCAAAAAAGACTTCGTAATCCGCAAAACTCCATTTTAATTGTTTTTGAATACCTAAATCATCGTCAACAACCAGTACTTTTTCCATCACCCTAATACATCCCCGTTGGTATAAATAGTGTAAAGCGACTGCCTTCGCCTACCTTACTGCATACACTTAACTGACCACCAATTTTTTCTACATAACTCTTCGCATCATAGGCGCCTATGCCCATACCCGCATTCCCTTTAGTAGTATCAAAAGGTTTGAACAAGCGGTCCTGAATAAACTCGCCGCTCATGCCGCAGCCATTATCTTCAATACTGATCTCGACCACATTATTATCAGCATGCACTTGCGTGGCAATTATGATTTCACCATTATTTTCAGTTGCTTGCTGCGCATTATTAATCAGATGATACAGTACATTTCCAAGTTTATCTGCATCCTGTTTAAGCTCACAATCCTGTTCTGTTTGTAGTTGCGGTATTGGCTGAGACGTCATGCAACGTTTTTCTACCACCTCTTGTAGTAATGCCGCGATGGAGAAATGCCGAATATGATCGCTGGTCACATCTTTTTTATCGGATAACTGTTTGAGCATTTTTTCCATACGTGCCTTGGTATGTACCAAGGTTTCAAAAGTATCCTCAATAAATTCAGGGTTATGCTTGTGCTGCTCGGCATTGCATAAAATCAAGTCTATCTGCGCTAACACATTTTTTAAATCATGTAGTACAAAAGCTGACATCCGGCTAAACGCAGCAAACTGAGCATTCTCCGCAAGCTCTTTAGAGGCTTCATGTTGAAAAATAAAGCTGGCTACCTGAGTCGTAACAACCTTTAAATAGTCGCGTAATTCCCAATTAAGTGATTGTCGCTGACCTTCTTCGTCTTGCACAAGTGCCAGCCCCCACAATTCATCTTGCTTAAAAATGGGTAAAATCAGGTGAAAAGAACAACCGTTTAATAATGCATGATTGACTTTAACACCTTCATAATCGAAAGGCCGAGCCCTAAGCTGGGCTATATCGATGATCCATTGCCTTTCACGAATAAAGGGTAGCAATTGTTGGAGTAATTCAGCATCGACATTATTGAGGTTGTCGTGATCTACATTGGCCACACACTGCAATTCCTGTTGGTTAAGCCTTAACAACAACCCTGCACGACAGTTGATAGAATTTACCAAGCTAAGTGTCGCGGTGTAATAATGATCATCGGTTTGACCTTCGTGATTATCCAAAATCTGTGTGAGTTTTAACCATTCTTCACGATAATCAAATTGATTAGCAAAAAAGTGCTTGGTAATAAACACTTTAATTTTGGTTCGAAACTGATTAGATAAAAAAAGAGCAACCATTAACGTTAACGATAAGAAAACAAAAACAATTTGGATCACATGGCTCCAATTACCGCCAATTAGCTTGATAGCATAACCAGCTAACGCCATGACGAACAAATAGCCTCCAGCAACAACCAACAGCGAGCTGTGGAGAACCACCTCACGAGACACGAAAATATCAATACCCCAAATTTTAATGCGCCGAATGGCTATTACTAAAAATGGTATAAGGATGGCGTAGATATAGCCTCGAGCTTCCCATAATAACGGGTCAATATTAGTAATCATTGAGGCTTCGGAAAACATTACAAAGTTAAATAATGCGACTCCACCTAGCGCTATAACCAATGGCTTGTAAGCCCACTTTTCTTGGTCAGCTTGGCGATAGAAGGTTTCTAACAACACTAATATTTCAAGGTTAATAATAGTATGTAGCAAGAACTGCCATTGCTTGTATTCATCTGCGAATAATAGTGGAATATTTGCTGCGCCGATTGCCAGCAAGGGCAAGCTTATAATTACCAAATTGACTGGCTGCTTGAGCATACTCAACAATGAGTTATGACTGCCCTTTAAGCATGATGCGATAAATATTAGCCATATTAACGACTTTGAACTTTCTAAAAGCATCATGGAGGGTAACGAAGATGGAAACCATTGGTGCACTGCGTAGAAAATACTAGCGACAAGATTGACCAACACGCCAGCAATAAGCAGCTTTTTAGGTAACCCCGTTTTTCTAACAGTAAGAAATAATAAAAACAGCAGCAAATACCCTAACGCACTTACTGCATAGCCAATTTCGGCAAGCATGCTGACTCCTTCGTCTTCCTAGGCTGCTTATGGTGGAATAAGATTATGGTTCAGTTTGCCATTAAGACTCGGATTTGCCTACATGAGTTATTAAAATCCTAACACCAAGCCAACATACAACTTAATTTAATGAATTATTCATCTATGATTTCTTACAAAGTTGACTTGATAGTACTTAAAGAATCTAATAGGTAATAACTCTATTTCCATGAAATATGATGAATGTTTATTAACTTGTCGAAATATTTTACACTGTTAAAAATAATTTAAAAAAAACACTTAAATTTCAAACGCTTAAATTACGGCCTAATTTTTGCTTTGCTAGTATTTAAAGACTAACTAAAGTAAGTCCTCGTTGTGTGTCTTAAAGATTGAGAAAAATATGAGTAATAAAACTGAGAAAAAAATATCTAATTTAGAAAAAAATCCAAATCTGAAGACGCGCAGAAGTTTTATCAAACGCAGCTCAGCAGGTTTTCTAATTAGTTCTTTACCGGCACAATCCGTGTGGGGCGCGTGTAATGCATCCGGTATATCTGGTGGCTCTCGTAATATCAGTAATACTTGTTACTTCCCTAACGTTAACGGTGGACTTTCACCTGGCTTTTGGGAAAAATTCTTAGATCTCGAAAATTGGAATGGTAATTCATTTCAAAGCAAATTTAGTTTTTATTCCGCAGCCTCCGATGATGATATCGCCAAGGTAAAATGTGAGATTGCGAGTTACATAAATTCAACCACCGTACGATTGTCAAATGGAGCTGGGAACATTCCGTCCGCATTGCTAAACCTAGGACAGGCATTAGCCAATCCTGGCGGCATATGGAACTTAGCGGCTTTCTATTTAAACGCCCACTATGGCTTTTATACGTTACCGCCAGAATTTAGCTCTGCAGATGAACTAACTCAGCATATGTGGGGTGTTCTATACGTTAGAAATGGAAATGAGGCGCCAACAGACTTTGACTCACTTACTGCAACTTGGAGCCCAGAAGGTAGTACTAGCTATCAAATACCAATAAGTAGCGAGTGCCAATCGGCAGTAGCACCAACCGATCCGATAACTGCAGATGAAGAAAATCCTGATACTGGTGACACTGGTTGGAAGAGAAAGTGGAGATAGTTAATTTCATTTAAATTTACTTTATTTGGAAATTAATTGATGAAGAATCTCTTTGTTCCTTCAGATTTAAGCGGCATTATCGCTTTTTCGAAAATAGATTATTCAACTACTTTTATTCAATGTGAACTAAGTCAATATCCTAATTTAGTAAATAGAAAAAGAGAAATAGATTTTTCAGTGCTACGTGGATTGAGTGAAAGCAATGTCAATTTACGAGTCATTCTCGATGAACTATTGATAAAAAAGCTTATTCAATTTTGAAATATGATCCAATTTTAGATATCGGCCCTTTTCGCTTTTGTATTGAAGGTTGTCCCGATAATATTAGCGCCCAATTATCAAACCTTTATGACGCCAGCTTAGATTACAATGTCACGCAACCAATAGATTATTGGCTTAGCATCAAATCAACATCATTTTTACGAAAAATAATTAAGCCACAAGTTTGTATTTATATTGATAATCAACGCCCATTTAATCCAATAAAAAAAAGTCTTTTACTACCATCAATTGAATGGGGCATGAATTGGTGTATTGCATCATACAATTTTACATACTTACTCATTCATGCATCAGTGCTAGTTAAAAATAATAAGGCCATTCTATTCCCAGCGATGCCGGGCTCAGGAAAAAGTACCTTAGCAGCGTACTTTGGATTACGAGATTGGACATTATATTCGGATGAAATGGCCATCATTAATATTGGTAGCAATACGGTTTTACCAATGCATCGCCCCGCATCATTAAAAAATTCATCTATTGAAATTATCAAACAATCTAGCAATAGTGCTGTTTTTTCCCCAACCACATATGGAACACATAAGGGTGATATAGCACACCTTAAAACAATAGATCGGACAACATTCAATCAATTGAAAAGTGCTGAGATCGTGGCTGTTATTTTCCCTAAGTTCAATCCGACAAGTGAACTTGTGATAGAGCAAGTTAGTAGCATTGAAGGATTCGCAAAATTAGCCCACAACTCTTTTAATTACAGCGTATTAGGATTACAGGGATATAAAACTCTTTGTAATGTTGTGGATAAGAGCACTTTTTATAAAGTAAATTATTCCAATTACGACGGCCTAGATAAATTCATCGATGAGTTAGTAACAATATGACTCTGCCAAATATTATCCAACTTTTTACAACGCCTTCTAACATACATAAACTCAGTTTAGAAAATTGGCAAACGCTCATAAGAGTATTAAGAGGTAATGATTTACTGGCATCATTTTATTACTTACTTGATAGAGAGTTATTACTTAATCATGTCCCCCACTTTGCGTTAAAACATCTAGAATCAGCGGAAATTTACGCCAAGAGGCAAACACAACAAATACATCTAGAGTCCGAAAGTTTGGTGCAATTTTTAGGCAATGCAGATATTCAGCCAATATTTCTCAAAGGGGCCGCATACGTATTAAGAAAGGATATAAACCATTACGGGCGGGTTATGTCGGATATTGACATTCTAGTACCATACTCACAACTATCATTAATTGAAAATATTCTTAAGCAAAATGATTGGGTAGAAAAAACGCTGGACGATTATGATGAACAATACTATCGACAGTGGGCTCATGAACTCCCCCCTTATCAACACATATATCGCGGAACCACTCTAGACATTCACCACACATTATTACCCCCTATTTCTGGTAAATTAATTCCTGAAAATGAATTGTTAAGTAATCTTCAAACCACTAATGATGGGTACCTAACACTAAGCCCCGAATTAATCATTCTACATAGCGTCATCCACCTGTTTTACAATGAAGACTTTACTAAGAGTTTTCGAGATGTTTGGGACATCCATCTACTATTAATGGAGCTTGAAAAACACAGTGATTTAACTTCGCTTATTAAATTGAGTGAAAGGCTGGGCTTTAGCGATACCTTGTATATTGCCTTGAAGCTTCGTGACAAAATTTTTTCGACAAGTTCTTTGGGTAATTACCATCGTGCCCAGTCGTCGTTGCATTTATTAAATTACCGATATAGCAAGTGGACCGATTTATTTATCAACAACGTCATTTACTTTGCAATACTACCATCACATGATTTAGTTGATTCATACTGGAGTCGATGTAGCCGTTTTATTATGTTCATTCGAGGACACGTATTAAAAATGCCCCTCAAAATTTTATTGCCCCATCTAGCAAGAAAGTCATATAGATATTTAGTAACGTTATTGTTAGGCCGATATCATTACGAAAAATAAATTTCTAGATATCAATTGAAATTGATCTTGCCAATGCTCTTAAATGTTTTATCGGAATAGAATAACTAATATCACTTGGGTCAGATAAGATTTTCTCTTTCGTTTGTTTCACAAAAACCTTATTGATAATACCAAGAACTTCCCCTGTATCAGTAGTATAAACAGGACTACCGCTATTGCCGGGATAAGCTGTTGCATCCATTTGATATATAAAAAAGGGCTTACGTAACCTTTTAAGCATTTCAATACTCAATTGGTTTGCATTAATACTAGGAATAGCAACAGGCGTTAATGCCGAAATAAGTCCTTTGTGGGTCGCTGGATATAATCCCAAGACAGAGCCAATTGGAAATCCGGTAAATGCAACTTCTATCCCTTCATCTACAAAATCATCTGGCATCAGCAACAATGCTGGCACCTTATCTTTAATCAATAATATAGCCAGATCATGTGCAGGATCTGAGGCAACAATTTCTGCATGACTAATCTTAGGATGAGAGCCTGTTCCAATAAAAACGATACGTGATTGTTTTGATTCACCCTTTAGCCCCTTACCTACAACGTGATAATTAGTCGCTATATAATAACCATTAGCTATTGCAAAACCGGTGCCATGTAATTGATTTCGGGGACTACCAATTGGATCATAGATCCCCACCCCAACAATAGAAGGTTTAATCTTTTTGACTGTTTTCGGCAAGCTATTTGCCGATGCCCCAGCAGCCAAGGTACAAATAAGCATAAGAAAAGTTAATTTAGTAAAATGCATGTTAATTTAGTTCAATTTAGTGATAATAGACAAATGCATTCACTAAGAATAACAATAAAAGGCACTATAAATGCAACTAAGATTGTCTAATTTGAAATTAGCCATTATTGGATTAGGCTATGTGGGTCTTCCTTTAGCTGTCGCTTTTGGTCGTAAATACGATACTCACGGTTTTGACATCAATAGCTCGCGAATCGCTGAATTAAACAATGATAAAGACAGTACGCTGGAAGTATCGGCTACCGAATTAAGTGCGTCTCAACATTTAACCTTTACCAGTAACTTGCAAGATCTCACCAATTGTAATTTCTATATCGTCACCGTACCAACACCTATAGATAAAAACCGTCAACCAGACCTTACCCCATTACAAAAAGCCAGTGAAAGCATTAGTAAAGTACTTAAAAAAGGCGATGTCGTGGTTTATGAGTCCACCGTTTTCCCTGGCGCAACAGAAGAAGTCTGTATTCCCATTCTTGAACAAGGTTCAGGGTTGGTATTCAATCAAGATTTTTATGCGGGCTACAGCCCTGAGCGTATTAATCCTGGTGACAAACAGCACCGTGTTGAGAATATTGTAAAAGTCACCTCGGGCTCTACTGATGAAATTGCCACACTGGTTGATGACTTATATTCCAGTATTATTACCGCAGGCACTCATAAAGCCTCTTCAATTAAAGTAGCTGAAGCTGCCAAAGTTATCGAGAATACCCAGCGCGATCTCAACATAGCCTTAATTAACGAATTAGCCATCATCTTCAACCGAGCAGGTATTGATACCGAAGAAGTGTTACTTGCTGCGGGTAGTAAATGGAACTTTTTACCATTTCGCCCAGGCTTAGTTGGCGGTCACTGCATTGGTGTAGATCCTTATTATCTTACCCATAAAGCCGAAGAACTAGGTTATCACCCAGAAGTCATTTTGGCTGGTCGCCGCCTAAACGATCATATGGGTGAATACGTTGTTGGTCAGTTAGTTAAAACCATGTTGAACAAAAAGATAATGGTCAATGGCGCCAATGTATTATTACTCGGTTTAACGTTTAAAGAAAATTGCCCCGATATCCGCAATACCAAGGTCGTCGATATTGCTACTGAATTAAAACATTATCATGTTAATTTAGATATCTATGACCCTTGGGCAAACAATGCAGAAGTAGAGCATGAGTATGGTTTATCTCTCGTAGAGAAACCCAAAACAGGACATTACGATGCCATTATCGTGGCAGTCGCACATAATGAGTTCAAGCAATTTAGCGAAAATGATCTTCTATCGTTGTGTAAAGACAATCGCGTTATTTATGATCTAAAGTATATTTTCCCGAAGAATATCACCGACATTCGCTTGTAGAGAATCCATAGAATGAAAATACTTGTTACTGGTGCTGCCGGATTCATCGGCTTTCACACTACGATGTCCCTGCTCGCCAGAGGCGATCATGTTGTTGGTCTAGACAATATGAATGACTATTATGACGTCAATTTAAAAGAGGGACGTTTACAACAAATTCAGCAGTGCGGAAATGCCAAACTTTTTCGGTTCGTAAAATTGGATTTAGCTGACAAGTCGGCAATGGAAACATTGTTTGCAGAAGAAAAGTTTGATCGCGTGGTCCATTTGGCTGCCCAAGCCGGTGTACGTTACTCTTTAGAAAATCCCCATGCTTACATGGAAAGTAACATTATCGGCTTCATGAATATTCTAGAAGGCTGTCGACATAATCAGGTAAAACACTTGGTTTATGCTTCTTCAAGCTCAGTCTATGGGGCTAATGAATCAATGCCATTTTCAGTGCATGACAATGTCGATCATCCTTTATCATTATACGCTGCCAGTAAAAAGGCCAACGAACTAATGGCCCACACCTACAGCAGCTTGTTTGATTTGCCCACCACAGGTTTACGATTTTTTACTGTCTATGGGCCTTGGGGTAGACCTGATATGGCGTTGTTTATGTTTACCAAAGCAATCCTAGCTGGTGACCCCATCAAAGTGTTTAATTATGGTAATCATCGTCGTGACTTCACCTTTATTGATGACATAGTTGAAGGTGTTGTAAGAACCCTTGATCACATAGCCCAAGGCAATGAAAAATGGAGCGGTAAAAAACCAGATCCGGCTAACAGCAAAGCCCCGTGGCGGGTATACAATATCGGTGCCCAAAATCCAGTTCATTTACTAAGTTATATCGAAACCTTAGAGAAACACTTAGGAAAAACAGCCGAAAAAGAAATGTTACCAATGCAGCCTGGCGACGTTCCTGATACCTTTGCAGACGTTGATGCATTAATAGAAGATGTTAACTACCAACCGAAGACAACCATTGATCATGGTATCGCTAAATTTGTAGATTGGTATAAAAGTTATTACAACGTGTCACCCTAAACTCAAAAAACCAAACGGATACATCATTCAGATTTATACCAACTAAATAATATTAGTTGACATGGAACAAGCAATTTCCCAAATATCATCCATAATTGTAGAGTTTTTAATGATTTACAACTTATAGGACTGATGTGCAAATACCTCCTGATGATCGTAGCTTAAAGCTTGTTCCCATTTTTTCAGGTGGTGGCACACGACTACTTGCCCATATTGGCATTTTAGATGCACTAGCCGAATTAAAAATTAAATTTGACCATATTGTTGGCGTTTCTGGCGGGTCGATCATCGCAGCCCTTTACTGCACGGGTATGCCACTCACCGAGATTAAAAAATTAGCCCTTGAAACGGATTTTAGCCAATTTAAAGGATTTTCATTAATACGTTTACTCAAAGATGGTGGCCTTTGCTCTGGCGATAAATTCGAATCGTGGATCGACGATATGCTGAAGGGCGTGACCTTCGCTGATTTAGAGCTCAACCTCAATATTCTAGCAACGGATGTTAATGGTGGTGGTCCGGTAGTATTCAACAAAACTACTTCGCCAAACCTTAGGGTGTCCCAAGCGGTAAGATTTTCCATGTCGATTCCCTTGGTTTTTAGTTTTAAACCTTACCAAAATCACCTTTTAGTCGATGGCGCTATTCTTGCCGAAGATGCCTTGTACGAAGATTGGGCGGGGGATGGCACCCCAGTCATTTGCTTTCGACTGAAGAGTGAACAAGTATCGCAAAGAACCATAATAAACTCTCGTTTTCCCCTAAAAAGTTATATTGAAATGTTAATAAGAACTTTTATGACAGCGATTTCAAGAGAGTATGTACATGATGGTCACTGGCATAATACGATTGTCATTAACACCGGCGATGCTTCACCTGTCGACTTTTATATGACTACAGAACAAAAAGAGGCATTATATCAAGTAGGTTATTTAACCGCATTGTCTTATATCCCAAAAAAATTGGTAATGTCTTATGGATGTAATTAAATTTAAAGTAATCAATTGCTTGGATGATATATACTGATGGCGATTCAATATCGTACAAATAGATTTATAATCTTTAGTTCGAGCACAAGGGAAAGGTAATCGAGGTTTTTAAATGAGTAATTCATCCTTAGCAGAAAATTTTAATGAATATTTTGAGATTGTCTTTGCGCTTACTCCGGAATTACGCGAAGAAGGTTATAAAATTCGACATAAAGTTTATGCCGAAGAATTAGGATGGGAGCCAACTCAAGAGTCCAAATGCGAAACCGATGAGTTTGATGAATATGCCTATTCACTACTATTACGCCATAAGCGTACTGGTCAATTTGCTGGGACCGTACGTTTAGTATTGCCTCCTTCGGCTGATGAATACAAAAGTCTACCTTTAGAACATCACTTTGAGAAAACTCTTCTTGAAGGTATGCCTAAACCGCAAGATTATATGAGTGGTGGTTATGGTGAAGTGTCGCGTTTGGCTGTGCCGGAAGATTTCAGAAGACGGGTGGGTGAAAAACAACAACCCTTTATTGTTAATGATATGTCAGGCGAAGGTACATTTTCAGAAGAAGAACGCCGCAATTTTCCTAATATTGCCATAGGCTTATATTTGGGCATTATCGCCTTTGCCAAAATGTGTAATCACGACATGATGTTTGTTGTCGTGGAACCCAGACTTAAAAAACGACTGGAACGAGTTGGTCTATACTTTGAGCAGATTGGTGAAGAAATGGACTTTCGAGGCATTCGTGCGCCGTTTTGTTTGCCCAGAGAAAATTTTGATTCTAAATTTAATGTTGAAATGCTGGCTTTGTTTCAGTCTTTAGAGGTGCAACTGATTGAACAAATTAAACTTCATCCCTATGCACAATAGATGGATCGATTATGACGCACTTTGATTATGACGTTGCCTTTTCCAGAAATATTGGCTGGTTTAGTCAACAAGAACAACAAAGCCTAGCGACAAAACACGTGGCGCTGGCAGGTTGTGGAGGTGTTGGCGGAGTACACACCATGACACTTGCACGACTTGGTATTGGCAAATTTAGCCTTTCTGATTTTGACAAATATGGAATTGAAAACTTCAATCGCCAAATTGGTGCGACCATGAATACCCTTGATCAACCAAAACTAGATGTGATTGAAGACATGCTAAAAAGTGTCAATCCGCAAGTTAAAATTCGTAGTTTCCCCGCAGGTATCAACAACAGTAACACCACAGAATTTCTTGAAGGCGTTGATTTGTATGTCGACAGCTTGGACTTTTTTGCCATCAATGCTAGACGAGAAGTATTCGCCCAATGTGCGGCCAAAGGCATACCGGCCATTACAGCAGCTCCTTTAGGTATGGGCACGGCATTTTTATGCTTTATGCCCGGCGGCATGACTTTTGAAGAATATTTCGGCATGAATGATGCCGAGTCCGAAACAGAACAATATTTACGTTTTTACCTTGGCCTTGCACCAGCAGGGCTACAATCACAATATTTGGTTGACCCCAGTACATTAAATTTAAATGATAAAAAAGGGCCATCAACGATCATTGGCTGCACTTTAAGTGCGGGAATTGCTGCCGCCTACGCGGTCAAAATACTTTTAAATCGAGGCGAATTGGTTACCGCCCCCAAAGGGATGCATTGGGATGGTTACCTAAATCAAATGCAAGAAACCCATATCCCTAATGGTCATAAGAACCCCGAGTTCCAACAACGCCTGCATGAAGCTAAAAAAGCTTTTGGTATTTAATACTTAAACAATTGAGAAAAAAATGGACATAGAAACCGTTAAAGCAGCAATGGAAACCGCTAAATATTATCCCAGTGGAGATAACTGCCAAGGTTTTAGTTTCCGCTGGCACGAAAAAGCGCTGCACATCGACTATTCAGCCAAAAGCTTTGATCACTCATTAGTTTTTGACAGTTCGACCATATTAATGACGTTGGGTTTTCTAAATGAATATATTAGGAATAGTTTCGCAGAGTCTCAAAAACAGGTTAATTTCGTATACGATTTTAAGAATTTTGATGTCCATGCTGATAAGCAAAGTTTATGTAAAGTCTCTGAATCTCAATGCCCTGAGATTACTCTTCAAACTTATCCTAAACGCACACTATTAGATAGAGTCACTGATCGAAGACCCTACTTAGACTATTCGACAATTGAATTAGATGAATTCGAGATCGAGCATACCCATAGTAAAAGTAAACTAATTAAGAATGTTTCCTCTGATGTATTAGATTTTTTTGCTCATTGCGACAGTTTAGTCTGGACCTCCAAAAAACTTGCACTAGACATTATGTCGACAGTGACCTTTTCTTCCCCCCCCAGTAAAAAAGGTCTTCCGTGGCAAAATCTTGGATTAAAAAAATCTGAAACCTTGCCAATTAAGCTGTTACAAAAATATCCTTGGTTGTTCTCAGTATTTAGAACATTAGGAGCTCAAAATGCAATGAAGAAATCACAAGCAGCGCTTTGGCATTCATCAAGTAGCATTCTCGTTTTTTCTTATAAAAAGGGGATATCTTACGAAGACAAAGTACTGGCTAATATGGAGTTGATGAACAAAATTTTAGAACTCGTCGATTTAGGTTATTCTTTTCAACCGTCAACCATTTCGACATTCATTTTAAATGTACCTTTAAACCCACAAACCAATATTAAAACCGAAACGGGTATACAGTTAGACTCTATTAGCAGTCAGATACCTCAAATAAGGGAAAAGCTTAACTTAGGAGATAATGAAGTTAACTGGGTATTGCGATTTGGTAAAACATCATCTCCATTGGATCAATCTAATAGAACATTACGCTTACCGTTATCCGAGATCCTAAATATTTAATCAATTTAACTTTCCCGATATTAATTTTTTATACAAATAAATGTATCTATGTAAATATTAACGCTAATTGATTAAAAATTTGCCAGCCCGCTGATCGCATATTGCCAAAAAAGGACATCTTAATGCACAAATTAAACTCAATCCTATGCTCTACAGTACTTTTACTACTTTTAGGTGGGTGTACCCCAAATTCACCCGATGAATTTAAAGCATTAGCAATTGATAATATTAAAAATGGAAAACTGAGTGCTGCAGAAATTGATTTAAAAAACTTAATTCAAATAAGCCCATCCGATATTGAGGCTAGACTTTTATTAGCCAATTTATATTTTAAAACCGGCAACCTCAGTGGTTCAGAAAAAGAGTATTATCGCTTTTTAGATTTAGGGGGGGACAAACAAAAAATAATTAATAATCTTGTGCTACTGGATGTCTTCTCCTATGAGTTTGAAAGCGCGGTTGAAAAAATAAACCAATATGATTTAACACTCGATGACAATCTATTAATTCTTAAGACACTGCTACTTCTGGCACAAAATAATACCAGCGAGGCGCTGTTAGCTTTTGAACAGATAGGTAAAGCGAGTGATTCTGAAAACACTCTTAATATTATTAATCACTTAATAAACGCTGACATTGACCAAGCCACCACATCTTTTGAGGCAACGCCTCCTATGTCGAGCCAGCCGGAACTAATGTTAGTTCTAGGTATGGCAAATGGTAACGAAGGTAAATTTAAAAATGCAATTAAGCTCCTAAAGCAATATCACCAAGCCCGTCCTCAAAATAAAATTACACCTTTTCTTCTAGCCAACTCTTTGATCTCCAATAAGCAGTATGATGAAGCCTCTACTTATGTAACCAATATTTTGCGAAATACCCCGAATAACCCGCTTGGGAATTCATATGCCGCGTTAATTCATTATCATGAGAAAGATTTTACTCAAGCATTAAGCTATGCAAGTAAATCGATAGATGCCGGAATGCAAAGCCCAACTAATCGCTTTATTAAAGGAATCAGTTCCTTTCAAGTAGGCTTATTCGAGCAAGCCCTTGCTGAATTTCAAACACTAAAAAGCGCGTTTCCGCAAGACGATACAATAGCCACGTTACTTTCTTCCACTCAGCTCAGACTGGGTTATACAGAAAGCGCCGCCAATACAATAATGTCCGTCAATGCCCTAAACGAAGACGCGCAAGCAATAATGATGCAAATTGGTTTACAAATGTATAAAGATGGTCAAGTTAACTCGGCTAAAGCATTTGCATCTAAGCTTGATCCTGAACTGAACGATGATGTAAGACTGACGCTTTTTAAACAACTACTAAATATAGAGACAGAATTAGATGTGTTAGAGAAATCACTAAGTGAATCACCAAATGATATAAACTTAACATCTATACTTGCCTCACAATATATAAACAATAACCAATCTGCAGAGGCCGTAAAGCTCGTAGAATCCTATATAGTAAATAATCCAAATGACTTATTAGGGCATATTCTTGCTGGCAATATTTATTTAAAACTAAAACAAACAGAAAATGCTAAAAATGCCTATTTAGCTGCAGAAGAAATTAAACCCAATAACGCTGGCAGCCTGCTATTTAAAATTACCTTGCTTGAAGAGCAAAATAAAATTCCAGAGGCAATTAATATTGCTAAACAGTTAATCACTCATAACCCCAACAACAAAAATGGCTACATAAAGCTCTATCAATTATCTAAAAAGAGTCATGATGTTGAATCCATGTTGAGCTTTTTAGATTCACTAACAGAGTTCACTAAGGTCGAAGATAATCAGCTTTTCATTGCCACCTTGTTAGCCGATCAAAAGATGTACAAAGAATCCCTTACGCGATTGTCACCTATCAATACACCCAAACTTCAATTAAGTAAGTTAGTTTTAGAAGGGCAAAATTACGCAAATTTGAATCGTAGAGAAGATGCAATTAAAGCCCTAGAAAAAGCCCTAGAACTCCAACCTTACAACAAAAAAGCATTAGTCGCGCTAATCCCTCTTTACAATCAAGGGTTAGAGTATCAAAAAAGTTTAGAAATTATTTCCAGTGCCAGAAAACAATTGCCAAATGATATGGAGCTACTTTATTGGCAAGCAACGGTGCAGGTTGCGAGTGGCAATGCTTTAGCCGCCAAAAGTACATTAGATAAATTAAAAAGAGAAAACAGCAATTTGGCTATTTCGTCACTAGAAGGCAAAGTACTATTAGCTACCAAGCAGTATGAACAAGCCTTACCCTTTTTGCTAATAAGCTACAACGCTAAACAAAGCACTTCTAATGCACTTGATCTGGCCGTTGCCCTTAAACGCTTAGACAGAAGTAATGATGCCATTACATTATTGGAAAAACATTTAGAACATTTTCCTTTAGATTCACGCATGAGAATGTTTTTAGCGGAAATATACCTCAAATCCAAACCCGCCTCAGCGGTAGCACATTATGAGTACTTATTAGAGCACTTCCCTGATTTACGTTGGCTAAATTTAAACAACCTCGCATGGGCATACAAAGAGCAAGGCATGGCAGATGAAGCATTAACAACAATTAACCAAGCTCTCAAGCTGGCACCCAGCAAAATAGAATTATTAGATACCAAAGCGACAATTTTCGAAGAGCAAGAAGATTATCAATCAGCACTTAAAGTACTCAGCGCTAAAGTAGACTCCCAAACTACGATTCCAGATACGGTCTTCAAACATTATATTGAATTGTTGTTAAAGGCCGGTGATAAAAATACAGCGTTCGTAAAACTTAATAATTACAATGGTTCAAATAAAGCGCTCATCGAAATGCGTAGTACTTTAATTACTGAACTGGAATTATAAACTTCTATGTCAGCTTTTTTTACAACCCCTATGATGAAGTTATTTGAAGTGAAACCTAAACCTTTGTTTTATATTGATTTTTAAAATGTGGCACAGTGGTTGCTTTGTTATATTCGAACCCAGTTTTTTTACATTACATATTTAGGAGATTAAAATGAGAAAGGTTCTATTACGTAGCATTATGTCAGCCACACTTGCTTTAAGCATGAGTGCAATTGTACAAGCAGGACCAATCGAATTTGATCCTGAACAAGATTCAGTAACTATTACAGTTGATAACTTTGGTTTATCATTATTTCCAAAAGACCCATATGAAGTTAAGCAATACTTCCATGGTGGTGCTGATGATACTAAATTAGATAGTGGCGACTTATTTACAGAATCATTTACTTATAATTTCAATACAACAACAGATAATGTTGGCTCTGATGACAACATATTTCTAAATAGTCTACTATTTAGCTTTGACTTGACTGGTTTTATTTCTGATGTTACTTATGGTTCAGGTGGCGCACCAACTTTAGGTGACCCTGACTTTTTAACTGATTTTAAAGCCACATCATTCACTACCAACTTCACTGCATCAGCCAATGCAATGACGGTTACTTATAATGGTGACATTATTGGTCAATTTGACTTGTTAGCTGGTGTAAGCACTCAGCCGGTTGCATTAAGTGGATCTGTTGTGAGTGGTTTTGCTCTAGAGTTTGCTTTTAATGAAGCTTGGTATACTGGTAATCAAGCAGTTTTTGAAAATGTTTGGAAAGATGAGTTTGGTGCCCCTCTTGATCCAACTGCGACCTTCGCTCTTGCGACTGGTTCAGCAGGACCAACTGGTAATCCATTTAACCCTGGTCTTATTTTAAACGATGGCAACACTTATGCTTCAGTTGCAGTGTTGGATAACGGCACAACGTTAAAATTTGAGCAAGTACCAGAGCCAACGTCTTTAGCTATTATAGGTTTAGGTTTACTTGGTCTAGCTGGTATGCGTAAACGCTCAGCTAAATAAGTTAAATTACTTATACAAAAATGCCGCTTAATAGCGGCATTTTTTTAAGTTAAATTCACCTAATAAATTAATTTAGAAACTTTCCTTCCTACTGTTAAACCTAATTAACCTCAGATCTGCTTAAGCGATAACCATAGAATTACGCTCTACGTCAGTTAAATTAAGACTTGGTTTGTTTTCTTTTAAGCAATACGCGACCAATCCTGCAAGTAAATTCAGCATAAAG
>JAUHQD010000029.1 GCA_030418115.1 Alteromonadaceae bacterium BrNp21-10 | reverse complement strand
ATTGAGTGGGCTTCTTCGTGTAATAGGAGTCTGGCGGTGTGCTACTCTCACATGGGGAAACCCCACACTACCATCGCCGCTAATACGTTTCACTGCTGAGTTCGGAATGGGATCAGGTGGTGCCGCATCGCTATGGCCGCCAGACAAAGACGGTTTTAACAATTCTAGAAAGCTTCTGCACAGGGAAGTGCAGAACTTGAACAGGTTACTGTTCAAGCGAATGAAGCATAACCACGCTTATGCGTAGTGATAAGGAAATAAGGCAGGAGCCGTTTTCCGTATGCTTTTAGTGTAATCAATACTGGGTAATTCACTTACTCTATTTCTTGTAATACTTTGTACTTGTCATTCAACAACCCTTGGCCACTTTTTCTAGCGCTACGCGCTATAAAAAGCCATTTTGGCGTTGTATGGTTAAGTCTCACGGGCAATTAGTACAGGTTAGCTTAACACATTACTGTGCTTCCACACCCTGCCTATCAACGTTGTAGTCTTCAACAACCCTTCTGGACAGTTAAACTGTCAGGGATGACTCATCTCGAGGCTTGCTTCCCGCTTAGATGCTTTCAGCGGTTATCAATTCCGAACGTAGCTACCGGGCAATGCCATTGGCATGACAACCCGAACACCAGCGGTTCGTCCACTCCGGTCCTCTCGTACTAGGAGCAGCCCCTCTCAATCATCCAGCGCCCACGGCAGATAGGGACCGAACTGTCTCACGACGTTCTAAACCCAGCTCGCGTACCACTTTAAATGGCGAACAGCCATACCCTTGGGACCGACTTCAGCCCCAGGATGTGATGAGCCGACATCGAGGTGCCAAACACCGCCGTCGATATGAACTCTTGGGCGGTATCAGCCTGTTATCCCCGGAGTACCTTTTATCCGTTGAGCGATGGCCCTTCCATTCAGAACCACCGGATCACTATGACCTACTTTCGTACCTGCTCGACGTGTCTGTCTCGCAGTTAAGCTGGCTTATGCCATTGCACTAACCTCATGATGTCCGACCATGATTAGCCAACCTTCGTGCTCCTCCGTTACTCTTTGGGAGGAGACCGCCCCAGTCAAACTACCCACCAGACACTGTCCACAATCCCGATAAGGGACCAATGTTAGAACATCAAACGTACAAGGGTGGTATTTCAAGGTTGACTCCACTCCATCTAGCGACGAAGCTTCAAAGTCTCCCACCTATCCTACACATGTAGGGTCAATGTTCAGTGCCAAGCTGTAGTAAAGGTTCACGGGGTCTTTCCGTCTAGCCGCGGGTACACTGCATCTTCACAGCAATTTCAATTTCACTGAGTCTCGGGTGGAGACAGCGTGGCCATGGTTACACCATTCGTGCAGGTCGGAACTTACCCGACAAGGAATTTCGCTACCTTAGGACCGTTATAGTTACGGCCGCCGTTTACCGGGGCTTCGATCAAGAGCTTCGCTTACGCTAACCCCATCAATTAACCTTCCGGCACCGGGCAGGTGTCACACCGTATACGTCATCTTTCGATTTAGCACAGTGCTGTGTTTTTAATAAACAGTCCCAGCCACCATTTCACTGCGGCCCCCATTCGCTCATGAAGCAAGTCCAATCACGAACAGGGGCGTACCTTCTCCCGAAGTTACGGTACGATTTTGCCGAGTTCCTTCACCCGAGTTCTCTCAAGCGCCTTAGTATTCTCTACCTGACCACCTGTGTCGGTTTGGGGTACGGTTCACATAATCATAAGTTTAGAGGCTTTTCCTGGAAGCAGGGCATTTACAACTTCAACTCCGTAGAGTCTCGTCTCGTGTCTCAGAATATAAGAGCCCGGATTTACCTAAGCTCTCTCCCTACACACTTTCACATGGACTACCAACGCCATGCTTGTATAGCCTTCTCCGTCCCCCCTTCACTGATTATATAAGTACAGAAATATTAATCTGTTTCCCATCGACTACGCATTTCTGCCTCGCCTTAGGGGCCGACTTACCCTGCCCTGATTAGCATGGGACAGGAAACCTTGGTCTTCCGGCGTGGGGGTTTTTCACCCCCATTATCGTTACTCATGTCAGCATTCGCACTTGTGATATGTCCAGCAGACCTCTCGATCCACCTTCATCCACTTACACAACGCTCCCCTACCATACGTGTAAACACGTATCCGCAGCTTCGGTGCATAGTTTAGCCCCGTTACATCTTCCGCGCAGGCCGACTCGACTAGTGAGCTATTACGCTTTCTTTAAAGGGTGGCTGCTTCTAAGCCAACCTCCTAGCTGTCTTAGCCTTCCCACTTCGTTTCCCACTTAACTATGACTTTGGGACCTTAGCTGGCGGTCTGGGTTGTTTCCCTCTTCACGACGGACGTTAGCACCCGCCGTGTGTCTCCCGGATAGTACTCACAGGTATTCGGAGTTTGCATGGGGTTGGTAAGTCGGGATGACCCCCTAGCCCAAACAGTGCTCTACCCCCTGTGGTATTCGTCCGAGGCGCTACCTAAATAGCTTTCGGGGAGAACCAGCTATCTCCCGGTTTGATTGGCCTTTCACCCCCAGCCACAGGTCATCCCCTAACTTTTCAACGTTAGTGGGTTCGGTCCTCCAGTGCATGTTACTGCACCTTCAACCTGCCCATGGCTAGATCACCGGGTTTCGGGTCTATACCTTGCAACTAAACGCGCAGTTAACACTCGCTTTCGCTACGGCTCCCCTATTCGGTTAACCTTGCTACAAAATATAAGTCGCTGACCCATTATACAAAAGGTACGCAGTCACCCCACGAATGAGGCTCCCACTGCTTGTACGTATACGGTTTCAGGTTCTATTTCACTCCCCTCACAGGGGTTCTTTTCGCCTTTCCCTCACGGTACTGGTTCACTATCGGTCAGTTAGGAGTATTTAGCCTTGGAGGATGGTCCCCCCATATTCAGTCAAGATAACACGTGTCCCGACCTACTCGTTTTCACAATAAATTCGTGTTCGTGTACGGGGCTATCACCCGGTATCGCCAAGCTTCCCAGCTTGTTCCACTCACTTATAAATTGCTTAAGGGCTGTTTCCCGTTCGCTCGCCGCTACTAAGGAAATCTCAATTGATTTCTATTCCTAAGGGTACTTAGATGTTTCAGTTCCCCTCGTTTGCCTCTACAACCTATGTATTCAGTTGCAGATAATGCATAAATGCACTGGGTTCCCCCATTCGGACATCTGTGGTTCAAAGCATTTTGTCGGCTCCCCACAGCTTTTCGCAGACTTACACGTCCTTCATCGCCTCTAACTGCCTAGGCATCCACCGTATACGCTTAGTCACTTAACCATACAACCCAAAATAGCTTCGCTTTTTGCTACTGCTTTGCTTCCTATGCTTCACCTTGATGACTCACTCAATCAGTCATGTACCGAAGTACACTCCTTCTTTCATTCGCCAGTCGGCTCGCCTAGAAATCAAATCATTGCAAAAATACGCGATAACACTTTCGTGATACCACATTCTCGCTATTTCCATTTCTTTAAAGTAACGTTAATAAAGAATCAGAAATAACTTGCTTCACTCGGCCTTTCAATTCGAGTGACGGTGCCAATTTAATGGCCGTTATATGCATGACAAGTACACCAGTTTTTTACACTAGTTTTTTCTACTACAAGTATCAGATAGAGTAAGTTACTTTTAAAACTCTACTCAGTTTTGATTACTAATATCAGCTTTCCAAATTGTTAAAGAACAGGTTTAAAGTTTTTCGTTAAAAAAACCTTAATCAATCAACACTTACTAATGCTCATTCATTAAGGTATTTCTTTCACCACTTACCTTTAGCGATTAAACCAAAGAGTTGGTGGAGCTAAGCGGGATCGAACCGCTGACCTCCTGCGTGCAAGGCAGGCGCTCTCCCAGCTGAGCTATAGCCCCATTAATAAGCCATCTAATAATGGTAAATTCGATTCAATCAAGGCGAAGTGTGAGGAAGTGTATTCTCATACACGACGAACGCTTCAACGTAGAGTCAATCGAATTTGGTGGGTCTGAGTAGACTTGAACTACCGACCTCACCCTTATCAGGGGTGCGCTCTAACCAGCTGAGCTACAGACCCAATCATATTCGCCTGCGCTTTTCCAAGCACCGACAAACATAAGTTGCTCTTTACTTTTTACAACAAGACTATCTGTGTGGACACTACAATATTCGAACTTGACCAATATAGTGTAAGGAGGTGATCCAACCCCAGGTTCCCCTAGGGTTACCTTGTTACGACTTCACCCCAGTCATGAATCACAAAGTGGTAACCGTCCCCCCGAAGGTTAGACTAGCTACTTCTTTTGCAACCCACTCCCATGGTGTGACGGGCGGTGTGTACAAGGCCCGGGAACGTATTCACCGTGGTATTCTGACCCACGATTACTAGCGATTCCGACTTCACGGAGTCGAGTTGCAGACTCCGATCCGGACTACGACAAGCTTTTTGGGTTCCGCTCCACCTCGCGGTCTCGCTTCCCTCTGTACTTGCCATTGTAGCACGTGTGTAGCCCATCCCGTAAGGGCCATGATGACTTGACGTCGTCCCCACCTTCCTCCGGTTTGTCACCGGCAGTCTCCTTAAAGTGCCCAACTAAATGCTGGCAACTAAGGACAAGGGTTGCGCTCGTTGCGGGACTTAACCCAACATCTCACGACACGAGCTGACGACAGCCATGCAGCACCTGTCACAGAACTCCCGAAGGCACTTCTGCATCTCTGCTGAATTTTCTGGATGTCAAGGGATGGTAAGGTTCTTCGCGTTGCATCGAATTAAACCACATGCTCCACCGCTTGTGCGGGCCCCCGTCAATTCATTTGAGTTTTAACCTTGCGGCCGTACTCCCCAGGCGGTCTACTTATCGCGTTAGCTTCGTTACGCATGGATTAAATCCTCACACAACTAGTAGACATCGTTTACGGTGTGGACTACCAGGGTATCTAATCCTGTTCGCTACCCACACTTTCGCACATGAGCGTCAGTCTTTGGCCAGGGAGTCGCCTTCGCCACTGATGTTCCTCCAGATCTCTACGCATTTCACCGCTACACCTGGAATTCCACTCCCCTCTCCAAGACTCTAGTTATGCAGTTCGAAATGCAGTTCCGGGGTTAAGCCCCGGGATTTCACATCTCGCTTACATAACCGCCTGCGTGCGCTTTACGCCCAGTAATTCCGATTAACGCTCGAACCCTCCGTATTACCGCGGCTGCTGGCACGGAGTTAGCCGGTCCTTCTTCTGTGATTAACGTCAATGTTGTTGGGTATTAACCAACAACCCTTCCTCATCACTGAAAGTGCTTTACAACCCTAAGGCCTTCTTCACACACGCGGCATGGCTGGATCAGGCTTGCGCCCATTGTCCAATATTCCCCACTGCTGCCTCCCGTAGGAGTCTGGGCCGTGTCTCAGTCCCAGTGTGGCTGATCATCCTCTCAGACCAGCTAGAGATCGTCGCCTTGGTGAGCTCTTACCTCACCAACAAGCTAATCTCGCTTAGGTTCATCCA
>JAUHQD010000028.1 GCA_030418115.1 Alteromonadaceae bacterium BrNp21-10 | reverse complement strand
GCTTTATGCTGAATTTACTTGCAGGATTGGTCGCGTATTGCTTAAAAGAAAACAAACCAAGTCTTAATTTAACTGACGTAGAGCGTAATTCTATGGTTATCGCTTAAGCAGATCTGAGGTTAACTAGGAAACCCAACGGTTAGTAAGATTAAAATCACCGACAAACCAATATAAAACACTTCACGGCGATACTTGCCACGATAATAAGATTGACGACGGGAATCACTCGAGCGTGACTCTAGCGCCACAATTTTGTGACAGTGTGGATTTGGGACTTTCATGGTATACCCCTTAAAAATTATAAAACTGCCTTTTTTATTTTTATTTTGCTCGTATACAACTGAGACAAAGCAGCTCGGAAAAAATTCCTTCGCACAAATATTATCGACCAATATTTAAAATTTATTATTAATCAGCTAATTAATCTGATTTTAATCGAATATAGGTCTTATATTTCTTTTTTAACAATTTATCAACATATCGTGTTAATTTTATTTTTTGATTGATGGTGTTATCTAGAGTATCGACAAGCTCCAAGAGCATGGATTTATAGTAATCAATGTCTTTAATATCCGGCGCCGCATTAGCCTCTTGCAACGGTACATCTTTATGCACAAACATTTCGTCGGCCACTTCTTTGGTCACCGCCTGAATTGCATCGGCGTCTAATTGCTCTAGCTCTTCTAAAAAGCCAAACAGTAGGGCACGGTCCACAAAAGTGTTAATACGCCGTGGTACGCCACCAGTGAAGGCGTAAATGCCATGATAGGCTTCATCAGTGAATAAATTGCTACCATTCCAGCCAGCATGATGCAGACGATACTCAATATAATTTTTAGATTCTTCTTCGCTCAACGCGGTGAGATGACATGAAGCCACAATCCGTTGACGGAATTGTTCCATATTGGGTGCTTTAATAATGTCTTGTAGTTCTTCTTGGCCTAACAAAAAGCTTTGTAACAACGGCTTGCCACCCGCTTGGAAATTCGACAGCATGCGCAGCTCTTCTATAGACTCAAGCGGCAAGTTTTGCGCTTCATCCACCAACAGCAACGCGCGTTTACCTTGTTGATGCAACTGGGTTAGAAACACCTCCAAGCTTTCCAAGGTTTCGGTTTTGGTTTGCCCTTTAATTTCTATGGAAAACTTACTGGCCACCATGCGCACTAATTCATCCGGCGACAATTTAGGGGTTACGATTTGGGCAGAAACAATATCGTTATTATCAATGTCATTTAACAAACTATTGGCAATGGTGGTTTTACCGGTGCCAATTCCGCCTGTGATCACAATAAAGCCTTCGGCTTGGGATAAGCCATATTCTAAATAAGACAGCGCGCGCTTGTGCAATTTACTTGCAAAGAAGAACTCAGGATCGGGTGTGAGTTGGAAAGGGCGGCTATTTAAACCATAGAAAGATTCATACATAGTTTTGTCGTACCACTAGCTAGCGAAATTTTGATGAAGGAACAAAAATTGCTCTAAAGCTTACGCGATCCGCAGTTGATATAAAAACCTTTTATAGAGAATTATTGAAATCGAAGAACCGGCTAGAATTTAGATTCAAGCAGACTGATTTCTTTACAGAATTTATTGAGGGTAGCCCCGTAAATAAAGGGGTTTTTGTCTTTTTGCACACAATACAATTTATAAAAACGTTCGACTTGGTCGGTGCTATAAGTAATCTTATTAAAATAATCCCGCTGTTGGTCAGTGAACTGATTCGTTTCAAGAACCATTCTTTCGCGTAAGGTGTCCAACGCTTCACGATGAGGAATTTGCGCAATATCAGTCATCCAATCCGACAAATCGTCGTGAATGTCTTTAAATAAATACTGTACAAACGTGGAGCGTAACACCAAATACAAAATGGCCACTTCCATCGCAATAATAAAAAACTTTTTCATAACAATACTTAAATTAGCGGGTCATAAAATAATACAGCAATCCTTTTAGCTGTACAGCTTACATACTTATGCTATCTGATAAGTATGTCTATTAAATAGCCATTCAATTGATTCAGAACAGGAAGTTGCGTCGTATAGTCAATTAAACTGATATAATTTTCAATTAAAGCCCGCTTTCTTAGGCCAGTGTTAATTAATATGACAGAAAAAATCCCAGTAAAAATAGTGCAGCCGGTTAAAATCCATCAACCGAAACAAGCTGATCACAATAATCATTACACCCCACGCAGTCATATTTATGTGCGCGCCGTAAAAGGGGCTTTAGATAACTTTCGACGATTCTTCGGATTAGTGTTTTTAGGGTTGTTTGTCATCCTACCTTGGTTACAATTTAATGGTCAGCAAGCCGTATTATTTAATATCGGTGAGCAACGCTTTACTATTTTCTCTCTTACCTTATGGCCGCAAGACCTCACCTTATTAGCCTGGATCCTCATCGTCGCGGCCTACGCACTATTTTTTGTCACTACGTTTGCAGGGCGAGTCTGGTGCGGTTTTATGTGCCCACAAACCACCTGGACTTTTATTTTTATTTGGATTGAAGAAGCCATAGAAGGTACTCGTAATAAGCGTATCAAACTCGATCAACGGCCAATGAATTTTGATAAATTTCTGCGTAAGTTGGTCAAACATGGTCTGTGGTTATTGGTGGCGCTACTAACGGCACTGATTTTTGTCGGCTACTTTACCCCCATCGATGCGTTGTTTATCGACTTTTTTACCTTCAACAGTACCTTTTGGGTGACGTCATCCACGCTGTTTTTTGCGCTCTGTACTTATGGGAATGCCGGCTGGATGCGGGAAATAATGTGTACCCACATTTGCCCTTACGCGCGTTTCCAATCAGCCATGTTCGACAAAGATACCCTCACTGTCGCCTATGACGCTGCTCGTGGAGAAAGCCGCGGCCCTCGGCCACGTAAGATGGATGCAGAGACTCGCGCGGGAAAATCCATTGGTGATTGCGTCGATTGTAATTTATGCGTGTTGGTATGCCCCACCGGCATCGATATCCGCAATGGTTTGCAATATGAGTGTATCGACTGCGGCAAATGTGTGGACGCCTGTAACGACACCATGGATAAAATGCGTTATCCCCGCGGGTTAATTAAATTCACCTCGGAGCGTCAACTCGCTGGCGGTAAAAGCAACATTTTCAGACCTAAGCTAGTCGGTTATGCCGCAGTGTTACTAATAATGAGTGGATTATTGGTGGTTGAGCTGTTCAGCCGTGTACCGCTAGCTGTCGATATTATTCGCGACCGCAATACGCTTTATCGTGAAACCAATGAAGGCCTCATTGAAAACGTCTACACCCTAAAAATAATGAATAAATCTCAGTTCACCGAAACCTATGAAGTTTCCATCACTGGTTTAACGTCACCGCAAATCACCGGACAAACACGTATTAAAGTAAATGGCGGTGAAGTACTGACATTACCTATTAGTGTTGCTGTGGACGCTTATAGCCTTGAAGAGGCCGTAACAGATATCCGTTTTAAGATTCAAGCAACTTCAGTGGAAAATATTGACGTATCCGCAGTAGAGCCGAGTAAATTTTTATATAAATAAGGCGTATTTATTTTCCGAGCAAATACGGGCCACCAATACGGTATTTAACCTCAGTTCTGGATAAGAATTGTCGAAAATGTAGATATACCATTTATATTTCAATGGGTTACTTTTATTGATTAATATTGTTTTTATTCGGTACAGTGCTGCTATTTTTGTTCATATCAAGGCGTTCACTATGTTGTTTAGTCAATCTAAACCCATAGTGGACAACGTAGAGAGGGGCAAAATAGCGGTACTGTAAGGCATTGCTTATCACGAACTGAGGTTAATTAAACGTAGTCCGCGCAAATGCGTTATGATCCCTTCCTTTTGCGTACGAGCACATTTTCGTACCTCTTCACCTGTGAGGCATTGTGAGCGAATTCAACTTTTCTACACTAACGCCTGATCTGATCCTTGATGCCATAGAAAGTACCGGTATTAGAGTCGAATCTGGCTTATTGGCTCTAAACAGTTACGAAAACCGGGTTTATCAATTTATGGGGGAGCACCAGCAACGTTTTGTGGTCAAGTTTTACCGACCAAATCGCTGGACCGTGCCGCAAATCCAAGAAGAACATCAGTACGCTTTTGAGCTAGCGGATCATGATATTCCCCTTATAGCCCCTCTAAAATACGATGGCGAAAGCCTGCTAGAGTATCAACAGTATTTATTCGCTATTTATCCTTCTGTTGGCGGTCGTCAATTCGAAGTCGACAATTTAGACCAACTGGAATGGATGGGGCGTTTTATTGGGCGCATTCATCAAGTTGCTAAAGCAAAGAACTTTACTGAACGACCAACGATTACCTTAACCGAATACGTGCACCAACCTATCGCCTTTTTAAAGCAACATGCACAATTGTCGCCACAGATTGAAACCGCTTTTTTTACCATCCTTGAGCATGTGAGTGCAATAGTTGAAGCCAAATACCAATGTAATAATCCGATTCGTCTACATGGTGATTGCCATCCAGGCAATATTTTATGGCGCGATGGCCCGTCTTTTGTAGACCTTGATGATAGCCGCATGGGGCCAGCTATTCAGGATATCTGGATGATGCTCGCCGGTGATCGCCAAGAACAACTGATACAGCTAGACACCCTTATCAATGCCTACGAAGAATACAGTACCTTTGATATGCAACAACTTAAGCAAATAGAAGTGCTCAGAGCCATGCGCATGATTCACTACATGGGCTGGTTGATGCGTCGCTGGCAAGACCCGGCCTTCCCGCAAGCTTTCCCTTGGTTTAATACCGACAGGTACTGGGAACAACAAATATTGGCTCTTAAAGAGCAATTCTCATCGCTACAAGAGCCACCGTTATCGCTTATGCCATAAACGTGCTGAGTACAAACTAGACGCAGAACTAATTCAAAGCTTGTTACAAACGCCCATCGGCATTTTTAAAAAGCTATGATAATCTAGGCTCTGATAGTGGCTGTGTTACTACTCAATGTTGCGCAGTGATAGCTTTTAAACGTGGAAGAAATACTAATATGAAAAAAATCTTAGCACTATGTGCATTTGCCTTATGGCTGCCCCTACAAGCTTGTGCCGTCGAACAATGGCAAGAAGGTGAACATTATGATGTGATTAATGATACCGCGTCAGCCAAGCCTGAAATATTGGAGTTCTTCTCATT
Source organism: Alteromonadaceae bacterium BrNp21-10 (assembly GCA_030418115.1). Lineage (GTDB taxonomy): Bacteria > Pseudomonadota > Gammaproteobacteria > Enterobacterales > Alteromonadaceae > Neptunicella. The sequence continues at coordinate 9,385 of JAUHQD010000028.1, read as the reverse complement.
TTGGTGTCCCCATTGCTATAGCTTTGAAACTTTAGTGGCGCAAATTAAACCAAAACTTGAAAAAAACGTTAAATTCAAAAAAGTACATGTGAATTTTATGGGGTTCACTACCCCAGCGATTCAAGATGAAGCCACCAAAGCCATGATGGTTGCACGTTCACTCAAAGATGAATCGTTAATTCAGGCGGTTTTCAAATATATCCATGTACAAAAATCATCGGTTACTTCCCTAAAAGATTTGAAAAATATCTTTATCGTCAACGGCGTAAATGCTGATGACTTTGATAAACATGCCAGTAGCTTTAGTACCAACAATATGGTGTTGAAAAATAATAAGCTTATTGACCAATACCGTAGCAATGTAACCAGTGTGCCGACCTTTATTGTTAATGGTAAATACAAAGCAAAGTTCACTCGTGAAATGACCCAAGATGACATCGTCAATTTGATTGTATGGCTAACTAAGCAAAAATAACCTGCTAGCAATAAGATTGACCACAAAATTAAAAGCCTGCAATTGCAGGCTTTTTTGTGGATATTGAGTAAGACAAGTTTTTAAAAAGTCTCTAAATAAATTCGTAGGCATCGCCGTATAAGTTGTCTGGTAATAATCCCTGCAGCTGAAAATCATTACGTGCTACACCGGCCATTTCAAAACGCCCTGCAACATAAACTTGATAAGGTTCTAAACTAACAAAATCCTTGAGTATGGCTTGATGTACGAATCCCGTTTTACCCTGCCAATCTTCTTCAGCTTCTTCTACCACTGGTACAAAAACAAAGTGCTTATACTTATTAGCCAGCGTTTCAAGTTCTGCTTTGGCATACATATCTTCGATGGTACGGGTGCCCCAATACAAAAATATCGGCTCTTTGGCATTGTGTTCTAACAACGACAACAAAATAGAACGGGTATACGAAAAGCCAGTGCCGCCGGCCAATAAAATAGTCGGCTTAGGGCTAAGAGTACTTGGCAAGCCCGCATTACCCATAGGGCCATCAATATGAAACTGACTATTTTTTTGTAAATGCTGTAACACTTCCCAAGCGTAAGGATTCTGCTCAGAAGCGCCAATATGTAACTCTAAACAATCGGTCTCATGGCTAGGATTTGCTAGCGAAAAAGGGCGGCGGTCGTCTTTACCCATCACTACTCGTACATACTGCCCAGCAGCAAAATTAACCGGCTGTTGTGGACGAAAAGTAATTTTCTGCACAAAGGCCGTTAACGGCTGTATTTGTTCTATAGTACATAATATATCTGACATGAAAGTTAGTTCTTTTCCTGATCGAGGTCTAATTCAGACCATATGCTGTCCACACGGTCTTTGATTTCTTGGGTCATAACGATGGGAGTACCCCATTCGCGGTCGGTTTCACCGGGTAATTTATTGGTCGCATCCATACCCATTTTCGAGCCTAAACCAGATACCGGTGAAGCAAAATCAAGGTAATCGATAGGGGTATTTTCTATCAATGTGGTATCACGACTAGGATCCATACGGGTGGTAATCGCCCAAATTACATCTTTCCAATCACGGGCATTCACATCATCATCACAAACAATAACAAATTTGGTGTACATAAACTGCCGCAGAAAAGACCACACGCCCATCATCACGCGCTTAGCATGGCCGGGGTATTGTTTCTTCATGGTGACAATCGCCAAACGATAGCTACAACCTTCCGGCGGTAGATAAAAATCGGTAATTTCTGGAAACTGTTTACGTAAAATGGGCACAAACACTTCGTTTAACGCCACACCCAAAATTGCCGGTTCATCTGGCGGACGTCCAGTATAAGTACTGTGATAAATAGGATCTTTGCGGTGAGTAATATGGGTCACAGTAAATACTGGGAACGACTCAACTTCATTGTAATAACCTGTATGGTCGCCGTAAGGGCCTTCATCGGCCATTTCATCGGGGTCGATATAACCTTCAAGTACAAACTCTGCACTAGCTGGTACCTGCAAATCATTACTCAGGCATTTGACCACTTCAGTTTTGTCACCGCGCAATAAACCAGCAAAAGCATATTCAGACAAAGTATCCGGCACCGGTGTTACTGCGCCCAAAATAGTCGCGGGATCCGCACCTAAAGCGACGGCAACGGGATATTTCTCACCCGGATGTGCCTGACACCATTCCCGAAAATCTAGTGCACCACCACGATGGGACAACCAACGCATAATCAGCTTATTTTTAGCTACCAGCTGCTGACGATAAATGCCAAGATTCTGCCGCGCTTTATTTGGGCCTCTAGTGACAGTAAGCCCCCAGGTAATCAATGGTGCTACATCGCCGGGCCAACAGGTTTGAATGGGTAAGCGAGTGAGATCTACGTCATCACCGGTTATCACTATTTCCTGACAGGGCCCTTTTTTCAATTCTTTGGCGGGCATATTCAATACTTGTTTGAATACTGGCAGTTTATCCCACATATCTTTCAAGCCTTTGGGCGGCTCTGGCTCTTTTAGGTAAGCCAATAACTCGCCAACTTCGCGCAAAGACTCAACGGACTCCTGCCCCATCCCCATGGCTACCCGCTCAGGCGTACCAAACAAGTTAACCAACACTGGGATATCAAAACCTTTGGGGTTTTCAAATAAAATCGCAGGGCCACCAGCACGCAAGGTGCGGTCAGCTATTTCGGTCATTTCTAATACAGGATCCACTTCAACACTAATGCGCTTTAGTAGGCCTTTTTCTTCGAGCTGTTGAATAAAATCGCGTAAATCTTTGTATTTCATGTCTATGTCGTCAATATTTAGCAGACTCAATGCAAAGTCGGCCAATTAATTTGCTGATGCGAGTATACCTATTGCATGCAACCGATACGAGGACGACATGCAAAGTTATCCTAGATTCAAACAGAAGTGGACAGTCACAGCTTGTTATTAAAGCTTGATGGCGGCCTAAAACATGGCAGTATGGTGCCAGAGCCTATTAAGAGGGTAAATGTGGTCCTCCCTCTTCAATGGCCTACAAAAAATAGCTAATGGAGATGTAGTATGATTTATAGTCAAGAAATGCTCGATGAAGTTAATTTACTGTTGAAATTCCCATTCGACAGCATGCTGCAAGGAATTAAAGTACACCACGATGCCGACCCTAAGGTGGTTGCTGCTTGTCAGCGACTATTTGACAAAGGCGTTATCGACCAAAACGACGGCGGCTATCTTACCGATCTAGGCCGTGATTTATTTGAACATGCGCAAACATTACAGTTAGCACTCAGTAGTAAATAAGTGGAGTACGCCATGAATAGCGAGCAACTGCAATCCGCGTTATCGATGAATGCTGATCAACGCAGCGATTTTTTACTCAAGCAAGTGCAGGATAATCAACAAATCTGGACCATTGTCGATGAAGAAGGAGTCATGTTACTCATCAGTGATGATGAAGACTGCATCCCAGTATGGCCAGCGGAATCTTGTGTAAATGAGTGGATCAATAACGACTGGGCCCATTGTACAGCCCATGCAATATCGCTAAGCGACTGGAAAGAGAAATGGTTACCAGGGCTTGAAGAAGATGAGGTATCCATTGCCATGTTCCCACTGTCTCACGATGGTGGTCTCGTGGTATCTCCATGGGACTGGCAAAGTAACTAGTCCAACTTTGAATGAATAAGCAAAAACTAAAAAGCGGCTAATTGAGCCGCTTTTTTTATTACTTTAAATAGACGTCTATCTAGTCCAACTTATCCGTCGCAATGTGATAACGAGGATCTTCATTCACATTCATTTCCACATATTCCTGCGCCTTACTGAGTAAATCTCGGCACTCTGGGCTGATATGTCGAATGTGTAACTTCTTACCTAATAATAGATATTTATCCGCCAAGTTATCGATGGCATCAATACCGGAAGAATCCCAAATGCGTGACTCATTAAAATCAATCACCACATCTTGCGGGTCATTTTCAGGATCAAACAAATCTTTAAAGTGCAGTACCGAACCAAAAAACAGTGGCCCGTCGAGTTCATATACCTTCCAGCCATCTTCATCTTCGTGAGTGCGCGCATTAATGTGGGTTGCATGCTTCCAAGCAAATACCAAGGCCGAAACAATCACCCCGACCACCACCGCTACCGCCAAATCGGCCGCCACCGTAATCGCCGTCACTAAAAACAGCACAAAGGCATCTTCTTTATTAATACCACGAATAATCCTGAAAGATGCCCACTCAAAGGTACCAATCACCACGATAAACATTACGCCTACTAATGCAGCAAGCGGGATCATTTCAATTAACGGCGCGGCAAATAAAATAAAGCCAAGCAGCACTAAAGCAGCAGTAATACCGGATAAACGGCCACGACCACCGGAATTAATATTAATCATGCTTTGGCCGATCATGGCACACCCCCCCATACCGCCAAAGAAACCATTGACGGTATTGGCCACGCCCTGACCGATACATTCTTTATTGCTAGAACCACGAGTATTAGTCATGTCATCAATCAACGATAATGTCAGTAAAGATTCAATTAAACCAATTAAGCAAATAATCACTGCCGTCGGCAGCACTATCATCAAGGTGTCCAAGGTAAACGGCACCATGGGAATGGAAAAAGTAGGTAATTCACCAGCTAAGGTAACTGAATCTTTTTGTGCAGCAGGTACCATATCACGCACAAAATCGATGACCGTGCGGGCATCTAAATCTAATCCATGCACCAATAAGGTCACAGTAATAATCGCCACTAACGATGCTGGCACTGCCGTGGTTAATTTAGGTAAAAAGAAAATGATAGCCATGGTCAGTAGTACTAACCCCACCATCAAATACATCATTTCGCCCTGCATCCACGTTAGCTGGCCAACACTATCCATAATTTTGAACTGACCAAGCTGCGCCAAGAAGATCACAATGGCCAAGCCATTTACAAAGCCCAACATCACCGGATAAGGCACCAAGCGAATAAACTTACCCAGCTTAAATACTCCAGCGAATATCTGCAGCACCCCAGCCAATGCCACCGCGGCAAATAAATACTGAATGCCGTATTGCGCCACTAATGCCACCATCACTACGGCAGTGGCACCTGTCGCACCCGATATCATTCCGGGTCGCCCACCAATAGCAGCGGTAATTAATCCCATCATAAAGGCCGCATACAAGCCCACCATGGGTTCAACACCGGCCACGAAGGCAAATGCGACAGCTTCTGGCACAAGGGCCAAGGCAACAGTCATCCCCGACAAAATGTCATTTTTAACATTACTGTCGCGGTTAGTGATTAGGTCAAACATTAAAGTTCCTTAGCGAACATCAATCGATTATTGAGTTTTAGACGTTGTATTTTAGCAGCTACGAAAATAACAATCCTTTAATAGAATGTTAAAACTTCACAGTGAGTAGTCAGCGGATAGCAAAAAGGCGAGCCTAAGCTCGCCTTTACAAGAACGTGTCGATCTTTTCAGTTTGTTTTTACAGCAGCTTGTTTGGTATTTATACAAGGCTGAGTGCGCGTGGTGTAGTTATTCTACATAAGCCAGTAATAACGCGGTAGAAATGCCAAACAAATGCTGCCCGAAGGGTTCATCTAAAAATATCCTGCTCTTTGTTGGCCGTTATTTACATAGATTACTATGCTGCACAACGTCCGCCGCGATCAGAATACGTTTAGATTGAACAAAATTCGAACTGCAAAGAACAACACGCTCTTATTCCCGAATTGGGTTTAGATAATTTATTCTTATAAGATATCTAATAATTCAATATCAAAAACTAACGTTGCGTAAGGGGCAATCGCTGCACCGGCACCATTTTCGCCATAAGCCAATTCTTGAGGAATAAACAATTTCCATTTTGAACCAGTAGTCATCAATTGCAATGCTTCAGTCCAGCCTTTGATCACGCCACCCACTGGGAATTCAGCCGGTTGGCCACGGTCGTAAGAGCTATCAAATACAGTGCCGTCGATTAAACTACCGTGATAATGAGTACGTACTGTAGAAGCTGCAGTTGGAATTTCACCCGTGCCGGCAGTAATTACTTCATATTGTAAGCCTGATTCAGTTACCGTCACTTCGTCACGTTTAGCATTCTCAGCTAGAAAAGCGGCACCTTCTGCGATAACAGCTTTTGAACTTTCTTCTTTTGCCGCTTGCATTTGCTGGTGAATTTGGTCAAATGCAACACGTAATTGATCATTACTGACTTCACTAGGTTGTTTGTTAAATGCGGTAGCGATACCTGCTTGCACTGCGCTAATATCTAACCCATCAAAAGGGTTACCGGCAAGTTGTTCGCCCATTTGTAAGCCAATTCCGTAACTGGCTTGTTGCTCTACCGTTGCATATTTATCAGACATAAAATTCTCAATAGTGTATTAAGTCACGCCCTTAGGGGCAAAAAAAGAGCGCAAATTCTAGCATAAATAAAAGGCCAACCATATAGAATAGGCAAATTATGCTGAATTCTTAATGGTCGGCACATTTTTTAAATAACGAGGGGATACAATGTACAACTTAGATGGCCTATTAAATGACACCGTGCGCGATTTAGGAACCACATTGGGGCAAACCATTGCGGCGCAACTGGGCCAGGAATGGTTGGATCGTATTGAATCTATCCGCAAAAAAGGCCGCGCCGCGTGGCAAGGCGAAGCACAATGTGGCACCGAACTTAAGCAATTATTCAGTGAACTAGCCGATGATGACCTGCTTACCTTAGGTCGCGCGTTTTGCCAGTTCCTTAATTTAGCCAATATCGCCGAACAAGAACATAATGCGGCCCATATTGACTCTGACCCAGTCGCTGACTTATTCAGTCATTTAGATTCCATAGAGTTGGATGCCGACAACATCGCCACGGCTTTGCAGCAATTGCGTATTGAGTTAGTCCTTACTGCACATCCAACAGAAGTGAGCCGCCGCACCTTAATTTATAAGTACGGTGAATTGGCACAATGTTTAAGCCAAATCCATCAATCTCACCTAAGTGATCGCGAACGTAATGACTTACAACGCCGCATTACCGACTTAGTCGCTCAGGCTTGGCATACAGACGAAATTCGTAGCATTCGCCCAACACCAGTGGATGAAGCCCAATGGGGTTTCTCGGTGATTGAAAATTCCTTATGGGAAGCCGTGCCGGAATTTATTCGCGAGCTTAGCGATAAAACCGACGAAAAATACGGTCTACCAATTCCCATCGATGCCAAACCGGTGTGCTTTGGTTCATGGATGGGCGGCGACCGCGATGGCAACCCCTTTGTTACCGCTGAAGTCACGCAAAAAGTATTGTTGTTATCACGCAAGCGCGCCGCGTCGTTATTCTTTAACGACATAGACACCTTGCAACATGAGTTGTCCATGCACCAAGCCAGTGATGAATTGATTGCCGTTAGTGGCGATGTCGCTGAACCTTACCGTGTGGTACTTCGTGCTTTAAGAGAATCATTACGTGCTACCTTTAACGGTATTGGCGATTTGCTCAATGGTGAACATGTTGATCAGCAAAACTGGATCAGCAAACAAGAGCAGTTACTAGAGCCACTAATGTTGTGCTATCGCTCACTAGTAGATTCTGGTTTATCGATTATTGCCGAAGGTAAGTTACTCGACTGTATTCGTCGCGCCCATTGTTTTGGTATTCATTTATTAAAACTGGATATCCGTCAGGATTCCGAACGTCATAGCGATGTATTCGCCGAACTTACTCAATACTTAGAGCTAGGTGACTATAACCAATGGGATGAGCAGAAGAAACAGCAGTTCCTATTAGCTGAACTCAATTCCAAGCGTCCGTTATTCCCTAACAATTGGCTACCAACCGCTGAAGTGCAAGAAGTACTAGATACCTGTAAAACCATTGCCCGCAATAATTCACAAGGCTTTGGTATTTATATTATTTCTATGGCCAGTCTGCCTTCCGACGTTTATGCCGTGCAGTTGTTATTACAAGAAATGGGTGTGGATTGGGCAATGCCTGTGGCACCGTTATTTGAAACCCTTGATGACTTAAATAATGCCGCCGACGTTATGCAGCAATTATTTAGCGAACCTAGCTACCTGAATAATTTAGCAGCACAACAATATGTGATGATCGGTTATTCCGATTCAGCTAAAGACGCAGGTGCATTAGCTGCAGGTTGGGCGCAATATCAATCCCAAGAAGCCTTAGTAGCAATTGCAGAGCAACATAAGATTGGCCTTAACTTGTTCCATGGCCGTGGTGGTACTATTGGTCGTGGTGGCTTACCAGCCCACGCCGCTATTTTATCGCAACCACCGGGTTCGCTAAAAGGCGGCTTCCGCGTGACCGAGCAAGGCGAAACCATTCGCTATAAATTCGGTATGCCGCAATTGGCCAAAAACAGCTTAAGCCTGTACGCCAGTGCGATCCTACAAGCCATCGTAGCGCCACCACCGGCACCCAAACAGGAATGGCGTGAACTAATGGAACAAATGGCTGCTGCCGGACGTGATAACTATCGCGCCATCGTCCGCGACGATCCGAATTTTGTACCATACTTCCGCGCCGCCACGCCAGAACTGGAATTAGGCAAATTACCCCTAGGCAGTCGACCCGCAAAAAGAAAACCTAATGGTGGCGTAGAAAGCCTACGTGCCATCCCGTGGATTTTTGCATGGGCCCAAACCCGCTTGGTACTACCTTCATGGTTAGGCGTAATGAAAGCCATTCAAGGCAGCTTAGATGCGGGTAACGAACAGCAACTTCAACAAATGATTGCTCAATGGCCGTTCTTCCACTCACGTTTATCCATGTTAGACATGGTGTTCTCAAAAGCCGATGCCGCCATCAGCCAAGAATACGATGAACGCTTAGTACCAGAAGAACTGCAATACTTCGGTCAACAGTTGCGTGATGAACTGCAAGCCAGCATCAAACTGCTAATGACGTTGTTACAACAGCAAGAAGTAATGGAATCCGACCCAAGTGGTAAAGCGTCCATGCAATTACGCGCCGGTTATTTACAACCGCTGCATTACTTGCAAATCGAACTACTGGATCGAATCCGTCAATTACCAGAAGGTACCGAAGACAAGACCATTGATAGAGCGATGATGATAACTATTGCAGGGATTGCAGTAGGAATGCGCAACACCGGCTAATTATTGCTGTTACCAATAATTATGTTGAATGTATAAGAGCGGCTTTGCCGCTCTTTTTATTGGCTACATCCCTAGCTTTCCAGATCTGAAAAGCACCTCAAAAAATTAACCTCTTTAATGTTTAATAAAAAGCCAAAGAGGCATAATCATTCTGTACACTTAATGTGCTAGTTGATGTGGCTTAATGAATCTGTACACCGATACGAGGTAAACTTCCCTTAATATAAAACGGTGTACAACATGATGAAGACTCAACGAAAATATTCAGCAGAATTTAGAATAGATGCAGCTAA
>JAUHQD010000027.1 GCA_030418115.1 Alteromonadaceae bacterium BrNp21-10 | reverse complement strand
CACAAAACAACTCAACTAATTTACTCATGCCTGTTCCTTTATAGATTGATCTCTTTTAGTCGAAAGATCGGATCTTGGAACAGGCATTTAGTTCAATTTCTTAAGCAGGATTCAGGTTACTTAGAGGCACTAAGTCGAAATTGATTAATGATGATCACCGAAGATATTGTCCGCATTAGGCGCCACCACAAAGATTGTTTACTGGCATTGTGGCGACAGGGGGCAGGGGTGTTAGCTGGCGCGAAACCAGAACATGCCTACTTTATTAAAGTTGGTTTAAATGAAACCATGACCAGCGCTGACATTAATCAAGGCCGTTTAATTGTTCAGCTAGGTGTGTCAATGCTGCGGCCAGCAGAGTTTAATGTGTTAACCATCGAGCAAAAAATGTCACAGCCCTAATGGCGTTATAGCAGAGGTTAATAATTCAATAGTGATTTAAAATCGCCCGACCACATTCACAAAAAGATTACCGTCGGTAAGTTGTGCGTGGGTTTCGCGGTCGGAGTAGCCTGCGGCTATTTCCAATGTATTGGCATGGGAGTAGGTTACAGCCACAGCGTAGTCTTGTCGGGTAAGATAACCATCATTGTTATTGCTCATATAGCCGTTAATGCTTATCTCGTTGTTTAGCGGATAGCGTGACATTACTTCAATATACTTATTATTGGTTGCCTGATTGTTACAGAAGTTGACGACTAATAATTCATGCTCAACACCGATAACCCATTCCAGCGCATCATTAGACTCATCCGTGTATACATAGGTGTTTAATGAAAAATCCAGCACATTGTTGTTACCTATCTTATGGGAGTAACCGATAAATTTGCCGGATTCCAGTTTGCTTAAACCTGTTGGCTTGTGAGCTTTAAAATCAAGACCTCGGACAATTTGTGTGCTGCTTAATTTTGATACCACTGAGGGGGCAAAGTTATTGGACAATGCTGGAAAACAATAAAATGCCAATACAACCAATAGCAAATACTTAAACTGCTTAAGTGAATGTTGGAAAAAGTTGTTGTAAGTCATTGTTTTCATTGCGATGCAGTTTGATTTTTGGTCATTGTATTCGGTTAGGGTGCGCATCATATGGTTATAAAACAGACAGCACAAGTCAGTTTACGGATTAACGGGTATGCAAAAACATACCCTGATATACGGCTGGCAAAAATAAGCGTTGTATGTAAATCGGCTGTGAATTGTAATGGCGTTGATGTGAATAATTCTTAGCGCAAACGTTAGTTAAGAAGTTTAATGCGAACTTTGTGGTGTCTTGGTTGTTTAAGGCTAAGGGATGTTTGCATGTAGTCTTTTTTTTATCCGGCTCAATGCCACATTAGTAATCCCTAAATAGTGGGCGATATCTTTTTGGGTGACTTGGTTAAATAACTCGGGCATCTCGGCTTGAAGCTGGCGATAACGTTGTTCGGCGGGCAGACATAACAATTCATATTCCCGCTTTTCTTTTTTCATGGCCAGCATTAATAGGTAATGCTGTAGCTCGTTGGCGAGGGTGATGTCCTGTTGGCTCAAATTATGTAATAAATCGAAGGGGATTTTTACCAAGCTTGCTTGCTCTAAACATAACAAACTAAATGAACAATGTTGCTTGCTATAGCAGGACAACAAACTGCCAATAACCGAATTCGGCGACAGAAAGGATTTAACCTGCTCTTTGCCATCCATGCTCAGGTAATAGGCTTTTAAAAAGCCGGACTGAATAAAATACAAAAACTCATCATTATCGCCTTGTCGAAAAACATGCTCACCTTTGGCATAGCTCACTAAGCTTCCGTGTTGCTTAACTAAATCTTTAATCTTCATCGGTGTTAACCCAGGTTAATGCTGATTGGTCTTTGGTTACTTAATATTTGCAGTCTAATAAGTGTGCGGTGTTATGCAGTTAAACTCAACGAAAGGTTTGGAAGATGGAATTGAAACATAAACGTATTGTAATCACAGGTGGCACCTCCGGCATTGGTTTAGAGGTGGTTAAAGCGTTGGAGGGAGACAATGAAGTCATAGTGATAGCTCGTGATCAACACAAGCTGGATGATCTTGAAGCTCAGTATGCAGGTGTAACGACTTATTGTTGTGACTTATCCCAGATTAATGAAGTGCTGGAGTGTATATCGCGGATAGCGGCGCGCTACAGCCATATAGATATGCTGATCAATAATGCGGCAATTCAATACCCTGCAAAGTTTATCGATAAGGATTTTGACCCAGCAACCATTGCCATAGAAATAAATACCAATTTTACTGCTGTGTGTTTATTAACTCACGGCTTGTTGCCGCTGTTACAACAATCTAGTGAAGGGCGCATTGTTAACGTGAATACGGGGCTGGCATTGGCACCGAAATCGGCGTCGGCGGTGTATTGTGCCACTAAAGCAGCCATGCACAGTTTTTCCCAATCGTTACACCATCAATTACAAGGTACGCCGGTTAAAGTAACTCAAGCGTTTATGCCGTTAGTGGACACACCGATGACGGCTGGTCGTGGTAGTAAAAAAATATCGGCTGCTCAAGCGGTGGAGGAGATGCTCAACGGTATTCGTAATGACGTGCGTGCGCAGGATATTGGCAAAGTGAAATTATTACGTTGGTTACTCAGGCTGGCACCAAACACGGCTAAAAAGATAATGGTGAACGCATGAGCGATTTTCTAAAGAGTATTTTCATCAGTGTTTTGATGGCAAGCAGTGTAGGGGGCGTTATGGCTAAAGAAGTAGTAGTGAATATTCAAGGGATTGAGCCGAGCAAAGGCGGCAATATTATGTTGTTGCTATTCTCTGAAAAGGGTTTTCCAAAAAAACATGATTTGGCACTGGAAATTCTAACCGTGAAAGCCGATGCCACTGAAATACAATTAAGCTTCAATACCGAGCTTGATGAGCTGGCGTTAAAGGTGCTGCATGATGAAGATGAAAACGGGCAGGTTACCAAGAACTGGACCGGTATTATCCCCGCTGAAGGTTTAGGCTTTACCAACAAGCAAACAATAGGCATCACCGGCCCACCAAGCTACAAAAAATCAAAAGTCGCTATCAATGAGTCTCAGAGCCAATTCAACATACAAGTTCGGTATCCTTAGCCCATGAAGTCACTCATTAAAGTCACGTTGATCATTGCGCTGGTGTTTGCCTCTACTTTTATATTGGCAAAAGTTTTTGGAGTACTCAGTGTTGAGCAGTTTCAGCAGTGGTTACAACAGGCTCAGCAAACATCTAACAGTGTGCTCGTTGCTGTGGTTGTCGTTTTACTATTTGCAGATTTATTTATCGCGGTGCCAACGTTAACCCTGTGTATTTTATCCGGCTATTTTTTAGGATTAACTATAGGCGGAATGGCGGCATTCACTGGCATGACGCTAGCGGGTGGTGGTGGTTATTGGTTGAGTCGCCGATACGGCAATCGCATATTAAAGCGCTTGTTGCCGAATGAGTCACAACGGCAAGAGTTAGTAGTGAGTTTTCAGCGCCATGGGATCATTATGATTTTATTAAGCCGAGCCATGCCTATTTTGCCGGAAGTATCTGCCTGTTTAGCGGGCATGACAAAAATGCCCTTTAGCCGATTTTTAATGGCGTGGAGTGCAGTTAGTATTCCTTACGTAATAATAGCGGCTTACTCTGGCTCTATCAGTACGCTAGATAACCTCAAACCGGCGTTATTCGCCGCTATAGGTTTGGGTGTGGTGTTTGTCAGCGGTTGGACGTTATTTAAACGTAAGCTACAGCGCAGAGCATCGAGAGCGTCGTAGTTTACTGGTCAATTTACTTTTTAGGATCAAAAGTAATCGATAGCAGTTGCCATGCGATTTATTATGAATCATATTATGCCTTCGCTCTGATGACTAAGAAGTAAAGTGGATTATGCAATTAAAGGATATTAGTTTCGCTCAGCGCCAACGTTTGGCGTATATCGATTTTTGTTTACTGTTTCGCGGCCACTTGTGCCGTAACGATTTGGTGCAGCGATTTGAAGTAGGACTATCCGCTGGAACGCGGGACTTCAATATGTATAAAGAGTTGGCGGCAGATAATCTCTATTACGATGCTAATGCTAAACGCTACTTTCAGGGCAATACGTTCCATCCTCTGTTCGAACATGATCCACGCAAAACTCTTACTAAACTAGCCAATGATATTAGTGATGGCTTTGATGCTATTGGTGATATTAACTTCCCCGTGGAAGCGCCTTCTGCACTGAATGTGCCGGATATTTTTGTGGTCGCACGCTTAGTACAGGCCATTTTAAACAAGCAAGCGGTGAATGTGATCTATACCTCACTGACCAGCGGCTCTAATGATCGCGATATGGTGCCCCATAGTATTATCGACAATGGTTTACGCTGGCATGTGCGCGCCTTTGATCGCAAATCCGAATCTTTCCGCGATTTTGTCTTAACCCGTATTAGTAAGGTGACAATCAAGCCAGAACCGGTGAACACCTATGAGGAGCCCGGCGAAGATCATCAGTGGAATCGTATGATGACCTTACAATTAGTACCCCATCCAAAAAACGTAATATTTCCTACCGCAATCGAAATGGATTACCACATGGAAAACGGCAAGTTGGCCCTAGAGGTGAGAGCGGCACTGGTGGGGTATTTGTTGCGACGTTGGAATGTGGATTGTACCGAAAACGCCAGCCTGCAAGGCGGCGAATATCAGCTGTGGTTACAGAATCAACAAACCCTGTATGGTGCAGAAAATTTGACCATTGCGCCGGGCTATACCGTGGATGAGACAAGCGCATTGGACGTAGGTTAATAAAGCGACAGTCAGCACCTCAAATAAGAGCGCATAGGGTATTCAATATAATCTCAAATACAGATGTTAATGATAATGGATTGTGTTTAGTTTAGCGTGGCGTTATAGTGCGCTTTTTTGAATACACTGAAGAGATCATGATGTCGTTCGCTCGTCAAATTACCGCTATTACCACCGTTGTTATTGCAGCCACCGTAAGTTTAAACGTCTCCGCCTCCGAAAGCCTATTCGGCGTTATTAAGGGGGCTGAAACCTTGCCCGCAGGAGCGATGGAAATTTATCAGAAAGTAAATCGCCGCTCTGATAAAGACACGGGTGATTACGTTGCTTATGATTTTACTACCGAAGTGGAATACGGGTTCAGTAATCGTTTTTCCGGTAGCGCTGCGTTAAAAATGTTGTCTCTAGATACAAGTGGTTTAATTATTGATGGCTATTTGCCATCGGCTAATGATTTTGGATTAAAACTATCCGGTATGGAAGTTGCCGGTAAATACATGTTTTTAAGCCCAGCCAAAGACGATATTGGTTTGTCGGTATACATGAGCGGTAATTATGATTGGATAGACCCCCATTCAGGCCAAGACAAAGACACGTTTTCTATAGAAACCGACGTGCAATTACAAAAATACTTCTTGGAAGGCGAAATGATTTGGGCAACTAATTTCGGTGTCGAAATGACTTATGCCGATCGTGCTGAAATTGATAATCTACCAGAAGACTTTGATTGGCCAACCGACCCAGAAATGGAAATCGAACTTAAAGTGGGTACTGGTTTATCTTACCGTGTGGCACCTAAATGGTTTGTCGGTGTAGAAACCTTTTATGAAACTGAATTCGAAACCGAAGTAGGTCAAGAGCGCTGGTCAATCTTTGCTGGACCTTCGTTACATTATGGTTCTGCAGAGTGGTGGGCCACATTAGCTTGGCTTAAGCAGATTGAAGGTGGTGGTGAGCAATATGAAAACCAACCTGATAACAGTTTGCATTTAATTGAAAAAACCAAGCAAGAATTAACATTCATGGTCGGGTTTAACTTTTAAATTTTAAGCGTTAGGGCGTGTTGCTTACATCGTCACACGCCCTAGACTGCTTTAGCAATAAGTGAGGTAATTTTGTCTGTCGATTTTCGTAATAGTTTACTGTGGTTTCCTGTCGCAGCGTTGTCGGTACCGGCTTATGCCGTTGATTATTTCACCATTGCCGAAGCACAAAAAATGTTATTCCCTAGTGCTCAGCAATTTTTAGTCAATGACATTGAATTCAGTGATGATGACAAAGATAAAATCAAGGATCTTGCTGGTGTACGTCAACGACATGACAAACAGCCGGTATGGAAAGCTCAAGCTAATGGCGAACAGATTGGCTGGTTTATCGTGGATGATGTAGTCGGTAAACATGAATACATTACCTATGGACTAGCAATTGATATGCAAGGCAAAGTAATAGGCCTTGAAATCATGAGTTATCGTGAAACTCATGGTAGTGAAGTGCGCAGACAAAACTGGCGTGATCAGTTTGTGGGTAAACAGGTTAATGAAGAGTTCGCACTAGATGAGGATATACAGAATATTAGCGGAGCAACACTTAGCTGCCGTAATCTAACCGATGGCGTTAAACGTTTATTGGTTATTCATCAAATGGCGCTCGCCAAGTTATAATGACCCAGCCTTTTCGGCGTAAACAACCGCTATTAGGCACTTTTGTTGAAGTGGGTATTTTTTCTCAGCCTGATGATGATGCTGATTTTTTGTATCAAGCAACTCAATCGGCGTTTCAACGTATTGCACATATCCAGCAACTCCTCAGTTTTCATGACATTAATAGCGAATTAAACCAAATTAATCAGCAGCCAATGCAATGGCATACGGTTCAGGCCGATACCTTGCGGGTGTTAACACTGGCTAAACGTATTGGCTTAATCTCCTCTGATAAATTCAATTGTACTGTAGGTGGTGAAATGGTTGCTCGGGGCGGGCTTCCTCGGCTTTTCGACCATGAGGTCAAAAGTATGGGTAGCGCAAAGGATATTCAAATAAAGCACGGCAAGGTCAAGCTCAACAAACCGCTATTATTAACCTTAGACGGCATCGGCAAAGGTTATGCGGTGGATATGGCCGTTGCACAGCTAAAGCAGGTAGGTGTGATGTCGGGGTGGGTGAATGCCGGAGGTGATCTACGCCATTTTGGTCACACTCACATGGCAGTTTATCTGGGAGCTGATACCATACGCCGAAAAGTCACTTTGCATAATGCGGCATTGGCTACTTCTAGATTGAGTCTTGAATATGATTCTGACCACCCGGCACTATTGATCTTGCCTGAAAATGCCCTTGGGACTGAAAATCGGCAAGACGATAGCCTATCAGTTATGGCATCATGCGCGTGGCGCTGCGATGCATTGACTAAAGTGTTAGCCGCGACACCATTAAACCAGCGCCAAGCTACCGCAATGGGTTTTAAAGCTGCACTAGTGTAAAGAGTTTCGAGGTTTGAATGTCACGTATTAAAGGCTATCCCGCTTTTTTCTATCCGAGTTTAATGCTGATCATGTTGTGTATGGTGCTCAGTGGGTTATTGATGTTGCCTAGCACCCTTGAATTTAAACTGGATTGGTCTGTCGATTGGCGTTTGCCTGGGGCAATGTGGGGCAACGTTGCCGCCACTCATGCCCTAAGTGGTTGGCTGATGAGTATTATGGTTGGTGCGCTTTGGCAGGTGCATATGCGCGGAAATTGGCGTAAATCAAAGCATAAAGTTACTGGGCTGACGAATGCGTTGTTATTTTTAACCTTAGGCGCTACCGCCGTTGGTTTGTACTACGCAGGTGAAGCATCGACACAATTAGGTTTAGCCTTTACGCATATTTTTGCCGGGTTACTGTTGATTTTGGTCTTTACAGTACATGCTCTTTTTAAGCGATAGCGCTAGCCTTAACCTTAACAAGGCCAGCGGCATCATGACAAACCGTTAATTATTGTCTTAATCTGTAACCGGTTTTAAATATCCACCAAATGATCGTCAGGCATACCAGCATAAACAGTATGGTCATACCCACGCTCACGCCAATGTGCACATCGGCCACTCCGTAAAAACTCCAACGAAAACCACTGATCAAATACACTACCGGATTAAATAGAGTAATTTTTTGCCATAGGGGTGGCAGCATACTGATGGAATAAAAACTGCCTCCTAAAAAGGTCAATGGCGTGATAACCAGTAATGGCACTACTTGTAGCTGCTGAAAATTATTCGACATGATCCCCAGAATAAAGCCAAACAAGCTAAAGGTGATTGCAGTAAGAACTAAAAACGAGATCATCCACAATGGATGCATGATTTCGTAATCCACAAAAAAGCGGGCGGTGATCATGATCAGTATGCCTAACACTATGGACTTACTGGCCGCTGCACCCACATAGCCCATCACAATTTCTACATGGGAAACTGGCGCGGAGAGTACCTCATAAATGGTGCCGGAAAATTTTGGGAAGAAAATCCCAAAGGCAGCATTAGAGATACTTTCGCTTAACAGAGCGAGCATCATTAAGCCGGGAATAATAAACGCCCCGTAACTGATGCCATCAATGTCGCCCATACGCGAGCCAATGGCTGCACCAAAGACAATGAAATACAATGAGGTCGATAGCACCGGTGACGCAATACTTTGCATTAGGGTGCGCATCGTGCGCGCCATTTCAAATTTGTAAATGGCCTTTACTGCGTAGAAATTCATGATTTATCCCTCACCAAGTTAACAAATATATCTTCTAGTGAACTTTGATGTGAGCTGAGATCTTTAAAGTCGATCCCCAGTTTCGCCATTTCTTTAAGTAGCTCGGCAATACCGGTGTGTTCCTGCTGGGTGTCAAAGCTATAAATTATTTCGTGACCTTCGGCGGTAAGTTCTAGTGGCAGATGCTGTAATGTTTCGGGGATGGCGTCTATAGGCTGCTGTAGTTGCAGCTTAAGCTGACGTTTACCGAGTTTACGCATCAGCGCCTGTTTTTCTTCCACTAGCACAATTTCACCCTTATTGATGACGCCAATGCGGTCGGCCATTTCTTCGGCTTCTTCAATGTAATGGGTGGTAAGAATAATGGTTGCGCCTAGCTCACGCAGTTCGCGCACCATTTCCCACATGTCCCGACGTAATTCAACATCGACGCCCGCGGTCGGTTCGTCCAAAAATAAAATAGTCGGCTCATGGGAAAGAGCTTTAGCAATCATTACTCGGCGCTTCATGCCGCCAGATAACGCCATAATTTTTGAATGACGTTTATCCCACAGGGATAATTGTTTGAGTATTTTTTCAATATAGGCAGGATTGGCAGGCTTACCGAATAAGCCGCGACTGAAGGTAACGGTATTTTCCACGGTCTCGAAAGCGTCGGTGCTGATTTCCTGAGGCACTAAACCTATCTGTGCGCGGGCTGCACGAAAGTCGCTGACCACATTGTGACCCGCCGCGGTAATCAGGCCATCACTGGGATTAACAATGCCGCAAATAGTGCTGATTAAGGTGGTTTTGCCAGCGCCATTAGGGCCGAGCAGGGCAAATATCTCACCTTTTTTGATCTCTAAGTTGATGTTCTTTAATGCTTGAAAACCTGAGTCATAAACTTTGTTCAGGTTGGATATAGAAATAATCGCTTGCACTCATTGCTCCCTGTATTCACCTAGTTCTTTATCTTTCGCTATAGCGCAAGCTGAACCTTGGTAGTGACTGATAAATCTATCATAAGAGAAATAATAGACAGTGACTAATAGATAATTGATATGTTAATCATCACGGCGCAGAGTGATTGCGATACAGCAGAATTTATAAAGTTTTTTTGTTTAAAATTGAAGGGAGGCGGGTTAATTCTAGAGCTGGGCTTCTACGCAATAAGGAATAGTCGCCAATATCTTAGGGTAGCCTGATAGGTGACTGAAAAAGTAAAATAAGTGATAATCATCCCATAGCCAAATACGCAACGGCACCGATTTTTTAATTTTAGAGTGGGATAAAAAATGCAACGAGTCGTAGTAGTTGGTGGAGGCGCAGGTGGATTAGAGCTTGTGACCAAGTTAAGTCGATTTTGCCGTAAACATTCCCATGTGGAGGTGATATTAGTCGACAAGGTTCGCACCCATGTGTGGAAGCCGTTATTGCATGAAGTGGCCGCAGGAGTAATCAACAAAAGCTCTGATGGTATTGATTATCGCATGCACGCCAGTCGCAATAAGTATGAGTTCCAACAAGGGACTTTTATTGGAATGGATGCGCAAAAACAGCATATTACCTTGGCCGCACTGGATGATGATGAAGGTCAGCAGATTCTGCCAGAACGGCAATTAGCTTACGATATTTTGGTGTTAGCCATTGGCAGTGTCAGTAATGATTTCGGCACTCCAGGGGTAAAAGAGCACAGTTATTTCTTAGATTCCTTAGCCCAAGCAGAACGATTCCATCGCGCTTTGCTTAATCAACTGCTTAAAGTCAATCAGCCGGGCCCAGAACAGCATCATTTAAAAATATCCATAGTAGGGGCCGGTGCTACCGGTACCGAATTGGCGGCGCAATTACATCATGTGGCTAATTTATCACGGGCCTACGGTATGCCGACCATGTCCGCTGAGCGTTTACAGGTTTCGATTATTGAAGCCGGCCCGCGAATATTACCGGCACTGCCAGAGCGCATTGCCAACTCGGCAAAAAGCGCTTTAGAAAAACTCGGCGTGCAGTTGTTAGAAAACACTAAAGTTATTCGAGCTGAAGCGGGTGGTTTTGTTACTAGCGATGACAGATTGATAGAAGCGGATCTAATGGTCTGGTCTGCCGGCGTTAAAGCGCCAGACTTTATTAAAGACTTGGATTTATTTGAAACCAATCGTGCTCAGCAAATTCTGGTGAATAGCTATTTGCAAAGCAAAAGTGACCAACGTATTTATGTATTAGGGGATTGTTGTGCTTGTATGCTGCCCAATGGTAATTGGGTGCCACCCCGTGCGCAATCGGCTCATCAAATGGCCAGTACTGTGTACAAAAACATAGTTAATGGTATTCAGGGCGTTCCCCTGACGGATTTTGCATACAGCGATTACGGTTCGTTAATCCACTTAAGTAAATACTCTACTGTAGGAAGCTTGATGGGTAACCTATCAAATCGCAGTATGTTTATTGAAGGTAAATTAGCGCGTTTGGTTTATGTATCGCTTTACAGCATGCACCAGTTGGCCGTACATGGCTGGTTAAAAGGGATGTTAGTGATGCTTAGCCGTAAGGTGGGGAACTTAGTCAGCGCCAAACTAAAATTGCATTAATTTGGCGCTGTTAATTTGCTAAGTTTAACATCGAACTTGTCGTCAACTAGCCGTTGGCGACTTTTAAATGTTCTTGTTGGCTTGCAAGGTATTCATCATAGGTACCTTGGAAATCGATGATTTTCTTGTTTTGGATCTCTACTACGCGCGTCGCTAGTGATGATACAAATTCACGGTCGTGACTAACAAAAATCAAAGTGCCGTCGTAATCCGCGAGGGCCACATTCAACGCTTCAATGGCTTCCATATCCATGTGGTTGGTAGGCTCATCCATAATTAACACGTTAGTGTCCATCATCATTAATTTGCCAAACAATAGACGATTTTTCTCACCACCTGAGCACACATTCACCTTTTTGTTAAAGTCATCAGCGGTAAACAATAAACGGCCTAACATGCCACGCACGGCTAAATCATCATGTTTTTTGGTGCGCCATTTTGACATCCAATCGAACAGCGTGATGTCTTTATTAAATTCGGTAGTGCTATCTTGCGGACAATAACCAATGAGGGAATTTTCAGACCATTTGATCAGTCCTTGATTGGCTTGTAATTCATTAATTAAACAACGTAAGAAGGTCGTTTTACCCGCACCGTTTTCACCAATAACCGCAAGGCGGGCACCGGCTTCTAGAATTAATTCACCACCGTTAAAAAGGGTTTCGCCTTCAAAACCATGGGATAGGTTTTCTAGAATAAGTGCTTGTCTGAATAATTTTTTAGACTGTTTGAACTGTAACGACGGCGTACGGCGGCTGGAAGATTTCACTTCGTCTAAAGTAATTTTTTCCATGCGCTTGGCACGAGAAGACGCTTGTTTTGCTTTAGAAGCGTTAGCCGAAAAGCGGTTAACAAAACTTTGTAGTTCGTCGATTTCGGCACTCTTCTTGGCATTCTCGGTTAATAGTTGTTCCTGTATTAACGAAGAAGCTGCCATAAAGGCTTCATAATTACCTGGATAAACCCGCAACTCACCATAGTCGATATCGGCCATATGGGTACAAACCGCGTTTAAGAAATGGCGATCATGGGAAATAATAATCATCGTGCATTTACGTTGATTGAGAACTTCTTCAAGCCAACTGATGGTGTGGATATCCAAGTTGTTGGTGGGCTCGTCTAACAATAAAATATCTGGATTAGCGAATAGCGCTTGCGCTAATAACACCCGTAACTTCCAACCGGGAGCGACTTCGCTCATCAAGCCAAAATGTAAGGATTCATCAATACCCGCTTCGAGTAAGATATCACCAGCACGACTTTCAGCGGTGTAACCATCCATTTCGGCGAATTCGGTTTCCAAATCTGCGACACGCATACCATCTTCATCAGACATTTCGGGCATGGCATAAATACGGTCGCGCTCTTGTTTGACCTTCCACAGTTGCACATCACCCATTATTACCGCATCGATAACACTATGGTGTTCAAAGGCAAACTGATCTTGACTCAACACGCCTAGAGTTTCACCTGGGCTGATGGATACGTTGCCTGAACTTGGCGTTAATTCACCACTGAGGATCTTCATAAAAGTGGATTTGCCACAACCGTTGGCACCAATAAGCCCATAGCGATGGCCGTGGCCAAATTTGGCTGAGATGTTTTCAAACAACGGCTTGGCGCCAAATTGCATGGTGATGTTGGCGGTGGAGATCATGTTAGTCTTCCTGAAATTAATGGGTGTTAAACAATTGCAGCGGTGAGGGCGTGGTTTTGCGATTAAAAACGTTTAGATTGAACAACGTTAGAACCGTAAAAATTAACATGCCCTAGGCAAACAGAAGGCTTACACAAAAGGGCGCGCACTATACAGGCTGGACGCTCAAAAGTCGAGCAAAGTAGTTGCTTATGTAGAGGGGGATATGCCGTGGTCTTGTTATTTAATTATGCGGCTATAGAAATTGATTGTTTTTTAGTACATGACTAACGTGTTGTTATTCCGTAGTATATTTGTACAAGTTCGAATTTTTGTTGGTTTTGCGCAGGGGCGCAGTGGTCAATCAGATTGAACGTATAATAAAATATACTGACAGGATGTTGTAATGAGCTGGGTAAAACGAATTTTAATCGTTCTGATGTTGTTCTCAATGATTCACCAGGTTGCTGCGCTTGAGTTTTCTAAGCACGGATTAATGCAATTTCAGTCCGATTTCGAACAGTCTCAGCAATGGCTTGATATACAACTCACTGAGCATCCAGCACCCGATCCCACTTTTATTGACCTTAGTCTGCAAAAAGCCCAATTGTACATGTTATTTCAGCGGGCAGATTTACTTGAACCGTTACTGAGTAACTTACAGACTCTTCTATTTGAATTAGCTAATGTGGATGACAAAAGTCAGTGGCTATTGTCACAAGGGATCCAATTGTATTTGGTAGGTAAATACAGTGAAGCGGATGAACAGTTTTTGTTGTCATTACAACAACTTGATGTAGTAGCCGAGCCTCAAGAATACCTCTATCTTAAAAATTTCATACTGATGTATCAAGCCGTTAATCGCATCTATTTACAACGTTATGATGATGCGTTGAATGATTTGACTGAGATTTATAAACGCGCAGAGAAAAATAATTGGCCGATTATTCAAGCACGTAGTTTGGTGTTTATTGGTGACGTTAATTATGCTTTGAAAAATTACGAACAAGCGTTGGAATATTATCAGAATGCTTATGCCACTTACCCGCAAGAAGCGCTGGTATATCGAGCAGAAGCAAAAATGTATGAAGCGCAGATGATCAATGTGGTTGGTGATCGCAGTGAAGCTTTCAGTAAACTAGATCAAGCCATTGAAGTGTTTGAAGACTTGCATGATCAAAGCCGTTTGGCCAATGCCTTTTTACTGAAGTCTTATTTTTACAGTAAGGTGCCGGACAATGACAATGCGTTAACGTGGATCGCCAAATCGGTGGGAAAACGTGAGCAATTAGGCAACCCCATTGATATTGCCAATGCCTATGTACATTACAGTAGTCAGCTGGCAACGGATGGGCAGATAGCGCTGGCGTTAGAATATGGTCAAAAGGCGGCCGATTTGGCCGAGCAACATCAGGACATATCCGGCCAGTGGGATTCTTATGGCAATTACGCTCGATTGTTGGATCAGGCTGAGGATTATCAGCAGGCTTATCATTATATGCATCTTAGCGAAAGGGCTTTATTGAAAAAGGCGAGACTGGATATTACCTCGCAAACTGCCACCCTGAATGCCCAGTTTAATTTACGTCGCGAGCAATTAAAAAGTGAGCTGTTAGATAAACAAGCACATTTATTTGAAGAGCGTAACACCCTATTAAATGAACAATTGTTAATGAAACAGCAGCAACAACAGCAGCAAACGTGGGTGTTAATTATATTGTCGTTAGTGTTGGTTTTCTTCTTGGCGTTATGCGGCATTATTTACCGCTTATATATTAAGAATAAAGTACTTGCCAGCCGTGATCCGCTGACCAACTTACATAATCGTCGTAGTATTATGACATTAGGTGAACAGGCACTAATAACCAGTGACCGTTATCAGCATGCGGTGAGTGTATTGATGCTGGATATCGACAGTTTTAAAGCCATCAATGATACCTATGGACATGATATGGGCGACCGCGTGATCCAATTTGTGGCTGATATTTGTTGTGCCACCGTCAGAAAATCCGATTTTGTCGGGCGTATCGGTGGTGAAGAATTCTTATTAATTTTGCCCCATACCAACGAAGAAGCAGCGTTATTATTGGCCGACCGCTTATGCCAACAAATGACCTTGGCAGACAAACACAATATTGAGCAAGTGCCACAAGTCACTGTCAGTATTGGCATTGCCAGTAAAAATAAAAACAGTGAATTGGACTACAATAACCAGCCGGATAAAAGCTTAGGGCAATTGATCCGTGAAGCCGATACCGCCTTGTATTCAGCCAAGGAACGTGGGCGAGATCAAGTGCAAGCCTATCATCCACAAATTACCCTAAAAGGTCAGCAGGTCGATTTAGAAGACACGATGCCGAATGTTCTGCGTAACATTTCTTAAGGGCAGTAGCATCGTTTGTGTAGATTATCTTGAATACAGCTGAGTAAAGGTCTTACTAACTTTCGGTATCAATCTGTAAAAAATAACCCGCGTATTTACGCATGTTGATAACGCGGTCGCCATCCAATAACCAGTATTGGCCTTTAATGCCGTTTAAGGTGCCGGAAAACTCGCCTTCTTTATCCAAGTTAATAGATTTCACTTTTTCAGGGTAGCTCGTTACGGGGTAATGAATAGCTACTGCTGGGCTGTCAATAATATTGATGGCTTGCAGGCCGTGTTGTTGACGAATCTCATCTAATTCGGGTTGCACTTTTTCTAGTAACTGAGCTTTTAAGCTGAGTAAGTCTTGGTCTTCAGGGCAGGCTTTAAGCATAGTGCGCCAATTGGTTTTATCACCAATATGTTGTTTAAACGCGGTTTCGACTAAACCGCTGGTTAAGCGATTCTGTACCCGCATTAACGCAATGGCTTGGGTGGCTCCTTGGTCAATCCAGCGGCTGGATACGTTGTCGCTAACGTGACGAGTAATACCCACTTTAATATTGCCGGTATTGGACAAATACACATAATGATCCGACAAACAGTTAGCTTCCCCCCATTGAGGTTCACGGCAAGTCCCTAAGTGATAATGACAAAGTTCCGGCTTAATAATACAACTATCACATTGGGCAAGGCTGATAAAACAGCGGTAACAATAGCCTTGATTAAAGCTCTTCTTAGTTTTTTTAAGGCAATGATGACAATGAATTTCACCTTGGTACTGCACCTGAATTTCGGTGCCAATTAGTGAATTCATGCCAATATTTTGCTCACCGATAGGTAATTGATATTGGGCTATATGCTCATCATCGACACTAACGCGCATCTTACGGATATTGCCAGAATAGGTTGTCATAGTTGCTGACCTGCTTTACTACTGTGATTATTGCTGCAGGGTACGTGAATTCGAATAAATTAAAAAGCAGGTTTAGGCCGTGTTGGGCATCAAAGGTCAATACCTATACGAATAGGCCTTATTAAAATAGTTTCTTGAATACCGTTAGCAAGTACATCGCTAAAGAATAATCCTCAACCTATAGGGGAGCATTGATTAACCTCAGCTCGGTTTAAGAAATTGAACTAAATGCCTGTTCCAAGATCGGATCTTTCGACCAAGAAAGGTTCAATCAACAAGGAACAGGCATGAAGAATTTAGTTGAGTTGTACTGCGAT
>JAUHQD010000026.1 GCA_030418115.1 Alteromonadaceae bacterium BrNp21-10 | reverse complement strand
TGCCTTTGGCCGCTTCTTTGGCGAAAGCTTCTAATTCTTTTTTGTTCATTTGCATCTACCTATCCTTAACTCTTACTAGAGTATGTTGTGATAGGCAGTTACACAAAATTAGTTACAGGCTTTCTGAATACATTTACCCACTTGCTCATGAATTGACTCTAATGTTTCGGTTGTAATCGTTAACTACTATTAACGCATAACTACCGATGGTTTATTTGTTTCCTTGCGAATGACTGTTTTTTTCTAGAAGCCGACTACTGCTAAGTGACTACTGAAAGACCGCAATTCGCTCATGGCAGACAGTTAACGCAGCCAATACATTTCTTGATTACCGCCTTCGCGGTAATGACAAACAGTGTGCTAACGCCAGCGAAGCTTAGCGCCTAAGTTCTGGTGGTATCGGTAAGTCTTTCTTCAGCGGTGCCGGTTTACGTCCTTTACCACCATGCCATGCTTTTAATTGATATACATAAGCCAACACTTGCGCCACTGCCATAAACAACTTGTCTGGGATGGATTGGTCGAGCTCGGTAGAATAATAAATGGCCCGAGCCAGCATCGGCGATGCCACTAGCGGTACGCCATGGGCGCTAGCAATTTTACGAATATGCATCGCCATTTCATCTTGGCCTTTGGCGACCACTATCGGCGCACGGTTACCTTCTTGATCGTAAGTCAGTGCCACCGAGAAATGGGTCGGGTTGGTGACGATGACATCCGCGGTCGGTACGGCTTTCATCATCCGCTTAGCGGCGGCTTGGAATTGTAACTTACGAATACGACTTTTAACCTGAGGGTCACCTTCAGCGTTTTTACGCTCGTCTTTGACCTCTTGCTTACTCATTTTCAATTCTTTTTCATGCTTAAATTTTTGATAAGGAACATCAAAAATAGCAATGGGGATCATCGAACAGCAAATGATTAAAAACGCCCATGCTAGTAATTCTAAAGCATGGATCATGTTCAATGGATACAGTTCCATATCCAAATGTAAAGCTTCATCCATAAACATTTTCAGCACAAAATAGGTAGTAAATGCCACCACCACAAACTTGGCTAAAGCCTTTAAAAGCTCAACAATACCGTTAATGCCAAACATGCGTTTTAAGCCTTTGAGCGGATTAAGTTTACTGGCTTTAGGTGCTGCGGAGTCAATGGCAAAGTTATAGCCCCCCAAGGCAGTGTTACCATACACTCCGGCAATCAACACTATCATCATGTAAAACAATACCGGCCCAGCCACTTGGCTGATGGTGTGATCTAACAATTGAAAACCGTGACTAAAATCATAGGTTTCTTCACGAGAAAGGGTGAAGGCACGCTGCATAACCCGATACAACGCCATACCAATATCTTTACCCACAAACAATAACGCGGTGGCGCTACCAATTAACACTAAGGTCGTCGCCAGCTCGCGAGATCGAGCAATCTGCCCTTTTTTAAGGGCGGAGGATTTTTTCTTGGATGTGGGGTCTTCGGTCTTTTCATTAGCATCAGACATGCATCATCCCCCGATTCTGAATTGGCATCATGCACACACCATCAACAAATCACACATTAATTGCAGCGCCCTTTCCCATTGCATTTCAAAATGCACGGTAAAATTGTCCATCGTTAGCCAAATAATGATCAAGCCAACAATCTGCGCAATCGAGAAACCAATGGTAAATACATTCAACTGGGGCGCCGCCTTGGTCATCACACCAAAAGCCAGGTTGATGATCAGCAACGACACTATGGGTGCCAACGACACCGTTACGGCGGCAATAAACATCCAAGAACCCCATACCGCAATAGTTCGGAAATTTTCGGGGTTCCACCATCCTGCTCCCACCGGGAACGCTTCAAAGCTCATGACGATCATACGGATCATCGCCAAATGGCCATCAAAGGCCCAAAACAATAATGTGGCGAGAATTAAGTAAAATTGACCCACTGCCGGTACGTTAATGCCATTGACAGGATCTACGATTGACGCAAAACCTAAACCAGTTTGCATGGCGACAATTTGACCCGATAACACAAAAGTATTCAGCACCATCATCGATATAAAACCAATACCGACGCCAATGACCAGTTGTTGAATAACAATCACAAAGGTGCCAACCGAGAACACTTGTTCAACCGGCACCGGCGGTATTAATGGCATGATGGCAGTAGTAAGCAATAACGTCAGCAGTACTTTAACTGGCGGTGGAATAGTTTTGGCGCTAATGCCAACCATGGAGGCAAACATCCCAGAAACCCGCATAAATGGCAGTAATAGATCTGCCATATATTGGGTAATGGTATCGGCCAGCACCGGCATTGTTAGCCTACCACCTCGGGTATTCGTGCAATCATGGTAAAGGTGAAGTCCATTAATTTACCCACCAACCAATGGCCTCCCCAGCTCAGGGCCAGTAGAGTCACAATCAGGCGCGGTAAAAAGTTAATGGTTTGTTCGTTAATCGAAGTGGCCGCTTGGAATATTGACACTGCCAAGCCTACAAATAGGCTAGGTAGAATGATCGCCGACACTAGGATAATCACCATCATCAGCGCTTCACGTAGCACATCAACAAATACCTCTGGACTCATGAGTTACATCCCAAAACTGTTAACGAGGGTACCAAAGATCAAGTTCCAGCCATCGACCATCACAAATAGCATTAACTTAAATGGCAGCGACACAATCATTGGCGATAACATCATCATACCCATGGCCATCAATACCGAGGCCACCACCAAATCTAATATCAGGAACGGGATAAACAACATAAAGCCAATCTGAAACGCGGTTTTCAACTCACTAGTAACAAAAGCCGGTATTAACACATTCATGGGGACGTCTTCCGGCTCTTGGATTTTGCCGCTGTTACCACTGATGTCCACAAAGGTTTCGAGATCTTTTAAGCGGGTTTGCGACAACATAAAGGCCTTCAATGGTGCTTTAGCTAATTCGTAGGCTTGGATAGAGGTGATCTGTTCTTCCAGATAAGGCTGCAACGCCTGCTCGTTAATTTTCTCAAATACCGGCGCCATAATAAAAAAACTTAAAAATAGCGACACGCCGATGAGGATTTGATTCGACGGTGATTGTTGTAAACCAATGGCCTGACGCAAAATTGACAACACCACAATGATCCGTGTAAACGAAGTCATCATCATGATAAAGGCAGGCAATAAGCTTAAGGCGGTCATGATAGCCAGCACTTGCAGCGTCATGGTGTAATCTTGAGTACCGTCTGGGTTAGTGGTAACTGTTAACGCCTGAATACCGGGTGCGGCTAATGCATCCGAGGGCAACAACAAACCCACTCCGAGGATAAGTAAGCACCACAGAAGTTTATTCATCAGCGCTATCCTTGGGTTTTTGCATGATTTGCTGCAATTTATCTTTAAAGGTTTCGTTGGCTTTTTCCACTTGCAGGTTGGTTGCCATCTTTGCCAAGTGATTAATATTTTGCCCAGTTACCCCTACTAAATGTTGTTCTTCACCGACTTGTATCAGCATGACCCGCTCACGAGTACCGACCATCATCGATGACACCAGCTTCATTTGTGAGGTACCCGTTTGAGTGACATTAAACCGACGCATTAGGTAGCCCAGCGAAAAAATAATCGCCAGCACTACAATTAATGACAGTAAAATTGACACATAGGATGCCGCATCAGGTGCGGAAGAAGATTGTGCGTAACAGGGAAGAGAAAGTAACAAAGCCCCGCCCATGAAGGGCTGGGCTAATTTTCTAGCGAAGTTTTTTGATTCTTTCGATTTGACTAATAACATCAGTTAGGCGAATACCAAATTTATCGTTGACGACTACTACTTCTCCATGAGCAATCAACGTGCCATTAATTAAAACATCTAATGGCTCACCCGCGACCCTATCCAACTCCACCACTGATCCTTGGTTTAATTGCAATAGGTTACGAATGCTAATATGACTTCGTCCAACTTCCATCGAAATGGTTACCGGTATATCTAGAATCGAGTCGAGTTTACGTTTTTCTTCAACAGTAATATCCGCCGATTCTTGCAACTCGTCGAGCTCAGCAACCTGCACACCATCGCCGTCTTCGGCACCTACGTCTTCGGCCTCTGAGTCTGCCTGTTCTGCCATAGCCGCAGCCCAGTCATCCAATCCTTCTTCATTTTCTTCGGTGCTCATATGCTACCTCACAACCTGTTGTTAAATTTCGTCCAAATCGTCTTCAAGTACTTGGAGTTCAGCGTCGCTATCAATACGGCGCCCGCCTCTGGTTAATAATTGCAATTCCGATTTAACCGACACCGGACGCTTAATTTTTTCGGTAATTTGTAATGCTATATTATCCCGCGAACGACCTAATTTAGTTCTGAACGTCGGTAAATCCTCAATAGACAACACTACGTGTTCTGGCATTTCAATGGGAATAACGTCACCGGCTTTGAAATCCATTACTTTGCTTAAAGGTAACTCAAACTCCAACAATTCGGCTGACGCTTCTACCTTCACATCCATTATTTCATCGCGTAAGGCCTTGCTCCAACGCAAATCGGTGTCTTCTTTATCACTTTGCACACCAGCATCTAACAGCTCGCGTATGGGCTCTAACATCGAATAAGGTAAGGCTACGTGAAAATCACCACCACCACCGTCGAGCTCAATATGAAACGAGCTGATCACTACCACTTCGGTAGGATTAACAATATTCGCCATGGCCGGGTTCACTTCCGAATCTAAATATTCGAAGGACACGTCCATCACCGGCGACCATGCCTCTTTGTAATCTTCAAAAATAAGTTTCAGCAACATTTGGATAATACGGCGTTCGGTGGGGGTAAATTCTCGCCCTTCAATTTTCGCGTGATAGCGACCATCACCACCAAAAAAGTTATCCACCAAAATAAACACCAAGCGGGCTTCCATGGTGATCAGGCCCGTGCCTTTTAATGGACGGAAACGCACCATATTCAAACTGGTGGGCACAAACAAGGTATGAATGTACTCACCAAATTTAATCATTTGGATACCGTTAATAGAGACTTCAGCGCTGCGACGCATCATATTGAACAAGCTCACGCGCATGTGCCGTGCAAATCGCTCATTAACAATTTCCAAGGTCGGCATCCGACCTCGCACAATACGATCTTGAGAAGAAAAGTCATATTCGATGGCAGAACCATCGTCAATGGCCGTTTCGACCTCTTCCTCTTCTACGTCGTCGACGCCATGGAGTAGCGCGTCAATCTCGTCTTGTGATAATAAATCGCTCACTCAACATTCTCGCTTAGTTCTTTGCAGTCGCCGAAGACGACCATGTGGTTATTGCATAACAAAACCGGTAAATAACACTTGCTCTACCACTTCACGACCAGCGACATTTTTCATCGCTCCACGTACTTCGCGTACTGCCTGATCTTTCAACGCGGATTTACCCGCTTCGGTCACTAAATCATCGGCATTGGCACTACTAAAAACCTTTAACAATGCCCCTTCTATGAGTGGCACATGCAATTTTGCTTCGTCTTCATTTTCAATGCCGCGCACCATTAATTGTACTTTAATTTGTACTAAACGATCACGGCCTATACCGGGAACGTTAAAGGTAAAAGGCCTTGGCATCGGTACATATAACGCCATGCCTGTGGGCGGGGGAGCGGGTTCTGCGGTCCCACCACCTTCAGCCATGCTTCCCTCTGCTGACATGCCGGCATCATCGCCGCCCATTAAGAAAAACGCAGCACCACCACCGCCCACTAATAACACCACCGCGATGATGATAATCAGCATCATTTTTTTCTTCTTGCCGCCTTCCTCAATTTTAAGTTCTTCTGCCGCCATGCTGAGTTCCTTTAACTAATCCTGTTTGTGTTTGCCACATTATCGGTAACACTGTCCCTGATTGGCAATGAAAACCTCAGATAAATAACAGCGTTGCTAATTTTAGACAAAAAAGTCAATGCCCGACACCGCACCATTAACCACATTTAGCTGTTGACTAATGACCCCTTCGGCCTGCTCTTCTGGCTGCTGAGCGAGCTGTCCCTGTTGCTGCCCTTGCTGCTCAGCGTCACCGTTTTTGCCTTTATCTTGTCTAACTGAAGATTGCCCTAACTCAAT
Source organism: Alteromonadaceae bacterium BrNp21-10 (assembly GCA_030418115.1). GTDB lineage: Bacteria > Pseudomonadota > Gammaproteobacteria > Enterobacterales > Alteromonadaceae > Neptunicella. The sequence continues at coordinate 11,271 of JAUHQD010000026.1, read as the reverse complement.
ACCCCGTTCAGCCAACATCTCTTTTAACTTCGGCGCACTTTGATCCAATGCATCACGAGCTTGTTGTGATTGCACCACAAAACTGACACTGGCCTGCTCATTACTCATATGCAAACGAATTTGCATGGAACCCAGTTCGGGTGGGTCAAGACGAATATCGGCAACCAAGGTTTTTTGATTGACCATCAGCTGTACTTTATCAATCACCTGTTTTAAACCTTCCGCTTTTTGCAAGACCACTGCGGCTTTATCCAGCTTGTCTAATGACGTACCTTGGGCTAATTTGTTGGCTTCCACACTATTAATCAGCCCATCATGATAAGTATTCAACTCCGCACTCGCTAATGCCGCGTGATTAGCCTGACTTGAGGGTGATAGCAATTGTGCTATATCAAACAGGGGTGTTTGACGTTGTTGGGATAACGATTGATCACCGCTATTCTTTGCGCTTATGTCGCCAACGGTTTTACTAACCAATGATTGTAAATCTATCCCTGGCTCATGACCTTGTTGTAATTGCGTTCGCATCTCTTCTAAGCCGACCTTTAAACTAGCGACAAAATTATGTTTAACTTCCGATGTTGCTTCCGGTAACACTTTTTCAGCAAGTTTTACTAACAAGTTATTAATTTTCTCGGCGCTGGCTTGCAGCAAAGGATCGAGATCCGTGCTTTTCACCACCACGTCACTGTGTTTTGTAGAAGTAGCCACTTGAGCATTCTGGTCACCTTGCAACCCTTGATTTTGCATATCTTCTTTTGTAACCGCTGCCGATGGTGTTTTTTCCTCGCCGATCATCGGCGTAGCCACATTGGTAATTAGGGTTTTAGCATCCGTTTGTTGACCTTTTTCTGATGCCGTCGTAGCCAATACATCTTTATTGAGTCCACGGGCTTCTGTCTCGAGTAACAATGCCGATCGTAATTCATTCATTTTCGGTGACACATCATTTTCAGGAAGGCTAACCAATAAGGCTAACAAGTCGTCATCGCTCAATTTCGTAATGCTTTCTGCAGGGAGCTCATTTTCGCTAGCTCCTTCTTGGGATTGTAAGTGCGCAATATATTGCTGCAATAATGCAATAGGCTGAATATCATCTGGCAGACTCTCACCTTCGCTTTGTTGCTGAGCCAATTGCTGCTGAATAAAATCGGTGATGGCTTGAACAATGTCTTCTTGAGTCACCTCAGGATTTCCATTGTCATTAACCACTCCATCTTGCTCAGTAAATTGCTGTTTTATTTTTTCAAGTAAGCCAACCCAAGTCATATTTTCGGTCGCGGCTTCTTGTTGTAATTTTGCCAATTCGGCTTCAATTGACAACATATCTTCCGAACCATCAACAACATCGTCAGTTGTGCCAACTGCACTAGTCGTTTCTTCTTTGCTGATATCTGCTACCGGTGTTTCTTTAGTCGCCGTTGAGGACTCAGTGGCTTTATCGGCGGTAACGTTTTGCTCTGGCAATTTTTGAGGTTCATTGTCGATAGACGTTTTTTCATCACTGACTGGTTGCTCTGTTACTGCGGTTTTATCCTGCAGCGGAGCTGTATTATTACTGGAGGCGCTATTTGCAGTTGATGGTGACGATGATGATTGTTGCTGCTGATCAAATAACATCGAAAACTCACCATTGCTAGTATCCTTCGAGTTACTTTTACTCGCAGATGTTGAAGCCGCAGCGGCAAGCTCTGTTGATGTGGCGGCAACTTGTTGCATCATATTCAAACCTTCCAAATGTATTATATATACCTTTGTTTTCATTGTTATTTTTACAAATAACATGGCATATAAAGCAGAAATCTTAGGCAAGTAATTAACCGATTTAGTCACTTACCATTAAGTTTGATAGGAAATTTGCAATAACTATTCCAAGTTGCAAAAACCGCCTACAAATTGATCTTGGTGCTACATTGCTCTAGCACGAATGAATTTTTGTATAGACATTTCATCCAACATTTTTTGCTCGTCTCTTTGCTCTTTAATTAACAACTGCTGATGTTTTTTATCCAATAACATATCCACCGCCTTACGTTTTTGCTGCTGTTTTAGCCACAATTCTCGGCGCTGATCGGCCACTAATTTGGCTTTGGCAATATGTTTAATTTGCTCCTGACAGGCTTTGTCCAACTTACTGACAAACCCCTGATGCTGTCCAAAGGATAATGATCCTAAACCGGATTTGGCTTTTTGTTGCAATTGGCGCAAATAATCCAACCGATAATTTTCCAACCCCGCTAGTTTGGTTTTGTTTATTTGCCAGTATTGTTGCGCCTGTTGGTATTCCCGCGCCAGTTTGTCTTCTTTTTCACGCTCCCAGCGAGCCACCATCTGTAATTGATTATTCGCCATAACTTAGCCCGGCCCTAATGCTTGGTAGATACCAACCATGGCTTCTAAGCTTTCGTCATAAGGGGTAATTTGTTGCATGCCCTGTTGAAAGAATTGATTCAATGTGGGTTCGGCATTAATAGCCAAATCAATACGCGGATCGGTACCTTTGCTATAAGCGCCAATACTGATCAAGTCGCGATTTTGCTGATAATTAGAATACACTTGGCGAATGCGTCGGGAGGCCGCCAAATGCTCATCACTGACCACCATCGGCATCACTCGGCTGATTGAGGCTTCCACATCGATGGCTGGAAAGTGCCCGGCTTCAGATAAGCGCCGCGATAGCACGATATGCCCATCTAAAATGGCGCGGGCCGAGTCGGCGATGGGATCTTGTAAGTCGTCACCTTCCACCAACACCGTATAAAATGCGGTAATTGAGCCTTGATTAGTGTCGCCATTACCGGCTCTTTCCACCAATGCCGGTAAACGTGCGAATACCGAAGGTGGATAACCTTTAGTCGCGGGTGGCTCACCTACGGCCAAGGCGATTTCCCGCTGGGCCATGGCATAACGGGTAAGGGAATCAATCAGCAGTAATACGTTCATGCCCTGATCGCGAAAATACTCGGCGATACACACTGCGGTTTCACAGCCTTTCAGGCGCATTAACGGCGAGGTATCTGCGGGTGCCGCCACAACCACGGATTTTTGACGCTCTTCATCGCCTAGAATATCGTGGATAAATTCTTTTACTTCTCGCCCCCGTTCGCCCACTAGACCAACGACGACTACATCGGCATTGGTGCCACGGGTCATCATGCCCATCAGCACACTTTTACCCACGCCACTACCGGCGAACAAGCCCATACGCTGACCTTGACCAACGGTGATCATGGTGTTTACTGCGCGCACGCCCACATCCAGCGGTTTGCTAATAGGTTTACGTTTTAACGGATTCATGGGTGCGCGGGTTAAGGGTACGCGTTTATCGGTTTTAATTGGCCCGAGGCCATCTAAGGGTTGGCCATTACCATCAACAACTCGCCCAAGTAATTCCATACCAACGGGGATCCCCTGTTCACGGGTTAATGGTTGTACTCTAGAGCCGGGCACTATGCCTTTCACCGCTTGGGTTGGCATTAAATAGGTTACGTCTTTGGCAAAGCCCACCACTTCGGCTTCAATTTCACCATCGATGGTTTGCACTAAACATTGACTACCAACGGGTAATTGACAGCCCACGGCTTCTAATGTCAGGCCAATACCACGAATGAGTTTGCCTTCAGACACGGTATGCGCGCGCGGGATTTTTTGTTGGTAGGACTGAATGCGTTCTTTAAGATTGATCAACTACGTCCTCCTATTAACTGCTTAAACCTTGGTCGAGAAGAAACTTATCTAAAATATCGCGGGTTCTGCGTTCAATGGATAAATCCACCGCATTGGAGTTGGTGACAATGTCACAGCCACCGCGGGTCATTTCCGGTGCTTCCAACAATTGCCAGTTGTGGCGCTCTACTTCATCATCGCTAAAATGCTGCTTTAATAATTGCAGATCCTCTGGGTGCAAACGGATCTGATAATATTGTTCTTTAATGGGCAAGACTTTGAGGCCTTCACTAAGTGCCTGAAATATCACGTCCTGATTGGTTTTAACTTCGGTACGGATCACCGATTTAGCTAACGACGTTGCCAGTACCACCAACTCCTGCTCCACTTCAGCGTCAACCTGCTGCAACGGATTAGCTAAGGTATCAATCATTGCTTTTAACGCGCTGAGTAACTCATTAATTTGTTCTTCGGCAGCGGCCAAGCCTTGCTCAAGCCCTTGCTCTAAGCCTTTTTCATGACCTTCCTGTTTGCCCTGTTCAGTACCTTCGGTGATACCTTGCTGCACACCTTGTTGCTTACCTTCTTCGAAACCTTCTTGAAACGCCGCTTCGCGTATTGCTTCAATTTCTTCGGCGGTGGGCAGTGCTAAGTCTTCATCTAAATCGGCATCTGGTGGCTCATACACCCAATTGGAGCGTTTATTAATAGCGTTGGTTTTAGTGTCATCCTTAGCATTGGAGTCTTCTACAAAAGGCAGCTCCCAAGCTTTAAGTTCACCATCGTCTTCATCCACATTAAAATCCGACATCTATTACTCGATCTAAAATGGTCATCACTAAAAGGGTTAATAGACGATTACAAGAATTCGTCACCACCGCCTCCACCGAGCATAATTTCACCGGCATCGGCCAAGCGTCTGGCCACCGACAGAATTTCTTTTTGTGCGGTTTCCACTTCACTAACACGCACCGGCCCGAGGGCTTCAAGGTCATCCAACAACATTTCGGCCGCACGTTTAGACATGTTCTTGGTGATTTTTTCTTTCAGTTCGTCGTCTGCGCCTTTAATGGCCTTAAGTAACGCTTCTTGCTGTACTTCACGCAGAATAACTTGAATAGCACGATCATCGGCATCGACTAAATTGTCGAAGACAAACATTAAGTCTTGGATTTGCTGACTCATTTCTTCATCTTGCTCACGAATAGCATCCATCAACTGACCTTCGATATTGGTATCGAGGTAGTTCATGATTTCCGCCGCCGACTTCATGCCGCCCATTTTCGCGGCTTGCGCACCGGCTTGACCAGCAAACTGTTTCTCCATGATTTCGTTCAATTCTTGTAATGCCGCTGGCTGTACTTCTTCAAGATTAGCAATGCGCATCATCAAATCTAAGCGTACTTTTTCTGGGAATTGCGCCATTATTTCGGCGGATTGCTCGGCATCAAGATAAGACAACACAATGGTTTGGATCTGCGGATGCTCGTTGCGAATAATGCTGGCAACTTGCTTGGAATCCATCCATTTCAAGGAATCCAGTCCTTTGGCACCACCACCGGCTAAGATTTGGTCGATTAAGTTGGCGGCTTTATCTTCGCCTAAGGCAGCGGTTAAGGCTTTTTTAACAAAGTCCTGACTTTGGAAACCAATGGTGCTGTAGTTTTGTATTTCTTCGATAAAATGTTTGTGCACCGCACTAATTTTATTTTGCGTCATGTCCTCAATGCTGGCCATGGCAGTACCCAATTTTTGTACCTGTTTGGGCTCCATATGTTTAAGGATTTGGGCGGCATCTTCTTCGGTTAAGCTCAATAATAAAATAGATGCTTTTTCGACACCTTCGAGCTTACCAACATCATATCCTGCGGGTTCTTGCTCTTTTTCTGCAACTTCTGTAGCCATAATCGTTAGTGCCTATTATCTAGCTTATTCATCTTGCATCATCCAGCCTTTGACTACCTGAGCCGATAATTCCGGTTCATTGGCAACCAAAGCCCGCACGGCTTTTAATACATCTTCATCTTTATGCAAATCTGGCATTTGCAATGAACCATCTGGTGAGAAGCCCACGGCATTTTCGTCAAATTCTTGTGACAACATACTAATAGTTTCGTCACCTAAATCTAAGCCGCTATCTGCATCAAAGTCATCACCATCTTGGGCTTGCTCAGGGTTGATAAGTTTACGTAGCATCGGTCTTACTACTGCCAATATCAGTACAATAATCACCAAGCCACCGACCACTAATCGCAGTATACGCATAAACCATAACTGCTCCCACATCGGGGGCTCTTCAATCGCGCCTTCAAATTCACGATTAAAGGGAATAGACACGACTTCTAAGGCATCGCCACGACTCACATCAAAGCCAATACCACCTTGTAATAGCCGACGTATATTCAATAATTCCTGCTGCGCCATCGGCACCGACGTCAGCGTGCCATCCTCGGCAGTTTGGTTAACATGATCCACCGCCACTGACACACTTAAACGTCGCACAACACCGGTTTGATGTTTGGTGTGACTGATGGTTGAGTCTAGTTCAAAATTTCGAGTTGATTCTTTATGACTGCGGCCAGGGGTAGCAGTTTGACCATTAGCACCAGTGGCATTTTCGGGGATATCCGAGTCCAGCGGCGGTTGATTGGTTAACGCACCGGGGATACCAGCAACCAAGGATCCGATACTATTATCTTCTACCGTCATTTCACTGCGCACGGCGGGTAAGTCAGGATTATAACGTTTTTGAGTTTGCTCCATTGAACTAAAGTCCATGGTGACATCGGCTTGCGCGGTGTACTTACCTAAACCTAAAACAGGGATAAGTATGGAGTCTATTTTTTGCAGGTATTCGTCTTCACGTTTCTTTTCAATTTCATATTCTTTACGTGAACGCGCCGAAGAGGCATCTTGTGAACCCGAATTAAGTAAGCGTCCGCTGTTGTCGGTTAAGGTGACTCGCGAAGGCTCCATGCCTTGTACCGCTGAAGCCACAATATCGACTACCGCATCCACTTCACGATCTTGCAACACCGCGCCACGGGCTAGCGTTAACACCACGGTGGCACTGGCTTGTTTTTCGCGACGAGCAAAAACGTTTTCTTTAGGGATAGCAAGCAGCACACGGGCTCGTGATACTGAGGATAACTCTTCAATGGTACGACTAATTTGTTGTTCACGGGCATGTTTAAGGCGTTCTTTTTCTAGACGTTGGCTAACGCCAAAGCCCATATCTTGCATAATAATGTCGCTGCCTTCACTGGCATTGCCACTTAAACCTTGGCGCGCCATACCCATCTTAATTTGATCATATTGCGCTGCATTAACATAGATGGTGTCGCCCTTTAATTCATACTCAATGAGGTTTTCATCGAGATGATCTAAAGTTTCAATTAGTTCTTTGGTTTGCATTTTCGCCAGCGGACGAAAATCCGCTTCTTGTGCCCAGATCACAATAAAAATGGCAATAGCAACACTGATGACTAAGGCGACTATCAAGGTTATTTGGCGTAACATATCGACACTGCCAAACGTTTCAGCTAGGCGACCTTTGGGTTCACTGTCGTTATCATTGTAATCATCGTTATCGGTAATTGTGAGTTCAGTACCAGTTGCTTCAGCCACGCTATGATCCTCTCAATTAAACCGGCATATTCATCATTTGCTTATAAGCTTCAACGACTTTGTTGCGCACCTGTACGGTGGCATCAAAAGCAATCCCAGCTTTTTCTTTAGCAATCATGACATCAGCCAAACTTAAAGACTTATCGCCCATTTCAAAGGCTCTAGCTTGGTCCTTGGAATCCAGCTGCATACTATTAACGTTATTAATGGCTTGGCTGAGCATATCGCCAAAATTTTGCGAAGAAGGATTTGCCGGCATAACGGCTTGGTCACTAATACCCATTTGAGCTTGAGCACTTAATGCCTGAAGTTCGCTATAAAGACTTTGCGCTTTGATATCCATAGTCTGGTACCTGATAGACAGAGATGTGTTACAAAGCACATAGCAACTCCAATGCCAGTTAAATATTTACCTTTAATTTCATGAGGTTATGACTTTAACATTGACTATAACTTAAGCATCGGCGGGATTTTGACGCCTGTAGACTCGCCACTGTGCTATTGACGTCTAAATTGTTGTCGATAAATAAGCTTGATGATAGTCCATACCGGCGACAGTATTTCGACTTAGCTTTTAAGGCTCGCTATCAACTCACACAATGTCAGTGAATAAATCATCATCACGAAATACTTTGCCCCGTTGCGGAACCACTCCATTGTATTTTGCAACGACATCGAGAGTCTATGTGTTGACAGCTTCAGCTAAAATCGTAGTTATTGCATTGATAGTAAATTAGGATATTTGTTGTAGTACCAGTTTCACGTAATGGCTGATGCCGGCAAAAAAGAACTCTACCGCAATTAGCATCATAACGAGTCCCATGAGTCGCATCATCACGCTAGCACCTATCTTACCCAGCCGTTTAAGCAAAGTTTGTCCTACAGCAAATATTGCTGCCGCTGATAGACAAACTAAGAAGATAGCGCCAATAACCGTAAGCGTATGTTGTGTGGACTTAGCTTCTTGCATAAACAAGATCACCATAGTGATGGCGCCGGGGCCGCAAATCATGGGAATGGCTAATGGCGTAATGGCCACATCGTGGCCATAATCATCTTCCGATTCCTGATCAAGTTTTTTCGGTACGCTACGGCCACGTAACATTTCAAAACCCATAATAAAAAACAGAATACCGCCGACCACTCGTAGCGCATTAACATTAATACCGAAGAAGCTGAAAAGTGCCTCCCCTGCAAGCGCGAAAAGAACCATAGCAATAAATGCGGTAAAACAAGCAGTGAGGATCACTTTACGCCGAGCGTGTCGACCAAGATCTTGAGTCAAACTAATATACAGCGGAACAGCGGCCAATGGATTGATCATGGTAAATAACGAAGTAAATATAAATAACAGCTGTTCCACAACAAAATCACTCTTAGATAGATAAAAACAATAAATAATAGAAATATATGCTGTATTTTATAGCCTGCACCTTCTTAAAATATAAATTTAATTACAATTAAGCATCCAATAGTGTAAACATAACATGGCAAATTTACGGTCATCTATTACATTTTATTAACTAAGACCCAAATAACAACATCATTGAGTATTTTTCACTCAACAGTAAACCAATGATAGTTTAAAAATCATGGCCTTTAGGCTCCTAGGCTCTGACCCTTTAAATTAAAGACCGCAAAAAATGCAAATGTTAATAAAGAAAAGCCCTTATGTAACAACAATGTAAACAGCCGTCTTAACAATAAAAAAACCACAGGAAAATGGTTAAAACAGCGGAAATCTAATATAATTGCAATCTTATTCGTTCTAGAGCCATGCGGGTCACTGTGTTTATTCAATTCGCTATTCGCCGGCTCGCAACCAAGGTTCTTAAATGACAACCGAAACAGAAATTACTTTTAGTGATCTAGACCTCCCCGACTTCCTAATGAAAGCATTAGAGAAAGTAGGCTATGAAAAACCATCACCCATTCAAGCGGCCAGTATTCCCTTTATTTTGGAAGGTCGTGATTTATTAGGCCAAGCACAAACCGGAACCGGTAAAACCGCCGCTTTCGCGTTACCAATGCTCGCCAAACTTGACCCTAATGCCAAACTACCACAACTATTAGTGCTAGCACCTACCCGTGAGTTAGCGATTCAGGTAGCTGAAGCCTTTCACACCTATGCCAGCTTTAATAAAGACATTCGCGTATTGCCAATTTACGGTGGTCAATCCTATGACAACCAAATTCGTCAACTTAAGCGTGGCGTTCAAGTCGTTGTGGGGACACCTGGCCGTGTTATCGATCATATTAAAAAGGGCACATTAAAACTTAATGAGCTTAAATTTTTGGTATTGGATGAAGCCGACGAAATGTTACGTATGGGCTTTATTGATGATGTGGAATGGATCCTTAGCCATGCTCCAGCGGAGCGCCAGACGGCATTGTTCTCAGCGACCATGCCGGATCGTATCCGTACCATTACCAAGAAGTATTTGAATAATCCACAAACCGTTAAGATTGCTTCTAAAGTCAGCACCGCCAGTACAATACGTCAACGCTATTGTCAGGTTGCTGGTCATCACAAAATTGAAGCACTAACACGTATATTAGAAGTCGAAGAGTCTGAAGGTATCATCGTCTTTGTGCGTACCAAAACGGCGACGGTTGAACTAGCTGAAAAATTATCAGCACGCGGTTACGCGGTTGAGCCATTGAACGGCGATATTCCACAGAATTCCCGTGAGCGTACAGTCGAACGTTTAAAAAATGGCAAAATAGATATTTTGGTCGCCACCGATGTCGTTGCTCGTGGATTGGACGTAGAACGTGTTAGTCATGTTATTAACTACGACATTCCATACGATACCGAATCGTATGTGCATCGAATTGGTCGCACCGGTCGTGCTGGTCGTCAAGGTGATGCAATTTTGTTCATCTCTCATCGTGAAAAGCGCATGTTGTTCTCCATTGAAAAGGCAACCAAACAAGAAATTGAATTGATGCCAATTCCGTCTATCAATGAGCTCAATGAAACCCGTTTAAACCGTTTCAAACAAAATGTTATTGAAGCCATGAATGATAAATCTCTTGAGTCGATGATTCCGGTGATTGAAGCCATTCAAAATGAAACTGAAGCCGCACCTGAAATTTTATTAGCTGCTTTAGCGAAAATGGCCCAAGGTGATGAGCCGCTGATCCTTAAAGAATCGGATCGTCCTAATTTAGAATCAAAAGCACCTCATGGTGATCGTGGTGACAGAGGCGATCGTGGTGACCGCGGCGGTCGTGAACGTGGTGGTCGGGATCGTGGTAGCCGTGATAGCGGTGGACGCGATGGTGGCAGAGAAGGCGGACGTGAAGGTGGACGTCGTCGCGGCAGCAGTCAGCCTGAAGAAGGTATGCAGCGCTACCGTATTAATGTTGGCCACAGCCATGGCGCCAAGCCAGGTAATATCGTCGGCGCCATTGCCAATGAAGCCAATCTTAGCAGTAAGAATATAGGCTCCATTAATATTATGGATACCTATAGCACCGTTGATTTACCTCAGGGTATGTCTAAAGACGCTATGCAAACATTACAAAAAACTCGGGTTGCTGGACAAATGTTAGGCCTTCGTGAATGGTCTGAAGAGCCCCCCAAGTTCAAAGGTAAAAAGCGCAGTTAATTATTACTGAGCAGCTTTAAGCTTATATTAAACGCCGGAACAATATTGTATTGCTCCGGCGTTTTACTATGCTAAATAACCCCAACTCGGGATAAGCCACGCCTTACAGCACAGCTATTTTTGCCCCTCTGTGCGTTACTTACTATGGGTTTAGAATGACTAAACAACATAGTAAGCGTCTTGATATGAACAAAAATAGCAGTACTGTAATAAGCTAAAATATGATGCGTACAAGCGAGAGTAATTAACCTGAGATCGGTTTAAGCAATTACCATAGAATAACGCTCTACGTCAGTCAGGTTAAGGGATGGCTTATTCTCTTTAAGACAATAAGCCACCAATCCAGCCAGTAAATTAAGCGTAA
>JAUHQD010000025.1 GCA_030418115.1 Alteromonadaceae bacterium BrNp21-10 | reverse complement strand
TGGCATTAAATGCTGTATTGAGGGCTTGTTGAAGTTGCACAAAAAAATCCGATGACCTTACGATCATCGGATTTTGATCTTCTTATGCCTAATGTCAATTTCTTAACTGATCGGCATTAGCCAGTTGGCCCTTTTTTAAATCAATTAAATTTAACTTACTTTTTCTTTGCCTTAGCATTTGGCAAGTCAGTAATAGTACCTTCGAAAATTTCAGCGGCTAAGCCGATAGATTCATTCAAGGTTGGGTGAGCATGAATAGTTAGACCAACGTCTTCTGCATCAGCGCCCATTTCAACGGCTAAGCAGATTTCGCCCAACATTTCACCGGCATTGATACCGACCATGGCGCCACCTAATACACGACCTGAATCTTTTTCAAAGATTAACTTAGTCATACCTTCGGTGCGACCAGAAGCGATAGCACGACCAGAAGCAGCCCATGGGAACGTGGCAGCTTCATAGTTAACGCCTTGTTCCTTTGCTTCTTTCTCTGTTAAGCCTGTCCACGCCATTTCTGGGTCGGTATAAGCAACAGATGGAATGCACTTAGGATCAAAGTAATGTTTCTTACCTGCGATCACTTCAGCAGCCACATGACCTTCATGTACCGCTTTGTGCGCTAACATAGGTTGACCGACTAAATCACCGATAGCGTAAATGTTAGCCACGTTAGTTTTCATTTGCTTATCAACATTAATGAAACCACGCTCATCAACCTTAACACCGGCTTTATCGGCGTCAACTAATCCACCATTGGGGCGACGACCCACTGCCACTAATACTTTGTCATAGCGAACCGCTCCTGCTGGCGCTTGTTTGCCTTCAAAAGTCACATACAAGCCATCTTTCTTAGCTTCAACCGCAGTTACTTTGGTTTCCAGCATGACGTTAAATTTGTCTTTAACGTACTTTTGGTAAATCTTAACGATGTCTTTATCTGCTGCTGGTACTAACTGATCAAGAAACTCAACCACGTCAATCTTGCTACCTAAAGAGCGGTATACCGTGCCCATTTCCAAGCCAATAATGCCACCGCCTAGCACCAACATTTTTTCAGGAATGTCGGCCATTTCTAAGGCACCGGTTGAATCGATTACGCGAGGATCATCTTGAGGGATGAAAGGTAATGAAATTGGCTCTGAGCCTGCAGCTATAATGGCGTTATCGAAGTTGATGGTAGTTTTACCATCTTTACCTTCTACCACTAAAGTATTGCTACCGGTAAATTTACCGTAACCTTGGATATGCTGAACTTTACGCATTTTAGACATACCGGCTAAGCCTTTAGTTAACTGGCTTACTACGCTGTCTTTCCAACCGCGGATTTTATCTAAATCAAGTTTAGGTGCACCGAATGTGACACCGTGAGCGGCCATATCGCTGGCATCATCGATAACTTTAGCAACATGTAACAATGCTTTAGAGGGAATACAACCTACGTTTAAGCAAACGCCACCTAAGGTGTCGCGTGCATCAACGATAACGGTTTCAATACCTAAGTCTGCTGCACGGAAAGCTGCTGAGTATCCGCCTGGGCCTGCGCCTAATACCACTAACTGAGTTTTTATTTCGCTCATGTGAACCTCAAATTGTCCTGTTTGTATCAGTATCTTTAGTATTAACGATACTGCGAATAAATTCTGCTTTAACTGTTTTGATGCTAATCAATAAAACCGGTAACAAACCTTATGCTACCGGTTTATGGCTAAAGAACCAATCTTCGTAAGTCAGTTAAGTTTGCTGCTACTTCGGTAGAGAAGCGCGCACCTACAGCACCATCTATCACACGGTGGTCATAGGATAAACTCAATGGCACCATTAAGCGTGGTAGGAATTCTTTACCATTCCACTTAGGTTTCATTTCTGATTTGGACACACCTAATATAGCGACTTCAGGGGCATTAACGATCGGCGTAAATGCCGTACCACCAATACCACCTAGGCTAGAGATAGTAAAAGTACCACCCTGCATGTCCGCGGCTTTCAACTTGCCATCACGGGCTTTCATTGAAGTTTCAATCAGCTCTTGAGAAAGTTGCTCAATACCTTTTTTGTTAACATCGCGGATAACCGGAACCACCAGGCCACCCGGAGTTTCCACAGCGATACCGATATTAATAAACTTCTTCAGAATTAAACTTTCGCCATCATCGGATAACGAAGAGTTAAAAGCCGGGTATTTTTCTAGCGCTTTAGCGACGGCTTTCATAACAAAAACCAGTGGAGTGATTTTTAAACCCGACTTGGTTTTGGCGTGAAAAGCATTTTGCTCTTGACGGAAAGATTCAACATCGGTGATGTCTGCTTCGTCAAACTGAGTAACATGGGGAATAGTCGCCCAGTTACGATGTAAGAATGGCCCAGAAATTTTCTGTATCCGAGTTAACGGCAATATTTCAATTTCACCAAACTTACTGTGATCAACGGGTTTCACTGGGACGATTTGTAATACGTTGTCGCCGACTGCGCCACCAGCCGATTTCGGCTTAGCCAGTTCAGCTTTAACGTAGCTCTGCACGTCTTCACGTAAAATTCGGTTTTTACGACCGCTACCAGAAACTTGGGTTAAATCCACACCAAATTCACGAGCAATACGACGAACCGACGGCGAACAATGTACTAAAGCACTACTGGATGTTTCCGTTGTGGATGGTGACTTAACCGGCGCTGCTTTTGGCGCTTCTGCTGCTGACGTTGTGGCGGCTGCAGGAGCCTCTGCAGGCGCTGGCGTGGCCGCAGGTTCAGCAGCGGCAACTGACGCTTGTACTTCCAATAAAATAACCAAAGAGCCTTGAGACACTTTATCGCCGACGTTTAATTTAACCTCTTTAACGGTACCCGCTTTTGGCGAAGGTACGTCCATGGTGGCTTTATCGGTTTCAAGAGTAACTAGGCCCGTCTCTTCCTCAACCACATCACCAACAGCAACTAATACTTCAATCACATCAACATCGGTGTCACCACCAATATCTGGCACAGTTACTTCGATAACTTGCGCTTCGGTAGCGGCAGCTGGTGCAGCAGCTTCAGCAACAGGCTCTGGCTCTGCGGCATCTTCTTTTGCTGGCGCGGCTTCTTTTGCTGGCGCGGCTTCTGCCGCTGGTGCTTCGGCTTCAGACTCTTCAGCTACGGTGCCGGCGGCCTTAATTTCACCGATAACGTCACCTTCTTTAATTTTGTCGCCAACGGCAACAGCAAGGCTCAGTAATTCACCAGCAAAAGGGGCGGGAATGTCCATTGATGCTTTATCAGTTTCAACGGTAACAATACCTTCATCCGCTTCTAGTGAGTCACCAACGGCAACGCAAATTTCAATAATTTCAACTTCTTCGCCACCCACATCAGGGACTAGAATTTTTTGAATATCAGACATATTGGGATCCTTATCTAGCCACTAATTATGCGTACAGCGGATTTAATTTGTCGGTTTTGATACCGAATTTTTTAATCGCTGCTGTTACCACTTTTTTGTCGACGTCGCCTTTATTGGCTAATTCAAACAATGTCGCCACAACCACATAACCGGCGTTAACTTCGAAGTGAGTACGTAAATTTTCACGACTATCGGAACGGCCAAAGCCATCAGTACCCAAACAACGGTACTCTGTATCGATAAAGGCACGAACCTGATCCGAATAAGACTTAATATAATCTGTCGCCGCAATCGCTGGACCGGCATCTTTAGTGATAACAGTGCTGATATAAGCCTGTTTAGGTGTAGCTTCTGGATTAAGCATATTCCAGCGAGTCACGTCTTGACCTTCACGAGCTAACTCATTGAAAGAGGTTACCGAGTACACATCAGATGAAATATTGTAATCCGCACTTAAAATTTGCGCGGCTTTACGCACTTCGTTCAAAATCGTACCCGAGCCCAACAACTGTACGTTAGATTTGGCTTTTCCTTTGGCTTCAACACGCTCCAGCTTATAAATACCTTTGATGATCTGTTCTGCAACGGCAGGATCTTCCGGCATCGCTGGGTGCTGATAGTTCTCGTTCATTAATGTGATGTAGTAGAAAACATTTTCATTTTCACCGTACATACGACGTAAGCCGTCTTGGATGATCACAGCAATTTCATAACCGTAAGTCGGATCGTAAGTCACACAGTTCGGGATCAAATTAGCTTGCACATGGGAATGGCCATCTTGATGCTGCAAACCTTCACCGTTTAGGGTAGTACGCCCAGCCGTGGCACCTAATAAGAAACCACGCGCCTGACTATCACCGGCAGCCCATGCTAAATCGCCAACACGTTGAAAACCAAACATAGAGTAGTATGTGTAGAACGGGATGGTAGTGGTATTACAGGTTGAGTAAGACGTACCTGAAGCAACCCATGAAGCCATTGCGCCCAACTCGTTAATGCCCTCTTGTAATACCTGACCTTTTTTATCTTCACGATAATAAGCCACTTGGTCAGAGTCTTGAGGAATATATTTCTGACCTTCACTCGCGTAAATACCCACTTGGCGGAATAAGCCTTCCATACCAAAAGTACGGGCTTCATCAGGAATAATTGGCACAATGCGTTTACCGATTTTCTTGTCTTTCAATAAAGCTGTAAGTACGCGTACAAAGGTCATAGTTGATGACACTTCGCGATCACCCGAGCCTTTCAAAATCGCATCAAATGCAGAAAGTTCTGGCGTTTCTAATTGCTCTTCGGCCTGAACGCGACGTGCTGGCAAGTTACCGCCCAGTGCTTCGCGACGTTCTTTCATGTACTTATACTCTGCACTGTCTTCAGCAAACTTGAAGTACGGCAGATCAGCAATATCAGCATCATCTACTGGAATATTGAAACGGTCACGGAAGTTTTTAATTGATTCCACGTCCATTTTCTTGACGTTATGGGCAATGTTCAAGGCTTCACCAGAAGCGCCTAAACCAAAACCTTTAACGGTTTTCGCTAGGATAACGCTCGGACGACCTTTAGTGTCGATCGCTTTTTGATAAGCGGCGAACACTTTAACCGGGTCATGACCACCACGGTTTAAACGGAATATTTCTTCATCAGACATATTGGCGACTAACGCGGCTGTTTCTGGATACTTATTGAAGAAGTTTTCGCGGGTATACTTACCGCCTTTAGCTTTACAGTTTTGATATTCACCATCGACGGTTTCAGCCATTAACTGCATTAATTTGCCCGATTTGTCACGCGCTAATAGTGGATCCCAATAGCTGCCCCAAATCACTTTCAATACTTCCCAGCCAGCACCGCGGAAAGTACCTTCTAATTCTTGAATAATTTTGCCGTTACCACGAACAGGACCATCCAGACGCTGTAAATTACAGTTGATCACGAAGGTTAAGTTATCTAGGCCTTCACGAGAGGCTAGACCAATGGCACCTAAGGATTCTGGCTCATCACACTCACCATCACCTAAATAGCAATAAACACGTTGGCCGGAGCAATCTTTAATACCACGGTCCGTTAAGTACTTTAAGAAACGCGCAGTATAAATAGCCTGTAATGGACCTAAGCCCATAGACACTGTTGGGAACTGCCAATAGTCACTCATTAAGTGTGGATGAGGGTAAGACGGTAAGCCGTTGCCATCACATTCTTGACGGAAGTTGTTTAATTGCTCTTCCGTTAACGAACCTTCAACAAATGAACGCGCATAAATACCCGGAGAGATATGCCCTTGAGAGAAGATAAAATCACTTCCGCCTTCAGAATCTGGGCCTTTGAAGAAATGATTAAAACCAACATCGTACAACATGGCAGAGGATGCAAAGCTACCAATATGGCCACCCAGTTCTAAGTTTTTCTTAGACGCTCGCAATACGATCATCAATGCATTCCAACGAATGGCGGCGCGGATGCGCGCTTCCATTGTTCTGTCGCCAGGCATAGTCGGCTCTTGTGCTACTGGGATCGTATTGATATACGCAGTGGTCGCAGTGTAGGGCAAATGCGCGCCATTACGACGGGCTTTATCGATTAAACTTTCAAGCAGGAAATGGGCACGTTCTGGGCCTTCGGCTTCCAGTACTGCGTCTAGCGCATCTAACCATTCTTGCGTTTCTTGTTGATCCAAGTCTGGTTGCATCATATCTGACATGTTGCTGTCCTATAGTTTAGTTAATCTTACTGCCGAATTACAAAAACGTATTTAAAGATAGTAGAAAAACACGCTTTTCTCTTAAAATCCAGCAGGTGTAAAGTACTAGAGCTCGATTCGTCGCAAAGTCCGTTGCATTTGTGAGCTCTGTCTATTTATGTTTAACAATGTTTCTTCGATAAACGCTAAGTGTTCATTGCTAGATTGACGTGCCCGCTCCGGGTCGCCGTCACGTATGGCTTGTAAAATCTTAAAACGCTGACTCTTTATTTTTTCAGCACAATCGGCTTGTTCCGCCAATACCCGTAAATTACGTTCAATATTGTCTTGTAACAATGACTGCATGGAATGGATCACATGCAATAACACTGCATTGTGTGAGGCTTCAGCCATCGCCAAATAGAAGGCACCTAAACGCGAAGCCTGCCGAGAAATATCATTAACAGCTTGTTTTTCCACTTGCGCATAAGCCAATTCAATTTTAGCTAAGTCGTCTTTATCAGCACGTAAGGCGGCATAGTAAGCGGCAATCCCTTCTAAGGCATGTCTGAATTCAAGTAGATCATATTGAGATTCGGGATTAGAACCAATCAACTGCATTAAAGGTTGTTCGCCAAACAAGCTGACTTTGTCGCGCACATAAGTACCACCACCTTGTTTACGCTCCAACATACCTTTGCTTTCAAGCTTTTGCATGGCCTCACGTAATGAGGGACGGGATACATCGAATTGGGCCGCGAGATCGCGCTCCGAAGGCAACTTTTGTCCAGGCGTCATACTACCGCTAAGGATCATTTCCTCAAGCTGTTGCATGATGACATCAGACAATTTTTGCGCTTTGATTCGTTGCATTAAATGTTCACGACCAATGTAATGGTAAGACCAATTTACCTGTTAGCATAACGCATTCCCCTAGTCGGATTCAAGCTTTGTCCACATTCTAAAACTAAACCTTTGTTTTAAAAGGGTTAAAAACAAAAAAGGTCTGACCATTAATTTGGTAAGACCATTTGGTGAATTTCGATTGATAATTCGACAACTATGCCGTAATTAGTGATAAAAACGATTAATCTACCCAGCCCATCAGAGTGAATACCGCGATGACTACCGTAATAAAAGTAATGTTACGCTTGGCTAAACTCACCAAGGCGCAAGGCTCTTGGGTGAGATCCAGTTCATTATTAGGACATTCCTCGGCGGCTTTACTAATATCACTCAACACTTTTAACGCACTGTCTTTAGTATTGGCTAAATAACTCAACCACATAGGGAAGGCTTTTGAATAATGTCCCATAAACACAAAACCCAAAGTAGTAATACGCACCGGTACCCAATCTAGAATTTTTACTAGATCGTGAGCCAAGCCCACATGTTCAGGTGATTCGCCCTCCATATAAATCAACATATTGCGACTTAATACATAGAGTAAAGCTCCCGCAGGGCCAAATACTGCAAACCACAACATCACCGCGCCATAGTAGCGGTAATTGATCCACATCAGTGTTTGCCCCACACTCATATCACGCTCAGGCTCATGGCCCAGTTCATCAGCATAATGTACGCAGGCTTGAGTATCACCGCGATTAGCGGCTTGTAAATACTGTTTATAAGCCACTCTTAATTGCGGACAACCTACGCAAATGGCCAATACCAAAGTATTAATCGCAAACTGAATAAAACTGCTATCCAATAAATTCAGCAATAATTGCAGTACCACCACCGGCGTCAGGATTTGTAGCGCCAACATCCAGGTAGGTGAATCGTCCATCAACCACCCACGTTTTTTTAACCAGCCAACATACAAACTAAAATAGTGCTCAAAACACCATAGTGGTGATTTACTGATAATACGTTCTAAGCCTAAAACCAATAGCAAGCTTAACAAGATCATAATGATACCTTCGTCCGAAGTTTGGCCCAATCAAAAGCCACACCCGGATCTGTTTTTCGTCCCGGAGCTATGTCGTTATGCCCGACAATTCTCCCTAGTGAGATGCTAGGGTATGTTTGCATGATGCTTTGAGTCAATCTGACCAGTGTAGAATATTGTGCATCGGTATAAGCAATATTATCTGTTCCCTCTAATTCAATGCCAATAGAATAATCGTTGCATGCCGGAACACCTTGAAAAACAGATACGCCTGCATGCCATGCTCGTTGTTCAAAAGGTACAAACTGACAAACTTGGCCATCTCTTTTAATTAAACAGTGAGCCGATACTCGTAGTTGATGGATCTCGGCAAAATATGGATGCACCGTTGGATCCAGCTTACCCATAAATAAATCACTAATATAACTATGGCCCGTTGCCGGCGATTCAAATTGTGCCGGTGGTAATGAGATATTATGGATAACTAATAAGCGGATATCCGTATTCGCCGGTCGCGGATCGCAATGGGGAGAGTTGAGAATTTGCGCGCCTTCGAGCCACCCTTGAGTAATTTTCATATTGCCTGTCGAAAAAACCTAATGATTTCAGGTAGTATACTCATTCCACTGAATATTTGCGTGTAGCAATTTTACTAAAAAGCAATTTATGTCTGAAGCGGATCCGAAAAAAATTGGGAAATGGATGTTTGTACTGGCGTGGGTCTGTGCACTACTGTTGTTAACCCTATGGTTTGATGATTTGTTAGAGAGTCAGTTTAATCCTAATCAATCACCACAATCCCTACAAACCGCGCAAGGCACTTTGGTCGTCCTGCAACAAAACCGTCAGGGCCACTACGTGACTGCAGGTACCATTAATAATCGGGCGGTCACTTTTTTATTAGACACCGGCGCCACCCAAGTGTCAGTTCCGGCCCATCTAGCCAATGAACTACACTTAAGCACCGGTTATGAACAACGGGTAAATACTGCTAATGGCACTATTGCGGTGTACGCCACCACTATCGATACATTGACCATTGGCGACATTGTACTTCACGATGTTAAGGCGCATTTAAATCCGGCAATCAATTCCGATGAAATATTGCTCGGCATGAGCGCCTTACGAAAACTGAATTTCCAACAACAGGGAAATTCACTGATTTTAACCCAGTAACTATTACTGAAAAATTAAGTAGAACCTTTGCATGATAGACAACACATTACTCGCCACAGAGATAAATCGCGCAGTTGACGCTGCGTTAAAAGAAGACTGTGGTTTCCTACCAGCCAACTGTGCAGATATCACCGCCCAGTTGATCCCTGAGCAAAAAGAAGTCAAAGGTCGCGTCATTACGCGAGAAGACTGTGTTGTGGTCGGCCAACTCTGGGTTGATGAAGTTTTCAAACAGCTAGGTAATAAGGTACAACTGCATTGGCATTGCCAAGATGGGGATTCCCTTAAAGCGGGAGATACCTTGTTTGAGTTAAGTGGCAATGCTCGCGCTATTCTTACTGGCGAACGCACCGCTCTTAACTTTTTACAGACCCTGTCTGCCACTGCGACTACCGTCAGCCATTATTTGCAGCACCTCGCTGGCACTAATACCCAATTATTAGATACCCGTAAAACTATTCCAGGATTAAGACTGGCACAAAAATATGCAGTGAAGTGCGCTGGCGGCACCAATCACCGCATTGGTTTATACGATGCGTACTTAATTAAAGAAAATCATATTGCCTCATGTGGTTCCATTCAAGCCGCCGTCAGCACCGCTAAAACATTACACCCTAGTAAAAAAGTGGAAGTGGAAGTGGAAAGTCTTGATGAACTGCAACAAGCCATAGATGCAGGTTGCGACATTGTTATGTTAGATAATTTTAGCAATGCTGATGTCACTGCAGCAGTGGCTCTGAATCAGGGTAAAGTAAAATTAGAAGTATCCGGCAATGTCGAAGTAGAACGTCTAAAATCGTTAGCTGCATTGGGCGTAGATTATATTTCTGTAGGGGCTTTAACCAAACATATTCATGCAATTGACTTATCAATGCGTCTAGATACATGATGACAAAATTAATTTAACTTATTGTTATTAATAATTAAAAATTAAGATTTGCGAGCCGATAACCATGGCAGTAACACACTTTTAACACTTAGGTATTTATCTGCATACTTGTCGCTGAGGCAAACAGATCTATACTGAAAGCGTCCAAAGTGAATGCGCCCACATCGCCTTTTGAGACAAACCAGATTTTAGATTGTAAACAGTAGTAAATTTTAAACTTTGTAAACTTAATCGACATAGCGTTCCGAGAACGCACAGGAGAATCACATGAACATGACTCAAATGACAAATAACAAGGGTTTCACCCTAATAGAACTGATGATCGTTGTTGCTATTATCGGTATTTTGGCCGCTATCGCGTTACCAGCCTATCAAGGTTATACGCAAAAAGCTAAGTTCACTGAAGTAACTAATGCCACTGCGGCAGCTAAATCTGCAGTTGAAGTATGTGCTCAAGTAAACAATGCGCTTACTGATTGTGACGGTGGTGCTAGTGGCATTCCTGAAAATATTACTGGTCCGGGTGTGGTAGGACTAACCACGACTGATGGTGTTATCGTTACAACAGCATCAAGTACCTCTGACTTAGCAACTGCAGCTAGTGGTGGTGGTGCTGCAAGTTATACACTTACTCCAGTATTGGCTGGCGGTAAAGTGACTTGGACAGCAGTATGTGACCCAACGACACTTTGTTAATCTAAGTTTAATAAGCATTTAAAAAAGCCCAGTCATTGCTGGGCTTTTTTATCTCTACATTTAAATTACCACTTTACCTACCTTGGCTTACTCACCTATAACTAGGTATCGCCAATCAATTGAGGACGTGATTATGGCCACTTCCACTAAAACAATGAACACCTTCACTTGGGATGGCGTTAACCGCAAAGGCCAGTCCGTTAAGGGTGAAATTACAGCGGTATCTCTAACCGAAGCAAAGAATTTATTACGTCGCCAAGGGGTTTCTGCGACTAAAGTCAAAAAATTTGCCAAACCACTTTTCGGTAAAGGGGCTGAAAAAATTAATGCTGCAGACATTTGTATTGTCTCGCGGCAAATTGCCACCATGCTCGGTGCTGGTGTTACCATTATCCAGACCATTGATATGATTGCCCAAGGGCATTCCAAAGCCAGCATGCGTAAAATGCTTGGTGAAGTGAGCAATGAGGTGAAAGCCGGTAATCCACTGTCTTCGGCACTACGTAAACACCCGAATCAATTTGATGACCTGTATTGCGACCTAGTCGAAACCGGTGAGCAATCCGGAGCCTTAGAAACCATTTATGACCGGATTGCCATCTATAAAGAAAAATCTGAAGCCTTAAAATCAAAAATTAAAAAAGCCATGTTCTACCCCGCAGCCGTAATGGTTGTGGCTTTTATCGTTACTACCATATTGTTGCTCTTTGTGGTTCCCCAGTTTGAGGAAATATTCAGCAGCTTTGGCGCTGAGCTCCCCGTATTTACCCAATTCGTTATTGGTATGTCACGCTTTTTACAAGACTACGGCGTATTTATTGCCGCTGGAATTGTCGCGGCCGGTTATTTATTTGGCCGCCAATATAAAAAATCAGCTAGCTTGCGAGATAATCTAGATGCCAAACTGTTGAAATTACCGGTTTTAGGCGACATTCTTAAAAAAGCCTCAATCGCCCGCTTTACCCGCACACTTTCCACCACTTTTGCTGCCGGTGTGCCACTAATCGGCGCTTTAGAGTCTGCCGCTGGTGCAGCCGGCAATGCCATATTCCGTGATGCCATTTTATTTATTCGTAAAGAGGTATCTGCTGGCTCACAAATGAATACCTCGATGCGCGCGACAAATGTCTTCCCCGATATGGTCACGCAAATGATTGCTATCGGTGAAGAATCCGGTGCGGTCGATGACATGCTAGATAAAGTCGCCAATATTTACGAACGTGAAGTGGATGATATGGTTGATGGCTTAACAGCATTACTGGAGCCGATGATTATGGCGGTGCTCGGAGTGATTATCGGCGGGCTTATTATCGCCATGTATCTACCCATCTTTGAAATGGGTAACGTTGTTTAATCTGATTTGTTGTTTACAATGACCCCATCTGGTCATTGTAAACGTACTATTAAGTACCTCGCCGTTTTAGGAATACCCTATGCCCGCCATTGTGCAATTATTGGCTGAAAATCCGGCCATTTTTCTCAGTTATTTAGCTGTATTCGGTTTGTTAGTGGGTAGCTTTTTGAATGTGGTTATTCATCGCTTACCCATTATGATGGAGAACAGCTGGAAACAGGAATTTCAGCAATACTTCAATCCAGACATTCCGCCAGAAACACCCGAAGTATATAATATTGTTACCCCTCGCTCGCGCTGCCCCAAATGCCAAAGTGAAATTACCGCTAAAGAGAATATTCCGGTACTCAGTTGGTTATGGTTAAAAGGCAAATGCAAAAACTGTCAGAACCCTATATCCATACGCTACCCGTTAGTGGAAGTCATCACTGCCATTGTATCGGTTATGGTTGGCTTGCAGTTCGGATTTAGTTGGGCTTGCGCTGCCGTGCTGATTTTCAGTTGGTGCATGATTGCCCTCACGGCCATTGATATAGATAAAATGTTATTACCCGACCAAATTTGTTTGCCGCTGATGTGGCTGGGTCTAATGCTCAGCATTAACGGTACTTTGATCAGCAGCAGCGATGCACTAATTGGTGCGGCTGCCGGTTACCTTTCTCTATGGTCATTATATTGGGCATTTAAGTTACTCACCGGCAAAGAAGGTATGGGCTATGGTGACTTTAAGTTACTTGCCGCCGTCGGTGCTTTCGTTGGTTGGCAACAGTTGCCTATTGTCATCTTGTTATCGTCGTTAGTAGGTGCAGTGATTGGCATCGCCCATCTTAAGTTCCAAGGTAAAGATCACGCCCAGCCGATTCCCTTTGGCCCATACTTAGCTATTGCCGGATGGATCACCTTACTTTATGGCGACTGGATAGCAGCCACCTACTGGAACTGGATGTTACATTGAGCCAGTTTGTTGTTGGCCTCACGGGTGGCATTGCCAGTGGTAAATCCACCGTTGCCGAATGTTTTGCTCAACTGGGAATTACCATTGTTGATGCCGACATTATTGCGCGAGAAGTTGTGGCACCCGGCACCAGTGGCCTGCAGAATATAGTCAAGTATTTCGGCAGTAAAATTCTTAATACCGACGGCCAACTTGACCGCGCCCAACTTCGCCAACATATTTTCGCCAATGACGACCATAAGCAATGGCTCAATAACCTATTGCACCCGCAAATACGTCAACGCATGCAGCAGCAATGTCAGCAGGCACAATCTGAATACGTGCTGTTAGTGGTGCCATTATTGGTTGAAAATAATTTATTCGATTTAACTCAGCACTTGCTAGTGGTTGATATTGATGAGCAAACTCAAATTCAACGTACCATGACCCGTGATGGTGTAAGTTCTGAGCACGTTCAGCAGATACTCGCCAGTCAGGCCAGTAGAGAACAACGACTGTCCGTGGCCGACGATATTATTGTTAATGATCAATCCCCTGAAAATTTGCAACATCAGGTTAACAAACTGCACCAGAAATTCCTCGATTTAGCGAAAAAACACGCTAAGGCTTGATATTGGCGCATTTTTGCGTTTTAGTGCGTAGATAATTTGCCTTCGGAAGCCTTCTTTTATTATGTCACTAGCCGTGTATGAATTTCCGCTCAATGAGAAAGTCCGTACCTATTTACGACTGGAGCAATTATTCAAACAACTCAGTCAGTGTCATACCCTCACCGAAAACTGGCAATTTACTAATTTCTTTGAGTCTTTTTTTACTTTACTGGATTTAATTGAACGAGTTGATATTCGTACGGATATTTTGCGTGATATTGAGGTCCACGAACGTAATTTAGTCCATTGGTCACAACATCCAAATATTGACAATCACGCGCTACAATCCACCCTAAGGCGTATTGTTAACTTGCGTGACCAACTTAAATCTGCCCGTAAGATCGGTTCAAGACTCAAAGATGACAAGTTTTTAAGCAGCATTCGTCAACGTTTTTCAATTCCCGGAGCAACCTGTAGTTTTGATTTACCGAATCTGCATTTTTGGCTTAAACAGCCACGCAATATTATCCACCAAGATATTGATCGCTGGATGCTGGAATTTGAAATTATTAATCAATCCATCGCCATTACCATGTCCTTTTTACGGGAACGCGGACGGCTTAAAGAAACCATTGCCGAAAAAGGCTTATATCAAGATGCTGCTGATTCCAAAAATGAATTAATTCGCGTGGAATGCTCCACCGACCAAGGTTACTACCCAACCCTAAGTGGCAATAAGCATCGCTTTGCGATCCGCTTTATGTGCTTTGATAGCACTGCGACGGGTCAACTTTCCCAAGAGTCTAATGTGAAGTTTGGTTTATCCTGCTGTTAGTATTAGCTTCGACCTTGGAATGCTTTATAATTACCGCTCACTTATAGTCTAAAAAGTCATTTTCTATGCAAGTAACCTGTCCAACCTGCCAAGACAAAGTAGTTTGGGGTGCCCAAAGCCCCTATCGCCCGTTTTGTTCTAAGCGCTGCCAATTAATTGATTTAGGTGAGTGGGCCAATGAAGAAAAAGCCATCCCCGCACCAGCAGGTCAAAATGAACAAGGCCTTTTAATGGCGGATATCGATGTCGAAGATATTGAAGCCCTGTTAGCAGAACAACCTGAAGACTTTTTTAAATCATAGCAATCTACAACATCCTAAATGCCAGTGCATACCTGTTACTGTTGGTCCACTTCTTATTCTAAATTTGTCATTGCTGCATAGACATAATACTTATTCAGCTTACTGATTGCCCTATGACGACCATGAGTAAGCTAAGCTTTACACTTTGATTTTTCGTCAATTTGGCATTCCATCAACAGTATTTTATTCTAGGTCTCGATTTCAAGCCTACCCGTACGCTTACAACGACAATATTGAACGGAGATTCCATGCGTAAAGTAACCCCCTTAGCGGCCTTATTTTTTGGCTCAGCCCTATTAAGCGGCTGTTCTCAACCGCCAACAAATGAATCGGCTAGCACTGAAATAGTAGCCGATGCACCAAGTTACAGTGCCGAACAAATTGCCGCAGAAAGCCAAAAAGCCAATGAGTTTTTTGAGCAAAAATTTAACGAATCTGTTAGCCGCTCGCCGGAATACCAAACCTACTTAGGCTTACAAACCGATAAAGGTAAATGGGATGATAATTCTGACGAAAACGCCCAGCGTGAATTAGAGATCACCAAAAACGACCTACAACAGTTAAATGACTCGATTAATTACGCAGCACTCGATGAGCAAACCAAAGTTAGTTATGACTTGTTTGTAGAACAAGCTGAGAAGCAAATCCGCGACTTTAAATGGCGCTTTCATAACTACCCAGTAAATCAAATGTTTGGCTTACAATCTGGTACTCCGTCATTTTTAATTAACTTCCATCGTGTAGACACGATAGAAGATGCCCAAGCCTATATCTCGCGTTTAAACGGTGTAAAACAACGCTTCGATAATTTAATTAGCGGACTTAAGACTCGTGAAGACATGGCCATCATTCCGCCTAAATTTGTCTTTGAACATGTTATTCGTGACTCACAAAACATTGTTGATGGCAGTACATTAATTGATGACTTCAGCAAGAAGACCAATGCTCTAGAAAACCTATCCGACGAGCAAAAATCAGAGCTTATCGCCACCGCCCAAGCCGCCATTACCGACAGCGTTATTCCTGCTTACAACAAATTAATTGAGTACATGACCGCCCTTGAGAATAAAGCCGATGATACCGCGGGAGTATGGAAATTCCGCGACGGTGATGCCTTTTACAACAACGCATTGAAGAATGTGACCACCACCGATTTAACCGCCGAAGAAATTCATAACATCGGCTTAAATGAAGTGGCACGCATTCACGGTGAAATGCGTGAAATAATGCAGCAAGTTAATTTTGAAGGTGACCTTTCTGCATTCTTTGAGTTTATGCGTAACGATCCACAATTTTATTACCCCAATACCGATGAAGGCCGCCAACGTTATCTCGATGAAGCCACCGAATTGGTTAACGTGATAAAGAGCCGCTTAGACGAGTTGTTTATTACTAAACCCAAAGCAGACATGATAGTGAAACGGGTTGAAGAATTTCGTGAAAAATCTGCCGGTAAAGCCTTTTATAACCGCCCTGCTCCTGATGGATCAAGACCCGGAATTTATTACGCCAATCTATATGATATGAGCCAAATGCCAACCTACCAAATGAAGGCATTGGCTTACCACGAAGGGATCCCCGGCCATCATATGCAACTGGCGATTTCTCAGGAATTAGAGGGTATTCCTAAGTTCCGCAAATACGGCAGTTATACCGCTTACACCGAAGGCTGGGGGTTATATTCCGAGTTCACGCCTAAAGAAATGGGCTTATACGCCAACCCTTATGACGATTTTGGACGCTTAGCCATGGAACTATGGCGCGCCTGTCGCTTAGTGGTGGATACTGGCATTCATTACAAACATTGGACCCGTGAACAAGGTATTGAATACTATGTGGCCAACACGCCGAATCCAGAAGGCGACGCAGTTAAAATGGTGGAGCGTCATATCGTCATGGCCGGTCAAGCCACAGCCTATAAAATTGGCATGCTGAAATTTGTCGAATTGCGGGCAAAAGCCAAGCAAGCCTTAGGCGATAAGTTCGATATTCGTGAGTACCACGAAGTCGTACTAAAAAATGGTCCTATTCCACTGAGTGTTTTAGAAACACAAGTGCAACGCTGGATTGATAGTAAATAACCTATAGACATTATATTTACACTCATAAAAAATGCCGTTCATTAATCCTGAGCGGCATTTTTATTTGAGTGACAATACTTGGTTTATTGCTTTTTAAATTTATACACAAAGCGGCTGGTTTTGCCACGAACCCCTTCGGCAAACACAAAACTATTTGGATCATCATGTACATTAGTTAGGTAATAAGCCTCTTCAACAAGGGCAAACCCGGCTTCATCCAATTGCTGTTTAACAATGTCCGCATCGATACGATGCAGATTATTAGGCGCATCAAATCCAGAACCTTTAGCACCGTGATGATCGATGATGATAAACACGCCATCATCCTTCAGGATTGACTTAATCTTGGCCAATGCTGCTGTGTGATCAACCGGCTGTTCACGCAACACCACTTTCTCACCATCTTGCAGCATATGGGTAAAAAATAAGTCATGATAATTCAGGGCTGTAAACACCAAATCAACACTATTGTCGGCTACCGGCATATCCGCGATATCAATAGCATCCAAACGAGTCAAATTGGCTAAACGATTATTTTTGGTGCGCTCCACCATCCCTTTCTCAGCAAACTTCCAGATCACGCTATCATTCTGTGCGTAGACCTTCCCTGTGTCTCCTACTGCCATCGAGTACAATTCTGAATACCATCCCCCTCCAGCAAACAAATCGACCACCACATCGCCTTTAGCAACCTCTGAGAACTGCATTATTTGCGCAGGTTTACGGTCACCATCACGCATGGCATCTTCAGTCGGGCGAGTCTTGGCCAGCAATAGCGCATTCAATTCATCGGTTGATAAGGTCATATTAGCGGCTAAGGTTGCGCTACTAACAAGCGCCAAGGCGATTAACGAGTATTTTATTTTGAGCATATCCATATTCCAAATATTAAGTTATTAAAGTCTGCTTTGTGTCACAGCAATTCTAACCTAACGAAAAGTACCATGTTAACAAGACCTAAGTGTAGGAAAAAACTTTCAATGCGGATCAAAATTCATATAGGCACTTAGTCTTAAATTGATTTACCTTATACGTTCAATAAACAACCAAACCATAATCCTAAGGAAAGACGATGAGCGAAGTTAAACTGATGGTGCTTTACCCGCAGCCTACCGATACCGAACAATTTGCCAATGACTATAAAGCCCATGTGGCATTACTACATCAAAAGATGAATATCCCAACAGAAGCTCGCCCATACCAAATCACCACCTTCTTACCTTCACCAACGGGCGATGCAGCGTTTTACCATATGTTCAGCATGCCCTTTCCTTCAATCGAAGTCCTACAACAAACAATGGGCACCCCTGAAATGCAAGAAATAGCCGCCGATGCGGTACGAATTTCTAGCGGTGGAGCACCGGTAGTTTTAGTTGGGAGTGATTGGGTTTAGGTGTATTTGATAGCGTTGTTTAGGCTAACTGGCAACCCAGCCTTTTGCATGCCTAGTTCAACTAAAGCATGCAAAAAAGCTAGTTAAAATCGGCTATCTACTTTACGCCAGAGCAATCCTTTTCAGATAATTGCCATTTATGGGCGGGTGGTTCATCCGCAAAAACAAAGCCCTTTGCCAACATCATAGGTATAAACATATCTGTTGCATCAACCGTGCCTTGCCTTGTACCAAATTCACCCTGTCCACTGTCATGTAATAAAACGACTGGATTCAGCTCGGTTTCGGGGGCATTAGTGGCTTGTTTATGTAGGATGTTATCGATAATTTCCAGTGGATCTTGGGTTTCCCAATCCCAGCCCATCATATCTATATCAACACTGTTGCTGCCTACCTTGCACAGGTAGGAACGGTTGTCCGGCGAAATATCAAGGTAAGGAGCACGAAACAAAATTTCCTGCTGACCGGTAATAGACCTAATAATCTTATCGGTACGCTCATAAGACTGGGCAATTTCTTCAAAGCTCATGTCAGAGGCACGGCCATGCTGATAGCTATGATTGCCAATAGTGTGTCCAGCTTCAAAAGCGCTACGCACAATTTCTGGGTGCTTCTCAGCATTTTCACCGGTGACAAAAAGAGTGGCCTTAACACCATGCTTTTCTAGAACATCCAACAAGGAGGGGGTGAATTTAGGGTCGGGGCCATCATCAAAAGTCAGATAAATGACCTGTGGGGCGGGTTGCTGACTACATGCTGTAAGCCCAAAAAGCGTTAGTAACACAGTGCAAGCGAACACTAGCCGTATCTGATTAGTCTTTAACATAAACATTCTCCGAAAAAGTAGATGAATTACAAATGCAAATCGGCGGGTAAAATTACTTATTGCCGAGCTTATTATTTTGCAGTCTGGTCGATAGAAATTGCCACGCGGCATCGCCATAGCGTTGGGTAAAATATACGCCGCCCAAATATCCTAAATAAGCGGCCGCTAACCAGATCAAGCCGTTATTCATATCAACATAGTTAGGCAGCGTTCGAAACCAAATAAAGGCAGCAACCAAATTCATAATGGAGTTAATAATCAAATCAACGAGGAACTGAAAACTGAAGGTAAAGTGCCATGTGGTAATATCGATCATTTTACCCAAAAACCTCAGTATTTCTTCAACTTCAATGATGAGGTAAGTAAACACCGCCATGGTGCCGTAAAAACCACCACCGAAGAATAATAACTTACTATGAAAAATATCCCCGCCTTTTCGTTTATTAAAAAACCAACGGTCTTGTTGCGGTTCATCCGCTTCATCAGGGTTCAGCACTTGTTTCTTCTGCTTGGCTTTACTCTTCGCTTCTTTACGCATTCTTTTAAACTGAGCTTGCAAGTCTGCGGCATCGGTAAACCTAGGCAACCGCCCACTGACGATAGACCACTGCACTGTCAAAAAAGTAAAACACGCCACAGGCAACGCACCCAACAATGCGGCTTTTATTGATTCCATTATCATTTTTAATGTCCGATTGGCTTAACAGAATATCGACTGAACATACTCTAACAACATGACTAGAAACTCATCCATGCCTTACTTTACCTTTGGTTTAGCTTTTATAGCAAATTAGGTAACTTTAATAAGCTTGGAATGGGTTGGCGAGAGTGTGAATGTCAGAAATCAAAAAGGCTCCAGAAGGAGCCTTTTACTTCTAATTTTCCGCATTTTAACCTTAAACATTTAGGAGTCTTAAAAAATGCGGATTGAGTCTATCAGTGCTCATCCTCTCTATATTCTTCTAACGAATAGCAATATAAAGGACAAAAGAGACAAATCTGATGCCCAACGCAATTACAAACCTGAGGAAATACATCTAGGTTTTCTTGATAAATATTAATTCTTTTCGTCATTTTGAAATCTCCAATATTGACTGTTTAAAATTGATTTACCAAACGCGAAAGGCTAGTATTTCATCGTACTAAGCGTACTTCTGGTCTATTAGTCTTAGGAAATGGCAGTTTCCTGCGCTCGATAATCAGTTTTGAATGGGCACCTACGGGTGCCTTTTCATTTAATTATCTTCATAAGCCTCCTCCCCGTGAAAAAGGGTCTACGATATTGTCTTTGCATGGCGACTTTGCCGCATCCAATATACTTGGATTCAATTTACCCCTCCATATCAGGAAGCTAAATCGCACAAACAGTGTAAGTCTTTTTAGACGTTTAGATCCATCTACCCATTTAATAACGGCAACCATAATAGACACGACTCAATATCTAAAAAGCAAAAAGGCTCCCGAAGGAGCCTTTTTATTCAGCGTTAGCTAGTTGTTGATTATCGATTATTACTCCGGGCATCCTGCCCTCCGCCCTAAAGGGCCACCGCCATTCGGCGATGTTCCAATTTCAGGTATAAAAAAAGGCCGCTTAAGCGACCTTTTTCTTGGCATTGACTAAATTATCGATTACTCGATGATTTTTGCAACTACACCAGCACCAACAGTACGGCCACCTTCACGAATAGCGAAGCGTAAACCTTCGTCCATTGCGATTGGGTTGATTAGCTCAACTTTGAATTTCAAGTTGTCGCCTGGCATTACCATTTCTACA
>JAUHQD010000024.1 GCA_030418115.1 Alteromonadaceae bacterium BrNp21-10 | reverse complement strand
CATCGCAGTACAACTCAACTAAATTCTTCATGCCTGTTCCTTGTTGATTGAACCTTTCTTGGTCGAAAGATCCGATCTTGGAACAGGCATTTAGTTCAATTTCTTAAACCGAGCTGAGGTTAAATTAAAAATGGGCAAGTTGAGTCGCAGAGAACCACACCAATATTGGTTTCACCAATTTGGGCCTTGTAGTAAGTGTTTAGCTTGGGCGTCGCGCCTACAATATTTTTTATTGGCTGCGCCAACGAGTTATTCCCGTTCGTCCTGAGCTTATCGAAGGATGGTCGACTTTATTAGCGTACATCGTTTGTCTTACCTGCGAAGACAGGTATCTACTTTTTATTGGCTGCGCCAACAGTCGTCCTGACTTTTTTTCGACTGGCATCAATGCCAGTCGAGCCCCTTTTCCATGTGGGGCAAAAGGAGCTTTCGGGTATTTGGCTCCCTCCAAATGCCCTTGGGCCGCAAGGATGCGGCACGAAAAAGAGCAAGGATGCTAGTTGGCGCAGCCAATAAAAACAATCCCTGCCGCTGGCCTTTTGGGCAGACAATAAAAAAGCCGCTCGCGCGGCTTTTTTAGTTCAATCAGTGAGCATATTAGTTGGCACTTTTGTCAGCATATAGTGCCAACACTTTTACACCAAACGTACTACCAACCAAATACCCCAAATAAGGGCACTTGGGATCACTGCTATCATCCAGCATTTGTTTTGGCTGATTTTAGTCCATTGGCTAATACCAACGGCGGTAAGGTATATGCCCCAGATGGATTCTAAACGCACGCTGCTGGCTAGGCCGAACCATTCGGATGTCATTTCAAGGCCAAGGAAAAACGCCAATGAAGTAGGGGCGATATCGGCAGGGGAAAGCTGGTGGTTATCGGCTAAAAGCATCATTAACATACTCAGTAGGCCGGATACGATGGCTGGCATTGCTGTCCACCAGGTAAAGCCATACCAGTCGGTGTAGCCATTAATGTTTTCTTCATCAGACTTGGTCATAATATTCAGGTACAACGCCATAATGGCATTGAAGATAATAAGACCAAATCCGGCTTGTAATAAGCCAAAGGTTTTCACTGTGCCTGCGGTCATGCCGCGGCGAATATTTTCTTGCTCTGCGGGGCTTACATCGCCGTACTGTGCAGTAATGATGTATTCTTTAAACCAATCAAAGTCGACAAAGCTAAAGTAATAATAGGTTGGTAATATCATCATTAATGTCACGATGATAAAAGGAAACCATGACCAATTATTCTTTTGCGTTAAGGTGGCAAAAACGCGGTTTGGTTTAAAGAAGATGTCATTACAGGCTTGTAACGGACTGTTGAGTGGCTCCATCATATTATTCCCTTAAAAGTAGTTAATTGATTTAATGTAGCAATTTCTCATTAATGTTACATTTAAGTCATTGCATTGTCTGTTAAAAATTTTAATATTATCAGAACCATAGCATAGGGTTTGTGGCGCTGAGGCATTTGTGTGTGGGGGACTTATGATTGCTATTATGTGTCGAAGCGTATCATTTAAACGCACTTCAAAGGGAAGTTGTAGATGATTGAAATAAAACAGTTAGCCAAGAAATTTGCGGTCGAGAACCCCAAAAAACTCAGTGAGCAAGAGCGCAAAGACCCACGCTTAAAAGGGCGTTTTTTTCATTCTGTTGAAGACGTGAGTTTCAGTTGCAAAGCGGGCGAAGTGTTGGCGTTATTGGGGCCAAACGGCGCAGGTAAAACTACCACCTTACGCATTTTATCAACGGCGCTGTGCCCCGATGACGGGACGGTGACTATTGGTGGTGAAGATGTTCTGCAAAACCCATTGAATGCGCGCAGAAAAATCGGTTTTTTATCTGGCTCGACTGGATTATATGGGCGTTTAAGTGGCCGTGAGAATATTCGTTATTTTGGTCAGTTACATGGTTTAGATGATGCCATTATTGATGCGCGTATCGAAGAGCTGGCCGATTTGCTGGATATGCAAAGTTTTCTAGATCGTCGTAGCGAAAACTTCTCTAGCGGCATGAAACAAAAAACCGCTATCGCCCGAGCTGTTATTCATCAGCCGGCGGTGGTTATTCTTGATGAGCCAACAACCGGCTTAGATATTATGGCTACGCAAACCGTGCTGGAGTTTATTCAGCGTTTAAAAGAGCAGGGCACACCGGTTATTTTTTCCACTCACCATTTAGATGAAGTTAACGAGTTATGTGATTCGGTGACCATTATTAATCAAGGGACAACCTGTTTTAACGGTAGTCTAGATGATTTTAAAGGACTTTCTGGTGAAGGGTTGCACCAGTCCTTTATGCGCGCTATCGCCTAAGGCTTACACAAGGAATATTGCTATGTGGAAAATATTTAAAAAAGAACTGACCGAATTAGTCAGGGACCGTAAAACCTTAATTTTTATGATTGCCTTGCCAGTATTGGTGTTTCCGTTGATTTTTGGTTTAGTGGCTTTTGTTGCCGCTAATGCTATTCAAGACGCACAAACCAAGGTGTTGAAATATGCATTAGTCGGCGAGCAATTTGCGCCGGAGTTTGCGAATACGCTGCAACAAGACACCGAGCACTTTAAGTTGATTACTGTCACTGAAGGTCAAGATTTCAAACAATTGATCAAAGAACAAAAAGTCGATTTTGTGTTGGTAGTGCCATCAACCTTTTCGGATAATCTTTTTGATGTGGGGCAACAAAAACTGCAACTGCATTTAAACGATGCGTCACTGAATATGGTGTACGGCCGTGTTAACGATATTGTTAAGGAGATTTCTAAGCATCGACAACAAACCGCTTTTGCTGATCTTGGGTTAGGTGAGTTACAACAACAAGCATTGTTAGAGCCTATCCTATTAGAAAAACACAATATTGCTGATAAACGTGAAGACTGGGGTGAGAAAATTGGCGGTATGGTGCCTTACCTTATTTTCATCTTGTGCTTTCAAGGTGCAATGTTTCCCGCAGCAGATTTGGGCGCAGGTGAAAAAGAGCGCGGCACCTTAGAAACCCTACTGATATCACCCATTGAGCGTTACAAAATTGTATTGGCCAAGTTCTTTACCTTATGTTTTTCCGGTTCGGTGACGGCCATGTTAACCATCAGTAGCATGGCGGTTTGGGGTATTGTGCTGAGCCAAGGTATGGCGATTGAAATCGTTACTGAATTTATGGCCGCCATCAGTGTTTTAGATTTTATATTGATGTTTTTGATGCTGGTGCCAGTGGTGGCGATATTTGCCTCGGTATTACTTAGCCTGTCTATATACGCTCGCAGTAATAAAGAAGCGCAAGGTTATATGGGGGTGTTGGTCATCTTTGTCATTATTCCGGTTATGTTGGCTATGTTGCCAGGTGTGACTTTAGATGGAGGATGGGCTTGGGTGCCATTAACCAATGTGGCACTAGCAATGAAAGAGTTAATTAAAGGCACTATGGATTACTTTGCGCTGTTTGCCATCTTTGGCTCTACCGCCATTATTGCCGGTGGTTTAATCGCTTTCTGCGTTTACTGGTTTAATCGAGAAAAAGTGTTATTTCGTTAAGTAACACTTTGAAATATATATTATATTTACATTTTCCGACATTTTTTATCCAGAGTTGAGGTTAAGTAGTTGCTTTTGAGTTTGCTGTTATTTTCGGAGCACCTAAGTCAATAATGGTTTCAATCAATAGAAAATAAAAACGCCGCCCTAATGTTTAAAATAGGGCGGCGTTTTTTTAACTAGTAATCTAGTACTAAAAGTTAACTTATTTTTACTGCTCTAATTCTGCATCGGTAAATTCACCAGCGAACAGTGGGCTAGTTAAGTAGCGCTCTGCAGAACTAGGTAGAATCACCACGATATTTTTACCGGCGTTTTCTGGCAATTCGGCTAAACGTTTAGCAGCAACAACCGCAGCACCAGATGAAATACCGGCTAAAATGCCTTCTTGCTTCATTAGGTTATGGGCCATTTCCATAGCGTCATCGTTGCTGACTAGCTCTACGCTATCAACGATATCTAAATCTAGGTTACCTGGAATAAAACCTGCGCCAATACCTTGAATTTTGTGTGGCCCTGGAGTCAATTCTTGACCGGCTTTAGCTTGTGAAATAACCGGTGAATCGGTAGGTTCAACTGCAACACATTGCACGGCTTTACCTTTAGTATTTTTAAGATAACGACCAACACCAGTAATAGTACCGCCAGTACCTACGCCAGCAACGAAGATATCAATGTTACCGTCCATGGCATCCCAAATTTCAGGGCCAGTGGTTTTCTCATGGATTTCTGGGTTAGCAGGGTTATCAAACTGTTGTAATAAAATATATTTACTAGGATCGGAAGCAACAATTTCCTGTGCTTTGGCAATCGCGCCTTTCATGCCTTTAGGGCCTTCGGTCAATACCACATTGGCGCCTAAGGCTTTTAATAATTTACGACGCTCTAAACTCATGGTCGCAGGCATGGTTAGGGTTAACTTATAACCACGAGAAGCCGCAACAAAGGCTAATGCAATACCAGTGTTACCGCTGGTGGGTTCAACTAATTCTTTCCCTGGAGTTAATACACCGCGTTTTTCGGCGTCCCAGATCATGTTGGCGCCAATACGGCACTTAACACTATAACTTGGATTACGTGATTCAATTTTGGCGAATACATTACCGCCAGTAACACGATTTAGCTTAACAATCGGCGTATTACCGATGGCTAATGAATTATCTTCAAAAACTTGCATTGGGATTCCTTTATTTTTCATTCTGACAAGTAAATTACTACTGTAGTAAAGCTACTCGGATTGTCATAAATTCAAAGTGTTTTTTCGTTATATCATATGGTTATTAGATTCTAACCAGCCTGTATAACTTACTCGTTTCAAGTTAAAGGCCGATGCCATCCGCTGATAAGTTGTATTGCAACCTAAAAGCAGTAAATAATGGGGCTTCTTTTAAAGTTGCTGATGCCACCATGGAGCCCTATGAAATGAGTTATGCCGGTGGCAGTGTTGAACATTGGAATAAAGAATCCGGCGAGCAATGGTTAGCGCGTTTGTTGCAGCATTTTCAACATGTGGTGTGGCTCAATCCGCAGCCGCAACAAAATTGGCCTTATTACCATTCTATTGGCATGATGCAGCAGATCATGGAAAATCGTATGTACCCGCTGACGTTATATGGGATCAACGACGCCATTAAAAATTTATAGGAATTACAATGCCAAAACAAGCGGATGTACTCGACAGTGGCTTAACCCGCGAAGAATCGAAACAAATTGTCACTCCTTATGCATTCGGTGTCGCCGATGAACTTATAGGTACACCACTTGCCAGTCCAACACGCAGAGCCATAGCATTAGTCATTGATTTAGGGCTGATTGCTTTGCTAACAACCGTGAATAGTTTAGTGCTAGCGTTAATTTCCGCATGGGCCTTTTGGCGTGCTAGCAGTAAGTTACAGCATAAGAAACGCTTTGATTTTTTTCGTAAATTATTACGTTTCATCGGTACTATTTTATTGTTTGTGGTGGCCGTTGGCTTATTTGAAATGCTCAATGACGACGACGGCGGTGATAATGGTGGTAAATGGAATCCATTGAATGATCAATCTGCGTCATCGGAACCGCAAAGTTTGGCTACCGGCATTGGTATCGCGGCAATGTCGGTGAAATATTTAATGCAGGCCGATAAAATTCAACAAACTATAGATAATGGTGAATGTCCGTCGGCTTACGACTGCTGGTTACCGTTGAGTAAAAAATTGGCTCAGGATCTTGCTCATCAACCCATCTCCACAACAAAGGCGACTGACGTTTTCAAGGAAATTGTAGAGGGTATGAAGGAAGATTTAACTGAAGAACAACGACAGCAACTGTTAACACAAATGCAGCTGCATTATACCGATGCCAAAACAGAGGTTTCAGCAACCACAAAAACTGTTGATGAGGGTAAAGAGCTAGCTGAGGCTGAGCGAGATACTAAACCGCAGATTACTGAGAATAAATCAGTGATCCCCCTAAATGAAGATGGTAACCCTAGTTTATTGGCGTGGCTGCAAGGGATTGTTTCGGATTTAGGTATTGGTTTTGGTTGGGCGGCGTTGTACTTCACGGCCTTTACTTCTTGGTGGAAGGGGCAAACTCCGGGTAAAAAGTTATTGGGTATTCGCGTGGTGAAACTCGATGGACATATGATGACCACCTGGGAAAGCTTTGAGCGTTACGGTGGTTATGGTGCCGGTATTGCCACGGGCATGTTGGGTTTCTTGCAAATTTATTGGGATCTAAACCGTCAGGCTATTCACGACAAGATTAGCGAAACCTTGGTGATTAAAGGGGACTTTGATATTAGCCTAAAACAAATGTCGTCCATTGAGCCAGATTTAATAGAACAACAAAAAACACTCGAAGAACCGAATGAGCAAGCATAACGGTCGTTAAAGAATAACAAAAAGGAGTCCACAAGGAATGTTTAGTAATGATGTTACCCCCAGTGTTGAATTGCCGCAGCTAGCATCACTGACTTATGAGCGCTTAGCTGATAACGCCCCATGGGAGAGCGTTTACAGTAGTACTATTTTTAATGTGATTGTGCTGATCGCTGCCGTTGTTAGTTTATTTTTTACCGAAAAGCTCGCTAGTGACCTCGGAGTATTCGTCATCGCTGGATTGTTATTACTGTTTGCTATGGGCTATTGGTATACCTTTGTCAGCCATAAATATAAAGGGCTGGTATTGCGTGAGCATGACATTTTATTTAAAAGTGGCATGTTCTGGCGCAAGACCACGGCGGTGCCCTTTAATCGTGTACAACATTTAGAAACCCATCGCGGTTTGTTTGAGCGCAAATTAGATTTGGCCAGTCTTCGAATATTTACTGCTGGCGGCGCCGGTGCCGACCTTAAAATCAGTGGCCTGCAAGTCGAGCGCGCTGAACGTATTAAGCAACACCTATTAATCAAGGCGGGATTAGCCAGTGAAGAGTCGCAAGTTGATAGTGTTACATCGGCATTAGCACCGGCAACCAATGTCGTTGAGGAAAATCTAGTTGAAGCCCAAAGCGCGGATGTTCAGGAAACTAAAGATGTCGACTGAACAAACTGCCGTTATCGATAACATCTCCCTTAACGAATGGCACCGGCTGTCGCCCATCGCCATTGTTTACTTCATCGTTAAATTTACTCTGCGCTTTGTTAAAGAAGGGATCCAGTCGGCGTTACCAGCTATCGCAGTGTTTATTGCATCAGTCGACAATAAACTGTTTTGGCTCAGTATTACTTTACCCGTCATTCTTACCCTGATTGTTATTTTGTCCGCTATTTATTGGTGGTTTTATCGTTTTCGAATTCAAGGCCATGACATCTTGGTTGAGCAAGGGGTTATTAGTAAACAGCTATTGAATCTGGATTTTTCTAAGGTACAAAACGTCAATATCGGGGTGCCGTTTTACTTTAAACCGTTCGCGTTAGTGAATTGTATTTTTGATTCAGCGGGCTCCAGTAAAAGTGAAGTGAACTTACCTGGTGTGAGTGCGGCTTTTGCTAACGGTGTGCGCGATGCAGTTTTTGCCTATAAACAACATCAACCTAAAACAACAAATGATGAACCATTATCACAAGCAGAGACGAATGAAACAGCAATGCCTATATTGTCACTGCCCCAGTCTGAGGTTGCTAAGTACGGCTTAGCCAATTGGATGGCGTTGATTTTTTTAGCGGCATTAATGCCGTTTATCGAAAAAATTGGCGACTTCGCTGGAGCTTATGTTATTCCGTCATTTACCCAGTTGACCTCGGTGCTGCTGCCTGATGTTCTACAGGCAAAAATGGCGGCCGTGGGTATCTTAATGCTGATGGTAGTGGTGTTGTCTTTTGCCATCTCTATGGCGGTGTCGTGGTTAAAGTTTTATGATTTTCAGTTATTTGATGAGTCGAGTAAATTAACCCGCTTTATGGGCTTGCTAGAGCGCAATCAAATGTCTTGTACTAAGCAAAAAGTACAATCCATCGAGATTAGGCAGAACATTATCGCCCGTTGCTTAAAGCGGGTTACATTGGTATTTCGGCAACTGTCTTCTAGCCATGCACAATTTATGTTGGCACAAAAAGATATGTTAGTGCCCATGCTGGGCGAACAACAATGGCAAGGTATTAGCCAGCGAGTATTCGCCACGCAAGCGGGGCAGTTACCTTTCACGGCGGTACATAAGGCCTATGTTCGTCGCATATTTTGTTATTTTTGGTTAATTCCTATTGGTACGATAAGTGCTGTTTTTTGCTTTTTGAGTGACACGTTTATGCCGTTACTGTGGGCAACCTTACCCTTGTTAATGATTGGTTTTGGGTTGGTGTGTTTGTCCTATAAACGCATGGGCTTGTGGTTTGATGACGAGTATTGCGCCATGCGCAGTGGGCGGTTGGGTTATAAAATTAGTTTATTTCCGCTGTATAAAATTCAACAGGTGCGTTATCGCCAATCACCGGGGATGCGCCGATTAGGATTGGGTACCTTGGATATGGTGGTGGCGTCAGGCACGTTGAGCATGCCTTATGTACCCTTGCCGGTAATATTTGAGTTGATGGATCGCGGCTTGTATTTGGCGGAATCCCAACAACGAGATTGGATGTGAGAACTAATAAGTGACAAAGCATTGGTGAGAAACTTTAGGTGAGAAATGCTAAATGAGTAATCGGCCGTCAACAGCAGGTATGTCGCAGTCGTTTAGGGTAACGCGTTTTACACAGGGTGAAATGCAAACGCTAGACGATAGCTGCGTGCTCGAAGCGCCGTTAGAAATTCGATTGCGGT
This sequence comes from Alteromonadaceae bacterium BrNp21-10, assembly GCA_030418115.1. Taxonomy (GTDB): domain Bacteria; phylum Pseudomonadota; class Gammaproteobacteria; order Enterobacterales; family Alteromonadaceae; genus Neptunicella. The sequence continues at coordinate 21,529 of JAUHQD010000024.1, read as the reverse complement.
TATTGTCTTCCACCAGCCAGCAGCAAGTTAAAACAATAACTTGGATGTGCACCATGCGCACCCCAGGCAATGATAAGGCGTTGGTGACTGGGTTACTGTTGACCAGCGGTTTGATTAGCCACTTGAGCGATATTGCTGACATCCGTGAATTGCTCGATGAAAAAACAGCGACGCCAGCTAATATAGTGTTGGTGACCATTAATTCAAAAATGAACATCGATCTTGATCGTATTCTTCGTGGGCAGCAGGCTAATTCCAGCTGTGGCGTCTGTGGTCAGCAATATATTGATCATCTCTATCAGCAGCGCCGTGACAGTGTACTTAGCGCGGATATCAGCCTGCAACCTGAAAATATCAAAACCTTAGTCGATGTTTTAAGCCAACGACAAAGCTTATTCGCTAAAACCGGTGGCTGTCATGGAGTGGGCTTATTCGATGCGCAAGGCCAGTTGATTGACGTACAGGAAGATATTGGCCGACACAATGCCTTGGATAAACTCATCGGCCAGAATGCCAAGCTGCTAATTGACGCCACGCAGCCTTTTGGGATGGTGATCAGTAGCCGTGCTAGCTTTGAAATATTACAAAAAGCCGCCATGTTGCACTTACAATTTGTGATTGCCATTGGTGCGCCATCTAGCCTTGCCATTGAAGTGGCCAAGGAAATGGACATGACCCTTATCGCCTTTGTGCGTAATGATGAGTTTAATATTTATAGCGGCCAGCAACGACTACATTTGCTATAAAAAAACGGACAAAAGAGAATTAGACGAATCCCATGACTGATAAATTTTCCAAAGAGAATCGCATTGACATCCGCGCCCCCAAAGAATGGGCGGCAGGCATTCCAGCAGTGCTATCGGCATACACAAATGTCAGCAGTAAAGTGGGAGCGATTAAAGGCCCTAAATTATTGCTCGATGCCAATCAGTTAAATGGTTTTGATTGCCCTGGTTGTGCGTGGCCAGATCCGCTGCATGAACGCGCTACCTTTGAATTTTGTGAAAATGGCGCCAAAGCTATTGCCGATGAAGCAACTAGCGAGCGTGCCGATGCCAATTTTTTCGCCAATCACAGTATTGAGTTTTTAAAACAACAGTCCGACAAATGGCTCAATGATCAAGGGCGTATAGCCCAGCCGATGCGGCTCGCCGAAGGCCAGTCACATTATCGACCTATTAGCTGGGATGAGGCGTTTGCACTTATCGCTAAACAGCTGAATGCGCTGAGTTCACCTCATCAAGCGGCGTTTTATACTTCCGGGCGCACCAGCAACGAAGCGGCGTTTTTATATCAGCTATTTGTACGCCAGTTTGGTACCAATAATCTGCCCGATTGCTCGAATATGTGCCATGAGTCCAGTGGAGTTGCCCTAGGTGAAACCATCGGTATTGGTAAAGGCACAGTAACCTTGAAGGATTTGGAAAACGCTGAAGCGATTTTTGTTTTTGGTCAAAACCCGGGGTCGAACCATCCACGGATGCTCAGCAGTTTACAAGCTGCTAAACGCAATGGCGCCAAGATTGTTACCATTAATCCCTTAGATGAAACCGGCTTAAAACGCTTTAAAAATCCACAAGAAGTCAGTGGGGTATTGGGGGAGGGCACTGCCCTAAGAGATGTACATTTAGCGGTTAAAATTAATGGTGATGTGGCGTTAATTAAAGGCTTATGTAAGTTGCTGATTGAGCGTGACAATCAAGGTCAGAATGTATTAGATCATAATTTTATCAAAGCGCATTGCCATGGTTTTGAGGAATTTAAGGCCGATATTGAAGGGACGCCATGGCTGGATATTGAATTCCAAAGTGGCGTTGAACGCGGGCAATTAGAGCTGGCTGCCGATATCGCGTGTGGCTCGAAAAAGACCATCGCTTGTTGGGCCATGGGCATGACCCAGCATAAAAATGCAGTGGCGAATATTCAGTTGATCACCAACTTTTTAATGTTGCAAGGCAATTTAGGCAAGCCCGGTGCTGGCGTGTGTCCGGTGCGAGGCCACAGTAATGTGCAAGGTGATCGCACCATGGGCATCTGGGAAAAACCACCACAAAGTTTACTGGATGCCATCCAAACTGAATTTGCTTTTACTCCGCCCCAAGAGCACGGTGTGGATGCGGTGGAATGCGCGCAAGCTATGTACGATGGCAAGATTAAGGTATTGATTGCCCTTGGCGGTAATTTTTATCGTGCCATGCCCGATCACGACCTGATTGCCAAAGGTTTAGCAAATTGTAACTTGACCGTACAAATTGCCACTAAGTTAAACCGCTCCCATCTGCACACCGGGCGCACGGCGTTGTTATTACCCGCATTAGGCCGTACCGAAATTGACCACCAGCCCAGCGGCATACAATGGGTAACAGTAGAGAATTCCATGGGGGTGGTGCAAACATCTCACGGTAAAATTCCACCCGCCACCAAACATGTGATGAGTGAAGTGCGCATGGTGGCGAATATCGCCGAGCAAACGTTGCCGGATTCAAACATCGATTGGCGCGGATTAGCCGACAATTACCATGGTATTCGCGAGCATATTGGTAAAGTGATCCCTGGTTTTGCTGATTTTAACCAGCGCATTATTGATGAAGGTGAGTTTGCTTTGCCTAATCCGGTACGTGACCAGCGCCAATTTAATACACCCACACAAAAAGCTAATTTTGTTTGTCATCCATTGCGGTCCATAGCGGTGCCAGACGGCTGTTTTTTAATGATGAGTATTCGCAGTCATGACCAGTTTAATACCACAGTGTATACCGACAATGATCGTTATCGCGGTATTTATGGTAGTCGGCGGGTGGTGTTTATTAATGCCGAGGATATCGCCGCCCTTGGGCTACAAGACGGTGAAAAGGTGGATATTAAAAGTCATTGGCAACAGCCGAATGGTGAAGTGGAATATCGTATTGAAGAGGATTATCGGCTAGTGAGCTTTGCCATCCCTAAAGGCAATGTCGCTAGCTATTACCCTGAAACCAATAACCTTATTCCGTTAGCCAGCGTTGCTGATAAAAGTAATACCCCAGCTTATAAGTCGATAGTTGTGAGCTTACATCAACGAGATTAGCCCGATTGTTTTGTCTTACATAAAGGCTCGTAGTTCTGCCGTTGCCATTTATAACGTTGCCAATTATTAGGATAAATTAGCGTTGTTAAAATGATTAATTCATTGTTGCACTGGCTGATGTGTGCAAATTCTTGTATAACTCCGTGGGAATTTTGAGTATCAGCACGTTGATGAGCAACGTTGTATGTTTCATATGTATTAATGAGTAATCCAATTCATGTTGTCTGTTTTGTCCATTAAAAAAATCCAATTATTATTGTTAGTCAGTTGGGGCGTGCTATTGCTGAGCTTCAACGAACCATTACTATTGACCTTAGAATACGGTGGTTTTCTATTTTTGGGTGTTATAGGTGCTTTAGTGGCCAACGCGACGGGGGCCGGTGGTGGAGTGGTATTTATTCCTTTTTTCAATCAAATGGAATTATCCAACATGGCCTCTGTTGCGACTAGTTTTGCAATCCAATGCTGTGGCATGACTGCGGGGGCGGTAACCTGGTGGCATTTTTATCGACAACATAAAGTGGCTGATATCGAGTGGCAGGAATTGTGGCGGACCTTAAAGTTAACCGTGCCTTTTTCTATACTTGGACTGGTGCCGGTGCAATTTAGTGAAATTCAATCACCAGCTAGTTTAAATTTAAGTTTCGGGGTTTTTTCGATTATCTTGGCGGTGGCTATTTTTGCAACTATTCCATTATTGAAAAAACAAACCTTTAATGCTGAACATCATGTGTTAGATGCCATTTTTTTACCCTTGGTGAGTTTGATTGGTGGGGCGATTACTGCGTGGTTGTCCGTTGGTGTCGGTGAGTTAGTGGCGGTATATCTGATTATCCGCGGGTTCAATATTATGTATGCCGTGGCGGTGGCGGTAATGCTGTCGGCTTTTACAGTGTGGGCAGCAATGATTTACCATATACAAGTCAGTGAGGCAGTGCATTGGCAAATTTGGTTATTTGCTGGGCCAGGGGCGCTTATCGGTGGAGTGTTGGCTAAGCGTTTAGCGTTGTATTTTAGTGCCACTAATTTAAAAACTTTCTTTGCTGTGTGGGTACTCTTGCTTGGCTTTATTTCTTTGCCCATATGACAACTATTAAGCAAGTATTCGCTAAACAAGGTCAATTGTCTGCAGCTATTAATGGCTTCGTTCCTCGTGCGGCACAAACCGATATGGCCGTGGCCGTTGGTCGAGCTATTTCTACTCGTACTGCTTTAGTCGTCGAGGCGGGTACCGGTACCGGAAAAACCTTTGCCTATTTAGTGCCTGCGCTGTTGAGCGATAAAAAAGCGATTATTTCCACCGGTACTAAGAATCTACAAGAGCAGCTTTTTCATCGTGATTTGCCGGTGGTTAAACAAGCGCTAGAAGCCAATAAGAAAGTGGCGTTGTTAAAAGGTCGCTCGAATTATTTATGTCTACACCGCTTACAACAACATACTCAAAGTACTACCTTATTAGAAAAACAAACCCTCAAAGAGCTAACCCAGGTTCGCGAGTGGGCCAGTGGCACTAAAAGTGGTGATGTCGGTGAGTTAACCACCATTGCCGAAGATGCGAGAGTATTGCCCTTTGTTACTTCAACCATAGATAACTGTTTGGGCAAAGAATGCCCAGAGTATGATGATTGTTTTATGATCAAGGCGAGAGCTAAAGCCTTGGCGGCCGATTTAGTGGTGGTTAACCATCATTTGTTTTTTGCGGATATGGCACTCAAAGATACCGGCTTTGGCGAGTTGATCCCTGATGCGGATTTGATTGTGTTTGATGAAGCCCATCAGCTGCCGGATATCGCCAGCCAGTATTTTGGTGATTCGTTATCGACTCGACAAATTCAGGATATGTGTAAAGATGCGGAAATTGTCGTACGCACTAGTTTGAAGGATGCGGATCAGGTTGGCAAAATGGCCGATAAACTGCGGATGATTGCCGCTGATTTACGTTTGTTATTCCCCGAAAATCCACAAAAGGGCAATTGGCGTCAACAGTTACAGCAGACAGAATTGGCCGCGCAAGTGCATCGCTTACAAGAAACCCTGATCCAATTTTATGAAGTACTTAAACTGCATTTAGGTCGAGATAAAGATTTAGACAATCTTTTTGAACGCTGTACCGAAGCCAAAATTAAATTAGCCTTGTTAAGTGATGTTGAACAACAAGGTACCAGCTTGTGGTACGAAACCACCCCTCGGCATTTGCAGATGCATTCCACCCCGTTAAGCATCGCCCAGCGTTTTGCGGATTTTATGCAAGAGCCCAAACGTGGCTGGGTGTTTACCTCGGCAACATTAATGGTGGACGGTGGTTTTAGTCATTTTACCGATCAAATGGGTTTGAATAACGCCGATACGTTGTCTTTGGGTAGTCCTTTTGATTACCCCAATCAGGCGATGTTATGTGTGCCACGTTCTTTACCTGAACCCAGTGCGCGGGAAATGAAAAATACCTTAATTGACATTTCCCTAGAGCTAATCAAAGCCAGCAATGGTCGCTGTTTTTTATTATTTACCAGCCATTATATGCTGCGAGAAATTGCCCGCGAACTGGAAAGTAAAGTGGATAATCCGCTATTGGTACAAGGCACGACCAGTAAACGAGCATTATTGGAAAAATACGTGGATAGTGACAATGCCGTACTCTTAGGCACCGGCGCTTTTTGGGAAGGGGTTGATGTCCGTGGTGACGATTTAACCTGTGTGTTAATTGATAAATTGCCCTTTGCCTCACCGGACGACCCGTTATTACAGGCGCGTATAGAAGAATGCCGTAAACAAGGGGGGAATCCTTTTGTGCAGATTCAAATTCCCCAAGCCGTGATTGCACTCAAGCAGGGAGCGGGACGACTGATCCGCGATGCCAAAGATCGTGGGGTTTTGGTTATATGCGACAATAGACTGGTCACTAAAGATTACGGCAAAACTTTTGTCGCTAGTTTGCCAGATATGCATCGAACACGTACCTTATCTAAGGTCACCGAATTTTTAGAAAAGATCCATCAGGAAAAACGTAATTCATGAATGTATTGGTTATTGATACTGCCACCGAAGCTTGCTCTGTGGCGCTGCAATTAGCGGACACAGAGTATTCGCGCTTTGAGATCTGCCCCCAGCAACATAGTCAACGGTTATTGCCGATGATAGATGAAGTGCTAACTGAAGCCGGTGTGTGCATTAGCGATTTAGATTATTTGGCTTTTGGTCAGGGGCCGGGCAGTTTTACCGGTGTGCGTATTGCCACCGGCATGATCCAAGGTCTGGCGCTAGGTAGTGGCTTGCACGTGGTGGGGGTTTCTACCTTAGCCGCGATGGCACAACAAGCCTTTAGTCAGTATGGCGATAACAATATCATCGCCGCCACCGATGCGCGTATGGGGGAAGTCTATTTTGGTCATTACGCTATTGAAAATGGATTGGCGCAATTACAATCTGCTGAACAAGTGCTGCCACCAGAGACGGCCTTGGAATACATCAACAATACATCGTTAGCGTTACAGGGCGTCGGTACTGGATGGCAAGCCTATGAGCCATTGGCTGAGTGCAATGTTGAACAGCAATCTGAGATTTTATATCCCAATGCTTTATACATGTTGCCACTGGCGCTAGCGGCCATTGAGCAAGGTCAGGCGCAAGAAGTAGAACAGATTAAACCTGTGTATCTACGAGATAAAGTAACCTGGAAAAAGCTACCCGGCAGAGAATAATTTTATTGTTATAGGTGATTTTCGGAACGATTCTTGCCTATAGTAGAGGTTTTGTTTGAGTAGAGGTATTGTAGATTTTCGTGGAAATTGAGTCTTCGGTTGTTGCCGCACAAAATGGTCTTACAGTAAATCCGACGGTTAGAGAGCCGCAACGGGAGGCTGAGGCACGTCAGCAACAAGAGCAACAGAAAGTCACCGAACTACCTAGAAGTCAGGTTGTTACTCGTCAGGGTAGCGCTCAGGACTTTGTACAAGCAGATAAATATCGCGAACAACGAGCTGTCCACGATCAACCTAATTCACGTGCGAAACAAGCCATCAGCGCTTACCAAAGCTTACAGCGCGACCACCAGCAGTCAGAAATTCATCAGTCTTTAGGTGTTGACACCTACGTATAAAATATATGCCCTTAGTGCTGGTGACAATTTGTACAATCAGCTAAGGCAGGCGTGGTAATCGTTGTAACATTCCCCTTAATTCAGTTATGGTTCAGTAATGGTATTAGATACTTTGATTATTGAAATAATGATAATCGGTTGAGGATTATATGTTTAAGAAAATTTTGTTGGTGTTGTCTTTCATTTCGTTAACTGCTTGTGTGACGGTTCCTGAAAGTATTCAGGTGTCTGAAGGCACTAATCTTGTTGCCTATCAGCAAGTGATGTCAGATCCGGAGAAAACCGTTGGCAATCATGCTCGCTGGGGTGGCGTGATCGCCAATGTTGAAAATAAAGCCGACAGTACCTTAATTGAAATGGTCCATCATAGCTTACGCTCGTCTGGTCGCCCTATTGGTGCTGACGAAAGTATTGGGCGTTTTCGAGTGTATGTAAAAGGCTTTTTAGATCCGATGATCTACAAGTCTGGTCGTAGTGTTACCTTCGTTGGTAGTGTGATTGGCACCGAAACGGGTATGGTTGGTGAACATCAATATGAATATCCAGCGTTACAAGCGAGCAGTTACCATATGTGGAATGAAATCAGTCAAGTGGATGTCACCGCTATTTCTATATGGTCAGGCCCACGCTGGGGTGGTTGGTATAGCTGGAATCACTTTGGTGGTTGGGGAATGTCACCTTTTCACCATCGCCGGGTCACCATTAGAAGTACTGAACATCGCGGTAGCTCTGGACGGGTAACAACACGCAGTACTGAACGAAGTTCAAACATTCGTGCACCACGTAATGATAGCGACACTCACCATGCTGATCGCAGAGATATGAATCGATTAGAACAAAAAGCGAGTAGAGAAACACGCGCTCAACGGCGAGATTAATCCGCCATCAGGCAGATTATTTCCTACAAGGCGGCAGTTTATTGCCGCTTTTTGCTGTTTAAAGCACTCATTTAAAGAGGAACATGCCAAGTGCAAGAGATTGTTTTTCAGCTGCCGCATTTACGATTGCAGGGATTGCAACAAGGGGATATCAATAAACCCGTCATTTTGGCGCTGCATGGTTGGTTGGATAATGCCGCTAGCTTCCTACCGTTGGCCGCCGAATTAGATTTATCCGAGCATCAACTGATTGCCTTGGATATGGCCGGTCATGGTCATAGCCAACACCGCAGTGCCGATGCCCATTATCATTTAGTGGATTGGATCCAGGATATTCATCAGTTAATTGAAAGTAATAACTGGTCTCGGGTGACTTTGCTCGGGCACTCTTTAGGCGGTATCGTTGCTAGTCTGTATGCCAGTGCCTTTGCAGATAAGGTGAGTAAATTGATCCTGCTAGAGTCCTTTGGCGCTTACAGTAAAGAGCCGCAAACCAGCCCACAACAACTGCGTGAATCAGTAGTTAGTCGTATTGAAATCGAAAGTAAAATTGCTAAGCATCCAGCGTCCCTAAAAAATGCCATTACCGCACGTAAATTAGCTGGTGATATGAGTAAGGCCTCAGCGGAAATATTGGTGAGGCGTAATTTATTGGAAACCGATAATGGTATTGAATGGCGCACTGACCGACGCTTGCGCACCATTTCCTCTTTACGTATGACGGAGCCACAAGTGGAAGCGTTTATGCAGGCGATATCCTGTCCGGCATTGGTCATTTTGGGTGATAGTGGTTTTGAAAAACTACGTGAGTTACTGGCCCAGCGGGATCACTGGATAGCGCATCTAACCAAAGGCACTTGCGTCGGCGGGCATCATTTTCATATGGATCATCCACAATTGGTTGCCAAGCAAATTAATGATTTTTTACAAATTGAGAATAATCAATTGGGCTAAATGTTAATGTATTTAACAACGTCATTTATCTTTGCCTCGGGGTTAGGTAATATCCGCACTTACCTAACTGGTCTTAGCAGTTGTAAAGAACAAGACTTAATTCGTCTTGCTGCAACTAATGACTAAAATGATACTGGCCAATATAGGTTGGAAACAATAATAATTGCCCTGGAGGTTCTGTGGAAAAAATTTGGTTAGACCATTACCCGGATTCTGTCCCCCATGAAATAAATCCTGATCGTGTTCCATCCCTTATTGATGTCCTTGAAGAAAGCATCGGCAAGTTTTCCGATAAAATTGCCTTTACCAATATGGGATGCGATCTCACATTTAATGAGCTAGACCGCTTAACCCAACAGCTTGCCGCCTATTTGCAAAATAATGGCTTGCAACGGGGTGACGCCGTGGCAGTGATGATGCCGAATTTACTACAAAACCCAGTTGCCATTTTTGGTGTTTTGCGAGCGGGTATGGTGGTGGTGAATGTTAATCCTCTATATACAGCGCGGGAATTAAAACACCAATTAAAAGATGCCAATGTTAAAGCCATTATTATTGTTGAAAATTTTGCTCACACCTTGCAAGAAGTGATCGATGATTGCCCGTTGGACATGATTCTTACCACTCAGTTGGGCGACATGTTACCCGTGCCTAAGCGCTGGATAGTTAATGCCGTGGTTAAGCATGTAAAGAAGATGGTGCCAGCCTTCACATTAGCCGGTGCGGTTCCTTTTATGCAAGCGTTGGCGCAGGGTGAAAACCTGCAGTATAACCGTCCTCAAGTCAGTGGCGATGATGTGGCTTTTTTACAATATACCGGTGGAACCACCGGTGTATCCAAAGGAGCCATGCTCACCCACCGTAATTTAATGGCTAATTTGGAACAAATTGCAGCCATTATTAGCCCCGTTGTTGATGAGGGTAAAGAAATTATCGTCACGGCATTACCGCTTTATCATATCTTTGCTTTAACCGCTAACTGCTTAGCTTTCGTTAAATTTGGCTGCCAAAATCTACTGATCACCAATCCTCGGGATATGCCCGGGTTTGTTAAAGAATTAGGCAAATATCCTTTCACTGCGATGACAGGGGTGAATACCTTATTTAATGGTTTACTTAATACTCCAGGGTTTAACGAATTAGATTTCAGTAATTTTAAATTTGCCCTAGGTGGCGGCATGGCGGTACAGCGACCGGTTGCCGAAAAATGGGAGCGGGTTACCGGTCATGTATTACTGGAAGGCTATGGCTTGACGGAATGCTCTCCACTAGTGACTGTGAATCCACCGTCATTAGCCCATTACAACGGCTCCATTGGTTTACCCGCACCCTCTACGGATATTAAATTGTTGGATGATGAGGGCAATGAAGTAGCCATGGGTGAAACCGGTGAAATGTACGTGCAAGGCCCGCAGGTGATGAAAGGCTATTTAAACCGTGAAGAGGCTACCCGTGAAATTCTTAATGATGGTTGGTTAGCAACGGGTGATATTGCCAAATGCGATGATAAGGGGTTTTTCTACATTGTTGATCGTAAAAAAGACATGATTTTAGTATCAGGATTTAATGTATTTCCCAATGAAATTGAAGAAGTAGCGGTGATGCATGAATCGGTGTTGGAAGCTGCTGCTATAGGTATTCCTAATGAAGCCTGTGGTGAAACGGTGAAGTTGTTTGTGGTGCGTAAAGATCCCTCGCTAACCGCAGAAGAGGTGATTGATCATTGTCGTCAAAACTTAACCGGCTATAAAGTCCCTAAAGTGATAGAATTCAGGGAGGAGTTACCCAAAAGTAATGTGGGTAAAATATTACGTCGGGAATTGCGCGATTAAACCGTCTTTTCACCACGTTAGTTTATTAAACCGGCTTATGGCCGGTTTAATCTTGTAGTGAACTTTATCCCCTATGTCTTACGAATTATTAATTGATTCTCAGCAAGTTAAAGAGTATTGCCAGCAGGCAGCGACTAAACCAGCCATCGCCGTCGATACTGAATTTGTGCGCACCCGCACATTGTATCCACAGTTAGGACTAATCCAGCTGTATGACGGTGAACGTCTGGTATTGGTTGACCCTATTGCAGTAGATGACCTCCAGCCGGTCGCTGAGCTATTAACTAACCCTGATGTGGTTAAAATACTGCATTCTTGCTCGGAAGATCTCGAAGCCTTTCAAGTGGCACTGAATGTGATGCCTAGCCCTATTTTTGATTCTCAGTTTGCCGCAGGTATTGTTGAAATTGGCTCGATGCTCGGTTATGCCAAGCTGGTTGAAACCATGCTCGGTATTGAAGTCGATAAGGGCGAATCCCGCACCGATTGGTTGGCGCGGCCACTTAGCCCGAAACAGTTGGATTATGCTGCCAAAGACGTGCTGTATTTGTTTCAACTCTACCCACAGCTAAAACAGCAAGTCGAAGACAAAGATCGGTTGTCATGGGTGTATGAAGAAATGGAGCAACTATGCAATAAAAAACGTGCAGTGCTACCTAACGAACTGGCTTACCTCAATATAAAAAATGCATGGCAGTTACAAGGCCAATCATTGTCTACATTACAAGCGCTAGCGGCATGGCGGATGCGAGTGGCACAAGAACGCAATATCGCTCTCAATTTTGTAGTCAAAGAGCATAATTTATTAGCTTTAGCTAAACGTAAGCCAAGTGCTAAAAGCAGTTTATACGCCATTGAAGACTTGCATCCTCAAGACATTCGTAAATTTGGCGATGATATTATCGAGGTCATTGAGTCATGTGCTAATACCGAGGAAACATTGCCACTAGTGAATGTCGAACGTCTGGTGGACATGGCTCAATATAAGAGTATTTCCCAACAGGTGCGTAAGCTATGCGTAGGCGCTGCCGAAGACCTAAATATTCCAGTGGAATTACTCGGCTCAAAAAAGCAAATTAATCAGTTATTATCGTGGTATTGGTTTAAGCAAGATGAGCTTAAAGCCCGTGGCTTAAAGCCCGATTTATTACAAGGTTGGCGTGCAACTTATTTAGCAGACGCCATACTTGACGTTTTAGATCCCTCAGTTAGTGCTTAACCTCAAAAAGAGAGTGACCATGCTTTGTGCTATTTATAAAAGCAGTAAAAAATCAGATACCTACCTGTATGTATTAAAAAGACAGGATTTCTCGGCCGTGCCTGAGCCCTTAATGCAAACCTTTGGCAAACCCATTTATAGTATGATGCTCAACCTTGCTAAGCATTCTAAACTGGCATTAAGCGATATCGATAAGGTCAAGCAACAGTTAACGGAAAAAGGTTTTTATTTACAGTTGCCGCCACCGACAGAAAACTTATTGAGCACCTTAAGACAATCTCAGGATCAGAAACGCACATGATAGTAAGGTTATTCAGCACTTTATGTTTAGTGCTCAGCTTAAGCGTAGCGGCTAAACCCACATTTGAAGAATACGTAGAACAGCTCAAAATTGAAGCCACTGAAAAGGGGTTTACAGCCGAGATTATCCAACTAGCTTTTGCAGATATTGAGTTTTATCAACGTGCAGTGAAAGCAGATAAAAACCAGCCCGAATTTAAAATGACTTTGGACCGCTATTTGGCCACACGTTTACCGGACTGGAAGGTCGAGCAAGCCATTAAGTTGTATAAAGAAAACCAAGAGTTATTAGAGCAGGTTGCCAAACAATACGGCGTACAAGCACGCTTTATCGTGGCGCTATGGGGTAATGAGAGCAATTTTGGTAAAATTCAGGGGAAGTACCCTGTTATCTCGGCGTTGACGACATTGGCTTACGAAGGGCGGCGAGAAACATTATTTAAAAAACAGTTATTTGCCGCCATGCAGATTTTACAAGAAGGGCATATTAGTAAAGCGGAATTCCTTGGTTCGTGGGCTGGGGCTATGGGCCAATCGCAGTTTATGCCAACCTCGTTTTTGAATTATGCGCAAGATTTTGACGGCGATAATAAAAAGAACATTTGGCAAAACAAAGCTGATGTTTTTGCTTCTATTGCCAATTATTTAAAGTCCGAAGGTTGGGACGACAGCCAAACCTGGGGACGTCAGGTGATCATTCCTGAGGATTTCGACCTAACATTAGCCGGATTAGATAAAACTAAAATGCGCTCTTTACAACAATGGCAGGCTTTAGGTATCCGCCGTTACGACGGCAGTGATTTACCCAGCCGCGATATGCAAGCCAGTTTAGTGATGCCTGATGACGAAAAAGGACGTATTTACTTGGTTTATAATAACTTTCATACGCTAATGAAATGGAACCGTTCCACCTATTTTGGTAGTTCTGTGAGTATTTTAGCCGATCGCATTAAAGCTGGTTTATGAGTTACCAACATTGTGATGTGACTGGCACTACTATTCCTTTGCCTTTAGGCAAAGTGTTGTGTGTTGGCCGCAATTATATGGATCATATTCAAGAATTGAATAACGCTGTGCCAGAGCAACCGTTGCTGTTTCTTAAACCGAGCACTGCCGTGGTGCCCTTTGCGGGTGGTATTATTATTCCTGAGCAACAGGGCGAATGTCATAACGAATTGGAAATTGCAGTGTTAATTCAACAGCAATTAACCCAAGCTAAGCCCGAGCAAGTAACAGAAGCGATTTGGGGTTATGGTTTAGGTTTGGATTTAACCTTACGGGATGTGCAAAGTCAGCTTAAGCAATTAGGTCAACCTTGGGAGCGCGCAAAAGCCTTTGATGGTAGTTGCCCATTGTCGGCATTTGTCAGTAAAGACAATATCGATAATCCACAAAATCTAGATTTTGCATTGACCATTAATAATCAGTTACGCCAATCTGGTAACAGCGGTTTGATGATCAACCCTATTATTGAGTTGATTGCCCACATGAGCCAACATTTTAGTTTGTTGCCCGGTGACGTGGTCTTAACCGGCACCCCAAAAGGGGTAGGTCCATTGCACCAAGGTGACCAATTATCAGCGTCTTTAAACTCATTTATTAAGGTACAGGCCAATGTCATCTAAACCCAAGCCTAGTTCAACTAAAAAACACATAGCGCCCGACTCTTCACCGTTTTGGGAAACCACGGCACTGGGAGATATGAGCGAAGCTCAGTGGGAATCTTTGTGTGATGGTTGTGGTAAGTGTTGTTTGAATAAATTTATTGACGATGATGAAGGTGACTTACAACCTACTGCCGAGATTAAACAAAACGAACAAGTGCATTTCACCAATATTGTTTGTGACTTGCTGAATACTAAAAGTTGTAGCTGTTCGCAATATGAGCGTCGTACTGAGTTTGTACCCGATTGTATAAAGCTCACTAAGGACAATTTAGACGATATATTCTTTATGCCTAACAGTTGTAGTTATCGGCGCTTACATGAAGGTAGAGGGCTACCCTCGTGGCATCCGCTATTGAATCGTAATAAGAAAACCGCCATGCACCAGGCGGGGATGTCGGTACGGGGTAAAACTGTGTATGAAGCCATGGTCGATATGACCGAATTTGAAGACTACATTGCCCTATGGCCGTTGGCAGACCTAGATTAAACTAGGTCTATATGGCGACGTATTACGGCGGCGCTGCTATAGGCCTAAGTTAAATGCGTTTAAAACTTTGTAGGCGACTTAAAAATACCACTGTGACTAATACAGTATAAAAGCCAAAAATCACCATCATCCATTGGGGCATGCTCATGCTCATAAATCGCCATTCTATATCACCACAATCGCCGGTCGCGGCAAAGACTTGCGGTAGCCATTCATGTAACGGCATCCAAGCTGGGAAGTTGGGCACAATCTCACAATTAGCAAAAAAGGAATTGACGCTGGTTTGAATATCCACGTGCTCATAGGCAATTAATAACCCCCATACCGCGCTGACACCCCAACCCAACATGGCAATAAAGCGTAATAGGCCGTGCTGGCTGACGAATATGCCAAAAATGGCGCTGACTAAAATACCTAGTATTGCAGTTCGTTGATATACACACATAATGCATGGGGCTAAATCCATCACATACTGAAAATACAGCGCGGTGACTTCTAAAGCTAAGGCTGACAAGGCGAGGAGTTTCCACGCACCAGGATGTTCTGGCCAACTGGCAATATGTTTAAACATAATCGTTTCCTACTAAAAAAAAGGGCAACCCTAAGGTTACCCTGTGTTTATTATTATTTTTAGTGCGCTGCCGGTGCTGCGGCTGCTGCATCAGCTACGTGATGGTTAATCCAATGCATATCGTAAAGCCACGCAGTGGCGTCTATTAACACGAAGTAGGTAGCTGCCAGACCAACTAAGGTTAGAACAATAGTGTAAGGCAGCGCCATATATACCATCTTGCCGTAGGATAATCTCAGTAGTGGGGCTAATGCCGATGTTAATAAGAACAAGAAGGCCGCTTGACCATTTGGTGTAGCTACGCTGGGTAAATTGGTACCGGTATTAATGGCAACAGCCAACATGTCAAATTGGTCGCGAGTAATGGCACCGTTTTGTAACGCTGCAGCGACTTCATTAATATAAACGGAACCCACAAATACGTTGTCGCTGACCATGGATAAGAAGCCATTAGCGAGATAAAACATCACCAACTGCATTTTACCATCATAGGTTAATACCCATTGAATAACCGGTCTGAATAAGCCTTGGTCAATAATCACCGATACCACAGCAAAGAACACACATAATAACGCGGTGAAGGGCAGGGCTTCTTCAAAGGCTTTACCTAACTGATGTTCGTCGGTAATACCGCATAGTGAGGTCGCTAAGACGATAATGGACAGACCGATGAGTCCGACTGCGGCTAAATGAAAAGCCAAACCAAGGATTAACCACAATGCGATGAGTGCTTGAACATACAATTTTACGGTTTCTTGTTTGCTACGGCCGCTGTCGAGTTGCTTACTGTAGGCCGTTAATATGTCGCGAACGTTTTCTGGCAATTTAGCGCCATAATCGAATATTTTTAATTTTTCTACGGTAAAGGTGGTCAGTAATCCCATAAAAAACACAGGAATAGTAATCGGCGCCATACGCACAAAGAATTCACCGAAATCCCAACTGGCGCGATCGGCAATGATTAAGTTTTGTGGCTCACCGACCATGGTCATGACACCGCCTAATGCGGTACCAATTGATGCATGCATCATTAAATTACGCAAAAATGCGCGGAAGGCTTCAAGATCGTCACGGCTTAGGCTGGAGACATTATCGTCGTGGGTGTGATCGTGGTCGTGGTTAAAGTCTTTGCCGGAGGCGACTTTGTGATAAATGCTGTAAAAACCGGTGGCAACGGTAATAATCACCGCGACTACGGTTAGTGCATCTAAGAAGGCTGATAAAAAAGCCGAAGCAAAAGTAAAGGCGATTGAAAGTATAATTTTGCTTTTAACATTAACCAGTAGTTTGGTAAATAAATGAAGCAGTAAATCCTTCATGAAGAAAATACCAGCCACCATAAAGACCAATAGCAACACCACTTCAATGTTGACAATGATTTCGTGTTTTATCTGCCCAGGGCTGGTCATGCCGATTGCCACGGCTTCAAGAACAAGCAAACCTCCAGGCTGTAAAGGATAGCATTTTAGTGCCATGGCTAGGGTGAAAATAAACTCTAATACCAAGGCCCATCCTGCGATGTAGGGATTAATTTCAAATAGAATTGGATTGATAATTAAACACAAAACAATGAATTTTTTATACCAGTCAGGTGACTGGCCTAGAAAGTTTTTAAAAAGTGCAGATGGTATCGAAGACTGCATGCTAAGAATCCTTTATTATTATGCTAATTTGACTATGCATGTTGTAAAAGTTGTCACAACAAATTGCAAGCATAATCGAACAAGTTTTTAGTTAGAAGATATTGAATTACCAACAATTATTACACCTAATCGTGAATAATTGCGACTTTTCTACGGTAATTATTCCCTATAATCTAAAGAACCGTTGTTTCAAGAAAAACTTGTCTGGTACAATCAGTTATTAATATAACAATAATAGTGGTCGTCGTAATGATATACAAAGCACAAAGCCCCGCAGGTTTCGCTGAAGAATATATAGTTGAATCCATTTGGAGTGGTCGTTTTCCTCCAGGAACCATTCTTCCCGCAGAACGCGAGCTTTCTGAATTGATCGGCGTGACCCGCACTACCTTACGGGAAGTATTACAACGACTTTCTCGTGATGGCTGGTTGAAAATACAACACGGCAAACCTACCAAAATTAACAATTTTTGGGAAACCTGCAGCTTAAATATCTTAGAAACCTTGGCTCGCCTTGATGAAGAAGGTATTCCTGAGTTAGTGGATAACCTACTTGCCGCGCGCACTAGTGTCAGTGCCATATTTATTCGTGCCGCTATTAAACATGATAGTGACAAAGTCTTGGATGCATTGAACGGTTACCGTGAACTTGCGGAAGACGGCGCAGCCTATGCTGAGTTTGATTACCGCATGTTGCACGATATTGCCATGGCGTCGGGTAATCCAGTGTATGTATTATTGATGAATGGTTTTAGAGGATTATATTCACGCATTGGCGGCTATTATTTTTCCCATGAAAAATCCCGCCAAATTGCCAATGATTTTTATCAAAAATTGATTGAACTCACTCAAAAAGGTGATGTTGAAGCAGTACCATTATTACTTAGAAATTATGGTTTTGAAGGCGCTCAAATCTGGAAAGAATTGCGCGAAACCATGCCCCAAGGCCTAGTTGACTAAGGTTCGATTAACCTTGCCGCTGATGACTATTCATGAATCCCCTGTCATGAAAGTGCCCAGTGACGTTAATGGTTAAGGTTAACAAAGCTCATTTCGATTATATTATTGTAGGTGCCGGTTCAGCCGGTGCTGTATTAGCCAACCGCTTATCTACTGATTCACGTCATTCCATTTGTTTAATTGAAGCTGGTGGGATAGATCGTAACCCGCTGTATCATATCCCTTTCGGTTTAGCGGCATTACCCCACCTCAAAAATTCCCATTGGGCTTATTTCACAACGCCGCAGGCACAACTCAATCAACGGCAATTATATTGGCCCAGAGGCAAAGTTTTAGGCGGCTCAAGTTCCATCAATGCAATGTGTTACATCCGTGGCGATCAAAGTGATTATGATCACTGGCAGGCGTTAGGCGCCAGTGGATGGGATTGGCAATCCGTTGAGCCGTATTTTCGAAAATCGGCCAAGTATCAAACTGCAACCGCATTATCCCAAGGCGAAGATAGTGGCTTAGGCGTGGATCAACTGCGTTCCGTGAGTTCGTTATCCGCTGATTTTGTCAGCGCAGCCGGGTCTATTGGTGTGAGCGAAATCAGTGACTTTAATCTAGCTCAGCGGGCGGGATTAGGTTTCTATCAAGTCACCCAACAAGGGGGACAACGTTGTTCAACGGCCAAAGGCTACCTTAGCAATATTAAACATCGTCCCAATTTGACTATTATCACTGGTGCTCATGTACAAAAAATCAACATGCACGGCAACGTTGCCAACGGTATTCGCATGTTGCATAACGGCACTGTGGTTGATTTAACGGCAGCTAAAGAAATTATTGTATCGGCGGGAGCCATTGGCAGTCCGCAATTATTGATGCTCTCTGGAATTGGTTGTGGGCAGCATTTGGCTGATGTTGGTATTCCTAGCAAAGTCGAATTACCCGGTGTGGGGCAAAATCTTCAAGACCATCTGGATGTTATTGTGCAGCATCGCGGAGCGGTCAGTGGTGGCTATGGTCTTCATTGGAGCGCTTTGCCAAAACAGTTATGGGCGACGTTACAATATGCGCTGCGTAGAAAAGGTATGTTCAGCAGTAATATTGCTGAAGCCGGTGGATTTATGCATTCTAGCTTAAGTACCGATAAACCAGATATTCAGTTACATTTTTTACCTGCCATTTTGCATGACCATGGACGACAATGGTCTTACGGTTTTGGTTATGGATTACACGCTTGTCATTTGTATCCTAAAAGTCGCGGTGAAATTAAATTAGCTTCGTCACGGTCAGAAGAGCATCCTCTAATCGATCCCAAGTATTTACAGCATGAGCAAGATCAACAGGTAATGATTGAGGCGTTGAAAATTGCACGGCAGATTTTAAACGCACCGAGTATAGCCCGTCACCATGTTGAGGAGTGGCAACCGGGTGATAAGGTACAAAACCATCAAGACATGTTGGCTTTCATTCGCCAGCAGGCCGAGACCATCTATCATCCGGTGGGAACGTGCAAAATGGGTAAGGCAGACGATCCGCTAGCCGTAGTTAGTCCGACCTTAGAGGTTTATGGAACAACAGCATTAAGAGTAGTGGACGCATCAATAATGCCGACTATAGTAGGTGGCAATACCAATGCCCCCACAGTAATGATTGCAGAAAAAGCCGCTGACATGATATTGGCTAAAGCGTAATGCCATAGGCATGTAGCAACTTGATTTTACATTCAATAAGGAAAATAAAATGAAAAAAACATTAGTCACATTTGCGTTGTTAAGCGCATTCAGCCTGTCAGCTTATGCGGGTGATATCAGTGCTAAATTAGATGCTGCACTGAAAGCTGATATCCGCACAGAACAAGATACTAATCGTGATAGAAACCGCCAGCCAAAACAAACGTTAGAATTTTTTGGCTTACAGGATGACATGAAGGTGATTGAATTGTTGCCTGGGGGAGGTTGGTACACCAAGTTACTAGCACCGATTCTAAAAGATAAAGGTGAGTTCTATGTTGCTTACGGTGCCGACCGCGTAAAAAATAACTTACTGGATAAAGCGGGTTTTGAAAAAGTTAACGTAGCAGCACCTACAGCAAAAGTTAATCGTCCACCAGGCGCACCGGCTTATATTATCGAGAATGCTGATTTGGGCGTGAAAGATGCGGATATCGTTTTCACCTTCCGTAACTATCACAACTTTGGAGAGCAGGGGCGCGCGGATATGAATAAAGCCGCCCATAAAGCCCTTAAAAAAGGAGGTATTTATGCAGTGGTAGATCATACCCGTCGCCATATGCAAAAAGACAATGATGAAAATGGCCGTCGTATTGACCCGGTATTGGCAATAAAAGAAATACAGGCAGCAGGATTTGAATTGGTGGATTTTAGTGATTTACATTATCGTGCGGATGATGAGCTACGTTATGAAGTGGGCCGTAAAACCGTGACTGGTAATACCGATCGCTGGTCGCTTAAGTTTCGTAAAAAATAATCATCACGCCTATTTGAGTCAACCCCAGAGTCAAAAAAGCCCCAATTAAGGGGCTTTTTTATATGGACTATTTTTATCGGTATAACTAATGCTTATGCGAAGTTTGCAGTAGCAAAATCCCAGTTAGCCAATGCCCAAAAACCATTTAAGTAGTTTGGACGAACATTACGGTAATCGATGTAATAAGCGTGTTCCCACAAATCTACAGTGATTAGTGGTGTAACACCGACTTCAGTAATAGGTGTTGCAGCGTTGCTGGTATTAACAATGTCTAATTCGCCAGCGGCTGTTTTCACTAACCAAGTCCAGCTAGAACCGAAGTTGTTCACTGCTTTATCGTTGAACGCTTCTTTGAACGCGTCAAAAGAACCCCATTTTGCATTAATTGCATCGGCTAATGCGCCAGCTGGAGCCCCACCGCCATTTGGGCTTAGGCTGTTCCAGTAAAAAGTGTGATTCCAAATTTGAGCTGCATTGTTAAAAATGCCGCCTTCAGAGCTACGAACAATCTCTTCTAAGCTTTTGCTTTCTAAATCGGTACCGGCAACAAGACCATTTAATTTAGCTACGTAAGTTGCGTGGTGCTTACCGTGGTGATAATCCAACGTTTCTGCTGAAATATGTGGCTCTAAAGCCGTTTTGTCGTAAGGTAATGCTGGTAGTTCAAAAGCCATTGTAGTGTCTCCGTTAATTTATGGTCGTTGAAGGTCGGATCCTAGTCGCTATAGACCAGAAGTAAAAGTCTAAATAATAATTTAATTTAATGAATTAATATATGTAATCAGAATAAAGCCAATGACTTTACTTGGGCGGCGGCGAATAACCATGTAAAATACGTTAATCAGTTAAATTACTCCAGAAGGCTAAAGCGATGGAAACCATAGATAAGATTAAACAACAAATTGCAGAAAATCATATTCTTTTATACATGAAAGGCTCGCCTAAGTTACCTAGTTGCGGTTTCTCAGCCCAAGCTAGTCAAGCGTTGATGTCTTGTGGTGAGCAGTTTGCTTTTGTAGATATTTTACAAAACCCAGACATTCGTGCTGAGTTACCGGCCTATGCCGATTGGCCTACTTTCCCGCAATTATGGGTTGATGGTGAGTTGGTTGGTGGTTGTGACATTATTTTAGAAATGTTTCAACAAGGTGAATTACAGCCATTAATCAAAGAAACTGCAGAAAAATATCCACAAGAAGATGCTTAATTAACTTTTAGTTATAAAAGTATAAAACTAAAAAAGAGCCAATTGGCTAATGCCGATCAGTTAAGAAATTGACATTAGGCATAAGAAGATCAAAATCCGATGATCGTAAGGTCATCGGATTTTTTTGTGCAACTTCAACAAGCCCTCAATACAGCATTTAATGCCAGTAC
>JAUHQD010000023.1 GCA_030418115.1 Alteromonadaceae bacterium BrNp21-10 | reverse complement strand
CCCTAAAACATCCCAATAAAATTGAATAATCCCGATGTTCAAGGCAAAGTAGCAAAAGTTAAAAATTAAGAAGGGTAGTAGAAAATGCAAAATCAAAACCGCCTTTTTCTACAGCCTCGTTAGGAGCTGCATGAGCGATATGACTGAAACTGAAATTAAGGAAGCCTACGCTGTCGTAATGACAAAGGCTAAAATCGTAAGCGTTATTTTTGGGCTTTTGTTACTCCCCAAGTTAGTGTTGGGTTTTACCGATTTGGATGTATTTTTAGGATTGACATACGAAACGGCTTTAGTTCTAACTGTGATCGCTACCGTTTTATATCTCTGGTTCTATTTAGCGTATTGGAAGTGCCCATCATGCAAGGAGTTTCCTGGTGGTGGGTGGTCTAGAGAGCAGTGCAATAAATGTAATGTGAATCTAAAATGAATTTCGCTCCTAACAAGTTAAACCATCGGAAATTCCCTCGCAGGCCAAACAACGGCCTAAGCGCTCGGACTTTCCGCTGTTTAAAGCGTTATAAGCCTATGAAGAACATCGCTGCCTTTCTGGTATTAATCGCTTTGACTGGTTGCGTTTCACTACAGCAGCAAGCCCTAAATAATACCTGTGAAAATTCCAAAAACTTACGAGTATTTCCAAAAGAAAACTCCGTGTCGATGATCCAAGTACAATTTCAAATTGGCACGGGAAAAGACCAAATTAATGTAAATGAAACCGCAATGTGCGATTACCAAGGTAGTTTTTGTCCAGCTGGAGATTGGTATGAAGTATGGTATGGCGACAAAGAAATGAAGCGTGAAATTGCTCTATCAGACAACCGTACGCTTACCATATGGCATCATGGCTTGTGTATAAACATTGATGACTATAAAAAACAATGTGCCCAGGGTAATTGTGGACCCACTGAATATTTTGAGTTTCGTCTCCAGCTCAACCCTGACGAAACGAACGAGCGAAAGCAGAAGTGTGCGGAACGAAATACTGACGGTGTTACAAACGATTCTGATGAGTTTGTTCGTTGTGCTATACCCAATGTCGATCTCGTCACACTCAAAGAGTTAGAAGGGTATGGCTATATGGTTAATAACGAAGCAATTCAGGTAGTCAATGACGGCTTATAACAAACGCATCAAACCTGACTCCGCAAGCAGGCCGGTTTTTTGCAAATTACACGGCGCAAAAAAGCGTCCAACTTGCTCCGCTGTTTATGCGAAGCGTTAAAACCATATAACTCCAACAATCGCTCAAGGCTGACAGTCAATGAAATTGGGTGAAGGTAATTCGAATACTCACAGGTCGGTAAACTGCGACTCAACTTACCCATATTTAAATTGTTCTGCATCGAATGGCACAAAATCGTCTGGAGATATTTTGAACAGTCTTAGCTGACCTGTTGGGCGAAGATCAGGGATGCTAGTTGGTGTAGCCAATAAAAAAGTCGGCGTAAACGCCGACTTACATATATTTTGATCCGTTGTAAATTTAAGTACTGACCGCCGGTATTGCTCTTAACTGAGCTTAGGGTGTAGGTAGGCTCATGGAGCAGTCATTACTAACTATTGGAACACCGCTTCAACACCTTTGTTTAGTGCATCAGCCACCACGGATTGGTGTGTTGCATCTTCAAACACCTTATAACTCAATTCCAAGTTGGGGTATTTTCTTTGTTGTAGTTTTTCAAAGATGAGTTGGGTGTTGTCTAGCATGTGTTCTGGTGCGGTGTTTAATTCTGCACCGCCGACTGCCAAAAACAGCTTTTTAGAGAGATTAGTATTAGTGCTGGCATAGTGTTTTTCTAGTTCAAAACCTATGCCGTTGCCCCACCATAGTGACGGGCTGGCGATGACGTAACGGTCAAATGAATCTGGTTGAGTAAACAAGGTATACAGGCCGAATAAGCCAGCAAAGGAATGACCGACTAATGTTTGATTGTGTTTATTGACGGTGTAGGTTTTATTAATAAAAGGCTTAACTTGGGTATTAATAAAATCGAGGAAATTCTTTGCGCCGCCGCCTGTTCCAGCGGTTTTTGCGCCCATCCAGTGTTCATCTTTGTTGGGGGTTAGGTCTCGGGTATAAGCGGCAAAAGAATGGCTAGGCTTACCCTTTTCATCGGCGTAACCAATACCAACAATGATCTCTCTGTTCATTTGTGCAAAATTCCGCATTGTGGCCAACATCACCGCATTAGGTCTGCTGTTGAGTACATAAATTACCGGGTATTTGGGAAATTGATATTCTGACTTTTTCTCTTGGTAGCCTTGGGGCAGAAATATATCAATTAAGAAGTGCTGTTGGATTTTTTCTGAGTACATTACATGGCTGACGGTGCCGTTTAATGACACCGGGCCTTGATCGACAATGTCAGCGGTGCAGTACAGTGAAAAGAAGGTGAGCAATATGCCTATTATATTTTTCATCCTGACCTCTGTCATCGTTCTATCCATTCCACTTAAACAGGATTGTGTTAGTGAAATGGATAGTTTAAAAGTTAACCATCAAACTTATTTTATTAAAGCTTGGATCTCTGCTGGCATATCAAAGGCATTTTCAGCAATGTCAGCAAAAGAGACGGAATCGATTTGCAAGATAGAATCGAAACCACCTTGTGAAGTGACGACTTTCTTAGCGAATTTTAAACCAGCAAATTCAGAGTAGTCGCTTATTTTGACGGTTGTTGGCAATACACCATAAGGTGTTTTTTCCATGCTTTCTTTACCGGTTAACAAGCCAGTGGTTTTGGAGAAGAACAAAAAGCTTTCATTGCCCTCGGCGCTCACTAACAACACTCTATAATTTTCTTCACCATCAATAGTGGCAATTTCTACTGTTTGCTGTTTAACGCTGTCACCGGCTAAATGTAAATCGGCATAAAAGTCAGCTCTTGCTTGTAGTGCTTTGAGTGCGTCACCTTCTAATAATTGATTGCCGGTCATGCCATTAATACTCCAGCCTCTTGTGCCGTTGTAGCCTTCAAAGCTTTTGCCCATAGGACCAAGATCGACAACGCTACTCATCTTATTTGGCGCAGCAGCAACCGCCACCAAAGTTCCATTAACGCCCATGGCAGGAATTTTAAAGGTGCCAGTTACCGTTCGAGCATGGTTTTCACGTAATTTTTCTTCGCCGCCAACCGCTTCTATATGTTTAGTAAACAATGCTTTTGCGCTAGGTAATGCATCGCTAGTTGCATAGGCGTTAGCGGAAATTGATACGGCAAGTGCAAGGGTAAAAATTCGGTTAATAGATATTTTAAATATAGACATGGTGTTTTCCTCGGTTTAAATATTCAGTAAGTTAAGTAATATATACACAGCATACTGTATATACTGTGTATGTCAACTGGTTATACTGTGTATATTTATTCTTCCTTTGGGTCATCCCCCTGAAAGGCCCGTGGAATATGAGAAAGTGGGGTCAATAAAAATAGAATATATTTTTAAATTAAGCAGAATTTAGTGTTTTTTTAATATTGGCTCCGACAACGGCAGGGATGTAACCCAAACTTGGGATAAGCCACGCCTTACAGCACAGCAATTTTGCCCCTCTATGGGTTTAGAATGGCTAAACAACATAGTAAGCGTCTTGATATGAACAAAAATTGCAGTACTGTAACAAGCTAAAATATGATGCGTACAAGTGAGAGTGATTAATCTTTTGAAATATAAAGAATATATCGATATTTTCGACATTTCGGATGGTATTAATAAAGATATCGCTTAGGATGGCGGAACATAAAACGGAGTCGATTTATATCCCCATTAACTCTATTTGTTGCGGTTATCTATTTTAAAAGTCACAAGGAAGTATGATGAAAACTTGGTTTAGTCACATCTTGGTCGCGGGTATATGCCTTACGTTAGGGTATTTGCTGCATCCATTACTCAATATAATTCTTGTAGATCCCTTCTTATTAAATGAAATAACAGTTGAGAAAGAGTTACACATTAATTTCTCAGAAGTTCTAGGTCCGTCAGTAGCAAAAATTCAAAAAACACTGTCTACAACAACTAATTGCGATGTTTTAACCAATGTTCAAGATGATGTTGAGGGTGAAGCTGAAGCAGAGTTGGATGAGCCAAGCTATCCCTCCGAATCTAGGTTCACCGAGGAATTTATCGATGATAATCGTACTGATTTACAAAATGACTTAGCTGAATGGATGGTTGTACATAAAGAACATATTGATGATTTAGTTACAGCCTATATGCCAGCTGAAATTGCTGAACTGATGAAAATTCAAATCATGAAAGACAATGATTTTCTAAATAAACCAGAATTGAAGCAAGACTCAAACACCGATGACAATTGGTCATATACTATGCAGCAAGAATTGAGAAGAGTAATTGAAAACCATGAGTTAGGTGATAAATTCGAGGTGCTAAATCTGGCCTGTAAACAACTAGTGTGCGATATATTGGGTATTGAAAAAGAAGCGCAAGTTTGGGCGAAGATACATATCTACATAATGCAAAATGTACCTTTGATTGACTATCCTACTGGCGATAATGATCCGAAATCCCTTGTTTTTATGGTGGATGATGTGGGGGTTGTTTACTTTCAAATCCGTTTTAAAAGTGGTTGAAGAAATCGTGGGCAAGAAAATAAAAAAAGGCGGTGTGGATTACTCACACCGCCTTTTTCGCCTAACTCAAAAAACAAGTTAACTAACGCTATAAAACATCCACTGCATTCAAATCAGCAAAGGCTTTTTCTAGGCGCTTAGCCATAGACGTTTGGCCTGCGCGTAACCATACTCGCGGATCGTAGTGTTTTTTGTTGGGGGATTCATCACCGCTTGGGTTGCCGATTTGCCCTTGTAGATAGTCTTTTTTATCTTCGTAGTAGTTTTTCACCCCTTCCCAAGTCGCCCATTGAGTATCGGTGTCGATGTTCATTTTGATCACGCCATAGCTTATGGATTCTTTAATCTCAGCTTCGCTTGAACCAGACCCGCCGTGGAATACAAAGTTAAGGCTATTGGCTGGTAAACCGTATTTTTCGGACACATAGGCTTGTGAGTCACGTAAAATGGTTGGTGTTAGTTTTACATTGCCTGGCTTATACACCCCGTGCACGTTGCCAAAAGAGGCTGCAATGGTAAAGCGTGGGCTAACCTTCATTAGCTCTTCGTAGGCATAAGCTACTTCAGACGGTTGGGTATACAGTAATGAAGAGTCCATATCGCTATTATCAACGCCATCTTCTTCACCGCCGGTACAACCTAGTTCAATTTCTAGGGTCATATCCATTTTGGCCATGCGCGCTAAATAGGCTTTACAGGTGGCAATATTTTCTTCAATAGGCTCTTCAGATAAATCAATCATATGTGAGCTAAACAGTGGCTTACCTGTCTGCGCGTAATGGGCTTCAGAGGCATCTAACAAGCCGTCTATCCAAGGTAATAATTTACGTGCAGCGTGGTCGGTGTGAATAATTACCGGTACACCGTAACTTTCGGCTAAGGCATGAATATGCATAGCGCCGGAAATACTGCCTAATACCGCTGCCTGGTGGGCTTCAAGTTTAAGTCCTTTACCTGCTATAAAACCGCCGCCACCATTGGAAAACTGGATGATAACAGGTGCTTTTACATTGGCTGCTGCTTCTAAAGCGGCATTAATGGAATCGGTACCGACTACGTTAACAGCCGGTAAAGCGAACTGATTCTCTTTAGCAAGGGTAAATATTTTTTGTAAATCGTCACCTGTAACCACACCAGGTTTTACAAAGTCAAAAATCTTGGACATGTACTTGGGCCTTATTAGTTATAGACAGATAAAATGCGCTTATTGTGTGAGTATTATATTGCGTTAGCGATTACTCGATGTTTTCACGTATTTTTGATTATTGTTATTATTAGTGACTCGATATCATCTCGCTAAAAGCAGTAAATTGACTAAATTAATTGTCATAGAATTTAATTACTTGCATGACACAGATGATGTGGTTCTCAGCATAAACGTCGAATTCACCAATGTCTACAATGTTAAGCTAATGTAAATTTAGTTGCAGCGGTAAACAGTGGCTTTATTGGAATATAGCTTAAATGTCATAGGCCTTTGCAAAGGGGGGCTTTTTTACACTGAAATATAAACAATAATGATAAGGGGGAAGGGCACGGCTGTTATCTAATCGCTTGTTTGTAATATTTTTCCGCTGTGTGTGACATTAATGTGATTTAGGGTGGAAATCTTTGCGTAATAAAGCAAAAATAGCGATTTTGGGGTTAAATGCCTTGCCTCATTAAAAAAAATGGCAATAATACCGCCTTTTATTTTTGCACAGCATAAAGGATGCAGACCACATGAGAAAAATGCTTATCGCATTATTAGCTATTTCTACGCCTTTTTTTGCCCTAGCGGATAACGCCAAGGGAGAAGAAAAAGAATTTAGCATGGACGGTGAGTTTGGTTTAATCATTACCTCTGGTAACACTAAAACCAAGTCTGCTAAAGGGAAAATTAATGCTCATCAAGAGTTGGAAATGTGGAGTAATGACTTCGTCCTTGAAGCATTTTATAAGCAAGATGAAGTTGAGGTTGAGGGTGACGAGGAACAAACGAGTCAAACCACTGCGCAAAAAATATTCTTTTCTGGTCAGGGTAATTACAAGCTAAATAATCCTGATTACCGTTTGTTCTTATTTGGCTCTTATGAAAATGATCGCTTTAGCGGCTTTGATTATCAATCCACACTGGCTGCGGGTTGGGATCATCAGTTATGGAAAGAGAAAATCAGTAGCTTTAGCTATAGTATTGGTCCGGGTTATTCTTTCGCGAAGAAGGAAACGGGTGAAGATGCCAGCGGTTTCATTCTTCGTGGCGCCATGGATTACAAATGGAAAATCTCAGATACTTCGACCTTCCGTCAGCTTATTAGTACAGAAGTCGGTGCCGAAAATACTAAGTCAAAATCTGAAACGTCATTAACGGCGAAAATTAATGGTTCATTAGCAATGAAAGTGTCGTTCTTGCTTAACCATAACACTGAAGTGGCCGAAGATAAGAAGAACTTGGATACACAAACTGCAGTGACTTTGGTTTATACTTTTTTCTAAAAACACTCTTATCGTGTAACCCAAAAGCCAGTTTATTACTGGCTTTTTTGTGCCTAAAATTACCTTAAACAGCGTTCTTAAATAGTCATCAATCCTTTCAGGCAACGGTTGTAAGGATAAAGAATAGGGGGGCGATATGCTTTTTGTCGCGGTGTCGCACTTACCTGTTGCTTAGATTAAAAGAATGAACTTTGAAATAAATTGTGACTTTACTACTTTTGATGCCGTCTACACTTAAGGAGTAACAGAAATCACAATTTATTTTAAGGGAATATATATTATGAGAGTAAAATTTACATTAGCCCTGTTGTTAGTCGCTGCAATTAGCGGTTGTGCATCGCAAAAAGGGCTAACTGATACCGATGCCTTGCAAAAAATACCCGTCTTATCTCAAGCTAAAACACAGTTGCAACAAGCTCAGGAAAGTCGCCTTGATTGGTACTCACCAAGTCAAATGGCACAGGCCAGTGATGATTATCAACAAGCATTAAAGCAAGCGAAAGCAGGTAAACCGGAAGCAGTATCTACGGCCAATAAAGTGTTGGCACGTATTGGTGCGGCGCAGAAGCAAGCTGAAAAAGCACAGTATGTATTTGAAGATGTATTGAGCGCCAGAGATAAGGCAATCAAGGTTAATGCTAGTCAAGTGGCGAGTAATGAATTTAATCGAGCCGAATCAGAACTTACGAATGTTTTAGCCTTATTAGAGGTGGGTGAAACTGATAAAGCCAAACGTGATATTAATGCGTTACGTAATCAATATCTGGATATTGAGTTAAATGCATTAAAGGCCAATATGTTGAGTGTAGCCGAAAAAGCCATTGCAGAGGCTAAGAAGAAAGACATTGATGATGTTGCACCTCGAACTATTGCGATGGCGGACGATGAGTACGGTTTGGCGTTAGCCACCTTAGAAGCTAATCGTGATGATACGCAAAAGGCTAATGTTCATTCCCAACGTGCAATTTGGTTAGTACAACGTGCCAACGGCATTGTTGAACTTGTTCGCTCTTTTGATAATGCTAAGTTCGACGAAGAGCAGAAAATATTATGGTATCAAGATCAGGTCAGTAAGCTCGTCTCACCCATTAATACCGATGTTGGCTTTAATCAGCCGAATAAAGAAGTGGTTAACGGTCTAAGCAATGCTATCGCGAAGATAGTTAATGAACGCCAATTGTTGCAAAGCAGTTTAGATACCGCTAATCAGCAATTGTTAACATTTCAGCAGCAATCAGAATCTAGAGAACAGGCTCTGACTCGTGACAATCAGCAAGCTATATTGTCTTTACAGCAAGACAAAGAGCAAGCGTTGTTATCATTGCAACGAGATAAAGAGCAGGCAGTGTTGGAGGCTAATTTAGCCCTTGAGCAAGAGCAGGCTCAAAAACGTTCTGATGCAGCGCGATTTGCTAAAGTGCAATCCATGTTTTCGGAAAATGAAGCAACAGTATATAGACAATTAGATAACGTTTTGATCCGCGCACAGGGCTTTGCATTCAAACCCGGTAGTAGTGAAATTGAGTCGAGTAACTTTGTGTTACTGAATAAGATCATTGATGCGATTAAGCGTTTTCCTAATGCGCGAGTGGTGGTGTCAGGTCACACTGACAATACCGGTAGTGAAGAATTGAATCTGCAATTGTCTATTGCTCGTGCGAATACCGTGGCGAGTTTTCTGGTTCAAGTCGGACTGATCCCTGCGGAGCTGGTTGAAGCCAATGGTTTTGGTAAAGACAAACCTGTTGCATCAAATGAAACCATTCCAGGTCGCGCCGAAAATAGACGCGTTGAAGTACTTATTGTGAATACTGTCGCTAATTAATCAAAGCAAGCGCATTGTCACGATGTTGTGATAATGCGCCTAGCTTCTGGAGGACAAAGTGGACACGCAAGAAGACAAAATCAAGAGCATTTGGAGAGAAACAACCCCTGATGTTGACCCGCAGTTAGCACTTAGAAAGGTGCTTAATAAATCGTTTCAAGTTACTGCAGTTAAAGATGTGGTGAGTTTATTTGTTGGTTGGGCGTGGGTCATTTTATTAGGCTTCGGTGCCTCTGCATATTCGGCAAAGCGTCGCTTTGATTCACATAAAAGTCAGCCCCGCTCTACTGCGCCCCTTTCTAAAAATAAACTTAAACCTTAAAAGTAAGGAAAATTACAATGAATTTAGATACTTGGGCTCAGTCCTTGAGTCATGCCCTAATGCTTTTTTGGGGGAAAATTGCCAATTTTTTACCTTACTTATTGGCGGCGATCATTATTATTATTGCCGGTTTATTTATATCTAAAATTATTACTAAAGGTGTTGCCCAAATTATTGAAAAACTAGGCTTTAACGGCTTATGTGGCAAATTAGGGATCACCCAAGGTTTTGAAAAACTAGGGATAAAATCCAGCCCATCATTTTTTATTGGTAAAACTCTTCATGCTTTCTTTATTCTGATTATTTTAGTGGTTGCTGCAGATACATTGGGGCTGGATCGATTCTCTACCATTCTTGATGAATTTGTTTTGTATTTACCCAAGGTTTTCGGAGCATTATTGATCACCCTTATTGGTTTGTTTATTGCTAAAACTGGCCGACTGCAAGTGCAGGCTTCATTGGATAGTCTAGGGGTCGAGTACGCGGCATCAGTGGGGAGGGTGCTACAAACGCTGGTGTTATTTATCACGTTTTCATTAGTTATTGGTCAATTAGAACTCGAAACCGAGTTACTTAATATGATTTTTACGGTGATGATTGCGAGTTTAGGTGTGGCCTTAGCCATTGCACTGGGCTTAGGCAGTAAAAATATTGCTAACAGTATAGTGTCTGGTATTTATGCCAGAGAGCAATTATTGCCCGGTGATGAAATTGAAATTGATGGCTTTAAAGGCAATGTCGTCGCTGTTACTACCGTTAATACTATTATTGAAAATGAGAAAGGGCAACGGTTGTCGATCCCCAATCAAGATTTGTTAACCAGCAAGTTTAAATTTGTAAATTTATCGGACTAATCTGCAAAACAAATTTGGCGAAAACCTATGGATATCAATAGGCACGACGTAGGTCGTGTCTCTGATAAGTTATTGTTGCTTAGCGATAACGAATTGGTACGGATTGCAAATTTGCAGTTACCTTATGTTACAAGCGCTTATGAAGTGTTGTTTCATCGTTATCATAGGCAGCTGATTCAGATATGTTTTCGTTATTTAAATTCCCTGGAAGAGGCGGAAGACGCAGTAAGTGACACGATGTTAAACGTTTTTAATAGCTTGTCTTCATTTGCTGAGCGTTCGAGCTTTAAGACCTGGATTTATCGTATTGCCCATAATCAGTCGTTGGATAGATTGCGGAAAAAGAAACTGAATATGGTAGATATGGATGAAGCGTCGTATGTTATTGATGAGGCTAAGGGGGTGGATAGCGAATATTCAGGAAAAACCAATCAATGGCTTGATACATTGAGTCTTGAGGACAGAACTATTGTGGTTTTTCGAATTGCCGGAGATCTGGAATTTGCTGAAATTGCCGACATTATTGAACAAAAGCTAAGCACAGTAAAAATGCGTTATAAGCGGGCACTACAAAAAATGGCTAATTTAGAGGATAGGTAGTGTATTTTAATCGGTTTTTTTGTGTGGTGTGTTACTGCGTAAAAATAGTTGTCAGGATAAAAAATAAAGGTATGCATGTGAAAAAATTATGGTCTGTAATAGCGTTTGTCGGTTTGTTAATAAGCTATTCTAGCCACGCGCTAGTTATCACCTTATCCGAAAAACAAGTGAACGATTTGGTGATGTTGCGCTTTCCAATTACGGAGTCGTATATGGACTCTAAGGTTACCTTGTCACAACCGGTGATTGATTTGAACGCACAGGGTCAATTGATTCAGGTACGGGTGAATGTAAAAACGCAATATCAAGGGAAGATGTTATTGGCAAGTTGCACTATAGAAGGTGAAATAGACTTCGATCGTGATAATAAAGAGCTGCATATTAAAAAACCGAAGTTAATTGATTTACAGCTTATTGAGAACACACTATTGGCGTCAAATGAGGCATTTGAGCATGTTAAAGGGCTAATTGGTCAAAGTTTACCTGTGGTGGTACTCATTGACTTTAATCAATTGAGTACGGATTTTTTGCCGTTATTACCGCAAGATATTGACATTGCACCATCAGGCTTACAGCTTCACTTTTGAACAGAAGAAAGTATTGCTTTTATTCAAACGTACTAGTGGCTTAGTTTACTTCACCTTGTAAAGTAACCACTAAACGCCGGTGACCACCATGATTACGATGCTCACATAGGTAAATACCTTGCCAGGTACCTAATGCCAATCGGCCATTAGTAATGGGAATACTCAGGCTATTGCCTAACAAGCTCGTTTTAATATGCGCCGGCATATCATCTGGCCCTTCATAGGTGTGTTGAAAATAAGCTTCGTTCTCAGGTACTAGGCGATTTATATAGGCATCTAAGTCTTTGCGTACTGTGGGGTCAGCATTTTCATTGATGCTGAGACTGGCACTGGTATGACACAGAAAAAAATGAGCTAAACCTATGCTAACTTGCTTAATATCAGTTAATTGCCTCATTATTTCATCTGTGACTAGGTGACTGCCACGAGCTTTGGGCGGTAAAGTAATGGTGTATTGTTGCCACATGACTATTTATCGAAACAAATTTCAAGGTGCACATTACCTTCAGGGCTAGTGAAAGTAATCACTAATTTCGGTCCACTGACTTGGTGCACTATGGTGTGATTTGGGCCTGTTACTATGGCTGGTGTCGCCATATCAAACTCATATCCCTGTTCATCGAGTTCCATTTTAGCACCGCCGGTGACCATATTAGTAATCTCCCCCACCATATCGGCTACTTCTTCGTTTAATGTATCAGGCCGTTCGCCTAACATACGTTGCATGATAGTTAGTGCTAAAGATTCGTCGAAAGAAATAGAGAATGAGCCTTTTATTTTCGGACCTATCATGCCGATAATGCCGGAAACATCACCCTTGGATATAGCGTCATTTTTAAGCTTTGGTTTGCCGGCAGTGACGGTGGTTTGCGCCATGGTGGTAAGGACATTGAGTAATGCTTTAATAAATGGATTAATAAATTCCACATTCATGATTATGGGCTCTCTTGAAATAAGTGTTGGATTTTATTGACAGTTTTTGCAAATTCCGTGGGCTTCAATAGTTTGGGTTTTTACCTTGAATCCATGGGTCTCTGCTTGTTTGTCCAATGTCGCTTGCATACCGGCTGACTGTATTTCTTGTACATCACCACAGGATTCACAAATTAAAAATTGTACTGGGTGATTGCAACCGAAGTGATGACAGGCAACAAAGGCATTACTGGATTCAATGCGATGTACCAGATCAAATTCCAGCAAAAAATCCAATGCCCGATAAATCGTGGCGGGTTTTGCGGAGTCTTCAGTTTTTTTGAGTTCGTCTAATAATTCATAGGCACCCATCGCGCCATTGCGATCAATGAGTAGGGTGTAGACCTTTTCTCTTAATAAAGTGAAGCGAGCGCCTTTGTCTTCACAATAACGTCGTGCTTTTAGTACAGATGATTGTGTTGTCATAACTGAATTTATTATATTGTTGTCGGCAAAGTCTAACATAGCTTTTACAAAAGTAGATGATTGTCTTTTGTAATTTATCATGTTGATTATGCAGGCTTAATTTAGACTATTAAATAGTGGTAACTGCTGAATGCGTTGGTGAATAGTTAAACGATATTGCTGGTAAATAGGACTGTCAATTTGACCAATTTTCTCACCAAATTCCGATTTATATAGTCCTTCAGGCAGATCAAAGATAGCGGGGAAAAAGTGTTTCTCTGATGAGCTACTGGCTAAACCTTGACTAACGTATTTTGCTTCCTCTGACATGGCTTGCTGCGCCAGTGTAATACCTGTCATGTCTGCCGCCAAATCGGCGAAGCTAAAACCACTGCCGTTGTCACCACGGTCGAGTAATTCTTTAAATTCACCAATGGCGATAGAAATTCCTTTTTGTGCCAGTACTTCAATGGCCGCCGAGAAAATGAAATGTAAATAAAGGTCACGTCTGCCAGCTAAAATTAGGCGATGTTGTGCTTGGTTTGCAGATATCCATTTGGGATCGAGATTACCGACGATCCGCCCAAAATGACGACTACCACTAAATGTGGCTAAAGCAATAATGGCTGCCTTGTTTTGTACTTGATGCTCGCCGTCAATAGCGCGAGCTGACACTTCAGCGAATAAAGGAGTAATGTAGTGCGCCGCGGATACGTCGGTGTTTAGTTCAGCTTCACTAGCGATGTCAATTAATTTCAACACCTTCAGATAATACATAATGTCATTTTGAAATGAGATTTCTTCGTCGCTTAAATCTCGTTGAATACTTTTCGCTTGGGCTAACAAATCATTAATAGGTAACAATGAAATGTTCAAAGCCTGGTTTGCCACATCGACATTGATAATGCGCTGATTTAATTGTTCAACAAGATCCCCGCCAACATACCAGTTAACTGCTTTTAATACGGTGTTGAAGGCTAAGTCACTAGGTAAGTTAAAACTGCCTAATTTAACCTGTGTCAGTTGTATTTTATCTGCCGCTACCAAGGTCAATTCGAGGTTGATATAACGTGGTAGACCAAAGTGAGTTAAGCGGTAAGACAAGCTAAAGTGGCCCTTGTTGTTATTTATTAGCGCCTTGGCACTGATAGCAGGTATGGCACGTTGGGCAAGCCCGGCCAAGGCGCTTAATTGTGCATTGTTAACGACAACGTTTTGTTGATAAAAGGCATAACGGCGAATATGCACCGCCCAGTCGATTAACGCCTCTAATGAATCCGCTTGTTCAATTTGTTGTTGATCTGTTACTTGTATATTGGACTGACTGTCAGTCATTAACACTAACATAATCAATAGCAGCAGCAATAAAGATATTGTGCTAATCATCAGTACTTTACATAGGGATTTTATAGCTTGAAGCATGAAATGGCAGGTTTGAAAGCGTTGATCTAAGGTAACAAATTCCAGACGTTTTTGACAAGAATATTACGTAGGCTGGTATATTTAGGCGATGCGTTGGAGTTAATTCTTACAAACCTTGTTAATGAAAGCGTTTACCTATAAAAAAATAAGTAAATACAGTGATTTACAAAATTTTAACAATTTCTCATAGACAATTATTGGGTAAACGTTTACCTTGTTGCTTGTTGAAGGTTTAATTCCCTTCGATAGGAGCGACCAAAATCTAGCGTTTGACACCTTGCTTGTAAGTAGCAGCCATTCCATCGTCGAGCGTTAACATACATGCCGACCGAGGTAATAATAAAATGAAAACAAAATTCAAATACACTTTAATGGCTTTGGCTGTATCCCAAGTGCTTGCAAGTCAAACACTAGTAGCCCAAGAGCAACAAGCAACTGCCGCAGAGGAAGAGGACGTAGAAACCATTACCGTACGTGGTTTTGGCGCGTCTTTAGGTAAAGCATTACGTGAAAAGCGTTTTGCCGATTCCGTGGTTGAAATCATTTCATCTGATGACTTGGGTACCTTGCCCGATGTCAGTATTACAGATTCCTTAGTGCGTTTGCCCGGTATCGCGGCATCCCGAGATCGTGGTAATGCCAGTCGAATTTCTATTCGAGGTATGGGGCCACGTTTAAACGTAGCCACCATGAATAACCGTGAAATTGTATCCGCAGAGCCAAGTCGAGATGTACGTTTTGAGCAATTTCCTGTTGAGCTAATTGATTCCGTTGAAGTTTATAAAAGCCCTGTTGCTAGTAAAGTGGAAGGTGGTATTTCCGGCTTGGTGAATATGAATTTCGTCAGCCCTTTGTCTAAAGACAAGCCGGTGTTAAATATTAATGGCAGCTTTATGCATAACGAATTAGGCAGTGATTTACCTGACACCGATGGCAATGGCCATAAAGCCAGCATTAGTTATGTGGATAAGCTCTCTGATACTTTTGGTTTTGCATTAGGCCTGACTTATCAAGACCAACCGTCATTAGAGCGCGGTGTGCAATCATGGGATTACAACAATGATGTAAACCGAGGCGACTTAAATAGTAACGGTGTAACTGAGCATGCGCCATGGGGTGTGGTGGTTAAGAGTAAGCGCGGTAGTAATGAGCGTTTAGGCGGATTAGCGATTGTAGAATGGAAACCGGTTGAAGATATGACCGTTAAAGGCGATTTGTTTTATTCGCAATTTGATATTCAAGAGCATGACGATCAACTGGGGCCGGGTGACTTAGGTAACTGGGCAGATGATGAAAGTGGTCCTCGTGGATGGGGTGCAGATTTTTATGATGCTTCTTCGGTACCGCCGACGATTATTCAAAGAGCGGATGGGTCTGAACAAATTGTCGCGGGTAGCCAGTTGAATAATGGTCTAACTAACTATATTCCAACTTGGTTTCAAACTAACGAAATGCTCAGCACCGGTATTAATTTAGAATACGTCGGTGATGTGTGGACCATAACCGCAGATATTGGTTATTCCGATGCTAGCATTGAATCGGTTTGGGTAAGTATTGACCCAACTTATATCGGTGGTGATTATGATTTAGGCTTCAATGTACAAAATACTGATGCTGCCGAGATTCTTGTGCACAGTGGGGATATCAGCAGCCCGAGTCAATATGCATTAGGTGCGGTTTCCGATATCTG
The DNA here is from genome assembly GCA_030418115.1 of Alteromonadaceae bacterium BrNp21-10. Taxonomy (GTDB): domain Bacteria; phylum Pseudomonadota; class Gammaproteobacteria; order Enterobacterales; family Alteromonadaceae; genus Neptunicella. The sequence goes on along the minus strand of JAUHQD010000023.1, from coordinate 25,379 downwards.
GAGTGAAACGTCTCCAGACGTATGGGAAATTACCGGCCAAGATTTTGTTCCTTCAATTATGACAGGGCAAACTGATCGCGTATTAACCGATGAAATGGCCAATCTTAATTTGGATATTCAGCGTGATATAGAGTGGGGTGTTTTTCACTCACTATTGGTTGGTGGTCGTTATACCGACCGTACTAAAGAAAATGATCAACTTGTTGATTGGGAACGTTCGGCCAAGCAAGATCACGGTTTAACCGATTATGGCATGAGCTACAGCATTGGTGGTGATTACAATGCTCCCGATATTTACACTTTCAGAAACTGGGCTGAAGTGGCTGAAGTAGCCTTTGGTGGTGTTGTAGATCATAACGATCCGAGTAACAGTAAAGACGATATTGCCTCTTGGAAGTTACAGGAAAGTAATACCGCATTTTATGTACAGCTCAATATGTCGGGTGATTTAGGCAGCGTGCCTTTCACCGGTAATTTAGGGGTGCGTTACGCCAAAACTGAAGTGACCTCCATTGGTCATGAGCAGATTGATGTATGGTTAGAAGATGCCGATGGTAATTGGTATCAGCCGGGGCCCACGCCAACTCAAGTTAACCACGATTATGATGAATTGTTACCCTCGTTAAACATGACGTTTAACATTACCGATGATTCACAAATCCGTTTTGCATTAGCCCGTACTATGTCACGTCCGCCATTATTGGAAATGCGTACCGGTTTTGCTTTAGATAGAACATCGCAACCACCTACCGCAAACGGTGGTAACCCTACACTTAACCCTTATGTCGCTAATCAAATGGATATTGGTTATGAGTATTATTGGGGGGAAAATTCAGCCGCGACCATTAACTTCTTCTTTAAAGATTTACAATCTCACATTGGTTTAGATGCGGGTACTGTGACTTTTGAAGGTGAAGATTATGCTTTCACTGGCCCAATTAATGGTGATGGTGGAATGATTAAAGGGGTGGAAGTGTTATATCAACAAGCTTTCGAAACCTTACCTGCGCCTTTTGATGGTATGGGGATTTTCGCCAACTATTCATATACCGATAGCGACGTGATGGAGTTTAAACCTGCGGAAAATCCGTACAACTTAGGTGGTTTATCTAAGCATATTGGTAGCTTTACTCTTTGGTATGATAAAGATGGCTTAGACGCGCGAGTGTCATACAACTATCGCAGTGAGTTCACTGGAATTAATAGTTGGATCCCATCACAGGTTAACCTGAACTCATCTGAGTCTACCGTTGATGCCAGTGTGGGTTATCACGTCACTGAAAACCTGAAATTAACCTTACAAGGTCAGAACTTAACTAATGCCGCGTCGGTTAATTACTGGGATAACGACAAAACCAAACCTGCATTTAATGTGGAATGGGGTCGTCGTCTATTGGTTGGCTTCCAATACTCAATGTAAGTATGTTTATCCGACTTACCTAAAGGCGAGTCGGATAGCTCTCAACTCTTAATATAATTTTTATAATGTGCCCAGCGCACGTTACACAACATTCCTGAATCGCTGTGTTTCTAATATGTCTGTGCTTAGCAAAGACGACAGCCACTCTCTTAGAAGGAAAATTCGGTGTTAAAACCCACTCTTAAATTTATTGTTACAGGGCTTTTATTCGGCTTGGTTGCTGGTTGTAATGGCGCACCTGAAACACCTGTTGTTAACGCTAACAGGGTTATCAATATTAATAAAAATTGGCAGTTTTATAAAACTGACCAAGATGCGCAATTTGATCTGGTGAAAATGACTGCCGCCGACAAAGTGGCGCTCCCACATACACCGCAAATCGAGCCACGGGTAGTCAATGACCAATGGCAAGGACTGTCTTGGTATCAACGCACCTTGAGTGCCGACAAAGCATGGCAAGGTAAAAAAGTATATCTGCGTTTTGAAGGCGCGATGAACCACGCCCAAGTGTGGTTAAACGATGAGCTTTTAGGCGAACATTTAGGTGGCTATTTGCCTTTCACTTTTGATATTTCATCGGCGCTAAATTTTGTCGGTGACAATATTTTACGAGTACGTTTAGATAATCGTGACAATCCGATAATTGGCCCTAAACCCTTAGCCATTTTGGATTTTAATACCTATGGGGGCTTATATCGTGATGTGAATGTGATCATTAAAGAGCCATTACATATCTCCGATGAGATCCTTGCCAATCAGCCGGCCAGTGGTGGTATTTTCGTTAGCTATCCGCAAGTGTCTGCAGAAAAATCCGTGGTGGAGGTGAAAACTCATATTGCTAATGATGATGCACAGGCAAAACAGTTTACCTTACATCAAACCTTACTCTTGGGTGAGCAACAAGTGGCTACGGCACAAAGTAAACCATTAAGCCTTGATGCCAACTCAGCCAAGCAATTTAGCCAACAATTAACCGTGACTAACGCACAATTGTGGAGCCCACAAGCACCGAATTTATATCAATTGATTACACAAGTGCGAGATGGGAATCGGGTTGTTGAGCAACAACAAACCCAGATTGGTATTCGTGAATTTACCTTTAATGAAAAGCATGAATTACTCATCAACGGTGAGAAGACCTTTTTACGGGGCGTAAACCGCCATCAGGAATATCCTCACGTGGGCTATGCCACCTCGGCCCAGGCGGACTATCGCGATGCGGTAAAAATTAAATCGGCTGGCTTTGATTATGTGCGTTTATCTCATTACCCCCATTCCAAAGCCTTTATGCAGGCTGCCGATGAACTTGGCTTAGTTTTGATCGATGCAATTTTAGGGTGGCAGTATTATTTAGATGACGTTGCTTTTGAGGAGCAAATTATACGTACTTGTCGTGATTTAATTCGTCGTGATCGCAATCATGCTAGCGTTTTAGCGTGGGAATGTTCATTGAATGAATCAGCGATGCCAGAGGAATTTGTGGCTAAGTTGCATAATGTGGTTCGTGAAGAAGATCCCAATGGTTTCTCAGCGGGGTGGATGCACGGTTACGACATGTACTTACAAGCGCGTCAGCATCGTCAGCAACACTACGATATACCCACTCAGCCTTATAACGTATCTGAATACGGCGATTGGGAATATTACGCCCAAAATGCCGGTTTAGCCCAAGACAGCTGGCAAGACCTCAAAGAAGAAGAGCGTACTAGCCGTCAGTTACTTAATGCCGGTGAGAAACGTTTACTGCAACAGGCACGTAATTTACAAGAAGCCCATAACGACAACTTAACTTACCCCGCTTACGCTGATGGTTATTGGGTGATGTTTGATTATAACCGTGGTTATGCCGACGATATTGAATCCTCGGGCATTATGAGCTTGTATCGTTTACCTAAGTACAGTTATTACTTTTATCAAAGTCAGCGTGATGCCAGCGAACAATCGCCTGCATATGATTCTGGTCCTATGGTGCATATCGCCAGTGAATGGACGGCAGAATCGTCAACTAATGTGCGAGTATTTAGTAATGCTGACGAAGTTGAACTGTGGTTAAACGATGAAATAGTCAGTCGCAATAAACCCAGTAACGATAAATATTCCACCCATTTACCTCACCCGCCTTTTGAATTTAAGGTGCCAGAATTTGTGAGCGGCAACTTAATCGCTAAGGCATTTATTGATGGCAAGCAAGTCGCTGAGCATAAAGTGACAACGCCTTCGGCAGCAACATCTTTGCATCTTTCTATCGATGAAAGCCGAGTACCGGTGGCCGCTGGTGTGAAAGATATAGTGTTTGTGTATGCCGAATTACTCGATGCACAGGGTAATAGCGTACCGCTAAATGATGTGGAAGTGGTACTCACTACTGTAGGTGATATTGAAGTTGTTAATCCAGGGAAGATTGTTACTTCACAAGGTAAAGCCGCCGCTGTGGTACGTATTGGCGAAAGTTTGAATAAAGCAAAAGTTTCCGTCACAGCACCAGAGCTAGGTATTAGTAGTGAGGCATTGAGCTTTTAAATCGTAGTAAGGTGTGAACAGTATACAATTCGGCTTAGTGACTGCCTAAATAGTGGCGGTGAGTAACTTATAAAAGGGAGCACTATTGTGGCTCCCTTTTTTGTCGTTATACCATTCCTGCATACTCTGCCTTACAGATTGCGCCTTGTACAAAATGCTGGGCTGGATGTATTCAGAGATTACTTAACCCGCACTGAGGTTACTTATTAATCTGGATTGGTATTCGTTAAGTGAATGTTCCTTTACACTGATTGGGTTAGGGCTCGTTTTCATTTGTAAAAGAGGTTGCCACTATTTCTGCACATACCCATCAACCGGCCACATCTTCGGTTAGTTTCAACCAACGATTATTATTAGGTTTTGGCTTTTTTGCTATGTACTTTGCCAATCAAAGTGTCAGCATCCTGGCCGTGCCTTTTTACCAGATGACGTTGGGTGTGGATCCTTTTCTACTGAGCTTAGCGTTAACCATACCAATTATTGTCAGTACGTTTTTAAGTCCGTGGGTGGGGCATTTGTCGGATCAGTGCCGCAGCCGTTATGGTCGGCGTCGGCCATTTATTTTTGTTGCTTCTTGGCTGAGTTGTTTGTTGTTTGGCTTGATCTGGATGGTGCCATCTAATTGGTCAGAGTTCTGGCAATTAAGCTACTTTGCAGTACTGTCATTATTGTTCTATATCGCTGTGGTTTTTATGTCGGTGCCGCTTACTTGCTTGTCCTATGAGCTCAGTAGTGATCATCATGAACGTACCGAAATCATGGGCTTTACTACCTACTTTATTAAGCTAGGTTCGATGTTATACCAATGGCTATTTCCGCTGGCGCAATTGGCGATATTTAGCAGTGTGTTTATTGGTATGCAGTTTGTCGGCTGGGGAGTGGCGGTGTTTATTATTGGTCTAATGGGAATGTTACCCGCGCTATTTAGCAAGGAGCCAACCCAGCCAACTATTCAACAAATGCTTAAACCCCGTGTTGGTTTGATCGTGTCGTTAATGACATTACGTCATAACCGTAGTTTTCAGTTGTTATTACTACTGACCTTCTTACAACTTGGCGGCGGTGCGTTCACCGCCAGCATGGATTATTACCTGTTGGTGTACTTTATGTTCGATGGTGATATCGCCACCGGCTCGGTGTACAAAGCAGTATTATCTATGGCTTTTGCCATTGTTGGTTTGTTATCCATTCCGTTAATAGCCTCGTGGTCATCTCGTTTAGGTAAAATCCAAGCGTTGCGTATTATCTATTGGTTAACGGCATTGGGCGGGGTGTTGAAGTGGTTTTTGTTCACCCCCAATATGCCGTGGTTGATTGTATTCGATGCCCTAAGTTGCACTGCGGTATGGACGGCCATGACCATGTTGATCCCCTCAATGATTGCCGATGTCTGTGATGAAGATGAATTACATCATCATCAAAGGCGGGAGGGACTGTTTGTGGGTAGCCATAATTGGGTAGTTAATATCAGTATGGCGTTTGCGTTATTAGCGTCTGGTTTAAGTTTGAATCTTATTGGTTTTGATGCAGAGCTTGGGGCACTGCAATCTGGCACAAGCCTGTTGAATATGCGGCTAATCTTATCGCTTGGTACCGTTATTTTTGCGTTGCTGTCTGTGTATTGTTTGCGATTTTATGGGTTGGATAGCAAGCAAAGTCGACGTATTCGTCAGCAACTGGATAACCGCTATCAAAATGGCCGCCAGAAAGCACAGGACGATAGTAATAATGCAATGCTAAAGGTATGATTTAGTTAGTGCTTTTTACTGATTTGGTGAACTTGCCGCACGGGATAAAATAGGAAAATAGATTTATGGCTACAATTAAAGACGTCGCTAAAGTAGCGGGAGTGTCAACAGCGACGGTATCACGGGTTATCCACGATGGCGGCCAAGTTGGTGAGGCCTGCCGCGCGCGCGTTAAAAAAGTCATCGAAGAACTGGGTTATCGCCCCAATACCGCCGCCAGAGCCTTAGTCAGTAAAACCACCAATACTATTGGCGTGGTCACCCCTAAATTATCTATGTCCTTTTTTGGCACATTGGCCAGTGGCGTCGAGAAAGCCGCTCGTGAGAATAAATACAAATTGCTTATGAGCAATTCATTATATGAAACCAAGTCAGAGCTCGAAGCCATTGACTCCTTACGGGATCATCATTGCCAATCGATTATTTTGCATAGTGAATATTCCGACGAGAAAACCCTGATTAATCTCGCCAAAGAGGTTCCCGGTTTAGTGATTATTAACCGCTATATTGGTGCAATAGCTAACCGTTGTGTGTGGCTGGATAACATTGCCGGTGGCCGAGAATCGGCGCAGTTTTTAATTGATAAGGGCCATCGCGACTTTGCCGTAGTGACCAGTATTTATCAAAATGGTGACCCTAGTTTTCGGGTAGAAGGTGCACAAAAAACACTGGCGGAAAATCATTTAAGTTTGTCACCGCGATTAATCAAAGAAGCGGCGGCGAATATCGATGGTGGTGAACAAGCCACCAAAGCACTACTCGCCGAAGGTAAACCGTTTACCGCTATTTTGGCCTATAACGATCTGATGGCAATTGGTGCGGTACATGCACTATTTGCTGCTGGTTTGCGAGTGCCAGAAGATGTATCGGTTGTAGGGTTTGATGATTTGTCGGTGGCGCGGGTATGTCGCCCAAGGCTTACTACTATGCATTATCCGGTGGAAGAGATGGCCAGTTATGCCACCAAGTTGGCAATTGATTTAAGCCGCGACCCTCATTGCGCCGATGGCCGTACCCACTTGTTTTTACCTACCTTAGTAGAGCGAGATTCGGTGGCGGCTGTACAGTAATCCTAGAGCTTTGGAAAATATCTGCTGTTAGGTGTTATAATGCGCGCCGTTTTCGCCCTATCGACTCTAATTATTTTGTAGGTTTGCCTTGTCAGTTGTTCGCTCCCCTTTAAATCGTACTATTTCTGCCGCGCCCATGCTCGATTGGACCGACCGTCATTGTCGTTATTTTTTACGACAAATTTCCCAACATACGTTGCTTTACACAGAAATGGTTACCACTGGTGCGATTATTCATGGTAGTGGCGATTACCTGCAATTTCATGATGATGAACAGCCATTGGCGTTGCAATTGGGCGGTTCCGATCCTGCTGCTATGGCAACTTGTGCGAAGATAGCCGAAGAGCGTGGTTATGATGAGGTGAATATCAATGTAGGTTGCCCATCAGACCGAGTGCAAAACGGCCGCTTTGGCGCTTGCTTAATGGCAGAGCCAGAAACGGTGGCCGAATGTATACAAAGCATGCAGCAAGCGGTGAATATTCCGGTGACGGTAAAATCGCGCATTGGTATTGATGACATGGACGAATATAGTGATCTGACTCGCTTTATTCAGATTGTCGCCGATGCCGGTTGCGATACTTTTATAGTTCACGCACGTAAGGCGTGGTTAAAAGGCTTAAGTCCTAAGCAAAATCGTGATGTACCACCTTTAATGTATGACAGAGTGTATCAGCTAAAAGAAGAGTTTCCTGCATTGCATTTTAGCCTCAATGGCGGCGTGAAAACCCTAGATGATGCGGCATTGCACTTGCGCTATTTGGATGGCGTGATGATTGGCCGTGAGGTTTACAGTAACCCTTGGATCCTCGCGGATGTGGATCAGCGGTTTTATAATGCGCCGCCGAATACACTCAGTCGCGAGCAAATTATTGGGCAAATGCAGGACTATATTGAACAGCAGATGCAACAAGGGGCAAAGTGCTGGCAGGTTGCTCGACATATGTTGGGGCTTTTCCAAGGCCAGCCTGGTGCACGTTTATGGCGACGTTATTTAAGCGAAAATGGCACTAAACCCACTGCCGACGCGGAATTACTTACCGCTGCAATGCAGAATATGGGTAGGTTCTAGCTCCTTTATAGAACAAGAACATTCCTAATAAAGCTGGTGTTATTCTGTGGAATAATACCAGCTTTTTCATTGTTGGTTATTTTCGCCAATTGAGTGGTTAAAATAACTAAATATCAATTTTTTCGTCACTTTATAACTCCTTCGTAACCCATCTTTAAAATAATAATTACTTTAAAAACATAGGGTTAATTTTTTTATTATGGTTGGCACAACTATCGCAATAGTGACTGCGACTTAACAAATAACACCTAAAGGAGCTAACCATGTTAACTAAAGTCAAAATCGGAACTATCATCATTGCTTCGTCTTTATTATTCACTGGTAATGCACTGGCAAAAGATGAAATCAACACTGAAATTTCTATTGATGTGACTGAACGTGCTGTCAATGTTGCGCAACAAGAAATTCATATTCAATTACAAGACGCGGTAAAATTTGCCAGTGAAAATTTTGTAAAGGAACAGAAAAAAGCCTTAGAGCTAGAAATGGATTTTGTCAGACTGAATGAATCCACCACCGATGTGAAAACTGTTGCAGTAGTGAGTAATATCAATGATTAGTGAATTCCAGTTACTCAGTATGTTATTAGTGCCCGTAGTCGCTTATATAGCAGGGGCTATTATTCTCAGCGCATTGGAAAACCATGGTCTAACCGCCAATGTGATTACCAATAGATACCAGGACGGTCAGTAAGTAGTCGGTCGTCCTCGACTTCTCCTCGCTAAATATCGGCAGTACCCGTTCGTCATTCATATTCTTTTCTTAGTTCATACCTACTAACGCCATTTTTACCTATCTGTTTGTTGATTTCTATTCGATCCATGTGCATACATTCACCATCTATTTCTAATGCTCCTAGCCACTACAGATTAGTTATCTGCACGCTTTCCTGTCCATCGCTAAGTAAGTCCTTGGTAAATGCTGATTACTGAAATGACGTAAACGAATGGTTGCCGATTTGTTGGTGGTCAAAATGGCTAATAATTTAGCAAAACTAACATCATTCATTCTCGCCATCCTAAACTATAATTATCACAAAATATAAAAATTATAATAAATACAGTGGGTTAAGTTGTTTTCAAAAGCTGGCATGGCAATTGTAATAGATATTATGTGAGTTAAGTAAGTCGTGGTTAAGTTTTCAATATCGCAATGACCACAATCTTTATTAACGAAAAAATTATTGCATCACCAACTACATTAACGGAGAAATATCATGGGTATGTTTTCAAGAATCAGCGACATCGTACAATCCAACATCAACGCCATTTTGGATAAAGCGGAAGACCCACAAAAAGTCATTCGATTAATTATTCAAGAAATGGAAGAAACCATGGTCGAGGTGCGTTCGTTAGCTGCTAAGCACATTGCCGATAAAAAGGTGATTAGTCGTCAGTTAGCGCAGTGTGAGAAAAAAGTCTGTGAATGGCAGGCTAATGCAGAATTAGCTATGTCAAAAGGCCGTGAAGATTTAGCACGTTCAGCGTTGGCGGAAAAGCATCACTGTCAGCAAAAGCAAGAGTCTTTACAACAACAAGTTCACACCGTGGATGAATTGATTAGCCAGTTGCAAAATGACACTGCTCAATTGCAATCTAAAATGGCTGAAGCCAGAGCGAAACAGCAGTCTATGGTCGCCCGTACGCAATCAGCAACGGTACGTTTAAAAGCTAAGGCTCAAGTTAACAGCCAACAAATGGATAACGTCATTGCGCGCTTTGAACATTACGAGCGTCGTGTGGATGAGTTAGAAGCGCAAGTTGAAGCCTATGACTTAGGCGCCGACCAAAATTCGGTAGCAGCACAGTTCAGAGAACTGGAAGAACAGGATCGTCTTGATGCTGAATTAGCCGCTTTGAAAAAGAAAGTCGCATAAGTAGATAGGTAGGTAAGTTAGTTGTTGTTGGCTTCTGCACTAGGGATTGTTCTAAGTCAGAAGCCACAGGAGAAAATCATGAAAGATTATTATGAAAATTCTAAAACCTTATACAAATGCCAATTTGGCAAAAAGGTCAGCGGTGTATGTGCCGGACTTGGTAAATATTGGGATATTAATCCACTGTTTGTGCGTATAGCGGCGATTGCCAGTTTGTTGATGTTTCCTGTACCCACCGCCATCGCCTATATAATGGCAATTATCTTATTGCCCAATAAAGCGCAATAGTCACTTAAGGAGGGCAGCATGTTTAAAAATTTAGTCATTGCCATTTTAATTGCGCTGTTAATTAGTTATTGCTTTGATGAAGTGCTGTTTAATTGGTTTGATATTCACATTGCTATGGGTGAAGAAGAGTTAAGTGGTATTACTACCTTTGCTGCATTAGGTATTGGTGCAATCATTCTAGTGGTAGTGGGATTTTTTCTGGCGATGAGCTTGATCGGCGTATTGTTATTTGTCGCATTTATCGTTATTGCTTCGGTTTTGGTCGCGGGCATTGCCACACTGTGGCCGGTGATACTGATGCTGGCAATATTAGTCTGGTTAGTTAGAGACAATAAACAGGCAAATTAAAGCGATTATGTTTTTATATTCAGCTTAACGCCATAAAGTTGTAATTAGCCATGGTGTATTGGCTTATTTTCCTGAATAATTTCAATTCGTAAGAGCACTTTCTTGTTATATTAAACGTATGAACGACAATACAATATTGTCGCTAGGTTTATGTCAGAATACTACTGTCATGGATAACGAAATGGAGTTAACAGAAATAAAATGAAAGCTTTATACGGGTTAGTTTTAGGATTGATGTCGTTGTCAGTCTCAGCTGCAATATCTATTACCGATGCCACAATTCGAGTATTGCCACCCATGGTACCCAACACGTCTGCTTATTTTACCCTGACTAATAACGATACTATTGAACGTACTATCGTGTCGGCAATAAGTTCGGCTGCTCCTCAGGTAGAGATTCATGAGCACGTCATGCTTGATGATATGATGCGCATGCAACAAGTTGAAAAAGTAGTCATTGCCCCTGGGGAAACCGTGACCTTTGCGCCCGGTGGATTACACTTGATGTTATTCGGCTTAAATAAACCACTGATTAACGACGACAAGGTTAGCGTAACCTTGCAGATGAAAAATGGTGAACAGCTTGAGTTCACAGCAATAGCACAAGCGCCGAATGCACATCACCAACATCATTAACGCACAGTAAATTATCAGGAGATAATGTGTGAAACAGTTTTTAACAACCAAATGGATCTTAACTAGCCTTGCCATTGTATTTGTTTTTCTTTATGCCATATCGGTGTATTGGAGTTTTGAGCCTGAACCGTTCAAACCCTTTGCAGTGGCTAACAAACAGTTGCAGTTAAATGGTCAGCAGCCTGTTGCCGGCTATGTTCTGACCACTTCCTTGATCACCGTATCTGAAACCTTATTGCATAAATCCGGTGGTTATTTGTCGAACGATGTATTACCGCCTAGTGTGCTGATGGACAACATGCCCAGTTGGGAATTTGGTGCACTAGAGATGATCCGTGACTTAGCCTTAGCCATGCGTCGTGATTTTAGTCGTTCGCAGTCACAGTCCTCAGAAAATCCTGAGTTGGTTAAAGCTCAGCCTAAGTTTAATATTGATCATCGTAGCTGGCTGCTGCCTTCTGCTGAATCCCAATATCAAGAAGGGATAGATGCACTTATTGTGTATCGTGATGGTTTGACTGATCGCAGTAACAATGTGGCGCAGTTTTACACCAGAGCAGATAATTTACGGGATTGGCTCAAGCAGGTTGAAAAGCGTTTAGGTAGTTTGTCTCAACGTTTAAGTGCCAGCGTCGGTCAAGATACCCTAAATACAGATTTGGCCGGCGATACCAATGCTAATCAATCCACACCTACTCAATCTAATCAGTTTGTAAAAACCAGTTGGTGGAAGATTGACGATGTTTTTTATGAAGGTCGCGGGGCTTGTTGGGCGCTGTTGCATTTCTTAAAAGCCGCCGAAGTTGAATTTGGCAATACTCTAGAGAAGAAAAACGCTTTAGTAAGCTTGCGCCAGATTATTCGTGACTTAGAAGCCACGCAAGAAACCGTGTGGAGTCCGATGATTTTAAATGGTAGTGGCTTTGGCACCATGGCTAATCACTCATTAGTGATGGCCAACTATATCTCACGGGCTAACGCGGCCTTAATTGATTTAAATGAACTATTAGTGCAAGGATAACCAATGAAAAAACTCAGCCTTTTGGCCGCAACACTTATGTTAGCTAACCCAGCTAGTGCCGATACTTTGTTAGGCTTATATGCCGGTGCTCAGGGATGGAATTACGCGACCGACGGTGGTTTTGCTAATAATAATAGTCTCGCTAATTTTGCCTTTGAAGATGAAACGAAGTCTTCTTTTTATGTGGCCTTAGAACACCCGGTGCCCTTAGTTCCGAATATTAAAATTCGCCGCAGTGATATGTCCAACAAAGGTAATGTGTTGCTGACCACTGACTTCACTTTTAATAATGAGACCTTCAGTAGCGATAGTAATTTGCATACTGATATCGACCTCTCCAGTACCGATTATATTTTGTATTACGAGTTTTTTGATAACGACCTGTTTAGTTTCGACTTCGGTTTAAATATTAAAGACGTTGATGGTGATATCTATGTTGTGGATGTGGATGACACCAGTACCAACGCACGGGAAGCGTTCTCTGGATTTATCCCTTCTATTTATTCGCGAATCGAAGCGGTAATGCCCTTTACCGGATTGGGATTCTTTGTGGAAGGTAATTATTTATCTATTGATGATCACACCATGTACGAGTATCAGGCGGCAGTAACCTATAGCATGATGGATAACATTGCCGTGGATATGACGTTCCAGTTGGGATATCGCGCCTTTTCTCTGCAATTAGAGGATTTGGACGACATTTATACTGACCTACAATTCAAAGGTCCGTTTGCTGGTATTGAGGTGCATTTCTAGTTAAATGTTGATGTTGGGCAAATAACTGCCGTTATTTGCCCTGTTAACTTTTAGTTCTATGTAACAAAATCTTTACTATTCAATTGCTTATTTTATTCAGTTGAAAAAGTAATAAAAAATCTGTTTTTATTCTTTCCTGTTATTCCTCCCAGCCGCTATCCTGTCAACCAATATAAGTACCCTTAAATTAGGTAATGACTATGTCTTCAAAACCCGTGCAGTTGCACCCAACCGGGATGATGTTATCCGATGCTCAATGGGCTTCGGTTAATCAGACTATATCCACACTTGATCCCAAACAGATGATTTGGGTCAGTGGCTATCTCGCCGGTTTGGCACAATCTGGTGCGGCTGTTGCGCCTGTAGCACAACCAGAAAGCGATAGCGTAGCGACACTAACGATTTTATTTGGTTCACAAACTGGTAATGCTAAAGGCGTGGCTGACGAATATAAAGCTAAAGCTATTGCGGCTGGTTTTGCGGTTAATTTAGTGAGTATGGCTGATTACAAGCCCCGCCAAATTAAAAATGAAACACACTTATTAGTGATTGTTAGTACCCATGGTGAAGGCGAAGCCCCTGATGATGCGGTGGAATTACATGAATTTTTAGGCAGTAAAAAAGCGCCTAAATTAGCCAGTTTAAAATATGCGGTGGTGGGATTAGGCGATAGCAGCTATGAATTTTTCTGCCAAACAGGTAAAGATTTTGATCAACGCTTGGCAGCATTAGGCGCCACCTCTCTTTTTGAGCGCTTAGATTGTGATGTCGATTATGACGGCCAAGTGAGTACTTGGTCTGAAGCCATTACCGAAAAACTTAAAGGTGAATTGGCCGCAAGCAATACCTCGTCACATGTGGTGTCGTTACCGGGTGTCAATACCGCTACTGTTGCTTCGGTTTATACTAAAAAACATCCATTTCCAGCAACATTATCAGAAAGTTTAAAGATCACCGGTCGTGATTCAGTCAAAGATATTCGTCATATTGAAATTTCTTTGGAAGACTCTGGTATTCAATATCAGCCCGGTGATGCCTTAGGGGTGTGGTTTAGTAATGACGAAACCTTAGTTGAAGAGTTATTAACGTTATTGCAATTGGATGCACAAGAGCAAGTTAAAGTTGCTGAGGATAGCCTTACCCTTAAGCAAGCTTTGGTCGATAAGTTTGAGTTAACTCAAAGCTACCCTAAATTTATTGAAGCCTTAGCGGCGGTCAATGTTGATGGCAAATTAGCGGCATTAGTCGCCGATAAAAAAGCCTTGCGTGAATACCTTGCCGACAGACAAATTATTGATGTGGTACGCGACTTTCCTGCGGCATTAACTAGCAACCAATTGTTAGACGCATTGCGCGCGATTACCCCACGTTTGTATTCTATCGCTTCAAGTCAGGCTGAAGTAGAAGATGAAGTGCATTTGACCGTGGCATTAGTAGAATACGACGCCTTTGGTCATCCTCATCAGGGTGGCGCGTCTGGCTTTTTAGCCAATCGTTTGCAAGAAGAGCAAACGGTTAAAGTGTTTGTTGAACACAATGATAATTTCCGTTTACCGCAAAATCCAGATACACCAGTAATCATGATTGGCCCCGGTACCGGTATTGCCCCTTTCAGAGCCTTTATGCAACAACGTCAAGCCGATGATGCGGAAGGTAAAAACTGGTTGTTCTTTGGTAATCCTAGTTTCACTCAAGATTTCCTTTACCAAACCGAATGGCAGGCCTTAGTTAAAGATGGTGTGGTAGATAAAGTGAGCTTGGCATTCTCCCGTGACCAAGAACAAAAAATTTATGTACAACATCGATTGCTAGAGCAAGGTGAAGAGGTTTTCGCTTGGTTAGAACAAGGCGCACACCTATATGTGTGTGGCGATGCTAACCAAATGGCCAAAGATGTTGAACAAGCATTAGTGGATATCGTCGTTAAGTACGGAAATAAATCCGAAAGCGACGCTAAGCAATATATTACCGAATTACGTAAAGCAAAACGTTATCAGAAGGACGTGTATTAATGAGTAATCAAAACGACCAGACAGAAAAATTGTCGGATAACGAACGATTAAAGCGCGAAAGTAACTTTTTACGCGGCACTTTGTCGGCAGACATTGAAAATGACTTAACCGGCGGCTTCCGCGGTGATAATTTTCAGTTGATTCGTTTCCACGGTATGTATCAACAAGATGATCGTGATATCCGTGCTGAACGCGCTAAACAAAAATTAGAGCCCCTGCATAACTTGATGTTGCGTGCCCGTTTACCCGGTGGCGTGATTACGCCTGCACAATGGTTAGCGGTGGATGAGTTTGCAGAACAAGATACTATTTATGGCAGTATTCGCTTAACCACACGCCAAACGTTTCAGTATCACGGCATTTTAAAGCGCAATATCAAAAAAGCGCATAAAGTGTTGCATCGCGTGGGGATGGATTCTATTGCCACCGCTGCGGATATGAACCGTAACGTGTTGTGTACTTCTAATCCAATTGAGTCAGAAGTACATCAACAAGCCTTTGAATGGGCGAAAAAAATCAGTGAATACTTTTTGCCTCGTACTAACGGTTACGCTGAAGTTTGGTTGGACGGTGAGAAAACTGAAGCAATTGAGCAAGAGCCAATCCTTAGCGAAACCTATTTACCGCGTAAGTTTAAAACCACGGTAGTAATTCCGCCACTTAATGATATTGATGTGCACGCCAATGATTTGAACTTTGTGGCTATTGCTGAGCAAGGTAAATTAATCGGCTTTAATGTATTAGTGGGGGGGGGCTTGGCCATGACTCATGGTGATACGGCTACGTTCCCACGTAAAGCGGATGATTTTGGTTTTATTCCAGTCGCCAGCACCATGGAAGTGGCAGAAGCGGTGATTACCACTCAACGTGATTGGGGTAACCGTAGTAATCGTAAAAATGCTAAAACTAAATATACGTTAGAGCGCGTAGGTGTTGAAACCTTTAAACAAGAAGTTGAAAAACGTGCTGGTGTGACTTTTGCGCCAAGTAAGCCTTACGAATTCACCGAACGTGGCGATCGTATTGGTTGGGTTGAAGGAATTGATGGCAAACACCATCTAACGTTGTTTATTGAAAATGGCCGTATTCTTGATTTTCCTGGTAAGCCACTTAAAACAGGCTGTTGTGAAATTGCTAAGATCCATCAAGGCGATTTCCGTATCACCGCCAATCAAAATTTAATTGTTGCCGGTGTACCTGCAGATCAAAAGCAAAAAATCGAAGATATCGCACGGGCTCATGGTTTAATCAGTGATGAATTAAGTGCACAACGTGTGGACTCGATGGCTTGTGTGGCATTGCCAACTTGTCCGTTAGCGATGGCAGAAGCCGAACGTATGTTACCCGATGCTGTCACTGAGCTAGAAGTCATACTCGCTAAACATGGTATTGCGGATGAAAGTATTATCTTCCGCGTAACCGGCTGCCCTAATGGTTGTGGTCGGGCAATGTTGGCCGAGATTGGTTTGGTCGGTAAAGGACCGGGTAAATACAATTTACATATTGGTGGTAATCGTAACGGTACGCGTATTCCTAAAATGTACCGCGAAAATATCAGTGATGAACAAATCATGCAGGAGCTGGACACGCTGATCGGTCGTTGGGCAAAAGAGCGTAACGCAGATGAATCTTTTGGTGATTTTGTTATTCGGGTTGGTGTAGTTGCAGCGGTCTTAGACTCTGCGAGGGACTTTTATGTCTAACTTAGCTGTGGAAACAGCACCTTTTATTCAGGCATATGCTGCTGATGATTTGCTACAACTCAATCAAGAGTTGGAAGCAAAAACAGCTGAAAAGCGTATTGAATGGGGGTTACAACATTTACCTCAGAATATTATGTTGTCGTCTAGCTTTGGTGTTCAGGCGGCCGTAATGCTGCATATGGTAACACGGCAATATCCGGATATTCCGGTAGTGCTGACCGATACCGGCCATTTGTTTCCTGAAACCTATCAATTTATTGATGAGTTAACAGAACGCTTGAATCTAAACCTGAAAGTTTATAGCGCCGATATTTCTCCAGCATGGCAGGAAGTTAAGTATGGGAAGCTGTGGGAGCAGGGGGTTAAGGGTATTGAGCAATATAACCGGCTTAATAAAGTTGAGCCAATGCAACGTGCAATCAGTGAGTTAGGTGTAAAAAGCTGGTTTGCTGGATTACGCCGTACTCAATCCGATAGCCGTGAAAAATTGTCGGTATTACAGCAGTTAAATAAGCAATTTAAATTGTACCCAATCCTTGATTGGAGTAATAAAGATGTTCATTACTACCTGAAAGATCATGATTTACCTTACCATCCATTGTGGGAACAAGGTTATGTCTCGGTGGGTGACTGGCATTCTAGCCGGCCACTAGAGCTTGGCATGTCCGAACAAGATACTCGCTTTGATGGCCTAGTGCGTGAATGTGGTCTGCATGAATTTGGTGATGGTATTTAGCCCTGATGTTGTCATAGCACCCTTCAATATTTGTCATTGCCAAGCCTTACTTTTAGCCGCTTGCCGCACATTTTAGTGAAACATTGACATTTCTACGTTTTTTCTGAAAAAAGTCCTATAATTCATCGTTGTAGGACTTTTTTGTTGTCAACGAGGCCTCTGTAGATTACTCATTTTGTTTTCCTTTGCTGTGATTTAGGATAGTGTCATAGTCGTTTAGTTTTATTTTTACCAACATGGTAGTGTTAATGTATCCAAGTGATTATGAAAATGATGAATTGATCTTCTTTCAAGAAGATGATGAACCACTCATTGCTGATGTCGATAGAGGTGTATGGAATTTACTCGTTGTTGATGATGATGAAGAAATTCATTCAGTTACACGCTTGGCTTTATCTGACATAGAGTGGAATGGACGTAAGTTGGCATTTCATCATGCCTATTCCGGTGAACAAGCTTTAGAAAAAATGCGTGAGTTAGGTAGCAAACTGGCCATTGTATTGTTAGATGTGGTAATGGAAACTGACGATGCAGGCTTGATTACCGCCAAAAAAATGCGTGAGGAACTTAAGCTTGATGAGCCAAGGATTATTTTACGTACAGGGCAGCCTGGATATGCTCCTGAAGAAAATGTAATAAAAGAATATGACATTAACGACTATAAAACTAAAACAGAATTAACCCGCAGTAAACTGGTGACGACGATCATTGCGTCATTACGTTCTTATCAACAAATACTGACCATTAATCAAGGCCGAAAAGGCTTACGTAAAATTATTGTTTCTGCTTCTAACCTTCTCGAAGAGCATTCAATCAAAGGTTATTGCGAAGGTGTGGTTACACAGATTAGCTCGCTAATGGGCTTGGAAGCGGATGGTGTAGTGTGTGCAAGAGCAGGATCGTTGTTAGATAAAGATGACAACGGTGTATACGTGCTTGGAGCCGCCGGAGAGTATGCGACGTACATTAATCAAAAACTTGAAAATATGCATAATGATCAGATTAAGCATAACGTCATTCAGTGCCTACTTAGTAAAGAGCATATTTTTGGTGCTAATTTTACCGTTTTGTTCATGTCTAGTGCCGGTCGTGAGGCCGCCGTTTACATTAATTTAAGTCGTGAAATCGACGATGCCCATCGCCAACTTTTAGAGGTGTTTCTATCTAGTGTTTCGGTGGGCTATGAAAATGTTAATTTGTTCCATGAGTTACGAGTGGCAGCTTATCGTGATGGGTTGACGAAATTACCTAACCGTAATGAGTTTATTAATAGACTCGATAATATTGAACTACAAGCTGGGGAATCCCAAAATTTGGTGATGGCTTTAGTGGATGTAAGTCATTTTGCCGATATTAATGATGGCTTGGGCCAGGATGTGGGTAATCAGCTATTAATTTCTGTGGCTGAACGATTACAAGACGAACTGGGGCCGGAAGTGGAAAAAGGCAGGATAGCCGCCGATGTTTTCGGACTATTGGGGTCGGATGAAAAAGTTAATCCACTGGTGCTGAATAAAATTTTCAAAACTGCATTTGATGCTGGTGATCACCACATCCCCATCAATATGGCAATGGGCCTAGTTCGGTTAGGCAAGCCACCCTTTATTGGCATGGATATCATTAAACACTCCAATATTGCATTGAATTTAGCTAAACGTAGTGCTGTTAATAATTTTGAATATTACGCCCAGAAAATGGAAGAAGAAACCTCTTGGCGTCTAGCAACTATCCGTCAGTTGCGTACGGATTTTTCAGCGCGCAAGTTACAGGTGTGGTTTCAACCTCAAGTATCTTTAGTGGATGAACAAATTCTCGGTGCTGAAGCGTTACTGCGCTGGCCATCTAAAGATGGTGGTTTCATCTCACCGGGGGTGTTTGTACCATTAGCCGAATATTCAGGATTGATCGTGGAGATTGGTATTTGGGTACTCGAAGAGGCTTGTTGTCGTATTAAGCAATTAGAAGAAATGGGTATGCACGGTAAACGTATCGCGGTTAATATTTCCGTCCCTCAATTCCGAGATCCGGACTTTGTGCCGCTGGTTAAGCAAATTATTATCTCAAAACAAATCGATCCGAGTTTAATTGAGCTGGAAATTACCGAAAGCGTCGCCATGGATGAGCCGCAAATTGTAGTCGAGGCGTTAAAGGCGTTGAAAGACTTTGGAGTATCGATTGCCATTGATGACTTTGGTACGGGGTTCTCGTCAATGAGCTATTTACAACAATTACCGTTGGACCGTCTTAAAGTGGATAGAGCATTTATCAAAGATATTGGTAAAGGAAAGTCCTCGTTTTTTGCAGAAACGATTATAACGTTAGGACAAAAGTTAGGTTTGGATACGATTGCCGAGGGTATTGAAACCATTGAGCAGGCTAAATATATGCAAAACTTAGGCTGCGACGAAGCGCAGGGATTTTTGTATGCTAAGCCTATGCCTTTCGACGAGTTTACTGATTTTATAAAAAATTATACGCCCGGGACTTACCTGCAATAAAAAAGGGCTATTAAGCCCTGTTTTATTATTTCATTCTATATAGACCCGCAACCCCTAAGCAAATCGCATTGAATTGAATTTAATCCATTTTTCTTTTTGTAAACGAAAATGCATTTTTAATTCCTGATATTTAAAATCGAGATCCAATTTTTCATAGCCAAGGAGTAATTTACGTTTTCTAATGTCCATCAAGCGTTTTTTGGTGGCATAGAAGTCGGTCATTTTTTGTAATAGCAGATCATATTCATGTTGCAGGGTGTGTAGTAACTCATCGGCATTAGGCAGTTGTGCTAAACGCTCTTGTGCCTGTTTCAGTTGCATTGTTGCTTTGGCTTTTTCTATACGTTCATCGGAACAACGGCGTAGGTTCGAGGTTAAGCCGACGCAAGATAAGCTGAAAATAAGCCATTTGGTTGGGTCAAATTGCCACCAACGTATGCCGTTGCGGTAGTCGTTTTCAAACAGGTGATGAAAGTTATGGTAACCCTCGCCGTAGGTAAGCATGGCTAATATGCCGTTATCCCTGGCGGAGTTAACATCGGTATACGTTTGCTTACCCCAAAAGTGCGCCGCGGAATTAATTAAAAACGTCACGTGATGTGAGATAACTAAACGTAACACACCAGCAATAATAAACATGCCCCAAATATCGCCATTCAACCAGCCTAATAACAGCGGCAAACCGAGGTTGGTGAGTAGTACTAATGGTAAATAGTATTTGTGTTGCCACATCACAATGGCATCTTTTTGTAAGTCACGACAATTGGAATAATCGGTATAACGCGACGCCTGATATTCTCTAAGCATCCACCCTATATGCGCGTACCAAAAGCCCATTTGTGCTGAATAGGGGTCTTTGTCGTTATCATCTACATGTTTATGATGAATGCGGTGATCGGAAGACCAGTGCAATATACTATTTTGTAATGCAAATGCGCCGCCTAGTGCAAGAATAACCTTAATCACGGGATTTGCATTGAAAGTTTTATGTGACCATAAACGGTGATAGCCCATAGTGATGGACATGCCAGCAAAGCCAGTCAACAATAGAAAGGCTAGTATCTCCATACCATCAAAGCCGAACATAATGGCTTCATATGGTACCAGCGTGACGGCGGCCAGCGTAGTCAGAATAAAAAGTAGGACATTGGTTAATATAATGGGTGGTTTTTTCATTTCAAATTATTTCGTTGCTTTTCAGCTTACAAGTGTGCGCTAATTTACATTGTCCATGGTTGGTAAATCAAGGATTAAGATGATATATACTAGGTAATTATTAAATATGTCTTTAATTTCAAATAGATAAATTAATGAAAATGAATAGAAAGGAACAAAAGCTACAGACTCGCGCGGCCATTATGGATGCTGCCTTTAGTCTGTTAAGTGACGAGCGTAGCTTATCCTCTATTAGCCTGCGCGAGGTGGCTCGTGAAGCGGGGATCGCACCGACTTCTTTCTATCGTCATTTTAAAGATATGGATGATTTGGGCTTAACCTTGGTTGATGAAGGCGGCTTGGCGCTGCGACAATTAATGCGTCAGGCGCGTTTACGCATTGCCTCCGGTGGTGATGTGATCAAAGTCTCCATTGATACCTTCATGGAATTTGTGTTTGCCAACAGCAATGTATTTCGGTTATTGCTGCGGGAACGTTCAGGCACTTCAACGGCTTTTCGTGAGGCGGTATCCAGAGAGATCCAACATTTTATTGCGGAATTGACCGATTATATTTGCCGGCATACCAAATTGCCGCTAGAACGAGCTAACCTTCAAGCCGAGGCTATGGTTAAATTGGTGTTCAGTACTGGCGCCGAGGCCATTGATTTACCCCCTGCACAACAAAAGCAATTATCTGAGCGATTGATTAAACAATTACGCTTTATTGCTATTGGCGCGGCATCTTTTAAAAAGTAGCCGATTTATACTTATCCAAACTCGGCTCAGCAAACCCTAACTTAATGTTAAGAACGCTTTTGTAGCATCACGCCGCATTCCGCATGATGGGTATAAGGAAATTGATCAAACAACGCAAAACGCTGGACATCATGGGTTTTGCTTAAGGTTTGTAGGTTATCTTTTAGCGTCTCGGGATTGCAGGAAATATACAGAATATTCTCAAACTGGCTGACCATCGTTAACGTTTCATCATCCAGTCCAGCCCGCGGCGGATCAACAAAAATGGTGTTGCACTGGTAATCATCTAAGTCGATATCTTTTAGTCGAGTAAAGCTTCGCTCTTTGTTCATCGCTTGGGTGAATTCTTCGCTGGACATGCGCAAAATACTGACGTTATCAATATTATTTATTTCAATATTATATTGAGCTGCCGTGACTGAAGGTTTTGATATTTCCGTGGCCAATACGCGTTGAAAATTTTGCGCTAACGGCAAGGTAAAATTACCCAGTCCGCAGTACAGTTCTAATAAATCCCCTTGGCAGTGGCGAGTAGCATCAATAGCCCATTCAATCATCTTACAATTCACCTGTGCATTAGGCTGAGTGAAACTGTTTTCAATTTGTTTAAATTGATAGGTGCGCCCATGGATAGGTAGTGACTCAGTGACAAAATCTTGTTCAAGGGTGATTTTTTGCTTTCTGGAACGGCCAATTAGGTGAATATCAAAACGTTGACGTAAGGTTTGCAGAATAATATTGAGCTGCGCCTGCCATTCTTCATCTAAGGGTTTGTGGTACACCAAGGTCACCACAATTTGCTGGCTCAAACTACTAAGATAATCAATTTGGAATAACTTACGACGCAAAATATCATTGGGTTTTAGCAGAGTAAGCAAAGCACTCATAACGTCATTGATCAGTACAGATCCGATAGGGTAGTGATCAACTCGATACTGCTGTTTATCGTGTTGATCAAACATGATGTGGTAGAGGTCATCACCATCATGCCACATACGAAATTCAGCTCGTTGACGAAAGTGTTCAGCAGGTGAAGGGAATATTTCTAATTCAGGCGTAGTAAATTGGCTAAATGCATCACGAACTTGCTCTGCCTTTTGCTCTAACAATTGGCCATATTTGTCTGGATTAATCTCGTTCGCTCTCACACTTTTGTCCTCTACAACAAGTTTTGGCGCGGATTGTATGTGATTAGCTATAGTTTGTGCAGCAAAGTTTAAAAATTAACTGCAAAAAATATTGAATAAAAACTAAACAAAAGTGTTGTCTTGCCGATAATTAAAGTCGAGGCAAGAGAGGTGTTTTTTATGAATTTAGGTGAACTGAAGGCGTTTTTAGGTCAGAAAACGCAAATTGTTGATCGCTCAATGAGCCAACAAACTGAAACCGACCACATTCGACAAGCAGTGGGTAAACAAGGTAGTCACGTTTCATTAAGCAGTAGCAGCGTGTTCTCCCTGAGTTCTCAGAGCTTTATTGGTGCACGGGTGTATAACAATGCGCTCAACCAAAATCTGGTTATTAATGAACAGAAAGCCAATTTACCTTCTCCTAAAAAAGAACAGGATAAAGGGCTATTTGATTTCGAAGAAGTGGCCAAAAATGTTCTGACCTTTGTGGGCGGGGCATTAAAAAACGCTAAAGCCAAAGGTATGGCCGATGAAGAATTAACGAGTATGTTTGAGCAAGCCCGAAATGGTGTGCTCAAAGGCGTTAAAATGGCTGAGCATGATTTAGGCGGCATGATGAATAATGAAATTTCATCAGGCATCAGCAAAAGTCGCGAATTAATTGAAAATGGTATTCAGCAACTTGAACAAAAGTTATTGGGTAAAGAGTCCCTTAACCAGTTGAATTCATCTCAGGTGAGTGTGTCTGAAACCATTAATCACACTAGTCAAGAATCTGGCAATTTAACCATTCGTACTAAGGATGGTGATGAAGTCTCCATCAGCTTTGAAAACCTGCAGCAGTTCTCTGTTAATCAGCAATTGATTTTGGATGCACAAGAAAAGCAACGTCAACAGCAGCAAGAGGCTAAGCAATCGCAGCCGCAAGAACAAAATGAATTACCTACTAGCCCAGCGAAGCCTGAAACAGAAACTGCACCTGCGGGTAATCAACAACAGATTTCCCCTGAATTAGCTTCTGCTGAAGAAAAAGTTATGCAAACGCCTGCGGCGGTACAAGAGCCAAAGAATACTCAGGATGAAAATATTGAAGCATCGCTTGCTGTTACTCAGGAAACTAACTATTTGCATTATGAATCCAGTAGCTTTGCTTTTTCGGTTAAAGGTGATTTGGACGAAGACGAACTTAAAGCCATAGGTGAATTAGTCGGGGACGCTAACCGCTTAGCCGATGAGTTCTTCCGCGGCGATATTGAGTCAGCCTATAATCAAGCGTTGGAATTAGGCTATAACGATCAAGAGCTAACCGGTTTTGCGTTTCAATTAACCAGCTTTAAGCAAACTGAAGTCATTAAGACCTATGAAGCCGTGTCTCATTATAATGATAAAAATGAAGGTCGAGTGGATGACAGTGTTAGTGCTGTTAAACCGGTTGCTGATTATCTAGAGCATATGCTTGATGTTGTGGAGAAAGCCAATGAGCGTCTGGAAGATGGCTCGGCATTTGATAACTTAGTTAATGGGCTGATTAATCAAATGCCAGATGTGCATACGCCAGACCTGATCAGCGCGATTAATCGATTCAATGGCTTTAATAAGCAGTTGATGCATAACTTACCATCACGTATGTCATAGTCATAAATATATAGCACCATTAAAAAAGCCTGCATTCGCAGGCTTTTTAATTATTGGATAAGAATAACTTAGTTATTCTTCTATTTTATCCTTAGCCATTCTGACTTTCAGTGTGCGCTCCTGAAACTCGGTATCGTTTAAAGCGGAGATGGCTTTCTTGGCTGATTTAACATCTATTTCAACAAAGCCATAACCTTTGCGCTTGCCAGTGCGTCGGTCTTTCATTAAACGCACGGAATGAACATAACCATACTGGGAAAACAAATCACTGATTGATGCTTCATTAGCTTTATAAGGTAAGTTACCTACATATAAAGTCTGTGAATCAGTTGATTTAGCATCACTGTTAATGGAAGGCTTTGCTGATGTAGGGGGCATATTGGTAATGATAGAGATAAGCAATCCACCTATAACAATACCCACCGCTAGCGTGGTTGCAAAACCGAATGACTGAGGGAAAGCCGTTGCTAATGCATAACCTATTGCAGCCACGACAACGGTTATTACGACGTTAATACTAATTGAAGATTTCATGTTACTACCTAAGTAAAAGAGAAAGAAAAAACTAAATGCCCAGCTATGTTACTGATTTACCGTCAAATAGCCAATAGCTACTGTAATTTGAGCCATTTCTAACGGCAAATCCTCCCTGAGCATTGAAAACAAGCCGTATATTTACCCTTATAGGCTACTTTTTGTTAAGGATGTTTATTTAATAAGCAAACAAACAAAAAAGCGAAAATAAGTGTTGATCAATTTCGATGTGAATGTAGAATGCGCCCTCGCTTCGGGGAGAGCCAGTTGGCCGGCTTGAAGTGAGATGAAAACAGAAAATATTTTGAAGATAATTTAGAATAAATTCTTGACATCGAATCAGGGTTGCGTAGAATGCGCGTCCCGCTTCAGGGGAGACTTAGAGCTCATTTGAAGCAACGTTCTTTAACAATTTGCAACAAGACATATCTGTGTGGGCACTCGATGTTTGAGTGTCAACCAA
>JAUHQD010000022.1 GCA_030418115.1 Alteromonadaceae bacterium BrNp21-10 | reverse complement strand
GTACTCGCCAACATCGTTAGCGGCATTTTGCATAGAGTAACGAATTAAACTTTCGCCACCGCATGATACGCCAGAATAAATATCGCCTAAGCGCACATTGTATTCTTTTTGTACTGAACGCATCTTTTTACGTAACTCGCCTTTATCGTTATTTTTTACGATAGTACAGATATTTTCTAGGTCAGAGTTAATATCCGCATAGGTAAAAGGTGATGCTAATGCGGTAGATATGGCTGCGATAGTTAATAATTTTTTCATAATAATTGCCTCTATAAAAATTTATTTTTAATTTGATTTATTTAAAGTGATTTAGATAAATCGTCTTGACGGGTTAAACAATAGGCAATGTTAAAAAAGTGTAACAGGGGGTAATTTTGTACATAGGTATAATATGTAATACGTTATTCAGCACGAATTTTGTGGTTTGGTAAATTTAATTGACAACTTATTCACAAAATTTAACAACTTGGATAAAGCATTGAAATGAATATCCGCTTAGAATAGCAACATAAAAATAGTATTTGCTCGAGCAAAAGGAAAAAACATGAACTTAAAAGTAGTACGTTCGTTATTGCCCATTATTATTATCGCCGTGGCAGTGGTTATAACCGTGGTGTTAGTAGCAGCCAAAAAACCGCCCGAAAAGAAACAAGAAGTAGACAAAGCTTTTTTGGTAAATGTCACCCCTGTTGAAATAAAAGATCTCGATTTCTCTGTCGCATCTCAAGGCACCGTGATGCCTAAAGTGCAAACCGCAATCAGTGCACAAGTGAGTGGCAAGATAGTCAATGTCTCTCCGGCATTTATTGAAGGTGGCATGTTTAAACAAGGTGATATTTTAATTCAGCTTGAACAAGCAGATTATGTGACCGATCGCAAACTCGCAGAAGCCGAACTAGCTCGTGCCCAAGCCTTACTGGAAGAAGAAGAGGCCCGTGGAAAAGTGGCAGAGGAAGACTGGCGCACGGTTAAAAACGGCGTACCTACTTCATTGGGTTTGCGTAAACCACAGTTGGCTAAAGAAAAAGCCAATGTACGTGCTGCCGAAGCTCAGTTAGAGCGCGCACAACGTAATTTAGAGCGCACCACCATTCGTGCTCCTTATGATGGTTTAGTAAAAAGTAAAAGCGTGGATTTAGGTCAGTATATCGGTGTAGGTAGAGAATTAGGGATTATCTATGCGACAGATATTGCAGAAGTGCGTATGCCGTTAAGTGATAATGATTTGGCTTATCTTGATATGCCTGCCGATAGCTCAGCAGCGGAACGTCCCTCTGTTCTATTAAGAGCGAAGGTTGCAGGTAAATCACAACAATGGATTGCCAAGTTAGCCCGTAGTGAAGGGGTAGTTGACCGTACTAGTCGCGTTATTTATGCGGTGGCTGAAATTCACGACCCTTATGCCCGCCAAGCAAGCGCTAGCCATATGCCATTAAAATTTGGTCGCTTTGTGAGTGCGGATATTAGCGGTGTACATGCGGTAAATATGGTGGTGGTCCCACGTAACGTATTACGTATGGACGGTACCGTTATTTTGGTAAGCGAAGATCGCAAACTGGATATTCGTGAAGTTCAGGTGCAACGTACTGATGATGAATATGCTTATATAAGTGGTGGCTTGCGAGCTGGTGAAATGGTGGCTACTTCGGCTATACCTCACCCAGTATCAGGTATGGCAGTACGTTTACCTACCGATAAATTGCCAATAAAAGATGATGAAGAACCTGTCACGGCGATTGCTAGTAATGGAGACCAATAATGGCTCCTATTGATACCCATAAAGGGTTGATTGCGTGGTTTGCCCGCAACAGTGTCGCTGCCAATTTACTAATGTGGATATTAATCATTGGTGGTTTATTTGGTGCAATGACCATTAAAAAGCAAGTTTTCCCTAATTTTGAATTCAATAATATTTCGGTGCGAGTGCCTTATTTAGGTGCCGCTCCACAAGAAGTTGAAGAAGGGGTGTTAATTAAAATTGAGGAAGCCGTTAAAAATATTCAAGGCATCAAACGCGTTATCGCCATTGCCAATGAAGGCATGGGTACGGTTAATATCGAAGTGGAAGAAGATTACGATCCGCAACTGGTGCTGGACGAAGTTAAAGTGCAGGTTGATGCTATTCCAAGCTTTCCCGAAAACATCGAAAAGCCGGTAATTTATCGGCAAAAACAAACCCAAACGGTTATGTGGGTGGCGTTATATGGTGATACGTCGGAACGAGTGCTTAAAGAATTAGCCAAAGAAATACGTGATGAAATAGCCAATTTGTCTGGGGTAACCAATGTTCAAGTAATTGGTGACCGTAATTATGAAATGTCAATTGAGATTTCAGAACGCAAAATGCAGGAATACGGTCTGACCTTCCAACAATTGGTAACGGCCATTCGTCGTACTTCTATCGATATGCCCGGTGGCTCTATTCGCTCGGATGACGGTGACATTCTGCTGCGGGCCAAAGGGCAAGCCTATAATGGTCAAGATTTTGCCAAAATTATTTTGCTTACCCATCCAGATGGTACTCGCCTAACGTTGGGGGATATCGCGGAAATTAGAGATGGTTTTGTTGAATATAACTCCTATGACATGTTTGATCGTAAAAAAGCGCTTAATGTAAGGGTAAATGCCGTTGGAGAGGAAAATGCATTAGAAATTTCTAAAGTCGTAAATGCGTATTTAGTTAAAAAGAAAACCCAACTACCAGATGGTATTAGTGCCGATGTGTGGGGTGATAGTTCTTTTTACTTAGCCGACCGCTTAAACATGATGTTGAGTAATATGGGTTTTGGTGCGTTGTTGGTGTTTTTGGTGTTGTCACTGTTTCTTAAAATACGTTTGGCGTTTTGGGTCATAGTGGGTTTACCGGTATGTTTTCTTGGTACTTTACTATTAATGCCGATGGAACTTTTCTCAGTCTCAATCAATATGATCAGCCTATTTGGCTTTATCTTAGTGCTGGGGATAGTGGTGGATGATGCCATTATTATGGGGGAATCGGCCTATTCTGAAATCGATAAAAAAGGCCATAGCGCCGAGAGCGTGATCACCGGAGTCAAAAAAGTTGCCATGCCTGCTACGTTTGGGGTGTTAACCACCGTCGCCGCTTTTACACCCATGTTGATGGTATCTGGCCCCTTTGGCGTGATCTGGAAAACCATCGCTTGGGTGGTGATCTTATGTTTAATGTTCTCATTGATTGAATCCAAGCTGGTATTGCCCGCGCATTTGATCCATATGAAAGATGAGCCAGTGGATCCCAATAAAGCCAATAAGCTACAAAAAATCCGTAATTTCTTTAGTGAAGGCATTAAGGTTTTTGTCGAAAAGTATTACCAGCCGTTTTTGAAGAAGGCGATTGCCAATCGCTACACCACATTAGCCAGTTTTATTGCCGCTATTATTATTACCGTCGGGTTGTTTATGGGCGGACAAGTACGTTTTGTATTCTTCCCTGACATTCCTAGTGATTTCATTATGGGCTCGATTGAACTGGAGCCGGGCTCATCGGTACTGCAGCGAGATGAGGCAATCGATCAGTTGATGGACGCGCTGTACTCCATGGATGCCGAAGTCGTTAAAGAAAGCGGTAGCAGTGTGATTAAACATTCCATGGCATTTGACCAAGGCAATACCGTAGGGCAAGTGTTTGTAGAGTTGTCTAAAGCCGAAACACGCGATATGGACGGCATTGAAATCCAAAATCGTTGGCGTAAACATATGCCGGAAATAGCCGGCGTGAAAACCATTGACATTGGCTCTGCTGGTGGTCCCGGTGGGGGCGCAGACTTGTCCTTCCAGTTCAGTGGTAAGAAATTGGATGAATTGCGTGCTGCTACCGAAGAGCTAAAAGCCCACTTGAAAACCTATGATGGTGTAGCAGATGTCAACGACAGTTTTGCCGGTGGCAGTGATGAAATTCGTTTGAAAATCAAACCTCAGGCTGAAGTTATGGGCTTAAGTTTAGATGCCTTGGCCCGTCAGGTACGTTACGGATTCTATGGTGCTGAAGCACAACGTATTCAGCGTGGCGATGAAGAAGTTAAGGTCATGGTGCGTTATCCCAAAGAAGAACGTAATTCTATAGGTAACCTTGAGCAAATGCGCATCCGTACGGCTACTGGTGAAGAAATTCCGTTTTCAGAAGTCGCGGATATTGAAATGGGTAAAGGCTATGGCTCTATCATCCGTCAAGATGGTGTTCGTTCATTAACCGTTACCGGTAAAGTGGATAAGGCTCGTCTTGAGCCGGGTAAAGTGGTTAGCGAAGTGACTGCCGACTTTATTCCCGATTTACTCGAACGTTATCCTAGTATTGATTTTAAATTGGACGGTAACGCTAAAGAACAAGCCGATGCTTTGGTCAGTTTGTTGCAAGGCTTCTTGTTCGCGTTATTTGCCATTTATGCACTTATGGCAGTGCCGTTAAAGTCTTACTCGCAGCCGTTAATTATCATGTCGGTTATTCCCTTTGGTGTGGTCGGTGCGATTGCCGGCCATTTACTCTTGGGTCATGCGGTCAGCGTTTTGTCGATGTGCGGCATTATTGCATTAACCGGCGTAGTGGTGAATGACAGCCTGATCATGGTGGACTTTGTTAATCGCGCCCGTTCAGAAGGACATTCGGTGTTAGATTCGGTTATGCAAGCCGGTGCACAGCGTTTCAGACCGATTATCTTAACCTCACTAACGACCTTTATGGGGTTATTGCCCATCGTCTTTGAACGCAGCTTACAAGCGCAAATAGTTATCCCTATGGCCATATCATTAGCCTTTGGTATTTTGTTTGCCACGGTGATTACGCTGTTGCTAGTACCTTGTTTGTATATGATGTTAGCGGATATGAAGAATGCGTTTAGCCGTAAGAAGACGCCATCAGTTATGGATGCCGATACTTTGGATATGCGTAGTGATCCCTAGCGGGGACTCGTGATTTGTTGAAAAAAGCCGCTGAATTAGCGGCTTTTTTGTGAGTGATACCGTTCGTCATACCTGCCTTCGCCCAAACTAACCACCAGCACATACCCATTGGTGAAAGCTAATAAACCTCAGTTCGGGATAAGACTTGTCGAAAATGTAGATATACCATTTATATTTCAATGGGTTACTTTTATTTACTAATATTAATATTGTTTTTATTCGGTACAGTGCAGCTATTTTTTCATATGAAGGCGTTCACTATGTTGTTTAGTCATTCTAAACCCATAGTGGACAACGTAGAGAGGGGCAAAATAGCTGTGCTGTAAGGCATTGCTTATCCCGAACTGAGGTTAATAAATGAGGAGTGGTGGCATTAATACATGCCTAAATAAAAATACGTAATAGGCAGTTATTTTAGTATCGCGTTAAATTTGTAAGTAATTTGAAATGATTATTGGTTCTATCGATGAAAAATTGGTTCACTCTTGTAGTAGTTTGTTTATCACTACTGTCTAGCGGCACTTACGCGAAGGGTGTTGAAAAACATCGGGTTATTATTCTTACTGATATTGAAGCCGACCCAGATGATACGCAATCATTAGTGCGGTTGTTTTTGTATGCTAATGAAATTGATATTAAAGGCATAGTCGCAACGACTTCGGTTTGGCATAAAAACTCAGTGGAGCCTGAGTCGATCATTAAGGTGATTAACGCTTATGGCGAAGTTCAGCCGAATTTAACCAAGCATAAGACAGGCTACCCAAAGGCTAAACAGCTTTTAAAGTTGGTCAAATCCGGTTTACCTAAATACGGAATGCTGGGGGTGGGCGATGGTCATGATTCCGAGGGCTCAGATTGGATCATTCAAGAACTTGAGAAAAAAGATCAACGTCCTTTGTGGATTTCAACCTGGGGTGGGGTAAATACTCTTGCTCAAGCATTACATACAATACGTAAAACCAAGTCTGCTAGTGAAGCTAAAGCCCTCATTGATAAAATTAGGGTGTATACCATCTCTGATCAAGACGATAGCGGAATCTGGATCAGAGATAACTTCCCTAGTTTATTTTATATCGTTAGCCCCGGTGATGATTACGACAGCGCCACATGGACTGGCATTAACTCGGTTATTGACGGTATCGATAACAGCAGTATTAGCAATAAGTGGTTTGCACAAAACATTCAGCAAGGTCATGGGCCGTTAGGTGCACGTTATCCTGACGTTGCCTGGGGCGTTGAAGGCGATACACCGGCTTTTCTATCGCTTATTCCTAATGGTTTGAATCACGCCGAAAAGCCCAACTGGGGCGGTTGGGGAGGTCGTTACGAACTTTCTATTCCCGACTTTTCGAAAACCAAAGAAGGCGGTTCAGACGTAATTATCGCGCCGGAAACGCGGGCCATTTGGACTGATGCTAACGATAAATTCACACCCTATGTACAAGGTGAATATGGCCGTGCAACGGTACCGGGAAAGCAGAGTTTTGAAGGTTATAAAGAAACATTATGGCGCTGGCGTGATGATTTTCAAAATGACTTTGCGGCGCGCATGGACTGGACTACTCAAAGCTATCAGCAAGCAAACCATGCACCTGTGCCCGTGTTAAAAAGTGCCGACCACTTTACGGTTAAATCGGGCCAAGGCTTCCCATTAGATGCCAGCGCCTCAACGGATCCAGATGGCGATAACTTGAGTTTTATTTGGTTTGATTATCCTGAAGCCGGTACTTACAAGAAAGCCGTTTCAACAGGCGCAGCCAATAATGCCCACGCTATTTACGTGACTGCACCGGAAGTAACAGAAACTCAAACGGTACATATTATTTTAAAAGTCACCGACAAAGGCAGTCCAGCGTTATCCAGTTATAAACGTATTGTGGTAACTGTAGAGCCCCAATAATGGGTCGCGGCAGCGACAGATTTTTATTGGTTACGCCGACTGGCGATTCCCGTTCGTCCTGAGCTTGTCGAAGGATGCTCAACGTTTATTAGCGTACTTTGTTTGTCTTACCTGCGAAGGCAGGTATCTACTTTTATTGTTTACATCGACTCATTTATTGGCTGTGCTAACTGTCATCCCCTACATTTTTTCTTCACGCGGCTCCATGCTGCGCGAGGGTATTTTATTATTGGCTGCGCCAATTTAGCTTTTGTACTGGATTTTAATTTGGGAGTCGCGTTGGCGACGGCAATCAGAGAAGGGGCTTACCCGACCTCTTTGGACTTTCGGGGCCTTGTTTTTATCGCATCCCGCTTCAAGGCAAAGTCCGCAAAAATCATCCTTGATTTCTGGCTCAATCTGCAAAGCAGTGCTTTGCTAATTCGATTGCACAGTTAAGCCACATCATCCGTACCTTGAGTAACGGTCAGCTAATCTGAATCAGAATATTGTGAAGGGGGAAATGGAGCCAAACTTTGCTTGGCAGGGGAATATATGTTTGTGGCTAGTGTAGTTTCTTATTTTACACTTAATGTGTATATGACCCCATTTATTCACAACGCTGAATTGAGTTAGACCTTTTTATAAATACATATCTCCAACTAAAGCTTCTGTTAATTCATTTGTTTCTTACTTTATTTTTTATTCTAGAGTGAATATGATTATCACTTTTTAATCACTCATTTTTATTTCCGATCCTACTCTTTTGTATAAAGCTCTGATTTATAGGATTAAGTTAAAATTTACCTGTCCCCCGTTCTATGCGTTCTATGACTTTCTACTCACAAATTAGCTTATGACAGACAATTAACACCAAATCGCCTTTATATACATACCTTACAAATCAATTAACATCCCTATAGATACAATATTTTTACATTTCATTTACACAACACATGTGTTTTGGAATGAAATTTATTGTGCAATAACATTGTTATTTTCGCGAATTTAGAGAAATGAAAATATGAAAAAACTCAAATATGCAGTACTAATCCTTGGTTGTGCTCTCACCTCACAACTTCAAGCTGCAGCAATAACCAATGGTGATTTTGCGACCTGTGATTTTAGCGGATGGCAACAAGAGTCTGATTTTGGTGCTCCACTTGCAGGCTCCAATGACCTTAGTATTAATGGCAGCACGCCCAATTGTTCTGCGCAAATGAACGTAGATTTTGGTGGAGCCAATGATGCTTTTGTCTACACTGCACTAAGTCAGGAACTAGATCTGTCAGGAGCAACTGACAGTAGTTTTCTATTAACACTGGATTTTGACGTCAGTAGTGATTTAACCAGCCCCGATCCCTCTTTTATTGCCGACTACTTTTTTGTGGGCATTAGCAATGGAACTGGAAATTTCACCTCAGGATTATTTACAACTGCTGATGTGGATGGTTCGCTTGATTACAACTTATCATTTTTACTAGATAGTTCTTTTGCTAATCAAAACGGCATCTTTGTTGAGTTCGATCTCTTTTTGGGTGTCGATTTAGATAATCGGACCGATTTTTCAGGCTCATCGCTTAACATAAACAACGTTTCACTCGTAGAAGTTGCGGTTCCACAAGTGCCAGAACCTTCAACGTTAGCCATTTTTGCCTTGGGTTTAGCAGGTTTGGCAACGTATAGGAAAAAAAATATCTAGAGAATATTAACAGTCCGGCTATGTAGTCACGTGGTTTTCTATTTGCAATAGAAAGTGTTTGGTTTTGGGATTGTTTTTTACAAAGCAAATTATTTTATGAAAGGTCATTAAATATGAAGATTTTCAAAACCTTCAATGGGACACTTTGTGCCCTGTTGTTACTTTTTCCTCAACTTGTCATGGCTGATTGGGTCGATGTACAAAATGACATCACTATATCAACCACAAGACCATCAATCGATAGAGCCACGCGCGAGTATATTGTCTACGTTACTATTACTAATTCCGGTACTACAACAATACCAGGACCGTTTCGAATACTGGTTGCTAATGCCAATCTCACGGTCTCTAGTGAAGATGGTATGAGTACTGACGACATTCCATTTTTCAATGTTGCCTCGCAGGAAATCGCCTCAGGTGATTCAATAGAAACCAAGGTTCGCTTTGTTTTTGATCGTAGGGCAATATCTTTCGATGCCACCTTGCAAAACCTTGATCCCAATACTGCCACCTATGTAGAAGCAGAAGGCGGTGGTGCCGGTGAGTTACTCTATATGGGGAGCGAATTTACCCTTACCGATGGTGATCCAAGTTATGTATCGATTAATTCAACCGATGCTAACGAACCAACTGATGACAATCGTGTTGTTCAATTAGGTATCACATTCCCACAAGCGGCTAACTATGAACTTTATGTTCGTTTGCGCGTAGGGCCTGATGCCGCAAATGATGACAGTTTTTTCTCACCTAGTGGTTTTGGTGTCAACAATGGTTGGATTTCAATCAACAGCATTTCAGGTTTTCCTGCACCTGGCGAAAGTGGTTATCAACCGAATGAACCTGTAGTTGGTGGTGGTTCATCGGTGACACAAGTATGGAAGTGGGTAAAATTAGCAGGGACGGTTTATACCGTGCCAGAAGGAGAGCTAACCCAGACATTTCGTTTTGCCGGTCGGGAAGACGGGCTCGATATAGACAAATTCGCATTTGCTCAAGAGGGGGTGCTTTTTACTATCGAAGAACTTGAAAGTGGTTTAGCCGGTGAAGTTGTGCCTCCCCCGGAGCCTTTTGTACCTCAAGGGCCACCTATGGCTGATGGTAAAGACAAATTTGTTGGCGGTGTGTGTTGCGGCCGCCAAGCAGTCAACTTTACTGCTTACTGGAATCAGGTCACACCGGAAAATGGTGGAAAATGGGGTTCTGCCGAGCCAACCCGTGATGTGTTTAATTGGACGGAACTAGATCAAGCTTACAATATGGCTAAAGACAATGGCTATATCTATAAACACCATGTTTTAGTCTGGGGTAATCAACAACCAAGCTGGATTAGCGCACTACCAGCAACAGAGCAGTTGGAAGAGATCCTAGAGTGGTATAACGCCGTTAATGACCGTTACGCTGACATTGATTTTATCGAAGTCGTAAACGAGTTCGATAATGATCCACCTAATTCGGCTAATAATGGCCCGGGTTATATTGATGCACTCAGACTGTTTGCTCCAGAAACCACCACGGAACTCATTTCTCACTATGTTGGTTTGGGAATGGATCAAAGTGCAGCAGCAGCGCAAGCGGCTAGATTTGACTGGATAATCAATGCTTTTCAGATGGCACGTAATATATTCCCCGCTACAACTAAGTTAATGATCAACGAATATAGCGTGATCAACACCGGATCACGCACATCATTGATGATAGAACTGGTTGAGCTACTCGACGAACGCGGCCTAATCGATGCTATCGGTTTTCAGGGACACGCGTTCTCTACCACCGGTAACAATCAGAACATGTTAGACAATATTGATCGTTTAGCAGCAACCGGTTTTGATTTGTATGTTACTGAGTTGGATATCGATGGCCCAACAGACTTGATACAGCTAATGGATTATCAACGTTTGTTTCCGATGTTCTGGAACCATCCTGCTATTAAAGGCATCACTATGTGGGGTTATCTGCCCGGTCACTGGCGTGAAAATCAGGGGGCGCACCTAGCATTTGAAAATGGTGCAGAAAAACCGGCGCTGGTTTGGTTAAAAGGTTATGTACGCGGTGTTTTACCGCTGGTCACTGCTCCTGGAAACGTTGAAACCAGTAATTCGGTAACAGCGGGCACAGCAGTGGTTGATTTAGAAACAACCACTATTAATGGTAGTGCCCATCCTGATGGTGAAACCATCACCTGGTCAATACTCGGTGGTAGTGGCGCAGAATTGTTTGCTATTGATGCTAATACCGGTGAAATAACGGTATCCGCAGGGCTCACATTAAGTAGTTACAACTTACTGGTTCAAGTACAGGTTGGTGAATATATTAGCACTCTACTTGATTTGAATATTACGGTTGAAGGCGGCGGTGTTCCTGAACCAACAGTGATCACTTATGACTTTATCAGTGGTTTACAAGGCTGGCGTGGTGATTACGGTACAACAACCGTAGTTAATCATAATCCGGCAGAACAAGCCGCCGAGATTGTTGCTGATTGGTCAGTAACCTCACAAAATGTGATTGGTCAAATTAGCGAAACAGATTACACCGGAGCCAGTATTGAATACACAATAAGAGTGACTCAGGCTCAAGTCGATGCAGGAATGACTGCTCAAGGTTATGTACAAACTGGTGCTCAGGGTAGTTATGCGCGTATGTATGGCCCAGTAGTGCCGCTTACCGTTGGTGTAAATACCTTTACCTTCAACCCCACTGATAATGGCAACAATGATATTACTATTATTGAGCGGGTCTCCCTGCAACTGAATGGTTCACTGGCTGCTACACCAGCCGAGTTGGATACAATTTTACTGGACAAGGTAACGGTAACATTACCGTTTATCGCACCGCCGACCACAGTAGAATATAACTTTTTGACCGATGCAGAAGGATGGCGCAACGATTACGGTACTAATTCAGTTGTGGGCTATGATCCGGCCGCCCAAGCAGCTGAAATAGTGCCCGACTGGAGTGCTAATAGCCAAAACCTGATCAAGCAAATTAGTCAGGCTGACTATGCGGGAACCAGCATTGAATACACCATTACGGTGACTCAGGCACAAGTTGATGGAGGCTTAACCGCCCAGGGTTATGTGCAAACCGGTGATCCTGCTTATGTACGCATGTATGGCCCTGTTGAACCGTTAGTAGCAGGGATTAATACTTTCAGTTTTAGTCCGACAGATAGCGGAAGTGGCGATATAGCCATTATCGAGCGCATCGCGTTGCAACTCAATGGCCCATTAACCGATGGAACAGCAGATACTATTTTATTGGACAATGTCACTATAACGTTCCCTTGAGTAAGTCAGGCTGACACATGAACAAAACCCCGGTTAACCGGGGTTTTTATTCTCTATTGATAAAGCTGAGATTATTCTAAACAGAAGTTAATTAACCTAGCCTGAGATCTGCTTAAGTGATAACCATAGAGTTACGCTCTACGTCAGTTAAGTTAACTTAAGGCTTGGTTTGTTTTCTTTTAAGCGAATACGTGACCAATCCTGCAAGCAAATTCAACATAAAACCAGCCCATAGTACCTTTATCTCATTGAGCGATACTATCGAAGGTTTTATGTCTTGGTATTCGGATGTTATGACACGCCTTGATGCATGTAGAGTCAATGAACTCTATCCCTGTGGGCTTCCCTTTAAGTGATGTGAAGTATGCACACAATGGGTACGATGCTCCCTAGGCATGACCGCTATAAATCGTGTGTAACTCAGTCAATTTGGAAACTCATTTTTGTACACAAAGAATGCATACCCAAGAGAGTAGTTTTTGAAATCACGGTAATGTGATATATCAAAAATGACGACAATCGTCATAATTTCACTGGTTGTCATTTGTTCTTCTCTTTGACGTTTTTGCGTACCGTCTGCAGCAGTTTTTTTGCCATTGAGGGATAAATACTTTGCAAAATCATCAATATCACAAAACAACCCAACTAATTTACTCATACCTGTTTCTTTATAGATTGATCTCTTTTAGTCGAAAGATCGGATCTTGGAACAGGCATTTAGTTCAATTTTATTAAGCAGAATTCAGGTTAATTAGTGAGTGTCGGTTATGCCAATAAAAAACGTCGCCTAATTGGCGACGTTTTCAATTAACGATGCTAACTCGTTAGCAAGCAAAACCTACGCTGATAAAGGCTTTATCGGAATATCCCGATACCTTGTGCCGGAAGCAGCAAATATGGCATTGCTCAACGCCGGTGCAAACGGCGCAACTCCCGGTTCTCCTAAACCGGTAGGTTTGGCATCTGAGTCAACAATATGCACTCGTACATTGGGCATTTCGTTAATGCGCAGCACTGGGTAATCGTGGAAGTTGGAGTTGACTACCGCACCGTCTTTAAAGCTTATTTCGGTGTATAGCGACAACGACATTCCCATCACCACTGCACCTTCCATTTGTGCGGTGGCGCCATCGGTATTCAGTACCTGTCCGCAATCAATGGCGCAATCGACGTTAAGTACTTTGATGTCATCACCGTCGACTTTGACGTGTACGGCCATCGCTACATAGCTTTGAAAACTATGGTGTACCGCAATGCCAATACCTTCGCCTTTAGGCAACTTTTTACCAATGCCAGAATGTTTGGCGGCTAAGGCTAATACTGCTTTTGAGCGCATTACCTGATCCGCTTGTTCTGGGTTGGTATTGGCATCATAAACGTCATTGAGGAATTTAACCGTATCTTTGCCGGCTTTATGGGCGAGCTCGTCGGCGAAGGTGCCAAAAGCAAAACCATAAAATATTGCATACACCGCGCGATACCAACCAATGCGGGTATGTGCTGGCGCTTCACCGGATTCACTGCGTAAATTAGCAATGCCGAAAGGGTGGTTTTCTATATCACCTAAGGCGTTGTCGGGGGCTCTGTCTAACGACGGGTTAAACAACGAGCTAATAGACGGGAAGGCAATACGATGTAACCAGCCGGTGACGTTACCGTCTTTATCCAGTGACGCTTCAATATGCTGAGCATTAATAGAATGGTAATAACCGGTGCGCATATCTTCTTCGCGTGACCAGATTAACTGCACAGGTGCTTTAATTTGTTGTGATATGGCCGCCGCTTCATGGACATAATCGCATTTAAATTTACGACCAAAAGCACCACCGGAGATCATCACATTGACTTTGATATCTTTAGGGTCACGTTTTAAATAACCACCTAAGGTTTTTTGAATATCATCTGGGCTTTGAGTAGATGCCCACACTTCACAGCTGTCATCTTGTACCCACACTACGCTGGCATTTGGCTCCATCGGCGCATGGGACAAATGGCCGCCGGTGTAAGTGGCGCTGACTTTATGGGTGGCTTCGGCAAAGGCTTTTTCTACATCGCCGCGCTCAGCCGCTTTTTTCGCTGGTTTTTCAACATTGGCGACTAGTTGCTGTTTGTATTCTTTGGTGTTGTAGACGGCATTAGGGCCGGCTTCCCATTCCACCACGAGTTTTTTAACGGCTTGTTGTGCGGTCCAGGAATTGTCGGCGACCACGGCGACGCCGCCTACGGAACCGTAAGGTACATCCAAACGTGGTATTTCAATAACGTCGGTGACGCCTTTTACTTGCATGGCGGCAGTTTTATCTAGGCTTTTCAGTTTACCGCCAAATACTGGGCAATGGACGATAGCGGCGTAACGCATGCCGGGTAACTTGGTATCTACGCCATACATGCGCTGGCCGGTGGTAACTAACCCTACATCATGACGATCCAGTGCTTTACCAATATATCGATATTGATCCTTGGTTTTCAAAACGGGATCTTTGGGTACTGGCACCTTGGCCGCTAGGCTGGCTAATTCGCCATAACCGAGCTTTTGTTTATTCAGTTTATTAATCACAAAATGATTTTCAGCGTAGCAGTTGTCCACCGAGGTATTCCATACCTTGGCAGCCGCAGCCACTAACATCATTTTGGCGGCAGCACCGGCTTGGCGCATAGGCTCAAATTGGGTGCGAATACTGGCAGAACCGCCGGTTGCTTGGTCGCCATATTTATCTTTATCACCGCCAGCTTGTTCTACATGAACACGACTCCAATCTGCTTCCATTTCATCGGCAATGGCAGCGGGCAGGGCAGTGCTGATGCCTTGACCCATTTCACAGCGGCTGCTGTAGATCAGGGTATCGCCGTTTTCTTGTAAGTGAATAAAGGCATTTAGGCTAATATTGTCATCTTGCGATGCTGGGCTGGCCATGCCTGGTAAGGTGAAGCCAATGGCTAAACCACCGGAGGCCATGCTGGCAATTTTAAGAAACTGACGACGGTTAGTGTTTTCAATCGGGTTGGCGGCAGTGTCGCCATGGATGGCTGCATGTAAATGACGATTCATGTTACACCTCCTTCGCTAGTTCAAAAGCGGCTGACTTGATCGCTTTTTTAATACGTTGATAAGTACCACAGCGACAAATGTTACCTTGCATGGCGGCATCAATATCATCATCCGATGGCGAAGTATTGGTGGCCAGCAGGCTGGCGGCATTCATGATTTGCCCTGCCTGACAATATCCACATTGTGGAACATTGTTTTCTACCCAGGCTTTTTGTAGAGGGTGATCACCATTTTCAGACAAGCCTTCGATTGTGGTAATGCTTTTGCCCGCTACAGCGCTGATAGGCATTACGCAAGCACGGATGGCAGTGCCATCCA
Source organism: Alteromonadaceae bacterium BrNp21-10 (assembly GCA_030418115.1). Classification (GTDB taxonomy): domain Bacteria; phylum Pseudomonadota; class Gammaproteobacteria; order Enterobacterales; family Alteromonadaceae; genus Neptunicella. The sequence continues at coordinate 31,343 of JAUHQD010000022.1, read as the reverse complement.
TATGCACAGTGCAGGCGCCGCATAAACCGCTACCGCAGCCGAATTTAGTACCAGTAAATTCCAAGCGGTCCCGTAAAAACCACAATAACGGCATATCGTCCGCTACATCAATTGCATATTCTTTTGAGTTAATCACTACTGTATTAGCCATTGGCATGATCCATGTGTATTTACAAAAATTCGTCTATTTAAGACACGACCCTTTTTAGTCTTCAAGGACTAAGATGTAATAAAGTATTAAAGACTAATCTTAGACGTAAAATGGTTGTTTTTTATGAAATATTCGCGAATATTTATGAGTATCTAGGCGAGGTTTTTATTGAGGTTGGCAGATACCCATATTGTATTAATAACGGAGCTGATTGAAAGGAGGATAAATTAACTAAAAACCGGCTTTGGTTTATTGTAAAACTAAAGCCGGTTTTTAGAGGTAACCCGTGTTAGGGCTGTTACTGTCTGAAATTAACCGCGGATTGCGCTGCAAAATAAGCGAACATAGTGTAAACAGCGGTATTATGCTTTAACGCGTGTTGATCGACCTTATCGAGGGTGTCGTTCTCTGTATGGTGATAGTCAAAATAATCATTACCATCAGGGTTAAAGTTAATGGCTGGCATGCCTAGGTTACCCAGCGCGCTCATATCAGATTGACCTTTGGCGATGTTGTCAGTTGTTAAAGCAACGCCCATTGGGCTTAAATACTCGGCTAATTCACGAATAGTGTTTAGTGCAGAAGGGCCTACACCCGGCGATAGTTTATAGATTTTGCCATTACCAAAATCCCATTCAGCACCAATAACATGGTCGGCTAATTTTGAATCTCGGGCATCCACATAACCTTTGGCACCATGCAATCCCACTTCTTCGGCGGCAAATAAAATAACCCGAATACTGCGTTTGGGTCGTTGCGGTAAATCTAGAATATGTTTAACTGCGGCTAGGGTAATACCCACACCCACACCATCATCAATGGCACCGGTGCCTACATCCCAACTATCTAAATGAGCACCCATAACCACCACTTCTTGTGGTGCTTCGCTACCGGTAATTTCACCAATCACGTTCAAGGCTTTAACTTCTTCAATGTTGTTACCAGCACTAAGGTTTAATGCCATGGTTACCGATTGCCCACGCTTGATTTGTCGCACAAGTAAGTCGGCATCAGGATTCGAAATAGCGACTGCAGGAATTTTTTCAACGCCTTCTTGATAGCGCATCACACCAGTATGGGCATGGCGGTTGGTATCGGTGCCAACCGAACGCATTACAAATGCGGATGCGCCTTTTTGCGCTGCCACTACGGCACCGACTACGCGAGCACCGACAGCTTTACCATACCCATCGCCATCAATATGGCGTTGCATTTTATAAGATACAAAGACGATCTTGCCGTTCAGGCTATTATCTTCTGCGGCTTGTAAATCATCCAATGTATCAAAGTGAGCCACATGGGCTTGTAGGGTATTACCGTTAGTGCCAACGCTGCCACCTAGTGCTAATGCCACCAATTTTTGTGGGTAGGGGGCGGTAATTTGTGCCGATACTTCACCGCGATGCCATTTCACCGAAGTGACTTCTTCGGTCCAGACTTTATCAAAACCTAGCTCATGCATTTTGGCCTGTGCCCAAGCTTCAGATTTTTTCTGACCTGGGGTTCCCACCATACGTGCACCTACTTCGGTGGTTAGCGACTCGACAATATCAAAAGCAGTACTGGCTTCAAGGCTTACGGATTTAAGTTGCATCAGTTGTTGTTGCTGTTGCTCGTTTAACGCACTAGCAAAAACTGTGGATGATAAGGCTATAGGCAATATCCAGCAAACGCTGAGTAGAGTGGTTCGGCATTTGGAAAACATAATTATTAATCTCAAATTAACAATGCAAAAAAGGGGTAGGGAAGAGTAACAATTTCAGCGGCTTATGACGAATGCTAGCAAGCTGGTTGGGGTATAAAATAGTTTACAGTTAGCACGCCGTTGCGGGCAGGCTAACTGTAAAGTGATTGTCTCAATAGGTAATCAAAAGCCTTATTACTTAGGTTGCGGCTGTCCGTACAACTGCTGAGCCGCCAAGGCTAAAAACATGTAATTAGTGGCACCACCACCCATCACATATTCAGTTTGCTGCCAGAAGAATGGCCATATTTTCAGCTCAGGTAAATCGGGGCGGATCAAAGCCGTACCGGATATCACCCCGCCGGGTATGTGTGACCAGTCGGCGCGATTAACCCCATAAGCCACCAGTGCTGATTCCGAACCCACACCGGACACAAAGGATTGGGTATTACTACCCGGGTGTGCACCTAAAACAAAATTCAGCGCATTCACATAAAAATCGGTGGTGGTATGTTGTGGCCAACCTTTATGGAAAAAGAACTGCTCAACACCAAAGCGTTGAATGGTCCAGCCCGCACCCCAAATATTTGGCTTGTATGGCACCCCAAAAGGCGAGTCTTGCGCTTCGGCGCGTAACTGTACTTGATAAGTTGCAACGGCTTTAGATACCGCCGCGTTAAACTTTTTATCTTTAATGTGCTCAATGATATGACCGACGCTCCAGCCGGTTTTAGCAATATTTTCGGTGATAAAGCTTTGTAGCTGGATTAACTGCTTTTGATAATCGGCGTCGGGTTTTGCCAGTAATAACTCGGTTAAGGCAAATACCTGATTTTGACGATGATGGGGTTTGAATAGCTCTTTATTAGCCACCGCTGCGCTGTAAATAGCTTGAGCGGCGTCGATGGCCTGTTTGGCTAAGCTGGGGTTATAGGTTTTCAGCACCCTGGATGCTGCAGCTAAACCGCCGGCAACATAAAGCTCTCGTCCCGGATTCTCTTCGGTGAAAACCCAGCGGTCATCGGCTTTACCGGAGTACTCGCCGCTTATTTCATCTTCGCCTAAGTTTTTATCGTAATAGAATTCATCGGTTTGACTGGCAGCATCACCTAGCATCACATATTGGCGAACCGTAGGTACTATAATACCGCGATATAAACGCCCTAGTGATTGGTAACCCCCTAGTATACTTAATAGCCCATGTTCTATTTGCTGCAGCGCATCGGATTTGCCGTCGGGCTGATGGATCTCCACTAATTGTTTTTGCTGGTCGATTAGGGTAGCGTCGTAATCAAGGCCAAATTCTTCTACCATCATCGCCAATAACCATACCGTACCAATTTGCGATTCTACCCGTAAGTCGTAATCGCCGGCGTCGTGCCAACCGCCTTTGTTTAACTCAGGCACCCGTTCACCGGGTTTAAAATTAGTTAAAGTTGATGAGCCAGAAATGTAACCATCAAAATGGTTAAGGTCAGTGGGGGCCATTAAGGCATCGTCATGGTGACAGTGGTCGTGCCAAACGCGGTATTTTTCATTCACGCGCATATGGCACATTTGCACCGGTAAATAGTATTCCAACGTGGGCTGCCATGCATGGCGGTCAAAGACCGCATCGGAAATTGCAAAAGCATGAGTGGTCTGCCCGCGATATTCAATAACGTACATACCCGGTTGAGTGACACTGGAAAAGTCATAAGTAAGATATTGGTAGCGTAAAAATTGCCCCCAATGTTTGGCCTTGCCGCTTTGCACTTTTTGTTTGCCCTTGCTGGATAATATATACAAGGTCACTTCTTCGGTGCTGTTGTCATTACCATCTTGCTCAATAATCACGGTTTTGGGTTGGCCAGTGGCATAACCCAGTTGTGATACTTGAATAACCGGCTGATATTGCCAGTCGTCAATCACATTCGGGGTGATGATCCATTCGATGGCATTGGTGGTTGCGCCAGCGGGTATCGGGCTGCGCACAATAAACCAACCGTTGTTATGATTGCTACGACCATCCCACAGGCTTAATTCATTCTTGCTGGAAGTAATTTGTATGCGTTGCTCAGGGGATTCCGCTGCCACAATCAGCTCATGTCCGCTGGCTAAGGCTTGGGTTAGCTGTTCACCATGAATTTGCTCTATAGGGCCGTTGGGCTGATTAGGGAAAATACCTGCCTGCTTATCCATCAACCAAGACTTACCAAACAAATGACCGGGAAATAATTCGAAATTAAAACCCACTTTACCTATCCATTCAGCAGGCAAGGGTTGGGCTAAGTCCACGCTGATCTTGAATTGGTTTTTCTGTAGTGGCGTAACATGCACTGTGTAAGAAAATTTAAGATCCGGATAAAGTATTGGGTTAAAACCCGTTCGGTCCTTTTTCGGGTCAGGATAGGACAGGGTTTGCGATAGGGTATTGCTGGCTCTGTCTATACTTTGCTCGCCACCTGCTGGAACTGGTGACCATTGTCCCGGCGAAATTTCTAAACGTAAGTCACCATTGGCGGCCACGCGTATACCGTGCTGAATAATGGTTACCCCAGTTTGATGACCATCGGGGTAGATATCACTAAATGACGTGACATTCAGTCCCGGCATTTCTAAGTAACCTTTATCATTTAATTTGAGTTGGGGCGCGGACATTACCGTCATGCTACAACCGATGAGTAGTAAAAAAAGTATCTTCTTCATTGTGTTCCTCTGATCTCACAATTTAACAACGCACAGCATTACAAGCTTTGGAGATTGCGCCTATAACAGCAATGGCGTTTTTTATAACAACTGAAGCGAAATGCACTAATGGCCTTCACACAGTGGATGATTCGCGGTTACATTCTATTAAAACCATTAGAGAAGATAGATTAAATGAGAGTGAAATTAGCGTTATGCGGGCTGCTATTGGGGGCAATAGCTTGTAAAGGCCAAGCTCAAGAATGGCAAAACTTGTTAGATGAAGAATTGAGCCAATGGCATAGTTATCTAGCGGTACCTGGCAAGCACAGTGATATTCCTGGCCTCCCTAAAAATTCAGCTGGCGAATATAGCCAGGCTATTGGCCATGATAAAGACCCAACACAAGTGTTTAGTACGTTAACCGAAAATAGTGAGGTGGTTTTACATATTTCCGGCGAGATTTACGGCAGTGTGTATACCCGTCAACAATTTGAAAATTATCACTTACGTTTACAGGTGAAATGGGGTGAGAAAAAGTGGCCGCCACGATTAGAATTAGCCCGAGATGCCGGCATTATGTACCACTCCATTGGTGAGCATGGGGTTGATTACTGGAAGGCGTGGACTTTATCCCAAGAGTTACAAATTGAAGAACGCAATTTTGGCGATTACTGGTCGCAAGTCACATCCAGTATGGATATTGCCTGTGCTAAACCTGATGGCGCCGAAGATTATATTTATCAGCAAGGGCAACCGTTAAGCACATTTGGCGAGGGCGGGGTAACTAATCGTTGTCGTCGAGATGTCGACAGAGAAAACCCCCATGGCCAATGGAACAGCGTTGAGCTAATTAGTGTAGGTCACAAAAGCCTGCATATCGTTAATGGGCAAGTGGTGATGGCGTTGCAGAATTCCCGCTATTTAGACGATGGGGTGTCACGGCCACTGACCAAAGGTCACATTTTATTGCAAAGTGAAGCGGCTGAAGTGTTTTATAAGCAAATACAAATCCGCCCAGTAACGGCAATACCCAGCCAGTACTTAAGTTTATTTGAATAAACCACAAGCAGCACTAGCAAAGACTTTAGGTTGTTAGTGCTGTCGCTACGAGGCAAGCAATACAAGATTTCATCGCTAGTGCATTTATGAAGGTTAATAAATCCACTAGCAATAAGTTATAGGTGTTGTTTTAAAAACTGAGTGACTTCCTTATAGCGGGTTTGTTTATTACTGAGGTTGTCAAAAAAGTGTGTGCCATTTTTAATTTCGACATACTTAATATCCAGTTTTCTTTTAGCATCATCGTAAAAGTCTTCTGATTGGCTAAAAGGTACACGGGTATCTTTGGTGCCGTGGATTAATAAGATTGGAACCTGTATTTTTTTAATATAATTAATCGCCGAAACGGTGGATAGAGCATCAATTGCTTTATCATCTGAAATATCCACTACGTGGCCGGTATATGCGTCATGATAATCTTCATCGAGGATGAGTTCTTTTAGGTCTGAGACTCCAGCGATACTGATCGCACAATCAAATCTCGTCGGTTGTTGGAATGTAGCAGTTAAAGCAACATATCCCCCATAACTTGCTCCAACGATACACGCTTTATCTTTGGATACTCGTTCAGTTCCTATTAACCAATCCATAGCTTCGTACACGTCTTGTTGCATGCGCTTTCCCCATTGGTTGTAACCGGCGGTCTCAAAAGCGCTACCAAATCCAGATGATCCTCTGAAATTAACTTGTAGCACCGCATACCCTAATGAAACTAAATACTGAACTTCTGGATCGAAATACTTGTAGTCACGGCTGTGTGGGCCACCGTGTGGTAATACAATGAGCGATGGCTTATCGATATTTTCTGGAAAGGTGACATAGCCACTAATTGATTGCCCGTCAGAGGCGTCGAATTGGTAGTTTTCTATTTGTGGAAATTTTTGTTTGGAAAGATAGGGATATTCACTGATCCAAATACCACCTTTGTTTTTGGCTAAATCAAAATAGAAATAGGTGCCAGGTTTGTTATCAGACTGTTTTAAGGCTAAGAGTTTTGTTTTATCTTGGCTTTTACTGACAATAGTAACTTGCTCGCTTTTTAGAATTGAAGCTATATCCATTTCTTGTTTACTATCACTTTTGTTGAAATAGACTTTTCTAAAATAATCGTCAGAATAATAAACCCCAATTAGCTCACCCAGACTATTTTTCAAGGCTCCTGTTACATCATATTTATCATTGCTATAAAGCAGTTCTTCAAACTCGCCGCTTACGACATCAAATAACCAAAGTGACTCTCGCCCTGTTTCTCTGTCAGATAATATATAGGCTTTATCACCTTTGTTAGTAACACCAAGCACGTTAAAACTTACGCCTTCACCCAATGTTCGGGTATATAGTTTTTTTAGTTCACTTTCTGCATTTTCTCGATACCAAATAGTACGGGTTATCTTGTTGTCTTTTTTCTCATAAGTTGTTCCAAGACGAACAGTGCCAAGATGATCGGCTGCCCAATAATCGATATCATGTTCGTTGTTTTGTACTTTAGTAAATTTTGAAGTGCTTACATTAACTTTAAACACCGAATAACCGTTGTCTAATTCATCATATGTTGAGACGAGAATGTTTTGATCATCATTTTTTAGTAATGAAATAATATTGAAGCTTTGATATTCGTACCATTGTGATTTTTGGAATCGACGCAGAGTTAACTCTTTGCTTTCCTTGGTCACAAGATTGAAGGCGTAAAGGCGACTCACGCGAAAGAAGTTGCCGTTGTACCATTGAGGATAGCTGGTCGAAATAACAATATTCTCGTTACCAGACCAACTTATAGAGTCAACTCTATCTCTCCCTAACTTTAGCGTCGCTAATATATCAAATTCTAAAGTCGCAAAAGCCGTAACGCTGACGGCTGGGCCATCAGGTGTATTATAAATTAACGCGATCTTACTACCATCAGGGGAAACTTGAGGTTGTTCAACAATGGGCAGTTGTGCGAAGTTAGTCCAAGGCTCTTGTTTAGCGTTACAAGTAAAACTTAGTATTATGATTAACATGAGTATTTTGCGCATAATATTCCTTATAAATTAATAGTTATTCCATTTAAACAAGAAGATACATGAATTTTATGTGGATGAGAAGGTGGTGAATTTCATCAAGTACGGGGTCTTAAGATTGATGCCATTTATCTTCTAACTTGCCGTTGGCAATACCAGCTAGTTGGTATAGGCTTTCTGTCGTTTAATCTTCAGTGGTTCAAATTAATGCAAACGAATTTATCCGGGAAATTGGCATTATTGCCGTTACTGTTGTTTTTGTGTCTGTTCTTAGGTGTGGGTTTTTATTTTCAGGCGCAGGGGGTGGAATACGCCTTTTATCAGTTACCTGCACCTGCGGCAATGTTACCGGCCATACTACTTGCCGTTTGGTTATCCAAAGAGTCACTCAATCGTACTATCGAACATTTTGTTGCCGGTGCTGGGCATAACAATATCATCACCATGTGCATGATTTATTTGTTGGCTGGGGCATTCTCGGCGGTTGCCAAGGCAACCGGTGGCGTGGATGCTACCGTGGCATTGGGACTTAATTTAGTACCAGCACAATTTATTCTTCCGGGATTATTTGTAATAGCAGGGTTTATCGCTACTGCCATGGGGACTTCCATGGGCACGATTGCCGCATTGGCTCCAGTGGCTTTGGGGGTGTCTGAGGCTGCAGACATTGCTCCCGCATTGGTCGCCGGTGTGTTGGTCAGTGGTGCAATATTTGGCGATAACTTGTCGATTATTTCCGATACCACTATTGCCGCTACTCGCACGCAAGGCTGCGAGATGCGCGATAAATTCAAAGCCAACTTACATTTGGCGTTGCCCGCTGCGTTGTTGGTATTGGTATGGTTAATGGTATTGAGTGAGCCCGCCAGTTTAGTACCCCCAGAAGACGCTAATTTATGGCTGGTATTGCCGTATATATTAATATTGGTGTTGGCGGTATCTGGCTTGAATGTGTTTGCAGTGTTAGTTATCGGCATTATTAGCAGTGCGTTATTAGGCATGCTGGCTGGGGACTACCAGTTAGTCTCTATAGGTAAAGATGTTTACACCGGTTTTGGGCAAATGCAGGAAGTGTTTATTTTGTCATTATTGCTAGGTGGTTTATCGGCACTGATGCGTGAACAAGGTGGTTTAGCATTTTTAGTACGCAGTATTTCAGGCTTGATTAAAAAATCTTCACTGCCCCCTAAGTTGGGCTATTCAATAGGCATCGCAGCTTTAATTAGTGCGGTGAATGCTTGTGTAGCGAATAACACTGTAGCAATTATTGTGGCCGGTGATACCGCTAAAGAATTGGCCGGGCAGGGTGGTATTGAGCCAAAGCAGGCGGCTAGCTTGTTAGATATATTTGCCTGTGTGTTGCAGGGTATCTTGCCCTACGGTGCGCAGTTATTACTATTAGGCGCGAGCTTTTCTATATCGCCGGTAGATATTATCCCCAATGCTTTTTACTGCTATATTTTAGCTGGGGTAACACTGTCGAGTTTTGTGTGGCAGTATTTACGCACTAAGAAGTAATGAAGTGAAATACAGCGAATTGAAATAAAAAAGCCCGAGTTTCAGGCTTTTTTATTGTTGAGCAATTACACACTAGATTTTACTTTAACGAATGTAATCCAAACATATTACCTTCGGTATCGATAGATAGCGTAATAAACCCATAGTCGCCGATAGACATTTTTGAGCGCTGTACCTTACCACCTGCTGCTTCCACACGAGATTCTTCAACAGCACAATCTTCGCAAGAAAAATACACTAGGGTGCTATTGCCGCCCGCTGGAAAACCATTCATGTGCACCAGAGCACCACCGGCGCCGTATTGCTGCATATCTGATGGAAACGCTTGCATATTGAGGGCTTCCTCAGTTGGATCACCTAATTTTTCCAACTTCACATTCAGCACAGTTTCGTAAAAGCCTTGTGCTCTTTGCATGTCATCAACATATATTTCAAACCAACCTACAGGATTTGTCATCGCTATAATTCCTTTTTTAATGTCACTATTATTTACTTGCCCTCAATAACGGCGGGGGAAATTTTAACTCTGATTATTGCTGCTATCAGTAAATACAATGATAAACATAAATTTCAATATGTGCTCAACAACATTCTGCTTTATGAAAGTGTCACTTGAGTAGTTTGAGCTGAGTGTTTAACCGTTGGCCTAGATGTTTTGGATAGACCTGCATCAAAGACACCGATTCACAATTTTGAAAATGACAAAACTGAGTAATGGCCTCTACCCAAGCGGTAATGACTAAGTCTTGATCAAATAGATGCTCTTGTAAATGTAGTGATTTGATCTCTAAATGGCTGATTTTACGATGGGCTTTACAATCCATACGGCCAATAAATTGATCCCGGAAAAGTAGCGGCAGACTAAAGTATCCATACTGACGTTTGGCTTCTGGCACATAACATTCAATTTGGTAATCGTAGTCAAATAGTGCCTTAAGCCGCTGCCGTTGAATAACACTGTTGTCGAAGGGCGACAGGATCTTTAAACGATTATTCACACGAGGTAGGGGCTGCTCCAATGCACCTGTTGCCAATAGAAACACTTCGCCACCACCCACTTGTATTTGTTCCAACGTTCCCTGCGTTAATCTTTGGTTAACCAAGTCTTTTACCGTTTTGCGAAGTTCTGCATTTCGGCGTAGGTAGGTCAGACCTTTAAGTGAAACCAGCCCATGGCAACGCAATTGTTGTTCGACTAAATGCAGCGCAAATTCTTGCGTGCTAGGCATCTGAGTATTAATGTTAGATGGCAATACTCGCTCAGTGAGATCATAGGTCTTTTGAAAACCTTCACGACTACTAACCATCAGGTCACCTTGCATATACAACTGTTCCAATGCTTTTTTGGCGGGCTTCCAGTCCCACCAACCGGCGGCACCTTTTTTGGTGCTAGTTTCGACATCTCGTGAGCGTAATGGGCCATCAGCCTTTATACGTGCCAACAGCTCACCCATCAGTTTTTTATCCGGATTTTTATACCAATGGATTTGGCCACTTTTAATGCTGTGTTTATAGGGTAAAGAGAAACGAAAATCGGTTATGGGTAAAAAGGCTGCGGCGTGAGACCAATACTCAAAAATGTCTCTATCGAGCAACAGTTGATTGGCGGTGGCTGGCGTGAATCTAGGCACTCTGGAATGCAAAACATGATGATGTGCCCGCTCCACCACTGAGATGGTGTCGATTTGCACGTATCCTATGTGCTTAATCGCCTTACGTGCTCCCGCTAAACCACTGCCAAAAGGTTGTGCTTGTAGCAAACCTTGCGCAGACAACGCTAGGCGACGTAATCGCGTCAGCTCTTTGGGATGTTTAATTTCAATGATGGTCATATCTGCATATCGTATAGGTTGAGCTGTAAGTCGTAGTTAGCTAAAACTTTACTGTGGTCTGTAGCAAGCTGACTAGTTCTTCTGGGTGTGTGCGCTGAGCATTGTGGTCGCTGTCTAAGGTTACAATTTTCCAACCGCGCTCCTTAGCGCGTTTCCAAGAACTATCACGGGATTTTCTTAATTCGATATCTTTGGGTGAAACAAAGGCTACATAAGTTGCTGGCAGGGCTAATGCTTTTGGGTTGTTAAAGGATACGGGTTCGGTAAATGTTTTTAGGGACTGCGGAACATCCTTTGGATAGGTTTGTTCGGCATTAAGCCATGGAAAATGTATTTGACCGTCAATAATCATTTCATCTGGAAAGGATGAGCCAAATACGTCATTGGCCGACATGCCATCGTCTGGTACTACCGCATCTAAGAAAATAACATAAGCAATGCGTTCGGGTATGCGATCCATCACGCCAGTAATAACCATGCCGCCGTAGCTATGCCCCACTAAGACCACGTTATTAAGGTTTTCAAAAAGGATGAGGTTAACCACATCATTGATATGGGTTGTCAGATTAATCTCGGGATTGGCAAGATGTACTTTTTCGCCTAAACCCGTCAATGTAGGCCGATAGACTTGGTGATTGTTAGTAGTAAGCCGGTCGTCGATACCCTTCCAATCCCAGCCACCTCCCGTAGCACCATGGACCAAAATGTAAGTATTATGTTCGTTTTCAGGGGTTGTATTCGCCAGCCCAGAAAAGGAAAAAACAGTCGCAAAGAAATAAAATAGTGCAGTTAGCAGAACACGTTTCATTTTGTGATTACCTTTCATTGATGATGTTTTAGTTTTTACGTTAGCTATTGCTCAACGCTAGCGCGGCTGGAGCAGAATACGTGTCGCTAATTAATTGCTCTAGACGGTTACGCCTTTTTAATTATGCGAATAATGAACAGTAATAAGGCCGCACCGACAGTTGCAGTAATGATGGATCCAATTAACCCTCCGGCGGTTATGCCAAGCAGACCAAACACAAAGCCACCTAAGACTGCACCTATGACACCAACAACAATGTTACCTAATAGACCAAAACCACCACCTTTCATCATAGTGCCAGCCAACCATCCAGCCAGAGCACCAATAGCCAAAAATATAAATAATCCTGTAATGTCCATATGTCACCTCGATTATAAAAATTATTAGATCTACTCTAACCTAATGCTGCCTAAAGTGGCTAAATAATAGTTGGCAAGAATCTAATGGCAGGGGGAATAGAGCATTTTATCGGCCCAGATAAACGCCCTACTTGAATGTTAAAGCGACGGTACTAACTAAAAATAATCGGGCTCATTACCCGGTTTCCATTTGATATTGCAACCGATAGAGGCTACTTGCTGGGTGTCTAGTGGTTGGCCAGCGAGTAATTGATCCATAGCACGAGTTAAATCTTCGCCGGTGGCTGCGCCGTCAGAATTATCATAATTGCCAGACGAAATACGGTGTGGGCGAGTGCTATCAAATTGGCCGCGATAAACCAGTTTTTGTTTGCCATCAAACAGGTATAAGTCAGGCGTGCAGGCGGCTTCGTAGACAATGGCGATGTTTTGTGAAGCATCCAACAAATAGGGGAAACTATAGTCACGTTGCTGCTTTTCGCTGATCATGTGTTGGTAATTATCCAACGGATAGCTAATGGTGTCATTGCTGTTAATCGCTACAAAGGCGATACCTTTTTGCTGATATTCCTTGGCTATTTGGGCTAGCACTGGCGCAATATGAATGACGTAGGGACAATGGTTACAGATAAACGCAACCACTAAGCCTTTGGCACCGGCAAAGTCATTTAAGCTGACCATATTGCCGTCGGTGTCTTTTAATTCAAAGTAAGGGGCTTTGGTGCCCAATTCCATCATGGTGGAAGGCGTCATTGCCATGTTATTTCTCCTAGTTAAACAGGTCGTGTTTTTAGACTAATTGGTAACTAACAAAAGCAATCTTAGCACTATCTGGTGACCATGAGGGTACGTTTATTGTGCCTTGGCCGCCAAAGAAGACTGGGGTTAAATCCGTAAGTTGCTGACTGGCGATATCAAATAACATAAGTTTGACGTCCTGCCCAAACGGATGGCCTTGCCTTTGGTCTTGCATATAGCGGATAAAAACTAACTTTTTACCATCGGGTGAAGGATGGGGGAACCAATCCGAATGCGGCGACTCAATTAATTGCGTGTGCTCTGTACCATCGGCGCGCATACGCCAAATTTGCATCATGCCCGAGGCGAAAGAATTATAGTAAATGTGCTGACCATCGGCGGAATACTCTGGGCCATCATCTAATCCTTCGCTGAAAGTTAAACGAGTTTCGTCACCGCCCTTGACGTTAATGCCATAAATACTGTAATCCTCATCACGTTTGCCAACGTAGGTGAGGGTTTGACCATCTGGCGACCAACCATGCCAATAAGAGGGCCATTGTTGGGTTACTTGCTGTGGTACACCACCTTCAATGGGTAGGGTATAGATCACCGAACTGCTTTCGCCTTCTTTAAAATGATGGCTAATAACTATCTGCTTGCCGTCTGGCGATATGCCATGGTCGTTATTACAACGGCCAGCAAAGTCGGTATTAATTAGGCTAGAGGTTTTAGTCGCCAGATCAAATCGATATAAATGCCCTTGCTGATTGTAGATTAGAAACTCGCCGCAGGGGCTCCAATTCGGCGCTTCAAAAAGGGCTTCGGTTTCTAACAGCAGTGTTACTTCAGCGCTATTAATATCAATAGTTTTTAAACTGCTTCGAATGGATTGCTCAGTCACAATAATTGGCTCTTTAGTTGTTTGTTGGGAACGTAAAAATAAGGGGCTGAATTAGCCCCTTTAGGTGTACTTATATTGGCAGTTACTCAGCCCACGCACCACCTATTTCAGCATAGGGGACATCACCCTGATAGCCGCCGGGAATAGGGTCATACTTCAATACTTGAGTTGCCCCTAATTCAGATGTATAAAAACCAATAACCGTTAACTCCTTCATGGTCGCCATTAAAGCTGAGCCGGGAATGGATTCAATACTGTCGTTCCAGCGCCCTTTGACCGCGTTTTCATTTAATGGCGTTAATAGCGCTAATTGCTGCGGCGCGGAAAGCTTAATAAAACTGCTGTTATGTTGAGCTTTTACCAAGGACTTAAACTCATTTAAGTTATCGGCAAATTGTGCTTTTTGCGCTTGAGTATAAGTATGGTTAATGATGTTGTGAATAAACTGCCCCACCTTGGCGGCTTTGGCGCCAGGGGTATCGGTTTGCGGAATAATGGTTTCGGCAATGGCATCAAACAATGCTAGTTCTTGGTTAAACAAACTGCCAGTGCTGGTGGTGGTACTATGGCCGAGGCTGGCATTGTCTAACGCAAATACTGCCGGTGCACTAAGTGCTCCACCCAGCATTAAACTGAGGTTTTTGATAAAGTCACGTCGTTGCATTAGATGTTCCCCCGTTTTAGTTCGTCTACAGCAAAAGCAGCAGCGCGGGCGGTTAATGCCATGTAGGTTAACGAGGGGTTTTGACAAGCCGAAGATGTCATACAAGCGCCATCGGTAACAAACACATTTTGACTGCTATGCACTTGATTGTGGGCATTTAACACTGAGGTTTTAGCATCACGTCCCATACGTGCGGTACCCATTTCATGAATACCTAAACCGGGCGTTAGTTCGGTATTATTGCGTTCTTTAACGTTTTTCAATCCGCATTTTTCTAGCATTTCTGCGGCACTGGCTGCCATGTCTTTACGCATTAAAAGCTCGTTGTCTTTTAATTCACAATCGATGTTCAGTGTGGGGAGTCCCCATTTGTCTTTCACTTCATGATTCAAGGTGACTTTGTTGTCTTCATAAGGCAAAAATTCACCGAAGCCGGTCATGCCCATGCCCCAGGTACCTGGGTCCATTAAGGTTTCTTTTAATTTTACGCCCAGTGCGAGTTCGCCCATACCGCGACGCCAATCTGAACGGCTGGCTCCACCTTGATAGCCAAAACCGCGTAAGAACTTACTGTCTTGTTTACCGATGTTTCTAAATCGTGGGATATAAAACCCTGAGGGGCGTCGACCTTTATAGTAATGATCTTCGAGCCCTTCAAAGCGTCCAGAAGCACCGGCTTGATGATGGTGATCCATCAAATTTTGTCCAAGTTGGCCACTGTCATTACCAAAACCATTGGGGTAGCGCGCAGAGGTTGAATTTAACATGATTGACGTAGTGCCAAGGGTAGAGGCATTCATAAAGATGATTTTTGCGAAATAATCAATCACCTCTTTGGTATGGGAATCAATAATGCGAATGCCAATGGCCTTATCGGTTTTGTCATCGTAAATGATTTCAGATACAACAGAGTCGGGGCGCAGTGTCATATTACCGGTGGCAACAGCGGCTGGTAAGGTGGATGAGTTACTGCTGAAGTAACCGCCAAAAGGGCAGCCGCGGATACATTTATTTCGCGCCTGACAAGGGCCTCTACCGCCATGTTGTACTGACAAATTAGCGTTGCGTGGTGGTATTAGATGACGGTCATTATATTCTTGCTTCAAACGATCCCGTACGGTTTTTTCAACCGCATTGAGTTCAAAAGGCGGCAAGAAGATGCTGTCCGGTAATTGTGGTAAACCGGCGGCTTCGCCACTAATACCCGCAAAGCGTTCAACATGTTCATACCAAGGTTTAAGATCGTTATAGCGAATTGGCCAGTCAACCCCATGGCCATCTTTGGCATTGGCTGCAAAATCCATTTCGCTCCAGCGAAATGACATTCTCGCCCACATTAATGAACGTCCACCGACGTGATTACCACGGATCCACGCAAAGGGTTTTACTTGAGTGTAAGGATTGTCTAAATCATTCACGAACCAATGTTTAGTATCTTCACGAATGTAGCCACTGACACTCTGCACCGGATAATTTTTCATTTCTTCCGGTCCTACACGGTTACCATTGGGTAACTCCCATGGTGCCTTAAAGGCAGTGGGGTAGTCGGTAACATGTTCAACATTACGACCTTTTTCTAGTACTAGTGTTTTTAAGCCACGCTCGCACAGCTCTTTGGCTGCCCAGCCGCCACTAATACCGGTTCCCACAACGATGGCGTCGTAGGTGTGAGAGGCTTTACCTTTGCCATTGATTATCATTACTGCATCTCCTGCTTAGGCTTCGTTGATTAATTGACGATGTACACGTTCTAACAAGGCGATAGTTTGGCGAATCCCTTTTTCTTCAGACCAATCATCGCCTTCGTATTCAATACCCACATAACCGTTGTAACCGCCATCGACTGCCATTTTCATAATACGGTAGAAATCGATATCCGGCTCTTCACCGTGGCGATTAATTTTAAAGGCTTTGGCACTTAACGCTTTGGCGTAGGGAAGTAATTCTTTCATGCCTTGATATTTGTCGTATTCTTCGCCGGTTTCGCGGTTGATAACAAAATTACCAAAATCGGGCAGGGTGCCAACCCGCGGGTTATCCGCTAGCTTCATTACCCCAGACAACCATTTACCGTTAGAAGATAAACCACCGTGGTTTTCCACAATCACATTCAAATTTAATGGGCTGCAATACTCTGCTAATTGATTGAGTCCATCGGCGGCGGCTTGCATTTGCTCATCCCAACTGCCGGTGCTTTGTGCGTTAACGCGAATGGAATGACATCCAAGCTCGTGAGCGGCATCGGCCCAGCGATAATGGTTCAGTACCGCTTGTTTACGGGCCTTTTTGTCTTGGTCGCCTAAGGCGCCTTCACGGTCACACATGATCAACTGGCTGGATATGCCTTCGCTATCGGCCTGACGTTTTAAGTTAGTGATCATCTTTTCACTATAAACATCGAAATAAAGTTGATTAACGTATTCCACCGCGTCGAGATTAAATAATTTACGGGTAATCGATGGAAAATTGCGGGGATCGTATTTGCCGCTCTTAAACGCTTTATGTAATGACCACTGGGCTAAGGAAATTTTAAATAAACGCTGTTGCTCGGCAAAACTGAAAGGAGAAAGCAACCCCGAAGATAAGGTAGTGGCGGCCAGCGCTAGCTTTAAAAAAGAGCGTCTATCTGCTGCTATGTTTGACATAAATAGGGACCTTGTTGTTATTGGTTTATTGTTATTTATTCAAATTTTTGTATATAAAATATGTTTTTAAATGCATGAGGCTAGAAACGAAAAAGCTGACCAGAATTCTAAATTGAGGTCAGCTATTTAACGTTTTGGTTTAAACACTTAATTATCCATGCTGTGTAATTGATATTTTCGCGGTGTCATACCCATGGCCACGCGGAACTCACGAGTAAAGTAACTTTGATCACAAAATCCACAGGCCATGGTGACGTGTTGAATACTGTATCCAGCAATCAATAACTCACAAGCTTTGTGAATGCGTAAGCGTTTTACATATTGGTTCGGAGTAATGGCAAATTGCTTTTTAAAGCGGCGCTCAAAGGTGCTTAAGGACATACAGGACAGCTTCGCCAATTCTTCGATGCTAATGCTGTTCATGTAATTTTGCTGTAAAAAGTTAATGCAATCTTTAAACACGTTGTAAGGCTCAAAGCTTGATTGAGTGCGATGGGCATCGCGACTAAAGCCTTCGACGCCAATCACATTACCTTGCTTATCTTTTAATGCGGTTTTACTTGTAATAAACCAATGCACATTACCGTGACGGTCTTGCACCAACTCCAGTTTGTTATTAATCATCAAACCTTCGTTCATGACTTTCAGATCATCCTGATGAATTTGATCGGCAATATCAAAACGGAAAAAATCATAGTCCGTTTTGCCAATAACATCCGCCGGATCATCTAAGTCATAGTGCTCATGGAGTAACCGGTTTGCATACACAAACCGGCCTTCGCGATCTTTTGCAAAATAGAAGGAGTCATTCAACAAATCAAACAAACCACTAGGCTGACTTAGATCATGTTGCTGATAAAAGTCGAAAACCTTATTAAACACATCCATTTCTATACCCGCCGTATTCATTGTTAAAGCAATTTACGATTGTGTTTGGGTTGATGCATTAGTCGCAAACTGCTTGCGCATGAAATACAAACCACCAAATAGCACAACCAGAACAAGCGGGAACAACACCATGTTTTGTAATGTTGCCTGTCCTGCCGCCAATTCAATATTCTCAGGAGCCAAGCCCGAAGCAACAGCGGCTTGCTTGTTGGTATCAATCCAACCACCAATAACGGGGTTCCAAATACTCACGGAGAACATTCCCGCACCACCCATTAATGACATACCTAAGGCACCGGTTTTGGGTTGGTATTCGCCAATAAAACCAATCATTGTCGGCCAGAAATACATCACGCCGCAAGCGAAGACAATAGTGGCTAAATACACCATGCCACCCGTGGCAATGCTTAGTAAGAAGATACCTACCGCAGCGGTAATCGCAGAGAACAACAATACGCCAACCGGATTAAGAGCATGTACCACTGGGCCTGCAAAGTAACGACCAACAGCCATTAAGCCTGTACCTAGCGCTAGAATAATCATTGGTGATGCACCACTTTCACCTAGAATTCGACCTACCCATTGTTGTGGACCAAATTCACTGATGGCGGTGAGTGTCATACACACAATCATAAATAAATACAGTGGTGACAATAGAGCGGTAATATTGGTTGAGGTAGATGTTTCGATGTTTTCTGATTCTGGAAAGTCTGAAGTAAACACCATGTAGCCATAAATAATCGTAGGTACAATCATCACAGCAATTTGTAGTTGCCATCCAAGACCCATTGAGGTCATGAATTCAGACACCAAGGCACCAATCACAATACCGCCAGGGAACCAAACGTGAAAGCGGTTAAGCATCGCCGTTTTATTGGTGTGGTACATGTCAGTGATTAACGGGTTACAAGCTGCTTCTACAGCGCCATTAGCGAAACCAATTAAAAAGGTCGATATTAATAAGGACCAGAAACCGGTCGCGTAAATGGTCAGTACTAATCCAGCTAAGTGGCCGATAAAAGCCAATATCAGGATCTTTTTAGCACCTAACACATTATAAAGTAGACCAAGTACCATCATGGCAACAGGAAAACCTAAAAAGGCCATACTGTTGATCCAACCTAACTGCGTATCGGTAAAGGTAAAGCTACTGCTTAATTCACCTAAAATACCTGCGCGGATAGCGAAGGTCATTGCGGTGACAATTAAAGCAACACAACTGGTATTAAAGAGTTTACTTCTGTTGTCCATCATCATTTCCTATTGTTATTTTTGTTATGGATATTGGCCTTATAAGCCCAACACAGTTTTATTGAGATTATCGTCTGCAGCTACCGCCGCAAAATCATCAAATGCTTTTTCTGGTTTACGAATAAGATGCTTAGCAATAAAGGGAGCGCCTTCACGGGCACCGTCTTCAGGATGCTTCAAGCAGCATTCCCATTCCAGTACCGCCCAACCTTGATAGTTGTATTTGGCGAATTGGCTGAAGATACGGCTGAAATCAATTTGGCCATCACCGAGAGAGCGGAAACGTCCAGGACGGTCAACCCAACTTTGGTAGCCGCCATACACACCACTACGGGCATCCATGATGAATTCGGCATCTTTTACATGAAAGGCTTTGATACGCTCATGGTAAATGTCGATAAAGCCAGAATAATCCATTTGTTGTAATACTAAATGGCTTGGGTCATACAGAATATTAGCGCGAGTATGGCCATCAACCGCATCTAAGAAACGCTCAAAGGTAACACCATCGTGTAAGTCTTCACCTGGATGTAGCTCATAACAAGCATCAACACCACATTCGTCAAACACATCAAGAATTGGTTTCCAACGTTTGCCTAATTCGGCAAAGCCCGCTTCCACTAAACCTGCAGGGCGTTGTGGCCAAGGATAAAAAGTATGCCAAAGTAACGCACCAGAGAAAGTCGCATGGGTAGTTAAGCCTAAATTTTGACTGGCTTTAGCGGCATTTTTTACCTGACTAATAGCCCATTCGGTACGTGCTTTAGGGTTATTGCGCAGCGCTTCTGGGGCAAAACCATCAAACATCAAATCATAAGTTGGATGAACCGCGACTAACTGACCTTGTAAATGGGTCGATAATTCGGTGATTTCCAAACCATGAGCAGCAAATTTAGCTTTGTACTCATCACAGTATGTTTGGCTGGTGGCGGCTAACTCTAAATCGATACAGCGTGAATCCCAACTAGGAACCTGAATCCCTTTATAACCAAGGGACGCTGCCCAAGGTAATATGGTATCTAGCGAGTTAAAGGGCGCTTTATCACCCATAAATTGGGCTAAGAAAATGGCCGGTCCTTTCATGAATTGGTCTCCATAGATTTTGAATTAAGGGTATTAAGTTGTAGCCAAGAATTATTGGCGTTACTGCTTTGCACTGTGCCTTCAATAAAGCGCATGCCGATAACGGCTTCTTTAATGCCGGGTACACCATCTGGCTGGCTATTCGCCACGGTGTTGTCTCGATGATCGACCACCGCCTGGGAAAAATGTTTATACAAATTCGCGAAAGCCTCGATGTAACCCTCAGGATGGCCCGCAGGTGTACGGGTACAGGCTTGTGCTGCGGGGCATAAATAGTCAAACCCTGCACGAATAAGTTGCGCGGGTTTATCACCGGGCAATAACCACAATGAATTAGGCTCCTGTTGTGACCAGCTTAGGGTACCTAAAGAGCCGTATACTTGAATTTTAAGATTGTTTTCTTCGCCCAAACTGATCTGACTCGACAACAACACACCGCGAGCTTTATTGGCAAAGCGTAATAACACTGTGGCATCGTCGTCCAAGGTGCGACCTTCAACCACACTGCCTAAGTCGGCCAAGATGTGCTCAATTTCGCTACCACCGATGTATTCAGCTAAATTCGCCGCATGTACACCAATGTCGCCTACACAGCAGCTGATGCCGGCACTTTTAGGATCTAGACGCCAAGCGCCTTGTTTGCCACCATCATTGTTCAATTTCTTAGCTAACCAGCCTTGGGAATATTCAACAACAATCTTTTTCACTTCGCCAATTTCGCCTTGAGCGACACGGTGCTTGGCCTCACGCACCAGCGGGTAACCACAATATGTGTGGGCTAACCCAAATAAGCTATTGGATTGTTGGAGTTGCTTCGCAAGTGATTCCGACTCAGCAAGATTGAAGGTTGCAGGTTTTTCGCAAAAAACATGAAATCCAGCTTCGATGGCTGCACTAGCAATTGCATGATGTGAATCGTTAGGGGTGACGATGGAAACAAATTCCATGCGTTCATCGGCAGGTAATTTCTTTTCGGCGTCAAACATGGTTTGAAAATCGGCGTAAACCCGATTACTTGATAATGAGAGAATGTCTGCGGCCTGTTGGTTTTTATCATTATTTCGACTAAAAACGCCACATACCAATTCGATGTTACCGTCTAACCCTGCCGCCATTCGGTGAATTTGCCCAATGAAAGCATCAGGTCCACCACCGACCATTCCCATACGCACTTTTGCCATTGCTACTCCAGCTTGATATTGCATCAAATTCGTTAATTCTGAATTTGAAAATGTTTTGTTATTTTGTTGTTAACAAGACTACAAGACGCGGCCTTAGGTAGTTATAAAATGTTATGCAAGTTTTATAACATAATCGGCGTCAGTGAAAATGAGTGGATTTTAAAGAGGAAGTGAAATTATTTTATAAATGAAACTATAGCTGGTTAAGCGTCTATCAGTGGGCCATACTTTAGCCAGTTTTACTCATGTTAGTTCTTCAATAACACGTTAGCATTAATTGTGCTTTTTCTGCAGTAAGGACAAACAGTATGTTGCTGGACCAGTGGCAAAAGCAAGGCAAACAGATTGAGTTATATGGGCAACATTATTTTTACACTGTTGCCGGAGAGGGCGCGCCACTTTTATTACTGCACGGGTTTCCTACTGCGAGCTGGGATTGGCACCTTGTTTGGCCAGAGCTCACCAAGTACTACAAAGTGATTGCTGTGGATATGCTCGGTTACGGCTTTAGCGATAAACCGAAGAATTTCAATTACACGGTCTGTCATCAGGCAAATGCCATCGAAGCGTTGCTTGAACATTTAAAAATACAGCATTACTTTTTGTTAACCCATGATTTTGGTAATACAGTCGGTCAGGAGCTTTTAGCACGCCAACGTGATGGTTCAGCGACATCGACTATCAGTAAAATGATGTTATTGAATGGTGGTATCTTTCCCGAAAGTCATCGCATTGTATTGATTCAAAAATTATTGTTAACGCGTTTTGGGCACTTTATTGCATTAAAGTTTAAGTACAAACACCTAGTGCGTAATTTTTCTAATATATGTAGTCAGCCATTGACGGACGAGCAGTTGACGAGTATCTGGCAATTAATAAATCACAATGATGGCATTAGTGTTATGGCTGATTTAATTAAGTATATTGATGAGCGTTACAGACGTCGTCCGCGCTGGGCGGGGGCACTAATGTACCCAACTTGTCCGGTGCGCTTTGTGTGTGGCTTGGATGATCCTATCTCTGGCGAGCATATGCTGGAGCGTTATCGTGAAGTGATTCCTAATGCAGATACAGTGGGGCTGAATGAGGTTGGTCATTATCCACAGTTAGAGGCTCCCCAGCAGGTGATTGATCAAGTGTTAAGTTTTTTTGCTACACAGCAACAGGAAAGCCAAACTGAGGCTAACTATCATGAGTCATTACACCCAACTATGGCGAAAATGCTTAAAATGAATCAGCGCTAATCCAGTGCCCCTTATCTAATTACAATATTCCCCAGTTAAATACGATGACAGTGATACAGTAATTAAAAAAGGGGGCAAATTTCGCTACCTTTTACCAAACATAATATATGGTTTTAGTCGCTACAGAATACGAATTCGATCTTCTTGGACTAAGTACATATTGTCACTGGCTTTAAGAATGGTTGGCTAAACGGTTGAGGAGGGTTTTACGCTTGTACTTACCTTTGCGTAGCATGGTATAACTGATAAAGAATCGTTGTGGTCGAGTAAAACTATCAGTCACCGATAAAGCCCCATTTGCCTAGCAAAATATTCATAGCGACCAGTGCGGCACTACGCAGCGTAAAATATTGCAGGGGGTGCTTGGAGGACAATATTCTCATAACTTACATACAGCTTTCATGAGCCTACACAGAAAGTGCAAAGCGGTTGAGTTGCGAGGCGAAAAAGGCCGCGCCCATTCCTGATAACATACTTAAGCTATACACCATGTTATTGATGTTCATGCCGATATAGCGACGAGAGATGCCCCCCATTTTACTATGAGGTGAATGTAAACGTTCAATTGCGGCGCCTAATAAGGCGCTTAGCCCCATTGTTATCAGTAATTTTTTAGTACCGCACTGCTGTTTATGGGTCTCACAAAGTTGTGAAATCGCCAGCCGCTGCTGAGTCATCTCCAAACAGTTGGCGTCTATCTGATTACTTAAACGCTTGAGTGATCTCATAACTGACTCCTTTGATTTGTTCAGTGGTGTGCTTAAAGCCTACTTGTTGGCGTAAATTACGAATTGTCGTCACGACTAATACGATGGCTAACAGTTGAATGCCGATTAAACTCGTTAGACCCCAGTATATTGATTGAGTCTCATGATAAACCAAATAGGATATTACCCCACAAATGCTGAAATTGAGCATCAAAAGCATTGGGATTAACGCCAGTTGCAGCATTATCGAGCGTTTTATTGCGCTTACGCTGCGAGCTAATTCCAGTTGTGCTGTATCACGTAGATTACCTAACCAAGCGAGACTTAACTTTGTCACGCTGAGCATACGGGTCATATCATCCATTTGCGCTGCGGGATTCTTAGCAGACGCAGCTTGTTCATCGCCCTCTGGAGAGGCGGCGGTTTGTGCTTTAGTCGCACATGGGGTGCTGTTACTTTGATTAACCATAACTAACCTCTCCAGTAGATGAAAACAAAAATGTAACGCTTGTTGGTAAGCTTACTTATATAAGTAGCTATTTAAGTCCCTATTTAAGTAATTTGGATACCGCCCAACCCGCTACGAAGGCACAGCCAATGCTCAATAGTGGACGTTCTTTAATAAGCGATTCGGCTTGATTCGCCACTTCTCCGGCTCGTTTTTTATTGGCTTGATAAGTTGCTTGAGCCTGACCTTTTACGTTATCCATCATGTCTGAGGCCGCTTCACCCGCCAAATGACAAGCTTCGGTTAGCTTCTCTTGGCTTGAATGATCTGACTTTGTAGCGGCACCATTTTGTGTATTTGCTTGATTTGCAGTAGCCATAATCGTTACCTCATGTTGATTGAATAATAAGACCCTTATTTTTGTCATTAATCATCGGCATTAAGCCTTTTAAGATTACATGCTTAAAAATAATCTAGGGTCTGTGCACGTTTTGCCATAACAACATATTGTCATGGCGTCATATAATAGGTTGCGAAAGCCATGCCAATCTTAAAATTTAATAAAAACTATTTAATTTCAATTGCTTATGTTTTTTTGGTGTTAAGAAAAAATTAACGAGTGTGTAAAATTTACAAGGTTGTACTGTAAGTTTTACTGAGCTGGTTAAACAAAATAACCCACTGGCACAAGTCGCCGTAACTGAAGCGTTATGTGGGGTATAGATGGCCGTTGGGGAAGGGCTGAATTTGGCGGTATACATGATCAATGTGCAAGATATTGTGCATGGAAATATAGGTAACATCGGCAAGTTCTTAGGTTATCGAGCCATCAGAGGTATCGAGGGTATAGGGCAGTGTTGAATAAAATTGTCCAGAAGGAAGTACAATCGATGGGACATGTAATGAATTACTTAGAAAGTCTAAATGTCGAAAAGGTGTGTAATCCTTTGGTAAGTTGGTTGATCAGTTGATGGGGGCAATAAGCCAATTTTAACTAACTGAATATGAACTTACGTTATTTTAATGGGCTTGCATTCGGTTAACATCGGTACCATCTATTATTTCTAAATAATAATTCTATATATTAATCCAATGTATTAGCAATGGAGGTCAGCGTGGCACTTACAGGTAAGCAATTAATTAACGGTCAATGGCAAACGGGTGAAGTCGGCACATTTAGTGCGAAGGACCCAAGCAACGGTGCAACCCTAGTGCCTGAATACGGTATTGCCAGTTTACAACAAGTAGATGCAGCAGTGGCTGCTGCGGCTGACGCTTTTGCCGTATATAGGCAGACGTCTTTGGCACAACGCAGTGCATTTTTACATGCTTGCGCTGATGAAATTATGGCACTTGGTGATGCGCTAAGTGAACAAGTAATGGCAGAAACCGGTTACCCTAAAGGACGAGCCGAAGGTGAGCGTGCACGTACTTGCGGTCAGCTACATATGTTTGCGGATTATATTCTCGGTGGCGAATATTTAGATCCTCGTATCGATACCGCTATGCCGGATCGCCAGCCAATACCTCGCCCTGACTTGCGTTATGTGAATCAAGCCCTTGGCCCAGTAGTAGTGTTTGGTGCTAGTAATTTTCCCTTAGCTTATTCGGTTGCCGGTGGTGATACCGCATCGGCGCTGGCGGCAGGTTGTCCGGTGATTGTGAAAGGTCATCCTTCTCATCCTGGTACAGGTGAACTAGTCGCACAAGCGTTATTCAGTGCGGCGCAAAAAACCGGCATGCCTGCGGCGGTGATCCAGTTGCTTAATGATGTTGGCCATGAAGTGGGTAGTGCCTTAGTGCAAGCGCCTGCGATTAAAGCGGTAGGCTTTACGGGGTCATTAAAAGGCGGCATGGCGTTGTTTAATTTGGCCAATGCACGTCCAGAGCCTATTCCAGTATTTGCGGAAATGGGCAGCATTAATCCTGTGGTAATGTTACCCAAAGCATTGGCGCAATCCGCCAAGGAGTTAGCCACTGGTTTTGTGGGCTCTTTAACCATGGGCACCGGTCAATTCTGTGTAAATCCTGGGTTAATCCTTGCTATCGACAATGCTGATTTAACTACCTTTATTGATGCAACTGCGGCAGCGCTTAGCGCAGTGCCTGCAGGTGTTATGTTGAATGCAGGTATATGTAGTGCGTATGAGCAGGGCGCGTCACATTTTACCGATATCGCCGGTGTTGAAGAGGTGGGTTCTGGTGGCAATACTGAAGCTAATAGCGGTAGCTATGCCCAAGCTAAGCTATTAACCACTGATGCCGCCACCTTCTTAGCGCAGCCTGCTTTGCAGGAAGAGGTGTTTGGACCCTTATCGTTGGTAGTTAAGTGTCAAAACACACAGCAAATAAAACAGATCATTAACAGTCTTAAAGGCCAGTTAACCGGCACTTTGCGGGCTGCAGATGATGCCGAATTGGCTGAACATTTGGATTTGATTGATGCCTTTAGTCAACGAGTAGGGCGGGTGGTGATTAATGGTTTTCCAACCGGTGTTGAAGTCTGCCCAGCGATGGTTCACGGTGGGCCGTTCCCAGCCTCAACAGACAGTCGCTTTACTTCGGTAGGCACTGCCGCTATCGCGCGCTTTGTGCGCCCTGTGTGTTATCAAGCGGTTCCTGATGGTTTGCTGCCAGCGGCTTTGCAAAATGCCAATCCCCTAGCACTAACGCGGGTAGTGAATGGCAATCCGACTAAGGATCCAATCGCTTAGCTTGGTTAATTAAACTCTATTCTAGGGCTGTATCCTATCCGGCAGCCCTGTTATTTCCCCCTTATTTCTTGCATTGATTTTATAAACAAAAATCATAATTAGCTTGCCTAATTTCTAGGTTGTTTCAACGGCTTGGCTGTCGTTAACTATTTGTTAATAAATAGTTGAAGAGTCGAATTAGCGTTGGAAAAGAAAAAGTTACGTAGTCAGGAATGGTTTGGTGGTAAGGATAAAATGGGTTTTGTGCATCGCTCTTGGATGCGTAATCAAGGTTATCCCGATGATATGTTTAATGGCCGTCCGGTTATTGGTATTTGTAATACTTGGTCAGAACTCACCCCCTGCAATGGTCATTTACGTGAATTAGCCGAATTCGTTAAAAAAGGCGTGCTCGAAGCCGGCGGCTTTCCGTTGGAATTCCCTGTGATGTCATTGGGCGAAACCATTATGAAGCCCACCACCATGTTGTTTCGTAATTTGGCCAGCATGGATGTGGAAGAATCTATTCGCGCCAATCCTCTTGATGGTGTCATCCTAATGACCGGTTGTGATAAAACCACGCCGTCAACCATTATGGGCGCCTGTAGCGTGGATATTCCGACCATGGTGGTACCTGGTGGGCCAATGCTCAATGGCAAATTCCGTGGTGGTGAAATTGGTTCCGGCTCGTTTAACTGGGCCATCAAAGAAGGCCAAAAAACCGGTACTTTTTCCGAAGCCGATTTACTTGAAGCTGAAATTGGTGCAGCTCGCAGTGCTGGTCACTGTAATACCATGGGCACTGCATCGACTATGGCGACCATGGCAGAAGTGTTGGGATTAACACTACCCGGAGCCTCGTCTATTCCTGCTGTGGATGCTCGCAAAAAAGTCATGGCACAGTTATCAGGCAGACGCATGGTGGAAATGGTGCGTGAAGATTTGTGTCTATCAAAAATACTCGTTCGAAAAACCTTTGAAAATGCCATTGTCGCTAACGCCGCTGTCGGTGGTTCTACCAATTTGATAATCCATTTACAAGCTATCGCCGGACGTATTGGCGTGGATCTTAAACTGCAAGATTTTGATGATCTTGGTCAGCATATTCCCTTGTTGGTTAACCTTATGCCTGCCGGTAAATATTTGATGGAAGACTACTTCTATGCCGGTGGTATTAACGTGGTGCTCAAAGAACTCGGCGATTTACTGCATCAACAGCAATTGACAGTGAACGGTAAAACATTGGGCGAGAATAACGCGAACGCCAAGTGTTACAACCATGATGTGATTGCTAAACGTGAGCAACCTTTTCAAGACAATGCGGGCATTGCGGTGCTTACCGGTAATCTCTGTGAGAACGGCGCGGTGATTAAACCTTCAGCGGCCAGCAAAAAACTGATGCAGCATACCGGCCGTGCCGTGGTGTTTGAAACCATGGAAGACTACCACGCGCGCATTGACTTACCAGATTTAGATATCGACGAAAATTGCGTGATTGTACTCAAAGGCGCAGGGCCCAAAGGTTATCCGGGGATGCCCGAAGTGGGCAATGTGGACTTGCCAGAGAAACTAATTCTGAAAGGCGTGAAAGATATGGTGCGTATATCCGATGGCCGTATGAGTGGTACGGCTTATGGCACAGTGGTGTTACACATATCACCTGAATCCGCCGTCGGCGGGACATTAGCCTTAGTTCAAGATGGCGACATGATCGAGCTCAATGTAGAGCAACGACGTTTACAACTATTGGTCGATGACGCTGAATTACAACGCCGTCGTGATGCGTGGATGGCACCAGCAGCAATGGCGGCAAGGGGATATGTGAAGATCTACATTGACCATGTACAACAAGCCGACCAAGGCGCTGATCTGGATATTCTGGTTGGCGGCTCAGGCTCAAAGGTAGAGCGAGATTCCCATTAAGTCGCTGCTTTAGCAGCGCGATATTTATTCAAGCAAGATAGCAATTAAAATAAAAATTAGAATAAAAATAACAACAAGGAGCCCCATATGTTAGTGGTCTATTTGCTCATTAGTGTCATGTTAATTGTTTTATTAACCGTGCGTTTTAAAGTGCATCCCTTTATTGCCTTATTGTTGGTGGCGTTAATGTATGGCTTTGCCGCTGGTATGCCCGCTGAGCAGATCATTGCCTCGGTGAATGAAGGCTTTGGTAAAACCTTAGGTGGCATTGGCCTGATCATTATTCTAGGGGTAATTATCGGCACCTTTCTGGAAAATTCCGGCGGGGCCATGGCCATCGCCGCTAAGGTGCTGAGCTTGGTGGGTAAAAAACGTGTGGCACCGGCCATGGGCGGCATTGGTTATTTTGTGTCAATCCCGGTTTTTGCCGATAGCGCCTTTTTGTTGTTATCGCCGCTGAATAAAAGTTTAACCAAAAAAGCCAAGTTATCTTTGGCGGGTACCGCCATTGCGTTGTCATTAGGGGTGACGGCATCCCATACCATGGTGCCGCCGACACCGGGGCCGATTGCGGCTGCGGGTATTTTAGGTGCGGATTTAGGCTTGGTATTATTGGTCGGACTACCGGTGAGTATTATTGCACTGATGGTGGGAATACTGTTTGCCACTAAATACGCCGCTAGAACGAACATTGACCCTGATGCGGCAATGTTGACCTCGACCTCAGAGGCTGAAGCGCTGCATTACGATGCTGACAGCGCCCCGAGTGTGCTTAAATCAACTTTGCCTATTGGAGTGCCGATTTTACTGATTGTGGCTAAATCATTAGTGGTAGCCTTAGGTGCGCCAGAAAATGTCATGACCAACGCCATTCAGTTTCTCGGTGAGCCGTTCATTGCGTTATTGATTGGGGTGTTTCTTTCGTTATTGCTGCCTAAACATTTGAATCGGGATATGTTGTCTTGTAATGGCTGGGTAGGCAAGGCCATGGCCAATTGCGCATCCATATTGTTGATCACTGGTGCAGGTGGTATTTTTGGCAAGATGTTGCAAAATTCAGGCATAGCGCAATTGTTAGGGGACGCCTTCGTGGATCTCAATGCAGGGATATTGTTGCCGTTTTTAATTGCTGCCGCGATTAAAACCGCTCAAGGCTCATCGACCGTCGCACTCATTACTACCGCATCAATTATATCGCCATTAATGGCCAGTTTGGGTTTTACCGAATCCTTAGAAAAAGCCATGGTGGTGATTGCCATTGGTGCAGGCTCGGCGGTGGTGTCCCATGCTAATGACAGTTTCTTCTGGGTGGTGACGCAAATGTCGGGAATGGATGTGAAAACCGGCTATCGCTTGCAAAGCTTAGGCACCTTCGTATTAGGTGCCAGCGCTATTAGTTGCTTATTGATAGCCCACAGCTTGTTATTTTAAATATAGCGGTGCTGTAAGGTGTGACGTATCCCGAGCTGGGGTTATAAATTAAAGCTCATGCCTTCCGCCGCTGCGAACACCTCCAGCGGCGCTTGAGCGATGCCGACGACTTCCCGACAATGATTTTCTAATTGTTTTAAATCACTATCCGTACGGCAAGGATCATGACTATATAAAGCTAAACGTTTAGCCCTACAGGCGAGTGCTAGTTTGACCGCTTCTTCGGCAATGGAATGTCCCCAACCGGCTTTAGTCGGCATATCCTTCACCACATATTGTGCATCGTGGATCAGAATGTCGGCATTTTTGGCAAACTCAACAAAATCTAAAAAGTCGGTTTCTTTTTTATAAGGAGGATACAGCTCGTTATCGGTGATATAAGCAATTTTGGCATTGTCTGCTTCTATCAAGAAGGCACTGCCATTACCGGGATGATTCATCTTCAGGCGTGATATTTTGGCCGATTTTAACGGCCAAGATTGAACATCATCCGCTAACGGTTTAATTTCAATATTCGATGGCAAGTTTTTGTAATGTACTGGGAACACACTACCACTCATTTGTTGCAAGATGGCATCATGCTCGGGCAATGCGGTTTGCCCGGGGGTGATCAATATATTGCGATTGGGTTGATATATAGGCGGAAAAAACGGAAAGCCCTGAATATGATCCCAATGGTTGTGGGTCAGTAATACATGGATATCGGTCTTTTTGCTAATTAATTCGCGGCCTAAGGGAATAATCCCAGTTCCCGCATCGAGGATAATATCGGTTCCATCATTAAGCTCAACATGTACACATGCCGTATTGCCGCCAAACTCAATAAACTCGGCGCCGGGGGCAGGGGTTGAGCCACGCACTCCAAAAAACGTTAACTGCATATAAGTCCCAGATGATCAATTGCATCGGTGGTAGTAGATGAATATCAGTAAGTTATAGTGATAGCCTAACATCATTTACTTGTCTGCTTAATAGTACAAATTTACCTGAGAATAAATCTGAATACCTATCTTTTTTGGGAAATAGGCTAAGTTGTATCCGTGTTATCCCAATACTCTATAGTTATAATTTTTCATACCTATGTACAAAATTGCCCTCTGTTACATGTTTTTAACATTACCTACTATTTAATCCGTCAAGACGATTTATCTAAATCACTTTAAATAAATCAAATTAAAAATAAATTTTTATAGAGGCAATTATTATGAAAAAATTATTAACTATCGCAGCCATCACTACCGCATTAGTATCACCATTAACTTATGCGGATATTAACTCAGACCTAGAGAACATCTGTACTATCGTTAAGAATAACGACAAAGGTGAACTCCGTAAGAAAATGCGTTCGGTCAACAAAGAATACAATGTGCGCTTAGGCGATATTTATTCTGGCGTATCATGCGGTGGCGAAAGTTTAATTCGTTACTCTATGCAAAATGCCGCTAACGATGTTGGCGAGTAT
>JAUHQD010000021.1 GCA_030418115.1 Alteromonadaceae bacterium BrNp21-10 | reverse complement strand
ACATCACAAAACAACTCAACTAATTTACTCATGCCTGTTCCTTTATAGATTGATCTCTTTTAGTCGAAAGATCGGATCTTGGAACAGGCATTTAGTTCAATTTCTTAAGCAGGATTCAGGTTAGTTAGTAAAGTTGTCATTGTGATTTAAATTACCTTTCTTGGTTTGGTTTTTTGATCCAAATGTGTAGCTTACGTTCAATGTTATTCTTTTCTCTTTTAAAGAATCGGAAAGCACTGGACTGTCTCGGTCAATATAACGCAGATTTAGAGTTGTTGTTAGCTGCCGACTTAAGGAATTGTTTAATCCAATCGATGTAGTCTTAGTAGTTACATTGTCATTATCAATACTGATATCGGTATCACTTGTTTGCCAATTTGCATTAGCATTAACTGTCATGCTCCTACCCAACGTATAAGTAGCAAACAATCGGATAGACTCATCTTTTCTGCTGCGATTACTTTCTATATATTCTGTTGTTCCTGATCTTACTCCCATTCCTAATCTTAGCTTTCTAAAATTATAAGAAAGCGTTCCATTGGCTGTCTTACTAATAATGACCTCTTCGGTTAATTCTGGAACATATTGATTAAAGTCGTAAGCCTGTTCTCCTGGCAACAAATCGTAGCCTATATCTGGTATAAAGCAGTCTGCAAATTGAATATTGTCACTAACAGGGCAAACAAATAATGATGATGCATTGGTATTCGAGAACCTAGAATAGGTTGTGATGTTTTCCTGATAATCTAAGGCTGCTTTTAATTTTCTCAAATTATAATTAAAACTAAAATTATAGGCGTCGCCATAAAAGCGTTTACTATAACCTCCTCTTAATAGGGTTCGTGGAGAAAATGCCCAATTGATTTGGGTTCCTACGTAACTTTGGCTTTGGTCCGAATTGTCTGAATAACCATCTGAAGATGAGTTGTTATAAGTCAGTGAAATATTTCGATTGGCACCTATATACCATTGTAGCCCAGCGCCATAGTTGTCTTGTTGTATTGTAATATTAGAGTCGTTATTTAAGTCATGTTCTTCATGTAGGCTATTGAAAATGAGTCGAATGTTATCAAGTACTGAAAAAGAGAAATTAGAACTAACATTTATAGACTTTACGTCTTCTGCATTCTGACGTTGAGTCTTATTTAACGTAGCGTTAATATTCCAATTTGTTTTACTGAAGTTTTTTCCTTGGAATAATCGTAGGTTTATTCTTTGGTTGGTATTTGAGAAGTCATCAGTATTTGTATCTATTTCAAGTTTTTCCACTTTAGATTTAGAAGTATTATAAGTAAGTGTTGTACCCATGACTTTAGGTTGAGGGTTGTTAATAGTAACTGTGCCAGAGTAACGCTTGGTTTTAGTCATTTGATTAGGTGTTGAAATGATATCAGATGAAAATTGTCTCGATGGATCTTGGCTACGAAAACTCTCATTTGCAGTTAAATTGAGCTTTAGAAAACTAAAAGGTTGGTTATTTAATCGTAAGTTATAATTGCTGAAAGAGTTTCTTGTCTCTTCATCTTCATCATTTCTAATGAGATACCGATACGAGGCATTTAACGAGCCATCTACTTTATTACCTTTAAAGGTAATAAGTGCACTTGGTGCAAGAGATAATACTTCATTATTTTCTTCTGTTTGTTCATCGTAGGTTCGTTCATACATGTCTATAGAAGAGTTGATGCTTGGTATGAACTGCCAGTCGGCTTTAGCACAGAATGTACTGATACCAACTATATTTATTACCAATAATTTGTATAGCGTCTTATATCTACTAACCACGAGTATTAGGCCCAGATGCATAATATCCGTATCCGTATCCATATCCGGATTGCCCTTGATTCTGTCGAGATTTATTAATCACAAATCCTTTTGCCATTGTCGGATTGAGCTGCTCAATAGCTGACTCAATGTTAGTGAGCTTTGTTTGTCCTTCCGCGATTACCACTACTGCTTGCCCAGCCAAATTGGTCATAATTGCCGTTTCATTAACGCCTAACAAAGGAGGGGTATCAAAAATAACCACTCGATCAGAATATCGGTTTGCAAATTCAACTACCGTTTCTAGCATTTTTTCACTGGCTAGTAACTCTGTTGATAAATGATGTGATTTTCCTGCTGGAATAATACGTAATTTTTCAACGTTAGTTTGATACATAACGTCAGCTATATCACTGACATCGCCAATCAAATACTCCATCAATCCATTGTCGTAATCAACGCCTAATGTTCTCATCACGTTTGGTCGTAATACATCCGCATCCACTAGCAGTACCGTTTTATCTTGCTCAAGTGCAATACTGAGGGCCAAATTTACCGCTGTATAGGTTTTGCCTTCTCCAGGATTGGCGCTAGTGACCATTATAATATTGCTATTAGATAACGTTTTTGACAGTGGACCAAAGGCATTGCTGAGTACTTTACGCTTTATTGCCCTAAACTCCTCGCTCAGTAAACTTCTTGTTGTGGAGTCGGTGACAAAATACCGTTCATCTAAATTTAGCTTAAGATATCTAGAATTATCTTTGCCTTTATGTGCCTTAGATGTAGTTGGATTAGAGGCTTCTAGTGCTTTAGTATCGGTAGATCCTTGAATTGAACCCTCTTTTATTTCAGCAGATGCAGAGTCTTGCTTTGCTGTCTTTTTTGTTTTATTTAACGCTCTTTCAATGGTACTCATACGAAATTCCGTAGCATGTCTAGGGGTAATTTGCCGTACTTTATTTCCACCGACATAATTATTAAATATATTCCAATTATCGCTGCGCTAGATATCGAAAAAATAATCATTCTACGCTTATCAATTTGTATCAGTCTTTTAGCATCAAAATGTGAAACAGCCCCGAGAATTGGCACGCTAAAATGCTGGGTTAATTGATATGGACTGAAAACAACAGGATTAATCAGGCTAATTAAAAATGCGATGGCAGCACCTACGCCAAAACCGAAAATTAAAGTCACAGTATAAAAAACCAAACGGGTTGAACCAGATGGTTTTTTGGGCAATCTAGGAGGCTCTAAAATTCTAAACTGAACATCATCAACGGATGCATCAATCTTTCTAGACATTTCAGCTGCATCTTTGCGTTGCAGCATTGTCATATATTTAGATTTTATAATACTGTAATCTCGATTCAGTGCTTGAGATTCAGCTTCTATTTGCGGAACTAGATTAACTTTTTCTTCCAGTTTTTTAACGTTTACTTTGTAAGCTTCAATACGAACCTTTAATGAAGATATTTCGCTTTCTATATTGGCTGCTTTGATTTTAATCCCCTGAGTAATGGGATTATCGGTTGGATTACCATATCTATTCAGTGACGCATTATTTGTAGCTGCTTCACTAAGTGCAATAAGTTCTTTTTTTCTTTCCTCTTGCAATCTTTCAATTAGTAAATTCGTTTTAACAACTTCAGGATAGAGCTCAGTATACTGAATTAACATTTCATCCACTCTGGCTTGGAGTGAGCGAATTCTATTATCATATGAGCTAGAAATATTTGGATTATCTACTAATTCGCCGCTATTTATTATGGGTTGACCTGACGATAGCTGTTCATTAATTGTATCTAATTGCGAATTTAGTTCACTTAGACTCAATTCTGCCTGTGCAAGCTGTGACTTTTCGTTTTCCATCTGAGAGTAATAATTATTAACACCAAAAGGAGTACGTTCCATGCGACTTCTTTTAAAATCGGCAACTCGTTGTTCTGCTTCCAATAATCGCTGCTCGTACTCTTTTATTTGTTTATCCAAAAAATCTTCAGCAGAGTCGCCGTCTTTTCTACTTGATCCTAAAGACGTTTCAACAAATTCATTTAAAGTAATTTGCACTATTTTTTGCGCTAAAACGGGGTTTTGTGAAGAATAACTAATGGTGTAGTTATTTTTATCGCTGGTTCCGCTAAGTCTTATGTTACTTTTTAAACCATCTATAATTCGGTCTAATTCTGATTGGTTTTTGGCAGTGATATCTAGATCTGCCTCTCTGGCGATTTTTTCAAGAGTGGGCCTAGTTAACAAGGTTCTTGCTACTAAACTAACTTGCTGCTGTGGGTCACTGTACATTGCTAGACCTTGAAGCATCGGTCTTAATAAGCTGTTAGTGTCAACAAATACTCGTGCTGACGACCTGTACACATCGGGCATTGTCGCTACTAAACTCCAACCAACAGGGCAGATAAGCCAACACGATATAATAATATATCGTTTCTTTATCCAAATACCTTTTACATAGGTTAGCACTTCATCAAGTGCTTTCCGAATCCCAATCATATTTTACTGCTCACAAAAATGACGACGTAATTTACTGAATACTAAACGAATAAATACTGAAAACAATTGAAATGGTAACTGCAAACATTTTTATGCTGTGCCCATTTTAGTTGTTACTTGCCCCACGTTAAAACCAAGCTTCAGGAACAATTAGAATATCGCCGGGTAAGATGTCGACGTTTGCTGATATATCGCCATCTTTAATTAGCTGCTCTAAGAAAACTGAGTATTCCATTTGTTTACCATCAACAATACGAATTAACTTAGCCCCATCACCATCCGCATATTGGGTAATGCCGCCCACTTGTATCATTAAATCTAACAGGGACATGTCTTCTTTATAATTGATAGCTCTTGGATTTGTAGCCTCTCCAATGACCCGAACTTGTTCGCTAAACGGCCCAACAAATCCGCCTACACTCACGGTAACAATGGGATCCCTAATATACTTAGAGAGCTCTTTTTCAACTTCTCTGGCAAGTTGAGTTGGCGTACGCCCTGTTACTTCTAAATCTTCAACAAGTGAAGTGGTTATTTTTCCATCTGGCCGAACAGTAAATGAACCTGAAACTTCAGGGTTACGCCAAACGAATATAGTTAATCTATCTCCAGGACCAATTAAATAATTATAGTCATCTACTGTTGTTGTTAAAGAAGCCCTGATTGTAGCTGCGGGAAGAGTAGAAGTGCTACACCCTCCAATAAGACTTGATAACAAAAACATACAAGCAACAGGTGTTATTTTCGTTTTCATCATGTACAGTTTCCACAAAATAGCAAAGTTAAAAAATAAATTAGCTTAGTTTTAACAGATTCAATAAGATTAGCAACCAAAATGCTAAGTTGTATCTAAAAACGTACGTGCGAAAACTCAATGTAAACAGGTGTTTCACATGGATATTTTGAATCATTGTGGTAAATGCCAATAATTGTGTAAGCCTCGTTCGTAAGAAATTTTAAAATGAGAACCATTAATGGGCCCAAGTAAAGGAAAACAGGTAAGACGCTCCAATATATTGGTCATAATTGAAGCTGTACTTATTGCGTATGTATCCCATCTGTCTAACTGGATAGTGACGCAAACCACTGCATTTAACCCCGCCACTAATGAACACTTAGCCATCAATGTCGCTTTGTTAGTTATTTTGGTGCAGGTATCGGCGTTATCGGTGGGTTTATATGAAGCTAAATTACGTGAATCTTTCCGAGGTATATTACGGCGAATCTTCGTAAGTGTAGCAATTGCCTATTTTGTTATGGAGCTACTCAGCAGCACTTTACTGCAAGATATGAGTATGCATGCCTATTATTTGCCCATCGCCTCGGGCTTAATTATTGTTTCGCTGTCATTGTTTCGTTATTTCTCTAATAAAATGGGCGCCTTGGGCCTAGGCAAAAATAGAATCATGGTAATTGGTGCGGGCGAGCGTGCGGCAATTATTGAACAGCGTATGCGTCGAGATGTGGACCGACTTGGTTTTGAGTTGGTGGGTTTTATCCCCATGCCGGGTGATAATCGCGATAATGGCATTAAAAATGAAGAACTCATTCATGTTTCTATTGATGATAATTTCCGAAATTTCCTGACCGACAATGACATTGAAGAAATTGTCATTGCCTGTGACCAACGTCGCGGTACGTTGCCTATTGATATCCTTTTTGACTGCCGAGTCCGCGGTATTGAAATTATTGATATCTTGGACTTTATGGAACGTGAATCAGGTCAAATTGTGGTCAATATGATTTATCCTAGTTGGGTTATATATTCCAATGGTTTTCATACTCACAATTATCTGCGGGATGCGTTAAATTACGTTATTAACGCCTTTTTAGCATTTTTTGTGTTGCTTTTTGCTTGGCCATTGATGCTCGGTGCCATCCTCGCAATCTGGATCGAAGATGGTTTAAGGGCCCCTATTTTTTACCAACAAGAACGTATTGGTATGAATGGTAAGTTATTTAAAATTCTTAAGTTTCGCAGCATGAGCATTGATGCGGAAAAAGACGGGGCTAAGTGGGCTACACAAAATGATGTGCGAGTAACTAAGGTCGGGCAAGTTATCCGCAAATACCGTGTTGATGAATTACCACAGTTACTCAATGTGTTACGTGGCGAAATGAGCTTTATTGGCCCTCGCCCAGAAAGACCTGAGTTTGTTGAAGAATTAATTAAAGAAATTCCTTATTATAATCAACGTCATAATGTACGGCCGGGCTTGGCGGGTTGGGCGCAGTTAAATTATCCCTATGGCGCTAGTGTTGAAGACTCCATGGAAAAATTGAAGTTTGATTTGTATTACGTCAAGCATCAGAGCTTAATGCTGGATCTGCTTATTCTTATTCGTACGGTAGAAGTTGTATTATTCGGCAAAGGAAGGTAGTTGATTTAACATGCAAAAACTTTCTCCTACAATTAATGCAATGACCGTAGATGTGGAAGATTTTTTCCAAGTGTCTGCGTTTGATAAGGTTATTTCACCGGATGATTGGCAGCAATACCAACCTCGTGTCGCAGACAATACTTATCGGCTCATGGATTTATTTGACCAGAAGCAGGTGAAGTCTACGTTTTTTGTTTTAGGCTGGGTGGCCGAACGTTATCCGGAATTGGTTAAAGACATTCATCAACGTGGGCATGAAGTGGCTAGCCATGGTTATGCCCATCGCCGAGCTTCCGAGCAAACACAACAAGTGTTTCACGATGATGTTGCTCGTTCCAAAGACCATTTGGAACAACTATTAGGTGAGCCGGTTTTAGGCTATCGAGCACCGAGTTTTTCTATTGGCTATACCAATGAATGGGCATTCGAAACCCTAGTCGAATTAGGATTCAAATATAGCTCTAGCACTTATCCTGTTAAACATGATCTGTATGGCACGCCTGACTGGCCGCGTTTCACTTATCTACGTAAAGAAAATATCACTGAGATCCCTATTCCCACATTGAAGGTGTTGGGCAAGCAAGTCGCCATTGGTGGTGGTGGTTACTTCCGTTTATATCCTTATGGTTTGTCAAAAGCATTAATCAAACGCTATTTAAGCGTAGAAAAACAACCTTATTCATTTTATTTTCACCCTTGGGAAATTGACCCGGATCAGCCCAGAGTTGAAGGGGCCTCGTGGAAGTCCAACTTCCGCCATTACATTAATTTAGATAAAACTTATAACAAATTGGAAAAATTACTGACTGATTTTAATTGGTCAACCATGAAGGATGTATACGGAGTAAGTTAGCTTGTCAGATTTAGTTGTAGGGAAGTTGACCTCAGAGTCAGCACTAAATGACGCTTGGGATAATTTTGTTGATCACTGCCAGTCGGGCAGTTTTTTTCATTTATCCGGCTGGAAACAGGTTATCGAAAGTGCCTATGGGCATGGGTGTCATTTCCTGTATGCCACAAGAGCGGATGAAATTGTTGGTGTATTACCTTTGGTGCATCAAAAAAGTCGCCTATTTGGCAATGCCCTGATTTCAACGCCTTTCTGTGTCTATGGGGGAGTGGCCAGTGATGAGCCTGAAGTATTTACCTTTCTGGAGCAACAGGCCATCCAATTAGCAGAATCCTTAGGCGTAGATTATCTAGAGCTTCGTTACCCTTTTGAACGTGACAATCAGTTAGTGACTCGCAATCACCACGTGTCGTTTGGTTGTGATTTGGCCGAAGATGATGATGCCATACTCGCCGGAGTGAAGAAAAAGCAACGGGCAGTCATTCGACATTCTCTTAAAAATGATCTGGAGTTTGATATTAATGATAATGTTGATGAGTGTTACCAGATTTATTCGGAAAGCGTGCGTAATCTAGGCACCCCCGTTTTTCCTAAAAATTACTTTCGTACCCTCAAAGACGTATTTAAACAGCGTTGTGAAGTGTTGACGGTAAAAAATAACGGAAAGTCGGTTTCGTCGGTATTAAGTTTCTATTATAAAGGTCAGGTTCTACCTTATTACGGTGGTGGCACACCCGATGCACGAAACCTTAAAAGTAATGATCTTATGTATTATCAACTTATGTGTCATGCCAAGCGTGACATGAGTTGCAACTTTTTTGATTTTGGCCGTAGTAAAATCGACTCGGGCGCCTTTAGTTATAAAAAAAATTGGGGTATGGAGCCGGTTGCACTGCATTACCAATATCACTTGGTTAAAGTCGAGAGCTTACCCAATTTAAGCCCTAATAATCCCAAATATAAATTGTTTATTCATCTTTGGCAGAAGTTACCCATTGGCATTAGTCGTATCCTCGGACCTTATTTGTCGAAATATTTGGGTTAATACTGATGTCAAAACCAGCCATTTTATTCTTGTGTCATCGAATTCCTTATCCGCCGAATAAAGGCGATAAGATCCGTTCGTTTAATATGTTGCTGGTGTTGCAACAAGAATTTGATGTGCACTTAGGCTGCTTTGTCGATGATGCATTTGACTTGCAATATATTGACCAACTACAGCAATGGTGTGCATCGGTGTGTGCATT
Source organism: Alteromonadaceae bacterium BrNp21-10 (assembly GCA_030418115.1). GTDB lineage: Bacteria > Pseudomonadota > Gammaproteobacteria > Enterobacterales > Alteromonadaceae > Neptunicella. The sequence goes on along the minus strand of JAUHQD010000021.1, from coordinate 43,591 downwards.
ACCGATGAATAAAAAATGGTCGACAGTAAAGTCGGTGACAGGGTTACTCACAGGCCAAGCTCTCTCTGTGCCTTATTATCATCGAGAAAAGATGCAACATTGGGTCGATCAAACCTGTGCATCCGCCAATATCAAACAGGCATTAGTATTTTCATCAACCATGGCGCAATATATTTTAAGCAAACCAGATTTACACACTGTGGTTGATTTCGTCGATGTTGATTCTGACAAATGGCTGCAATATGCGGTTAAAGCTAATCCAATTAAAAAATGGGTGTATAAGCGTGAGTGGCGCACATTGAGACGATTTGAACGGACAATTACGCATAATACTCAGCATTCTCTATTTGTTTCCCCGCAAGAAGCCGAGCTATACAAAAAGCAAATCCCTGACAGTGAACACCACAAGGTGGGCTTTCTACTAAATGGTGTTGATAGCGAGTATTTTGATTCTAACAATGCTGACATTAAGCCAATAGATGTCGATATTGATGTGTCGTTTACCGGCGCCATGGATTATTGGGCCAATATCAATTCGGTTTTGTGGTTTAGTCAAAATGTGTGGCCAGTTGTACGTCGTAAATATCCCAACGCTACTTTTTATGTGGTTGGTGGTAATCCGAGTGCAAAAATTCAGGCTTTAAATGGTCTCAATGGCATTACTGTTACCGGTCGTGTGGGGGACGTTAGACCCTTTATATTGCAATCGAAGGTGACCGTTGCTCCATTACAAATCGCCCGAGGTATCCAGAATAAAATATTAGAAGCGATGTCACTTGCAAAGCCCATTGTATGCACCGAAATGGCCATGGAAGGGATTGAAGTGACAAACGAATCCATTGTTGCCACTAATGACCCCTCCAATTTTGCTGATGCCGTGTGCCATTTTATTGAATGCCCTGAGCCAGCAAATGCTAGTCGAAGTTGGGTGACAAATAATTTGAATTGGCAAGAAACGTTATCCATTTTGTTTCAGTTCTTAGCATTAAATGCTAACAAAACTCGAGCGGAGAAATGACAGTGACTAGGCAAAATCGCATACTCTTCCCCGGTATCCTTTTAGGCCTAACCTGGATAATCGTTAACTGGTCTACTTTAGTAGGCATGATTAATGTCTGGATGAATTCGAATACCTATACTTACGGATTTTTGATTGCGCCTATCAGTCTCTATTTAATTTGGGAAAAAAAACATCTTTTAAAAAGCACCATTGGTAGTAGTTTTTGGCTACCTGTAATCGGCCTGTTTTGTGCACAGACTTTGTGGTTGGTGGGGCGATTAGCTGGAATAAATCTAATTGAGCAGCTTGCAATCTTTGTCAGCATCAATGCAATTGTCTGGTTTGTTTTGGGGTGGAATTACTATCGCTTAATATTATTCCCAATGATGTACCTTATTTTTTGTGTACCAATGGGTGCAGAGCTAGTACCGCAACTTCAGCAAATTACTGCAGACTTATGTGTGTTTCTCTTAAATGTATTTGGTGTGCCCGTTTATCGGGATGGGCTATACCTGTTTATACCTAATGGTATCTTCGAGGTTGCTGAAGCATGCGCTGGAATTCGTTTCCTAATTGCTTCCGTTGCGCTGGGAACCATGTTTGCATACATGTTTTATCAATCTTGGTGGAAACGCAGCTTATTTTTTGTGGTTTGTATTATTGTTCCAATATTAGCCAACGGTTTCAGGGCTTTTGGAATTGTGTATTTAGGTTATGTGAGTGACATGACCGTTGCAGTTGGTGCGGATCATCTTGTGTACGGTTGGGGTTTCTTCATGCTGGTTATTGTCATTCTGTTTTTTATTGGACAGCTATGGCAAGACAAATTTGAACCTGATGTGCTGGCTCCTCAACTTAACGATATTGCCTCCCCAATTAACAAAACAACGATGCTGAAGGTAGGCATTATTTTAGGATTATTGATATTACCAACCATCTTTATTAGCTACCTTTCACAAAGCCACCAGTCCACCAATGAACGTTTGCCTTATAGTTTGCTATCGCAACGCTTCGAATCTGTTGAAACTTTGCGTTGGCAACCGCATTTTCCAAACGCCCATAGTACATTTATGGGAAAAATGCATTGGCATAATATCTCGGTGCAGGTCTATATTGCTGATTATCGATTTGATGCTGATGAGAGCGAGCTCATTCAAACAGATAATCGTACCTTCAATATCGATACTTATAGCTACAATGCGCCATCGCTTATTGATTTCAATGATAGCGGTGAAAAAGTTGAGTTAAGTGAGTTAATTTCCATAAATGCTAACAATCTTAATAAGGTTGGTTGGTATCAAGTGGGCAATAAGCGTTTTGTGTCTTCAAGTGACGTTAAGCTGGAGCAATTGAAAGACAAGTTGCTAGGCGGACAAGGTGCTGGACGGTATATCGCCATTGCCTTCCCACTTAATTCACTGAGTCATGACGAAATAGGGCAATTAGTCGCTGAATTAGAGGGTGTATTAACATCAGTAGCGGATGCCCATGGTATCGAATAACAAAGTAATCTCAATTGCGCACTTAATTTATCGATTGGATGTCGGTGGGTTAGAGCGAGTAATGATAAATTGTATTAATCATTTACCCAGCAATGGTTACCAACATATCATAATTTCGTTAACTACCGCATCAGACTTCGCTAAACAGTTGACTGGTGATATTGACATTATCGCCTTAGATAAGCGACCTGGGGCAGACTTATCTTTACACAAACGGCTTTACAATGTGTTGCGAGGCAGGAATGTCGATATTTTACATACCTATAATTTGGCCACGGTAGAATATCATCCAGTTGCTAGATTAGCGGGAATAAAAGGACATATTCATGCTGAACATGGACGAGATATATACGACCCCGAAGGTAAAAACTGGAAGCACAATTTATTGCGCAAAATAGTGTCGCCATTTATTGATTATTTCGTACCCGTTTCACAAGACTTAGAATCTTGGCTTATTGAAAAGGTCGGCATATCAGCACGTAACGTAAAGCTCATTTATAACGGTATTAATCTCGACAAATTTAAGTGTAGCGACAATGCCAAAAATAATGCTATTACTCGTTTTGCAACAATAGCCAGATTATCACCGATTAAAGATCAACAAATGTTGCTACGTGGTTTTGCGGCGTTTTTACTATTAGAGCCCAATGCCAATGCAGAACTTTGCGTCATTGGTGATGGTGAATTAAAAGCACAACTAATGGCATTGTCTAAACAGCTAAACCTTGGGCAGAAAGTCCAATTTTTAGGAGAACGCAACGACATTCCCGAGCTATTACAAACCTTTGATGTGTTTGTATTAACCTCTCTAGCAGAAGGAATTCCAATGACCATACTTGAGGCCATGGCTTCAGGAGTGCCCATTATTAGTACCCGCGTTGGTGGGATCCCAGAAATTATTGAACATGATGTGCAAGGGTTGCTGATAGAAAAATCTGATATTCAAGGTCTTGGTGAAGCAATGCGTTATTATTGCTCCAATTCAGATGTAAGGCACCGTCATGGGCTGGATGCTGTTAAAAAAGTCGAGAAATTATTTAGTGAAGCAGCAATGGTTCAGCAGTACCAACAACTTTATCAAACAGTTAGGACGTAGATAGTCATGTGTGGCATAGCGGGAATATTTAATTTTTCATCTGCATTTAGTGTTGATCAACAACTGCTGAAAAAAATGAATGATAAACAACAACATCGTGGACCAAATGATGAGGGATATCATTTTGATGGTGGAATTGGATTAGCCCACCGCCGATTGTCGGTAATCGATCTTGCCGGTGGTCACCAACCAATTTATAACCATGATGACAGCGTTTGCATTGTTTTTAATGGTGAAATTTATAACTACAAAGATATTTCCCGAACGCTGGTTGAACGCGGTTACACGTTTAAAACAAATAGTGATACTGAAGTTATTCTACATGCCTGGCAAGAATGGGGCGTTCAATGTCTTGAGCATTTCCGTGGCATGTTTGCCTTTGCTATTTGGGATAATAATAAAAAAGAAGTATTTATCGCTCGCGACAGGCTAGGCATTAAGCCACTACATTACAGCTTGTTGCCCGACGGCAGTGTTATTTTTGGTTCTGAACTAAAAGTCTTGCGTGAACATTCTTTATGTCCAAATGAGATTAGTAATGAAGCCATAGAAGATTATCTGACCTTTGGTTATGTTCCTGATCCTAAATGTATTTTACGTGACGTTTATAAATTGGAAGCGGGCCATTATTTGCTATTAAAGCAAGGAGATGTTCCAGCATTTATTGAATCTGTCCAATATTGGGATTTACCTACCGATCCTATTGAATTCACAAAGCAGGTTGATCAAAGTGAATTAATTGAAAGGCTCAGAGAAGCCGTTGATCTGCGGATGGAAGCTGAAGTAGCACTGGGTGCTTTTCTCTCTGGTGGTGTTGATTCCAGTGCCATTGTCGCGTTGATGTCGCAATTGCAAACCGACCCTATTACCACTTGTGCAATAGGCTTTGATGTCCCCGAATATAATGAAACAGATTTTGCGCAACTTGTTGCAGACCGTTACCACACCCAGCATACAACCAGTATTATCAATCATGAAGACTTTGCCTTAATAGACAAGCTGACTGACATTTATGACGAACCTTACGCCGATAGTTCGGCGTTACCTACTTATCGAGTGTGTGAGATGGCTAGAAAACAGGTGACGGTGGCACTTTCTGGGGATGGTGGGGATGAGTTATTTGCTGGATATCGTCGTTATCGCCTGCACATGGCAGAACAAAAATTAAGAGATTTACTGCCTGAACGTTTCAGGCGAGTTATTTTTGGTTTGCTAGGCCGTTGGTATCCCAAGTTGGATTGGGCACCACAGTATTTAAGAGCAAAAACAACATTTCAATCACTTGCCCTTTCTAGTAGCCAAGCCTATTTAAATAGTATGAGTAAGTTACGCACTGATGAGCGTGAAAGCATTTACAGCGCAGCATTTAAAGAAAAATTAAAGGGTTACACCTCCGCTCAGGTTTTTGAAAAAACATTAACCGGTAAGTCATTTAAAGATAAATTAAAAGAGGTTCAATATTTAGACTTTAAAACCTGGGTTACCGGCGATATTCAAACAAAAGTGGATCGCGCTAGTATGGCTCATGGCTTAGAAGTGCGAGTGCCCATCTTTGATCATAAATTTGTAGAATGGGCATTCAGATTACCCTCTGCAAAAAATTTGCGGTCTGGCGAAGGTAAAGCGTTATTCAAGAAAAGCCTTGAACCCCATGTGCCTTATGACAATCTTTATCGTAAAAAAATGGGCTTTAGCATTCCGCTTGCGGAGTGGCTACGCGGGCCACTTAAAGAAAAAATGGTGAAATTATTAACATCTGAATCATTTCAAATGTCGGGGATATTTAACCCATTAAAAATCAATATTATGGTAAACCAGCATTTGTCTAAGAAGAAAGATCATTCTGCTGCGCTTTGGACCTTGATGATGCTGGGCCAATTTATAGAGCGTGAAACGAAGAAATGAATATTCTGACGATATCTAGTTTGTACCCGAACAATATTGATTTTAAACATGGAGTGTTTGTCGAAACTCGTCTGCGGCATTTACTCAACGATTTTCCAGACATTCAGGCGTCAGTCATTGCGCCGGTACCTTGGTTTCCATTTTCATCAAGTTTTTTTGGTGAATATGCGAAATATGCCGGAGTTTTACCGGTTGAAGAACGCCATGGCATTACCATTTATCATCCTAGATATATTGTTATTCCAAAAGTTGGTATGTACTTAACGCCAATTTTTATGCGCTGGGCCATTGCAAAAATTATTAAGCAACTAAAAAATAAAGGGATCAAAATTGACCTAATTGATGGTCACTATTTCTATCCTGATGGTGTCGCTATTGCTAGCGTGGCAGAAAAATACCGCATACCCTTTACCTGTACAGCCAGAGGGACGGATATCAATCTTATCCCACAAAATCCTAAAGCAAAAAAGATGATCCAGCGAGTATTTAGTCAAGCAGCTCATATGATTACGGTATGCCAAGCGCTAAAAGATGAAATGCTAAAGCTAGGTGCACCGGAAGATAAGGTAACGACGTTACGCAATGGTGTCGATCTTCAATTATTTAAAGCCTCCAGTGAAATTCGACAACAAGAACTTAAAGTAGAATTAGATATCACTGGTAAATTAGTGATGTCTGTTGGTTGGCTAATTGAACGCAAGGGGCATTATTTAGTGATCGATGCCATTCTACGTCTGCCCGATGTCACTTTGGTTATTGCCGGTGACGGCCCTGATCACGACAAATTACAAATGCAAATAAACAAGGCTGGGTTGTTCGAACGTGTGAAATTACTGGGCGCTTTACCACAACCAGAACTTAATAAATGGCTCATGGCAGCGGATGTTAATGTGCTAGCGTCCAGCCGAGAGGGCTGGGCGAATGTATTGTTAGAATCTATGGCGTCAGGTACCCCCGTAGTTGCAACCAATGTATGGGGGACGCCAGAAGTGGTTACTAAGCCTGAAGCCGGCGTATTAGTTGAGCGAGAAGTGGAGTCTATAGCCAAGGGAATACAAACGTTATTAGCACACCCCCCAGCTCGCGCTGACACTCGGCAATATGCGGAACAATTTGATTGGATGGCTACGTCTTTAGGGCAAAAAAATATTTTTAGCAAGGTGGCTGCCACATTATGAAAATACTTTACCATCATCGCATTGCGTCAAAAGACGGGCAGTATGTGCATGTCGCTGAAATCATTAAGGCATTACGTGAATTAGGTCATGAGGTTATTGTAGTCGCCCCCAAGGTGGCCGAAAATTCCGAATTTGGTAGCGATGGCGGTTGGGTCGATGTATTAAAAAACAAATTGCCTAAAGCATTTTATGAATTACTTGAATTTTCATATAGTTTTTATGCGTTTCTAAAACTCAGTTACGCCATTTTAAAGTATAAACCCGATGCTATTTATGAACGTTGTAATTTGTTTCTTCCTTCAGGTATTTGGGCTAAAAAACTATTTAACCTTAAGCTTCAATTAGAAGTTAATTCTCCGTTGTACGATGAGCGCAATAAATATGGTGGTATAGCGTTAACTAGGTTAGCAAGGTGGTCAGAAAACTATGTGTGGAAAAATGCCGATAGGGTATTGCCGGTAACACAAGTAATGGCGAATTATGTTCGTGGAATTGGAGTGCCTGAAGAGCGCATCTACGTAATACCTAATGGTGTTGATACCAGTGTATTTACCCCACAGGATTCCGAAAATAGAGCCGAACGTTTTAAAAATAAGCTGGTGGTGGGTTTTGTGGGCTTTTGCCGAGAATGGCATCAGCTTGATAAAGTCATGACTGTACTGGCGGCTGAAAAAAGAGAAGACCTCTTTTTCCTCGTAGTAGGTGATGGTCCCGTTATTAGTGAATTAAAAAAATTAGCCTCAACACTGGGTTTTGACAATCAATTTGAATCAACGGGGCTGGTTAAAAGGGAGGATATGCCCTACTGGCTTGATCAAATGGATATTGCCTTACAACCAGCAGTCACACCTTGGGCTTCTCCGCTAAAAATGATTGAATACTTTGCTAAGGGATTAGCCATAGTGGCGCCGGACATGGACAATATTAAAGAGCTCATTGAAGATAACAAAAATGGCGTACTGTTTGACCGGCAAAACTTAGACGACATGATGGTTAAACTGCATGGATTGCTAGATAACAATGAGCGACGTATTGAATTGGCGCAGCAATCTGAGAAGACGATAAGTCAACGCAATCTCACCTGGAAAAATAACGCTGAATCAATAGTGAAAGGCTACTAACGGATTATGACTTTAAAATCGCTTAATAAGTTAAAAAGAATATTCTGGCTCTTGATTGGTTCTTCATTGGCAATCGGTTTACTTGTATTGTTGTTGGCGCATTCTTTTTTTCGCCCACAATTTCAAGAATTAAATCTACTTATTAAGAAATATACAGAAATGAACATTAGTCAGAATTCTGGCTTACATAAGTACATTCTAATCGGTATTAAAAGAGCGACAATTTTATTACCCAGTCCAACGTATTTTAAATTAACTCGAACTAAAGATGATATAGGTGTTGGGCAATACTCTGCAGTAGATTTTTATACTAAAAACTCTTTTTCGCATCAAGTTAGCGTTAACAGTACTAAAGAAATTATCCACCAGTTAAATCATGCCAAACCAGGGACATTAATTATCGTTGAACCCGGAGAGTATCGATTTACAGGTAAAAAAATTGATATACGCAGTGCAGGAGAAGCTTTAGCCCCTATTGTGCTGAAAGCCGCGCAACCTGGGAGTGTGGTTTTTAATATGGCCACTAGTGAGGGTTTTTTACTAAACAAGCCGTTTTGGCGAATTGAAAATTTAGTCTTTAAAGGCATATCAGGAAAAGATGAGTGGGTACATCATGCTATTCACCTAGTGGGTAATGCTAACCATATATATATCAGTAACAATCAGTTTATTAATTTCAATGCCCATATCAAATCTAACGGCCAAGGCAAAGAAGGCAAAAACCGCCACTATCCAAGTAACGTCATAATCGAACATAATAATTTTTTAAATGAATGGAAGCGTAATACTAAATTCCCGGTGATTCCTATCGATGTCGTCGGTGGACAAAGCTGGACAATCACCAACAACTTTATTGCGGACTTTGGCAAAAATGGGCGTAAAGGATTTGGCGTAACCTATGGCGCCTATTTAAAAGGGGGCGGTGTTAATGGGGTTATCGAAAATAATGTCGTGGCTTGTGAGTGGAATTTACCACATACATCTTCGAAGGATATCCGCATTGGTTTGTCACTTGGCGGTGGCGGCACCGGCAATCAGTATTGTGTTGATGGAAAATGTGATTTTGAACATCGCGCTGGCATAATTCGTAATAATACCATTGTTAATTGCATGAACGATGTCAGTATTTATTTGAGCAAAGCGCAAGACAGCCAAATTTATAATAACGACTTAATCAATACGCTGGGAATTGATGTTCGTTTTGAACAAAGCAATGCACTTGTGTACGGAAACCGAATGGATGGCCGGATTAAGTCACGTGATGGTGCAAAAATAGATCAATTTGACAATGAACAAATTGATTATTAGCTCCGAATTGTCCGGCGATGACTTAAAAAGGACACCTTAATATGGGCTCATTTTTATACCTAGTGAATATGCTCTTGGCGTTGTACCTTGCGCGTTACTATTCAGATAAAGAAAAAGAGGATGAAAAGTGAGAGATTACTTTCTTGTTCTTATTTTTCCTATATTCGTTTATTACGGGTTGCGCACGCCTATTATTTCACTTTACTTGTGGTTTTGGACTTCCATGTATCCATTACAAAATTGGGTATATGGCTTAGCGTTATCGCTTCGTTTTAATTTGGTTTTCTCCCTCATAACAATGGGGGGGTATGTTTTGATGAAAAATAAACCACCTTTTAAGCTGACTGCGCTTTTTGTACTAGTGATGCTGTTTCTTTTTCATAGTTTTTTAGGTGTCGCATTTTATGCGCTGCATGACGGTATGTGGAACTCTTTAGAAGAGTTTTTTAAAGGCATTCTTTTCTTTATTTTTATAACGTTACTGGTTCGTAAGAAGGATCACTTTGAAGGAATTATTTATTTTCTAACTCTTGCCTTGTGTTTTTACGGAGCAATGGAAGGTGGAAAGGTATTACTGAGTGCTGGCGGACATAAGATGAGTGGCATATTAGGTCCTCTGGGTGATAACAATAAGGTTGCACTTGGCCTGAATATGACAATTCCCCTAGTGCTATATGCAATATCTGAAACAAAAGTAAAATTAATTAAACAATTTTTGAGAGTATTACTATTTTTTTGTGTTTTAGCGATATTAGGCTCAGCGTCTAGAGGCGGATTTGTGGCGTTGCTGGTCTTAGGGTTTGTGTATTGGTGGAAGAATGGTAAGAAGCTATCCATTATATTTGGTTTTTTATTTATGGCTGTCGTCACCGTTAATTTAATGCCTAGCTCTTGGTTTGAGCGGATGGATACGCTCAAAGAAGCTGGCCAAGAAAATACATTAATATCTCGGGTCACATCTTGGAAAATAAATACACTGGCCGCAATGGACCATCCATTCATAGGGCATGGGTTTAATGCAACCGCAATTTATATTGTGTGGCGAGATTATGCCCATAACTTGGACTCCCTCAATTTTTTTGTTGACACCCCAATACCCACAAAAGGGTATGTCGCCCATAGTATTTATTTTGAAGTATTGGGAAATCAAGGGTTTGTCGGTTTATTTATTTTCTTATTAATCCTGTTTCTTACATTTTCGAAAATTAAGTTTTTACAAAAACATCATTTTGAAAGAGGGACGTGGCAGCATAATTTGTTGGGGTCAATACATGTATCACTCGTAGCTTATTGTGTTGGTGGGGCAGCCTTAAGTGCAGCATATTTTGAATTATTGTACCTTTTAGTTGCATTAGTAATTTGTTTGCAAATAACGGCACTTGAGGGGCAGCGACCCCCTAGCCACCCATCGGCCGTATGAATATGCTTATATTGTATATGTCTCGTGACAAATTTACCTGTAGGCGCAATATTAAGTGAACATTCAGAAAAGGTTAGCTAATGCATACCTATGGAATCTAGTCGGTATTTGGGGAACTCGACTAATTGGTATCACGAGTACATTAATTTTAGTCAGGTTAATTGAGCCTGCTGCGTTTGGTCTGGTTGCCCTTGCAACAGTATGTATTGGTTTTTTTAATACCTTTGCCACATTAGGTATTAATAGATATCTCATTTCTCAGACAGATTTAAATCCAATAGCATTAAATACGAGCTGGACACTCTCAATACTAATTAAAAGTTTAATTACCGTTATTTTAATATTGTCCTCTAATGCTTTAGCGTCCTTTGTTGGTGCTCCGGAGGTTGCATTAATCATAATTGTTATTGCTTCGGTTGGGTTAATTGATTCCTTTAAAAATATTGGAATAGTTCAATATGAGAAAAATCTCGACTTTAAAAAACTAAACCTTCTCTCACTAACATGTAAGATATTTTCAACAGCGTTAACTTTGTCCATTGCATATTTCTACCCCAATTATTGGGCTTTAGTTTGTGGAGCGATTACGCACACCATAATGTACATGATCGGAACGTATGTAATATGTGAATATCGTCCCTCTTTTAATTTTCAGTTCGAAAAAAAACAATTTTTGTTTTCTATAAAGATCATATTCCGAGCTGTCATTGGTTACTCTAGAAGTAAGCTTGATACTTTTTTAGTTGGTAAATTATTTACCACCAGTGCGGTAGGGAAATATAGTATTGGATTAGAATTCGCATTATTACCTCTTACAGAAATTATAGCGCCCGCAACGAATACAATGTTTCCGGGCTTATCCCAATTTAAAAATTCGCCGAAAGAATTATTAGATAAAACGTATAAGTATTTAGCATTAGTTTATATGTTTGTTATCCCTTGTATTGTAGGGGTGTGGTTTGTTTCGCAACAGTTCTGCACTGTTATTTTAGGTGAAAAATGGTCCGAAACAGCACCAATAATGTCATCCCTTGCTTTATTAATGCTACCTTTCCCACTAACAGCCATTACTAATAACCTTTTTGATTTTTTAAACAAAACGGGCCGTAGTATATTCGGAGACATTGTGGGAATCGCCCTTCTGTTGATATGCTTTTGGACAATTTCTTTTGATAGCATAGAAAAGTTTTCACTGATCAGAGGGTTTGTCGGTGTATTAGTTTTTTGTTTTTTATTAATTTTCGCTAGATTCACAATACATTTATCATTAAGAAAAATGATAAGTGTATTAATCATTCCATTTATCTCGGCCAGTGGTATGTATGCCTTTTTCACATATTGTTATGTAAATAATGAAATCTCCCTATTGGGCCTGGTAATAAATGTAGTGATTGGTGCCGTGGTATACAGTAGTTTACTTATGGTGTTGATTTTTACTGTCAGACATAAGTTAGATGTTTGGGATTTTTGGTACAAAAAGATATTAGAGGTGATAAAAATTGGAGTCGTGAGACTGCGTTTTTATTGATGGAACAGATGCCTTTTAAGGTCAAAATAGAATTATTAATATGAATAAATTGATGACATTTATTAGAAAACAACAATTTTTATTAACGATAAAAAAAATAAGGCAAAGTGCTCCCTTAGAGTATCGCGTTGTTGATAATATCGTCATCGTTACACAAGTGCATAAAGCGGCCTTAGACATGTATTTGGCAGCGGTGAAGTCGTTTATGTATTATTTTGCTAAAGGTACGATTAAAGCATTAAGTGATGGTAGCTTGTCAGAAGCTGATAAGCAGTTACTCAAGCGCCATGTGCCCGGCATTCAAATTGTAGAAATGTCAGACATTAACACCGAAGGCTTTCCAACGGGAGGTTGCTGGGAGCGACTACTGTACATTACTGAGTTGGCAAAAGATGCCTATGTCATTCAATTAGACTCGGATACATTAACAATTGGTCCCGTCCCTGAAATTGACAATGCCGTACTTAATCAACAAGGTTTTTGTATCGGTAACCCAGTTTGGCCTGAAACCGTTAGTGCTAATTACATGTCAAGAATGGCAAGTCGCTGGCATTCAGATCATATACAAGCTCAGTCAGAGCAAGCTTTTATTAAAATACCTTTCTTTGAGTCCGGCAGAAAATACCTACGTGGATGTGCTGCTTTTTCAGGTTTCCCCAAAGGGCAAATTGGTCGTGAGACCCTATTAGAATTTTCTTCTCAAATGGAAGCTAAATTAGGTTCCGAAAAGTGGAGAATGTGGGGTACTGAACAAGTGGCTTCGAATGTAATGGTGGCACAGACTAGTAAGCCTAGAGTGTTACCTTGGCCAAGATATCAAAATTTTGATATTCCTCACTCTGAACAACCTTTTGAAAGACAAGCTGTAATTCACTTTATTGGAACGAACAGATACAACAGAGGTGTATATAGCAATCGAGTGAGGCACTTAATCAAAATATTGGCGGCCACAAAAAATCAATTTATACCTGATTAGTCGATCATTTTTCGAATAACTCACAGCCTATTTAAAGTAGCATTATTTGAAGGTTACTTTTTAAAATCAAAGAGAATATATAGATGATAATATTTCAAGTTCCGATCGGATCAGGAGAGATATTAAAGGTTATTTCGGGATGGATTAAAGAGTTATTTTTAATGCGTCATCGTAAAAATGTACTTAAGAAAAAGTTTAATTTCGTGTATTTTTCATACGCCCCTGATTTTGAATATTTATGCCTTTCAATAAAATCCCTAATACGTAATGTGCATTGCGAATATGCGATTACGGTTTTTATTGATCAAAAAGCACCGTTTACATCTGAGCAAGAGCAGATAATTCGCCGCATCTATAGTGATGTGGTTTTTTATCCAGTTGAAAATTTTTCTTGGGCGTCGATTAGTACAACTATGGCTGAATTATCTTGTTTTCTGAAAGTGGCCGAAGAATCTAGCGAAGATGATTATTTAGTAAAAACAGATTCCGATATATTGTTTTTAAGTGGCGATAAATTTGAGCGAATTGCTACAAGTAACTTAAAGGCAATAGGCGATGGCCGTCACATTAATTATAAATATTTTCAGGGAGGCTTATACATCATTCAAAATAAAGTAATTAAAAATTGTTTCTCAAATATTCAAGCAAGTGACATGGAAGATATTGCGCAACGGTGGAATGGTAATTTAGGTGAAGATCTTGCTGTTACGCAACGCTTAAAGGACAAAGGTATTAAACCATTTGAAAGCCGCTTAATGCTATTCCCGAGTGAGTATAAAAAATTGAAATATGCTAACAAATTTGTACGGCGGGATTTTGTTGCGCTTCACTTTGTTCGAGATAAAGAAAGTATGAAAGAGTATTTTGAAAACTTTATTTAACTATGATGTAGGGATGTAAATATGCGATTAGAATTTTATGGATTAGCTGAAAACTTACTAAGTTTATCAAATAATAAACCCATTATTTATGTGTCGAATTCTGGCAACTGGGGGGATGCTTTAATTCATGCTGGCACTGTGGCATTTTTCAAACATTTTGAAATCCCCTATGTTGAATTGCCGGTGACGCACAGCTCACTTAAAAGAAACCTAATGCTAACCAAAGCAAAGCTTAAGAATCAGCTTATTGTTTTAGCTGGAGGTGGGGCTTGGTGTGATCATTATTCGCATTTAGGTACAGCAGCCAAGAATATTATGGATCGCTATAATTTTAAAAATATAGTGGTACTACCGTCTACTTATGACAAGCCATTTAATATTGATGGGTTTACTTTTTATCGTCGCGATGAATATGAGAGTAAGACATTTATGCCACATGCGACTTTTTGTCATGACATGGCATTTTTTTTAGAACCCCTTTTACTTACTTCTGTTCCCACAAAGGCAGTAGCTAACGTCTTTAGAATAGATGTGGAGTCAAAAGGGAAAATTCAGCTTCCCGAGGATAACTACGACCTAAGTATTATGGGAACGGAACATGATGGTATTTTTGGATTCTTTGATTATTTATCAAAATTTGAAACCATTAATACCGATCGATTGCATGTATCTATTGGTGCCTCAATACTAGGTAAAAAAGTAAATTTATACGAGGGCTCATACTTTAAAAATAGAGCTATATTTTTGTCCTCTCTTAAAGCCATTTACCCAAATACTGAGTTTAAAGAATATTCATAACGGTCACTATTCAACAATTACCTCATTCAAGCCTAACGTTGGGTAATTCAATTACCCAACGTTAGGCTCTTTAATCGAAATGCCAGAATGGTGATTGGATGTAACCATGCAACTAAATGCGCTTAGTGCAAATATTCCAAATTTTTGCGTGTTTTTCACAATTAAATTCGGGTAAATCTATGCTAGTGTTTCCGGTTATTTGATAAACCAGAATGGTTACTCTGAGCCGCTCCAACTCTGAATGTAGAAAGATGATTTTGTTGTCATCAGCACTATCCATATTATTAATTAAATATTGTAATTGCTGCCGAATTTTTGTTTCGCCTTTGTTGAAATAAGGCTGTGACCAATATAGTGGCCTTGAACTAATTAGCGTAGATTTCCTTTGTAGCATAGGCAGGAGTTCTGCGATTAAATCGTCTGCCAGTACAACGTCATCATCCCTTTCATTTTTAACTATGTATTTGGCAATGCTCATTGCCTCATTGTTTACTTTTAGGGTAATTGGTTCAGCGGAAAAAGACTTGGCAAGATGCTGGGAGCTAATGAAGTAAAACAAAAGAGCAATTGCACAAATCGGTAAAAACAGTAGCAACGTTAAAAGCTGCTGAGGCATATTTTTTGTAAAGCGAAAAACTGGAAGGGTGAAAAGTGCCTTTTTAGCATTGAGTATTGAGCCCGCAAACAAACTAAATATTAGCCCCATTGGAATAATCCAGTGAAAACGCCACACTAAATTACCTGGTCCAACTACTTTAGTTAATAATGCTGCTAGAGGGTGATTAAAAGCAAATAATGCCAACACTGTGTAAAAACGTATTAGTTCCTTATCTTGCTCTTGTTGTTTGTAGGCACCAATGAGTAGCGGTGTAACAAACATTAAAATAAACACCGTTAAATAATAGTGATCTCCAAATAGCCAATACATAGATTGTGTCGGCCTTTTTTCTTCCTTTATTGTTTCAGTAGGCTCAAAACCCATTACTTGTACTGTATCGAAAACTTGTTGTTTAAGAGCTTGTTGATGGCTGTCAACGGCCCCCATGCTCGACTTTACAGCAACGGTCATCGCTAGGTTTGGCGTGGCAAGTAATAAAATAAGTACACCGCGTTGGATAACAGCACGCCAATTTAAAGGGGTAAAACTTAAATAGCATAGGCCTAAAACTAGAATCGAAATATATAAGCCAGTACTCGAACTTCCACCACATGCTATCAATATTAAGCCTGTAAGTGCCCCGCTTAACAAACTCGGTCGTAGTAAAAATTGCCGTGCCACCAAAAATAAGGTTGGTAATAACAATGACAGCAAAATAGCCTTGCCTTGAAAAAAACGAGGGAGAAAGAAAAAACCATGTAAATGGTTATAGGTAGACCAACACACCAGTAGAACAAGGGCAAATGACACGCTAACAACCGCGTATTGGGGAAAGTATATTTTCGTAAAATAATATAAAGGAATAGGCGTGAAAAATAGAAATAAGCTCGGCAAATAAAAATAGTAAACCGCTAAATAATCAATACCTGTTAGTTGATGGATAACCGCGGTTAGCGCCTCCCAAGATTGGCCATAATTCAAAGCAAAAATGAAATTTTTGTTACCCTCATTAAAAATGACATCGTTACTAAACATCACAGAATTTGGGTGCTGAAGCAAACTTACAATGTAAGAGACAAAGTGAGTGTCATCCGCATTACTCACATTACTAAATAAATATAAACCCACCAGAGCAGCGCCTAAGGCGGCTAACAATAAGCTGTTCCAATAGGAAGGTGGAGAATAGAGCGAGTTATTAGAAACGTTATTCTCAGTGCCAATGCTGAGTGCAGGTAGTGTACTGGCAATAACAAGTACAAATCCAATGACCAAAAAACACCAAGGTAATAAAAAAGAACTATCTATGCCTAACGCAATCATTGCTAACGCAATAATAAAAGCGATACCGGCAGGAATAATAAAAATTAATTTAGGAAGTGAAGCAGCCTTAGGCTGCGGATCCTCAAATAACTCACTGTGTTGATAATTATTACCCTTCAAAAAAGCGTAAATAGCGAATAGAGTAACGCCAACTGCAGGCACCCAAAGCCCCGAAAGTAAAGTGTTAAAGCTCCAATCGGCGAGCATGCCAAACCACAGGTATACCGTAAAAGCACCTAAAGTGGCTGTTAATAAAAGGCAAAGGCTTAAAAGTAAGTTACTGAGTCGCATACACACACTATATTCGGTAAAAATTCACTAAAGATTGTATATTAGTGCAGCAGAGTTGTTTACCATTAAATTATTGGTTTCAAAGGGATTTGAATTTAATCTGATGTAAGCATTAAGATTACATCAGATTATCTAACGTTGATTTCCCAACATGAATAAAGAGAAATTATGAATAGACGCCATTTGGATTCGCTTACTTGGTTAAGGGCTATAGCAGCGATATTTGTATTGATTTCACATTGCTATAAAGTAGCAGAGACCCAATACGCAATAACAGATGAGCCAAGTTACTTTTTCCCAATAAAATTACTCGATCTTGGTACATTCGGAGTGTATTTATTTTTTGCACTTAGTGGCTGCACATTATTTATTAGTAATAGAAGTAAAGTTAACTCTATTGGTTCAATAGGGGGGTTTTACGCTAAGCGTTTTTTTAGGATTTGGCCCCCTTTTGCAGTGTCGCTAATCGTGTATTTATTATTTATTGAAGTATTTAAAGAATTGTATACGTCGGAGCCTACGTTTTGGGTGGCGGCGCAATTTTTTAAAGAATATTCCCTAGTTGATGTTCTTCACTACTTATCTTTAACATTCAATTTAACGGGCCCTAAAGGATTGTTTATATACCCTTATTGGTCATTGCCTGTTGAGTTTCAGTATTATTTAATGCTGCCCCTAGTCATGATTCTAATGAAATTTAAACCGGCGTTTATATATCCAGTATTAATTAGTGCGTTATTGTATTTAGTCTATGCAAATAAGTTAATTATTGTGGATAGGTTGGATGTTTTTCAAATGGCATTTACCTTTTTTGGTGGTGTGCTGTTAGCCAAAATATACTTAAACATCAATATTAGACTGCCATTAATATTGTCATTATTCTTATTTTTAATTGTGTCTTTAATTGCAGGCCTAATTAGAAACGATATAGTGCAAGTGCCAGAACAAATTTTATTTTTCTCAAATAAGTGGAATATGTTTGGTGCTTTAGCGCTAATCTCTGTCTTTATTGCATTAATTACAAAACCTATAAAAAAGAGCAACTGGCTATCAAGGTTTATATTTAATGTAGGCGAAATATCGTACAGCATATATTTGTATCACATGCTTTTTATAGGACTCGCAGTTTTACTGGTATTACACTTCGAAATATATGGTGACACACCTAAGCTGCTGTTTATTTTCTCTTTTTCCTTTATATCGAGTTATTTATTTTCAAAATGGGCATTTTTAATGGTTGAAAAGCCTTCAATGAAGCTAGGTAAACGACTATCTAATTCATAAACAGTAAACTGAATAGCCACTGATTTCCTAAGGCTTAAATTTTACTATTTCATAAAATAAAAAAGTGAGTTTTGGTATTAAAAAGTTTAAAGTAATTACAGAGCTGATTGGCATGTAATTCGCTGATAACGCCAACATGCTAAGTTAATGCATTAGGGCATTCAACTAAATTCATATATCTTCCAAATGGAAGAGTAGTCCACATTTCAGAAGGACAACATTGTAGTGGAAAACATGACATTTTTGGTAACTGGCGGCGCAGGTTTTATTGGTTCAGCGGTTGTCAGGGAGTTGCTCAACAACACCCAGCGATATACATTTATTAGGATGACAATAATTGGTTTGCTAACTTTGCGCTATGGTAAAGATATGCGTTTAAACTTATCAGTATTTCACCCGCAACAATAGGAAATAAATTGCTTAAAATTAGCATCATAGTTCCATTCTTTAATTCCTCAAGCTATTTGAAAGAATGTTTAGAGTCAATATTAGAGCAGCCTAATGTTGATCTTGAGTTAATTGCAATTAACGATGGTTCTACCGATGACTCACTAGAGATAGTAAATAATATCGCCGCAGAAGATTGCCGCTTAACTGTTGCAAGTTTTGAAAATGGGGGATTATCTATTGCGCGTAACCGAGGACTTAAAATAGCATCTAATGATTATGTTATGTTTGTTGATAGTGACGATGTGTTAGAAAGAAACTCTTTAGGCCCCATTGCAAAACATCTAAAAGATGAGAATTTAGATTGCTGTATGTTTAACGGCAAAGTATTTTACGATGGCGAGAAAGAAAAGTACCGATTAATTAATTTTGACTACGAAAGGCCGAGTTTATTGGGAGTGTTTTCAGGAACAGAACTATTTAATGAAATGATCAGGTTACAAAAATACAATACATCAGCTTGTATGTATATTTTCCGCCAAAGCGCTATGTCTGACATTCAATTTTATCCCAACATATATCACGAAGATAATTTATTCACCACACAGCTTTTGTTAAGCCAAAAACTAAAGAGAGTCTCTATATATCCTTTGGTTGTTTATTTAAGAAGAGTTCGTAACAATTCTATAATGACTGAAGTAAAAAGTTTGAAGCATCTTCTCGGTTTTTGGACTGTTTACGAAGAGCTTAAAAAGACAAACACTTCAGATAAAATCACACTTAAATCGCTCAGAAGCTATCAGTTAAGAACACTAAAAAAGGTTGTACAAACGTCATATAAAATCGAAACTAAGGATAATAGTAAAAACGCACTCTATTGGCGTTTAATGGCAGTAAAAGAATACTTTTTGAAAGGCTACTTTATTGATGCCCCAAGATCCTTCAAATTCTTTTCCAAGAGTATATTGGGATTTAGAGGCTAATGAGGAGTATTAAAAATAATGATAGACAGAATTTCCACATCAGCTAATCAAGTCCTGATTTCAATCATTCTTCCTGTATATAACTGTGAGCTGTATGTCACTGAAGCAGTAAAAAGTATTTTAGACCAAACGGAAACTCGTTTTGAACTAATAATAATAGATGATGGTTCTACTGATAAATCACTTGTGTTGTTAAAACAGTTTAAAGACTCTAGAGTTGTACTCATATCTCGAGAAAATAGAGGGCTAATAGAAACCTTAAACGAAGGGATAAAATTAAGTAAGGGGCGTTTAATTGCTAGAATGGACGCAGATGACATATCCAGTCCATTGAGACTTGAAAAACAATTATTATTCTTCAACTCAAATCCGAACGTAGCACTATGCTGTCTGTCACTTACCAAAATCGATTCTAATGGGGTAAAAATAGGTGAAAACACTGTAAGTAATACATATTTCATTTGCAAAGAAGAGCTATTATTTGGAAATCCAATTGCGCATCCTACAGTAATGCTCAATACGGCAGTAATACCTAAAGATAAGATTTATTATGATAAAAAATATATACATGCAGAAGACTTTGAGCTTTGGTGCCGAATAATCAAAGAACATAAAGCAGTAAAAATTGAACAGTCTCTATTTAAGTATCGCGTTCATGCAAAAAGTGTCTCTAGCCTTAATATGAAAGTACAAAGAGAGAGCTCTGTTAACGCTATTAAAAATAACTATTTGGATTCTAACCGTTTAGCAAATATAGAAAATATAGACAACCTATTTAATCACAATCAACTCATGCTTACATACTTTGCAACCATAATAGCCATGCTAAAAATCATATTAGCTAGCTTAAGCGAAAGAAAGTTATCAACCTTAGTAATTTTAAGGTTATGCGCACGGACTATGAGAGTTAAAATTCGTAAAAGAAACAAAGCATCCGACATTAGAAGTAATCTACGTTGAAAAAACACACATACGTTGCCAAACATAAAAAAACAACAGCATTTAAAAGGCTCAAACAAAAAATAGCGGTAAGAATTAATGTAACTAGCAATTATAAAGAAAAAATTTGGATCATTGGAGATGGAAGAAGCGGTACTACCTGGTTGTCCTCCCTATTAAACTCGCATAAATACTATAGAGAATTATTTGAACCATTTCATCCAGCCAATGTTTACCAAGCCAAAGATTTTGATATAAACATGTACATGAGACCCGCTAAAGAAAATCTAGCACTCTATAAGTTTGTAGAAATGGTTTTTAATGGCAAACTTTCCAGCGACTGGATAGATAAGGATAATTCATCACTCTTCTTTAAAGGTATACTAGTCAAAGATGTATTCGCGAGTTTGTTTGCGAAATGGGCTTTAATGCAGCAAACAGATATTAAAATACTTTTACTAATTCGTAATCCATTAGCAGTAGCAAGTTCAAAACTAAACACCCGACATTGGTTTTGGCAAAACGATCCTTTAGAGTTTTTGAACAATCGCGACTTAGTGAAAGACCATCTCCAACCATATAAAAATGTAATCCAATCATTTTCAAAAAAAAATGATTTTGTGGTAAATCAAGTACTGATATGGAGTGTTTTACATAAAGTAATGATCAGACAATTTACTATCGATGAAGTATTACCTGTATTTTACGAAAATATCTATACAGAACCTAACAATGAAATAAAGCAAATTCATGACTTACTGGGACTTAAATATCAAAGTGTTCTGCCTAAAGATGTTATAACGCGTGAATCACGAGTATCATCAAAACACAGTTCAATAGTTAATAACAAAAGCCCATTAAACTCTTGGCGTGAGTATATTTCTGAGGAGCAACTAAAATTATCTAATGAAATACTTTACGCATTTGGTTTGCATGAGTTATATCCTGATAATGATATGCCTAACACTGAGCATCTGGTTAACCTAATGTCCTCTAATACTTTTTAACTCTCTAATAGCTATAAAAGTGTCTTTTTTAAAGAGTAGAAGTAATAAGACAATATAAATGATAGTCCCTGTGGGTACTAGAATTGCTAGTTGAATAAATGAACTATAACCTTCCAATACTCCGCCATGGATTAAAGTCAGTAAAGAAACGGACATTGCCACAGATGATAATGAGAACGGCAATGTTCTTTTGATAGATTGAAACAACGATATATTAGTATAGGCACTCAGTATTTTAAATCTTAAAGGAAAGCTTATATACACTGCCAACACTGCAGAAAATACAATAGCCTTTAACCCAAAGAAAGAAGCTGCTATTGGCAATATTACGTTGAACGACAAATTAATTAAGCTAACCTTGAACGCAGCCTTAGTAAAACCTTGAGAAACTAAAACATTTGGAATATACCAACCCATGACCATCGGAAGTGCGAATGTCGATGATATAGTTATTAATATAGCGCTGTCAGCCCATTTATCTCCAAAGGTTAACGACACTAAAGGTTCCGCAACTGCACCCAAACCGAAATAAATGGGAGTAATTAGAAAAGCAGTGAGACTTGTAATTCTATAATAAGCGCTTGGCACCTCTAGTTTACCTACCCTAGAAAGAGTGGGTAAAACCATTTTATTAAGTGATTGCATTGTCAAACTGCCGATAATATCCAGACCTCTATTCGCAACGGCAACAAATGCAAAAGCAGCTGGACCTATGACCAATGCGACGACTAAACCCATTGTCTTATTAGCGAAAAAACGCATTATTGCCATATTTAATAATGGCACACCAAATGCAACCAGCGCTTTTACATGGTTTAACTTAATGCTTCTTTTCGGCCTAAATCCAGAACCTATAACAGTAAGAAAAGTTGAAAATATACTCTGACATATTCTGCCAATAGCGATTGACCAAGCACCAAAGTCATTAAACGCAAGGAGCAATGCCAATCCCCCGCCGATGAATACGCCACTAGAGTCAAAAACTGCCAGTTTTTTATTTTCGAAATTACGCTGCAATTTCCCATTATGAACCATTCTAATGCCATTAATAATGGGAACTATAGATAGAGCACAAATTAAATTAGCAGCTTCTAGCGAATAAAAGAAGTATGTAATTGGAGATATTACCAATAATAAGAACAACGATATCCCAATTGAAAGGAGAATCAGAAACCAAAACGCACTAGATGCAAACTCATTGCACCACTTTTCTTTTTGTATTAAATTTTGATTAATACCGGTTGTAACGAAAATTGAACAGAACTCAATTATTAAAAATGCAAACGCAACTAATCCAAAGCCTTCAACATCGACAAGCCTTGCTAAAAACACATAAATGGCAAAATTAATAATCTGGCTAAAGCCACTAGCTGAAAAGTTCCACAAAGCGCCGGTCATTGCTTTTCGTTTTAGTGACATCTATTTCTCTCAAAATATAAATTTGGATAGTTTGACTTGGAGGGAATAAAACCAGCTCTCATATAATATGGCTGTAAATTTTTATTCTTATTTTTAAACAAGATCCAATATCTCTCATAGCTTCCAACATTCGCTTTCTTTGTAATAAGTTAAGCCTGATTCCAAATACCCTAACCTAATACTATCAACATCCTTTTCACTTAGTTTCTTCTTCCATTTATACGCCATGTCGTTAGAATTTCTTTCTGTTTGAAACGCGTTTTTAACCTCAGATTCAGAGAAACAATATTTATTATTGCGTTATAATTTTGAGGGAGTTTTATATCTAACTCTAGCAATAAGGCTTTAAAATTTACGTGCGGCTAATAGCGAAGTCCTTGTACTCAAGAATGTGAGCATTACAATGACTTCCAACTAATTGTTAAGTAGCTTTTTTAAAATAGCACCGTAACTATATCCAAACCCCCATCATTTATCTTTGTTCTTATCTGAGTGTATCTGAGTATCATTTGCTTCTAGCCAACATTTTTGTAAAAACTTAAAGTAACAGCTGCGGGGGGCCTCAGCAACAATAAAACTTGAGGATTATACTCACTCACAAAAAAGCCTAAAGCAAGTGGATTAACTTCTTTAATCAATAACTTTTTTCTTTTTGCCAAATATTGAAAAAGGCGTCAATCTCTTAGTAACTCCTGAATAATTTGACGGAGCACCAGCAAAAGCTAGATTGGACAACTTCTGATAAGCTTCCAGTGCATCGTAATTATCATTCAGTGAAACTAATGTATACTTCCCCCCTCATTTTTTTGAGATAAGGCTGTGTTATTGGTTCTCTGAGATAAGCAATACCTTCCATCTCTGAAATTACTTCTCCAATCCATGAAGAACCACTATGTGGATATGACATCATTAGAATTACTGGCTTTTTAAATGGCCAAAAATTAACAACTAGATTTATATTTAGAATCTTAATTAAAACTATTTTGATCATGGATTTTAGGCGATTCAATAACTTAATTATTATCAATTGGAGGCTTGCCTTTTAGTGACTTCACATTTACTTTATAAATTAATTCAATAATTCTGGAGGACTATAATAGGATTAATAATCTAATCCTCTAACGTATTCGTAAATCCTTGCATTTAGTGTTTCTTGGTCTTCGGTTTGTAAATTAAAACTCTGTTGCTGTTGATTAAAAGTGTACTCTAGTTGATTTTTTATTACTTGCGATATCAGTACGGATTGATCATCCAACTCACTATTAAATACCTTGGCAATATAAGGCAGTTCAAACCCAGGTGCATTGTACGAATATCCATAAATATTAATTTTATCGCTTGTTACCTTAGGCATTTTATTGATATCGCGACTTCTACATTCTTTTTCTAATGCGTCATGTAATGGCGTTGAAAAACAATATGATAAGGCTTTTTGAAATTTATCCATTTTAAAAAATTCGATATTGCCATAATGTTGTTTAACGATTGCAAACGCGTACAAATTAAACAGGTGATAACCATTTTCTTTGTACTTTAAGTCTTTGCCACTTTTCAACGCCCGCAGTTTATTTGTTGACCAATCTAAAATATTTTTTAACTTTTCTTTTAAGGTTTCAGAATTACGAACTGCGTGTTTAATTAGTCCGCTATTATAGGTTCGTAACATCTTCTTAGGTAAAGCATCAAAAAACAATTGGCATTGGCGCTTTATTTCGGGGTCTGGTAGTTCTGCTAGTAATATTGTGCCACTTGCGGCAAACCAAAGTTGGTGATTGAATGTCATATCAAATTCACGAATACTGCCGTCCACATTCACAACTTTCCATAAATTATATTTCTCGTCGAATGGGTGCAACAAGAAAACCTCTCTGGCAGTTTCGAGATAAATTTGTTGCTTAGTCGCTTTGTATGCGGCCACTAGGCCTTCAATTGCCCACGCTTGGCCAATAGTACCGTTTGAAAAGTCTTTCTTTGGATTGGTGCGACAATAAAAGGTCGCCCCCATCGGCCTAGCTTTTTTACTTAACAGATATTTTGCACAAGTTTTTACTGCATTTAAGTACTTTTCATCTGCTGTTTTTTTGTAACAATAGGCGAATATGGTCGTCCAATGCGCGGTATTTCTAACAGGGGTCTCAGGATCGTAATAAGGACCATTGTGCCCCCCGGGCATGTGACCGAGCTCAATAAGTTTATCAAGCTTTGAGATGGCTAGGTCGAGAATTAGCTTTTCAAACAATTGTATTTGTTCAGTGAGTTGCGACATATTATGAAATTATGATCCTTAAAATAGTGACTTTGTAGATTTTAACGTTTGTTAATTTTAACTTTTTCGCCATTTTAGTAAGCCAATAAAGTTGCCAAACAAGGTCGCTAATCCGGAGAAATATGAGACACAATAAACCTTAAAATACATCCAACCTGCTATGTGAAAATCTTCACACCGTTGTACTAAACTATCCAAGGTTGATTTTCTCATGGGTTTGAGCAACTTAAAACTACGCAGTAAATTGGCACTGGTTTTACCTTGAGTATTCCAGATTCCCACCTGCCCCTTACCAACACGTACTTGCTTAATAAAAAGCGCTGTAGCCCCTCTGGCAAGCTTTAGTACTTTTGCTTCTTCGCAATAACTAATAGGCTGTCCATTGGCAGTGCAATGGGATGTCCACCGCACATCTTCGCCTGAGCGAACTCCATCTCGAAACTTACCAAATTTTTCAAACAAAACCTTATGTACCCATAAGTTTGCGGTTTTAGCTTGTTGCTTTTTCTCTATAGAAAGTTTCATTTGAACATTAGTGACAGAATCAAAAATTTTACCCGCTGTTACTTTTCCGCAGTAGTTAAATTTAACTCCTCCGCCAAATAGTAAACTGGAGGTTTCTTTAATATACTTTCGTCCACTTTCTAACCATTGCTTAGAGGGCGTGCAAGTAGCATCCAACAGGATAATGTAATCCCCTTTAGCTATATCAATACCTAAGTTTCTGCAAGAATATGGACTTCCGGGATAGTCTTTTTGCATTAAAAACTGTATATCAGTCTGCTGTTCGAGCCATAAAGCACTGCCATCGCTTGACCCATTATCGACAACGATAATCTCAAAGCGCCCTTCAAACTCTTGCTCTCGAATAGCTTGAATCGTTGTTTTTATTGACTCGTAATCATTTAAAACGGGAATAATGATTGAAAACTCAACATTTTTTTCCATTACTTTAATCTTCCATAGCTTTGGCCTGTACTTAAACTAAACATATGCAAATGAGTTTGTTGAATTCATCTTAATGTAAAATTAAAGCTACTATTGCGCCGATAAAACATTGCCTACCCGATATCTTTTATCAATAAATCTTGTAGCCTGGTTAAATAATAAATCACGTTATTACTTGTTAATACTTATATCTGCTTATCAGCATGTATGGCTATTACAGTCACTTTACCTTTCTATAAATCCAGTTAAACCTAATTTAAGTCTTACTTTTAACCATCCACGGTAGAGTTTGTTGTGATATGCCACCAACATCACTTTTGCCATTTGCTTAGTAGTCAGATTAAGCTCTGATTTTCTTTCATCAGCTTCTCTCCATGCGTTTAGGGGAGGAGGTAAGTCAAATAAAATAGACTTCCAAGATAGTTTGGCTGCCATCGATGAATCTTCCTTACGCAACCTATAAAAACCGCCTACGGTGCGTCTTAACTTTTGGCGCATTTGTGACATTTTGCTTCTAGTTGGGTGCGCAACAATACAATCTTGGCCATAGATTAAATTAAAACCTTGAGCCACTGCTCGGCCTGTATATTCATGGTCGGCACCAGAAAAAGAATCATCTTTGAATTTGCCTATTTTATCTAAAACAGTCTTACGCATTATCAAGTTAGCAGTAACAGAACGACCAAGGCGTGCATTCTCTTTTTGTGGGAAGGCCAATACAGTTTCATATGTTTCTAATAGGGTTTGAGTTGCATTGGATGTTGTAAAAACATGTATATTACCTGCAACAAGGTCGACTTTTTGATTCTCAAATATAGTCAGTGCTGTGGATATCCAGTTTTCACTAGGAATACAGTCACTGTCGGTAAAGGCGATGATATCCGCAGTACAATCATCTAGTCCTTTATTTCTTGCAGCATATGAGCCTGCCTTGGTTTCAGAAATAAATTGGACCTGTGGAAGCGCTTGATATTGTTTAACGATTGACTGATCAATCTTTGTTGAGCCATTGTCGATGACGATGATCTCTATTGCATGCTCGCCCGTTTGCGTTACTAATGCTTGTAAACATAAATGCAGTCTCGCGTAATCGTTAAATACAGGGATAACTATTGATATATCAGGCTTCATGAACAAATCCCTATTTTCCGTTCTTAATTATTCTGTATAAGTCCCATACGCGAGCATATTTAACACAAAGCTTTTTAAGCGTAACTGGGATAGGCTTTCCCGACAAAACCATTAAATTTACGGCCAGAGAAACACGTTGGCTTTTGCTCATGTAACGCACATACTTTTTATAATAAAGTCGGTAACCCGCTAGAATTCTTTTGGGATTGGTAATTCGGTTTTTTTCGTGATCGGTATGAGTTATATAACTACGACTATATACACGCTTAGCTGGGCCTACCTGACATAATAAGTTGGTGAAAAAGTCGTAATCTTGCCAAGCAGGAAAGGCTTCATCGAAAAATATATTGTTATCTACAAGCGTCTGTTTTTTTACAAAGATTTGATTGCCTATATAGTTGCGTCTAAATATATCATCTTTGGTGACTATCCTATTGTAGTAATGACTAGGACTATATTTTTCACCATCATAGTGATAATTCAGTGAAAACAGAAAAGACACATTTTCTGAGTATGCTCTAACAAAATCTGCGATTCTGACTGGTGTAAATCTATCATCATCGTCTAAGCCTGTTACATAAATTCCTTTTGCTTGGCGTATCGCTTTATTTCTTGCGTGGCAGGCCCCTTTAGATACATCAGACCTCAAGTAAACAATGTTATCGTTTTGCTCTACTAGCTTAGCCATTACGTCTGGTGTTTCATCAGTTGAACCATCATCGCTAACAATAATTTCTACATTGGGATAGGTTTGATCCAAGACTGAGTTTATCGCCCTTTGTAACATTTCAGGACGATTTTTGGTGGTAATATATACACTAACCAAAGGGAAGTGTTCCAGCTTATTTTCCCTCATTAATTGTTCCCTTTAAAAATGCCAAACCTTTTAGAGCTTTAAACGTTAATACTTTTAATTTTGCAGTATCTGGACTTAGGTGAAATATGCCTTTTAAAACCGGGGTTGTGATAGTTATAAAAAGCATCTGTAAAAATTTAGGGATTTTAGAAAATATATTCGAAGTATTTACGTCGACTTTTGCATAAGCCGACTGGGAATAGGCAATTGGGTGCGCTTTTCTGAGGATTGGCGCACTGTATTTACCCGATGCATAAAACTTTGATAAAAAGCTATCGAGGGTTAATTCGTCTTTGTGGTAAACAGTTAACGCTTTCACATAAGCAAAACTAGCATTTGGAAAACGTTGTTTTAAGCGAATTAAAAAATCTCGGTCTTCAAAGCCATATCGGTTGAATTTTTTACTAAAACCTTCAATTGCTAAAACCAGATCCTTTTTAACTAACAAACAAGCCGAGCTTTGAACCAACTCCCAATTACATTCTCCTTTTGCTCGCACTAGCTGGTTATCATTTTCGAAGTTTTGGTAGAAAATATCATCACACTGAAACTCTAAGTGACCAAAAACCACATCGATTGATTTTGCGGTTTGTTCAAGCAACTTTGTAATATAGTCATCTGCAGGGATACAGTCGACATCTAGAAAATGAATATATTCTCCCGTACATTTGTTTATACCTTCATTACGGGCAATGGCACGACCACGATTGACTTGTAAAGAAACGAGTTTTATCGATTCTGGCAAGCTTGAACTTACTAAAGCATCAGTAGAGCCATCATCTACAAAGATAATTTCACATTTATCAATGTTTGAAAAACCTGTAAGTCTAGCAGCCAGTTTTTTGGCTTGTTCGCTACTGTTAAATACTGGCACGACAAAACTAACAGTAGGTTTATCGACATCACAACTCACTTGGCACCTTCATTGGTGCGTTGAAAAGTATTGCTGATAAAAGTATTCACAACATTTGAGATGATGTAATTATCTTCGGCAAATTTTTGTGCGTAGTGAGTGATTTGTTCAAGTTCACTTTGTGAACTAGTTAATACAAGTGAAATGGCATTTTGTAATGCCACAGGGTTATTGGGTTCAACTAACCAACCAGTTTTGCCATTCTGAACTGCATCGGGAATACCACCGCTGTTTGAACCAATCACAGGGCATCCAGCCAACATGGCTTCTACAAACGTTAACCCTTGCGCTTCTATCCAGCCACTTTCGGCTTGTTTAGATGGGCCAACAAAAACATCGCATGCTCTAAAGTAGGGGTAGATCTCTTTACTATCTACCCATCCAATAAAATTAACGTATTCATTCAGTTTGAGTGACTGAGTTAAAGCTATAAACGTTGCTTTATCATGGCCTTCACCCACGATAATGAGTCTGGCATGTAGTTCTTTGTCTCGTACAATTTTAAGGGCTTTTATTGCATCACCGACCCCTTTTTCTTCGGAAAGACGTCCCACGAATAAGATTAGTTTTTCATCGGCTGTTTGTTGCAACGATTGCCTAAGTAATTGTACATTCTCAATAGAGCACTTAGGGGCTGGTAGTATACCTGTTGGAATGCGAACAATAGGCGTGCTGGTCATTGGGGCAATTTTTTTAACCTTGGCCTCGGTAACAGAACTATTCACTGTTACTTTGTCCGCAGTATTAATGACAAAGCGCTTAAACATTAAAAGAATATTACTGTTTAATGCGAAAACATCTCCACCATGTACTGTTGCGATATGTTTTGTGCCAGTTAATTTACACACAATGGATGCAACAAAACCTTGAGGAATTAACCAATGTGAATTAACCCAATCTGGTTTATAACTAATAACTTCTTTAAGCAGCGCTAATAATTCGCACAGCACTAGAATAGGTAATTTAAGTTTATTGAGTGGACTTTTCTTGAGGTTGCCTAAAGCACCACCTTGATAACAGACTGTTTGCCCGCGTAAGGGTAACCAATAACGAAAACGCCTAACTTCAACACCATCCATGGATTCCTTAGTTTGAGCTCCTTCATAATGAGGAGCTAGAACCCTAACCTGAATGTTTTGTTTTACTAGCTCCCTAGCAAAATTATGCACAAATGGTGTTGTGGTGTCACCCATCCATCTTGGGTAGTTTGATGTCACTATCAGTATTTTCATTGAGTGGTTATTTTTTTAATTGTTTTTGTTGTTCTAATTCGATTCTTTTAACTTTCTCTAAAGTCTGCTCAATGAGCTGTCGGTTAAAGTTCATTAAATCGGCCAATAAGGCAATTAAGAAGGTAATAATACCAAGAATGAATAATGTGCCACCAATAACAAGGGATTGAATATGTCCAGACCCATCGCCGGTAAAATAAAAATACATAAATCTTAAAATCGGTAGTAATCCGAGTGTTGATAATATCAAGCCGATAAAAAAGAAGACTTTTAACGGTTGGTACATAGTGTACATGCGCACAATGGTAGTGACTTGACGCTCTATAAATTGCGGAATACTTTTGAAAAGTCGAGATTCTCGTGTTTTTGCGTTGGTTTCTACCGGCACACTGGCTACTGCCATGTGTTTTTTGCCAGCCTGTATTAACGCTTCAATGGTGTAACTAAATGGTGAAACAATATTAAGTTGTAAGGCGGCTTCTCGGCTATAGGCTCTAAATCCACTAACGGCATCAGGCACTCTTACACCAGATAATCGGCGTACTACACTGCTACCGACTTTTTGCAGTAATTTTTTAAGTGGTGAGAAATGTGCGACATCGCTTGTGTTTCTATCGCCTACTACTACATCTGCTTTGCCATCTAAAATAGGTTGGATGAGCTTAGGTATGTCCCAGCCGGCATATTGGTTGTCGCCATCGGTATTAACAATAATATCGGCGCCTAACTTTAAGCACTCATTTAATCCGGTTCTAAACGTACGGGCTAATCCACGGTTGCATTTGTTTACCACTATGTGATGAACGCCGAGTTTTTTGGCAACTTCAATGGTTTTGTCGGTAGATCCGTCATCAATGATCATGATTTCAACAATATCAATGCCATCAATAGTTTTAGGGATATCCTCAAACGTGGCTGGTAGCGTTTGCTCTTCGTTATAGCAAGGAATTTGAACAATCAGTTTCATTGATATTATTATCCGTAAATTGTGTTGTTATTATTTTAAATTGTACTAGCGATGGGATTATCGTAACTCAAGATTGTCATCAAATATACGTCTCAATAAGAGTGTTGCGCCTTCTTCAGTTAAGTGGCTTTGATCTGATTGTATTGGCACCCCCTCTTTAGTGATGGTGATGCACGTTTCATTTGAGCACATAGCATCAATAATGGATGCAAATTGTACGGATGTACCGTTAGTTATTTGTTTTATTTGGTCATTAATGGATGTGCGTTCGTCCCACTGCCTTGCAATGGTTATTTGGGGTTTTTCACCAACGGCCGAACTGCCGAACCTTGCTAGTAACATTGGCAAGGGCTGATTATATTCAATGACTGGGCCCAAAATCATGATTTGACTCGTGCTATTGTCAAAATAGTGAATTGTCTTTTCGAGTGGAATAATGTCATTGGCAAGCCATCGTCCAGCGATCAAAATTATGTCAAAGTCATTACCAGGTATATAAGTTGTAAACGCCTTTTCCATTAACCTGCGGCAGTATTTTACATCGGTAAATTCTACTACTGGCCTGCATCCCGATGCGTTAATTTGGGAGATATTAAACGTCGGATATAAAGATTTTAAAGCGCTGTAATATTGTGCAGCATGGCTATCGCCAATCAGTAAAACATTTTTAGTTTCACCTGTTTTAATGCACTCCTCCTCGTTAAAAAAACTAACATCATCATAACCCGAGGTTAAAAAACACGTTCCGATTCGTGCTTTCATTTTGTAATTTAGATAGCTTTCAATATGTGCTTGATCTGAAGATTTAAAAGACGAGGTGCTAATTGCTAGCACGCTAACAACTGATAATGCAGCTATTGATAACATTGAGTAACCTAACAGTTGTCCTTTTTTATTAGACACTGAGATCTTAGCCGTGGGCTGTTCAATCAGCTTCCAGCTTAAATAACCAGCTAATATTGCAAGACAGAAAATAATAACTTTATCGTGGCTGATTAAACTAGGGCTAATGGATATCTTATAAAAAACAATAATGGGCCAATGCCACAGGTAAAGTGAATAAGAAATGTTCCCTAAAAATTTAGGGACGGGAGAAGCAAGCGCTTTGTAAGTCCAAGTACTATTATTTATTCCTCCAATTATGAGTAAAGCCGTTCCTGCGGTTGGTAACAGGGCATTGAGCCCTGGAAATGGAGTTATTTCAGAGATGGTCAGTAAACTAATAGTGAGTGCGGCAAGCCCCAATATTGATAAGGTTTCACACACAAACGGTGTTAATTTTTTTCGTGTGAAATAAATAGCTATAAATGACCCTGTTAAGAACTGCCAAAATCGAGAAGGAGAAAGGAAAAAAGCTGCGGACTTGTCTAAATGCACCAAATATTCACTTAGTGCTAGTGAAAGCAGGAAGAATACCGAAAGGTAAAAAAAGGAATTAGTTTTTCTCTTAAATAACCAAAAAAGAAATATAGGGAAAATTAAGTAAAATTGTTCTTCTACAGATAAAGACCAAGTGTGTAATAGCGGATTTAATTCTAAATCACTGTCGAAATAGTCATTCTGAGTATAAAAAAAGACATTAGATATATAAAATAATGAAGATAATGTGCTTTTACCAAACATTTCAATTTCGCTATTTAGGCCAAAAAATATAACGAAAATAAATGACAATAAAAGGGTGCCGAATAATGCGGGGAATAATCTTCGAATACGTTTTAAGTAGAACAGTTGAAATGAAAAAGTGTTCTTTTCTATATCTCGCCAAATTATTCCAGTAATTAAAAAACCAGAAATGACGAAAAATATATCTACACCGATATAACCACCGGCAAATCTTGGATCAATATGAAATATTAATATCGCAATTATTGCTATAGCCCTTAGACCATCAATATCGAAACGGTATTGCATTTACTTCATTCCAATTTATATTATTTTAATAACGTTCATTTTTTATATTTAAGAAATGTTGAAATTGTCTGAGCTATTATTTCGCAAAGATTGTCTGGCAAGCTCATACGAATTTAGAATTTCTTTATTAACGATAATTTTTTCCGAATCGACTTTTTTTACAATTTGACCTTGTTTTAAGTTGTCTGAACTATCGCCGGATTTCTTCTCTCCGGTTTTATTAAACGTTTTGTACTCTTTGCTTAATGGGTGTTTTAAGTTGAGCCATTTTGATAATGATGAGAGTAACTCATCAGGACGTTCAACAAGGTCTTCTGCCTCAAAAAAGTAATATTGACCTTCAAGCTGACTGGATAGCGCCATTAAGCCGTTGAGTCTCTCGCTGTAATATGCGGTTGCGCCTTCTACTGTTGCATATTCATGCGTAGGATCGACTTTGTCGTAGAGTTTCATCAAGCTTGGAATGGTGGACGCGGGGTGCCTTAGGCTGAAAATGAGTTTGTCCGAATGCTTGAATAAATTTGCGTCGACGTGGTGCTCATTATGTAGCACTTTGTCGAACATGAATTTTGCAGATGGTTTAGGGCTATGTGATGCAAAATAAAGCAATTTTTGGCGGATAAAGCTTTTCCAGCTGTAATAACCTATATGTAACTCATAGTAGCCTTCTACTTCAGGGTTGCTGCCTAAAATATGACCAAACAAGCTGGTGTTAGCGCGCATATGGCTGAGCAATAAGATCCGCTTATAGGGTTTTAAAATACTCGGTCGTGACAGAATGGTTTTTAAATGGGTTAATAACTCACTCATGCTGTTAAAGGCCTTTTTTAACCAATAAATATCGGCTATATAACCACCATTTAAAACTGAAACTGCATGCTAGCGCTTTAACTGCGTAGGTATGCGCGCGCGGCCAGTCTTTACTTTCAACGAGTTGCATGGTGATTTTTTTATAAATATAAGTCATGGATTTATTGCAAAATTCTCTAATCTCGGGACGTTGTGCCATGAGAGAGCCTTTCTCATAAACGTTGATTTGATAGAGACTTTTTTCAAATAAATTGATCATGGTCGACATGTTGTCGGCTTTTTTAGGATCAGGGATATGGTGCTGAGATATTACGTTAGGGCAATATAAAATATGCTGTGCTGCATCAATGGTGCGGATATAAATGTCTCTGTCACATTCGTAGCGAATATTTTCATCCATGCCTTTAATGTCTAAATACAGTTCACGTCTTACTATGCTGCAATTCAAATGGGCAAATCCACCACTGCTTAATAAAAACGCTTGAGTGACGACACTGGCGCCGTATGCATCGGCTGAAGAGGATGCTACTTTGGTTGCTAAATCTTCTATCCAAACATTATCGTTTTGTTTAGCGCCGTCAGAAAAATAAGCAATTTGATTCGTGTAGTAAGCATCAACGACCATCTCGCTTTGGGTAATCGAGTTATAAGCGTTTTGAAGATGATCGTTATCAATCCAGAAATCATCATCGTCTAGAAAACATAAATACTGACCTTCACCTACATACGCCCCTGTATTCATTGAATAGCTTTGTCCATGACCATTGGGACGGCGAATTTGATATCTAAATTTTACGTTGTGATTTGAATATTCTGCTTCAAGTGCTTTGTAGCCGGCCAGACATTCGTCCGATGAGCCGTCATTAACCACAATGATTTCGAAATTTTTAAAACTTTGAGCAATAACAGAATCAATGGCGAGTTTAAATAACTCAACTCTGTTTCGGGTAGGGATAACAACAGTAAAAAAAACTCGACTATTTTGGGGCATGATTAGCTCTCAATTGCGCAATTATTTTTAACAAGAATGGGTTTACCACCAAGGGTTTGAGTAAACCACCTTACATATTCAAGAGTATTACTCTTGAATTGTTGTAATTGATTTTTATCTTTTACATAAGGCGTTAGCCCCGACTTTACACTTGGAGAATGGAAAGACAATATAAAGTCAGTTTGGCCAAGTGCAATTTGGGATAGGGTTAATCGTTGCATCTCTTTTAGACTAAAGCCCTCAGGCGACAATCGTTGTCGTTTTACCCGTAATAATTTATTGATAATACGCAGCACCAGGCTCTTTTGTGAATGCTCAAAGCGCTGTGGGTTATTGTTAAAATAACGCGTCACCAATGGCAAAAGGCTGACAATAGCCGTTGTATGGGGCCAATGAGTTAAATTGTCTTTAACAAACGTTTGATTATTAAATTGACTAAAGTCTGGGCCTTGTTGATGTGAAAAATCACTAAATGGACTCACGCTAATGTCAATTTTGTACCCTAAAGAATGCAAAATTTCATTAGTATTTGGGCCAATGCCGTACCTGCCAGCTAAATAGGTGATGGGGTTGCTATTAGTTAGTTGCGCAATTTTATCCGTTAGCATTTTTAGTTTTTCACTTTCTATGTGCTTTGCTAAGTTACCGGGATAAGAATGTTGATTTGAGATTTGATTTAATTCGTCTTCAATTGGGGGGCTTACCCATGGGTGAAGGTGTGTCGCAAACTCAATGTTGTTATCTTTTTCACTGAGAAAATGTTGAATGACGTTATTGCCTTCGGGGCTGTTAATAAAAGCATAATCCATTGCCAAAGTGACTTTCGCGCCAACGCTAATAAGTTCGTTACAATAACTAATTAATTCATTGCCGTGGGTTACTTGATTATTTTGGGGGTGAAAACCACCATTCCAATCAAATTCTTCTTCGGTATGGATAACAATAGCTAATTTAGGATTTGCACTATTTTGACTCACCGATTAACGCCCTTGTTTACCTGCTTAAGTTCATCGCATAGCACCGTAAGTGATATATCAATCAATTTATAGCAGTGGTGTAAATACTCCTCGTCATGATCATAAGGGTCTTCTATCTGAGATACAAACCCATATTTAGGAGGAATAATGGAGGCCAAAATAAGGGCGTTAGTATTGGTATAATAATTTTTTAAATAAAATTCATTTTTATTATCAAAAATAATGATGAGCTGACCTTTTTCCTTAATATGGCTTTGTTTAAGCCATTTCGATTGGTGCTTGCTTAAGTCAACATCCCAATTCTTGGCCATTGCTATACATTTAGCGGGGCAGCTCCTATTTTCATTTTGGTGAAATCCATAAGATTGTATTTGGATATCATTAATTCCTGCAGCTGCCAGTTTTTGCTTTAACAGTTCACCAGCAAAAGAACTGCGCATAATATTGCCATAGCACACGACTAATATTTCACTTATCGGTTTTTGTATTTGCTGTTTAAATTTTTGCAGTGTTTTTTGACGTTTTCGATTTTTAAAAAACGGTAGTTCATTAATTTTATCGACAAATAAATCATTAAATTCTGCGAAAAAGGGAGCCCGGTCATTTTTAGCCAATGAGTCAATGGATTCCAGGCGAATAACTAATCTTAAAAAACCACTTAGCCGTGTTAAGGCTTTTTGTATTCCCTTAAAAACCAACCCTTTTGAGCGATATACGTCAAATTCAGATCTGATATCGTAAATATCAGAAGTGAAATTTCTCGCGTAGGCATAGGCGTTATAAGTTAATTTGGGCTCAATGGTTATGCCTAATAAGTTACAGGCATAAAGTGCGGGAAAATCCACGCCAGCAAATACAGCCAGAGGTAGCGACCCCCAAAATCGGGCGTTTATTTCAATGAGGATCCAATCCTTAGTTTTCGGATTAAATTTAAATTCGAACATTGCCACGCCGTCGTATTTAAGTGCGAGGCAGAACTTTTGGCACGCATTTAACATGCCCGAATCAATAGCAATGGCTTTTCGATACGAACTGCCTCCGCCACTTTCGGGTTCCGATACTCGGGCGTGCGCAAAAGCCGCTTCAACCTCACCGCCTTTCGCTAATATTGATACACCAACACCGTAACCTGCAAAGTAAGACTCAACTAAACAATATTGGTTGTGCTGCTTAAATTGCTCAAAATCTGCTTCTGTTTTGGCAATTTGCACACTGTTACGCTGATTCAATTTTTCAGAGCTATAAGATTGTGCCGGTTTGAGCACTATCGGCGAGCCATAAAGCTGACTTAGTTGCTTGAAACTCTTATCGGAGATATCAAGGAGTGTGCCTTTGGCAACAGGGATCCCTTGTTTTTCGGCAAGAAGGCGAGTTTCTACCTTATTGAAAAGTGGCCCAAGTTTGGAGCCATCAGGAACCGCAAATTTTGTTTTTACCGCTAAGTTTTTTTGAAATTCAATTAGTGGATATAGCGCACGCTCATCGCATGGGATGGCAATGTCATAATCTTTTTCTAATAAAATATGTTCAATTTCTTCACGCCATTCTTGGTCTGAATAAGCTTGATAATTGATGTAATAAATATAATTAATGTATTTTGATTTTAGTGCTGGTGACAGGTTTGAAAACGTTACAACGTCAACACGCATACCTGCTTTGGCCAATGAACGAATTACCGACAGAAAACTCCGTGTATCTTCACCAAAAACGAGTGCTGTCTTGTCTTGTAAATTATTGTTCATTTATTCAATAGTTTCTTTTTGTTGTATTATAAGTAATTGATTTTTAGTTTATTACACCTTCTCCATTGAGAAAATGATTTTGCATCCAGGCTTATTTTAATTGGGTCTTATTTTATTTATAAATTTGCATAATAGTTGATTGGTTAAACCATTAATAAAATTCGATTCAGGTCCACCAAGCAAATGCAATTTACATCCGATTAAAAAAAGTGCGCCATACACAATGCCGCCTAACATCACGTTATACATTAAATTCAATACAATAATGGAACTGTTTAATGGCAGTGTTAGGACAATAAAATACATGGCTGTTGAACACAGCAAAGGCCAAACTAACATTTTAACAATGCGTGTTAGGGATAACCCACATTGATTACTCAGCCAACTAATGCCCGCCAATACAATAATAATGCCCAATACAGAGCGCGTCAGCGCTAGTTGATTAATGTTTTCAATGCGATAGAAAAGCAACAACACGACAAGGATTGAGCTAATAAATGTTACAGCATCAAAGATAAATAATTGCTTCACTTTTCCTTGGGCAGTAAATACGGCGCTGTAAAAATTGCCAATTGCAAAAGTACAAACCAGCGGAGAAAGTAGTTCTATGGTCTTAGTGTAGGGAAGCCAATGACTACCCAATAGTACTGCTACCAAGTCGGGTGCAATTAACATAAGTCCTGTTGTAATAGGAATGCAGAGGCTAAACAAACCTGCCAGCGACATATAAATTTGGTGTGTTTGTTGAGTAGAGCTGTTGTTACTTTTAGCGAAGCTTGAAAATAATACCTGCGTAATGGGGCCAATAAACTCTCGGCTGGGCAATAACACTAAGTCCTTTGCAAGGTTATACCCTCCTAAACCAGATAGCCCTTGAAGGCTACTGGCAAACCATACATCGAATTTAGCTCGCCCATGACCAACAATACTTCTTAGGATCATCCACTTTGAGAATTGAACTTGCTTAAAACAGTTGTTCACTTTCCAGTGGGCTCGATTCGGCAACATGATGTATGACAATACTGAATAGCTAAGGGTGCTTAATAATATGCCAAATAAAATTGCCCAGTAACTTTGATAAATATATGCAATGACCAACGAGGCTGCGCCGCCCATAAATTTAGCAATGGCAGAAAAAGCAAAAAAAGATCGGAAATGCATCTGTTTTTTAAGTTCAAAAATATAGCCATTAGCGGTAGCGGATAAAAAGGGAATAAACGACATGACGAGCAAAGCAGTAAGTAACTGAGGTATGTCGAATTGTTCAACTATGATCGGCGACAGCAGCAGTAAACAGACGGATATACCGAGCTTTACTAGAATATTAAACGTCCAAGCAGAATCCAAATCCTCAGGTGTCGCTGATTCTAATTGAATATAATATTGTTCGGAGCCTACATCAGACAGTGTTTCTGCTAACTGGATGGCAATCAGAATGATTGCGACAGAACCAAAGTCTTGTGGGGATAGCAGCCTTGCTAAGATAAAAATAGAACAAAAACCGATGATTCGATTGAACCAACTTAAGCTAATTAGCCAAAATGATCCCGCTAGGACTTTTTCAGCATCGGTAGTGTGGTTATCTTGCATAATTAATGTGACACATTTAGCTAAAGCGTGCTTTTAGGTTATGCATTAAATGACTGAGTAAAAACTTGGCGGATTTACGTCTTATGCTCGATATCACCATTTTGCCTGTAATATTTGCCAGTGAGCGTTTGTAGCGTCCTTCTCCTCCCATAAAGTCATATACCTTAAAACCCCGCTTTGCGTAATGGGCAATGGCTAAGCTATGCACGAGTAAGCCGGGTTTTATTCTGTTGTCTTGCTCATAACGAATACCTGACAAATAAAAATACACACATTCTCTATAGATAAAGTTATATAGGTAGCATATTGGTTTGTTTGCTACTTCAAGTACCAGCATATCAATGGCGCCGCTATCATAATTTTTCTTAATTAGGGTACGATGAAATTGTAAGAATTCGGGGTTGTTAAAACCGCTATTGCGATCACCCCAGCGTACTTTATGTAACTCGCCTGCGGCATCTAAATAATTTAAGGCTTCTTCGACATTTTGCGCTCGTTTAAGATTAATCTCGCCACGTTCGGAATATAATTTTTGCGTGCGAGTAATTTGAGAGCGGCTGTTGCGGGACAAGGTTTTAACATAAGAGGTAAAATCTTCGAAAGCGGGTTGCAACGTAGTCGCATAACTTACCGTTCTCCAACAGGTATGCTGCATTAGATTTTTAGAGCGAGGTATTTCGGTAATTTCATTGTTACTGACGCCAATCATCAGCTCATCATATTTCAATAAAGAATGTTCAAAAAACTCAACTAAGGCTGCCCTAATTGCCCATTCTCGGCCCTTTTCACAAAGTAGATCGTTATATTCCATCCATATTTGATCCTTGGCACCACGACCCGTGCGGTTTAGCCATATTTGATTGGAGGGCACTCCATATTTTTTGCCGATGCTATTGCAAATAAAACCTAAACCGACGATGTCGTTATTATCGCTAATAGTAAGTAGTTCTGGGGTGTATTCTACAAAGGCTAGCCAATTTGAAATCCAGTGCCACGATGTAAAAAACGTAGCAGCTGAATGGCTTTCAAGTTTTAACCAGTTTTCTTGTAATTCGGAAAGTTGATTTTTATCAATTGACGCCAAAGAAACGTTCAAACGCGACATATTTGTCCAATATTTTAGTTTAATTTTCCTTATTGGAGACCATTGTAACTAGATTTGACTTAGTGTCTAAGAGTTTTGATTAGAGTGCGTTGTTCTTTAAAAACATGAACAATTCATTTAAAGCATTTCTAATTTCAAATTTGCTTCGGTAATATAACTTACTGAGCAATCGATATATTATTAATAAGTCCAAATAAATTATACTCTAGCCCGTTGTCTGCAATGAACAACATATCGACAGTTGAAGAATGCACTGACTCTGTATAACGTAAATCTTATTGAAATATTATTAAAAGGAAAGAATATGATCGTTCCCGTAATTATGTGTGGTGGAAGTGGAACTCGGATGTGGCCACTGTCTCGGGAGCAATATCCTAAACAATTTCTTAACTTGGTTGAATCTAATGCAAGTCTGTTGCAATCAACCATTCAGCGTTTACCGGATTGTCAGCCCGCAATTGCTATTACTAATGAACAACATCGTTTTCTTGTTGCTGAACAATTTCGCAATATCAATTATCAAGCCGATGCCATTATGTTGGAGCCGGTTGGGCGTAATACAGCTCCAGCCGTAGCCATTGCCGCGCTCAAAGCGATGCAAAATGGTGATGATCCTATTCTTTTAGTGTTAGCCTCAGATCACCATATTGCCAATACAGATGAGTTCAAGCGTTGCGTTGCTCATGGTGGTACTTTGGCCGAGCAAGGTAAGTTAGTTACCTTTGGTATTGTTCCCACGACACCAGAAACGGGATATGGCTATATTAAACAAGGTACGGCCATCGATGAATTGACGTTTGAGTTGTCTGGATTTGTGGAAAAACCCGATTTGGAAACGGCTAAAAGCTATTTAGCCAGCGGTGATTATTTGTGGAATAGCGGCATGTTTATGTTTAAAGCCTCGGTATTCTTAGATGAGTTACAACAATTCCGCCCAGACATATATCAAGCCTGTGTGCAGGCAACGACTAATATGACTCATGACCTAGATTTTACTCGTCTTGATAATGAAGCTTTTGCTCAATGCCCTAGTGAATCCATTGATTATGCGGTGATGGAAAAAACCAGTAAAGGCGTTACCTTACGTTTTGACGCTGGATGGTGCGATGTTGGCTCGTGGAGTTCATTATGGGATGTGCAGCAAAAAGACGCTGATGGTAATTTTGTGCGCGGTGATGTTATCCATAAACAGACTCAGGATTGTTATATTCACGGCGCTAACCGCTTGGTAACAACACTTGGCGTAAGTGATTTAGTGATTATTGATACTGATGATGCGTTACTCGTCGCCAATAAAAATAAAGTGCAAGATATCAAACAAATTGTCAATGAACTGCAAGCTACAACACGTTCTGAGGCTATTAATCATCGTAAAGTCTATCGCCCATGGGGAAGTTATGACTCGGTTGATGAAGGTGAACGATTCCAAGTTAAGCGTATTACTCTGAAGCCTGGCGCCAGCATAACCACGCAAATGCATCATCATCGTGCTGAGCATTGGATTGTAGTTTCTGGCACGGCGAAAGTGACGAAAGATGGTGAGTCCATGTTGTTATCAGAAAACCAATCGACCTATATTCCTATTGGCATGAAGCATGGTATTGAGAATCCAGGCCGAGTGCCGCTGGAAATGATTGAAGTACAATCAGGTCATTACCTGAGTGAAGACGATATTATTCGTTTTGAACAATAAGCAATTTGAAAAAAGTGAAAATAAATGACTGAATTAACGTGTTTTAAGGCTTACGACATACGAGGCCAGCTTGGTACCGAGTTAAACCCTGATATAGCGGAACGTATAGGCAAAGCCTTTGCGGTGCATTTTAAGCCTAAAACAGTAGTTGTGGGTGGCGATATTCGTCTTTCTACACCGGAACTAAAAGCGGCTCTTGCGAATGGATTAATGTCTCAAGGTGTTGATGTTATTGATATTGGTTTGTGTGGCACCGAAGAAATTTATTTCGCTACCGCGGATTTAGGCGTCGATGGTGGCATTATGGTGACGGCCAGCCATAACCCTAAAGACTATAATGGTCTGAAATTAGTCAAAGCAGGTTCCCAGCCGGTAAGTGGTGATAGCGGCTTGTTTGATGTTAAAAAATTAGCGGAAGAAAATCAGTTTAATGATACCGCTAGTAAAGGCACATACACTGAACAGAATATTAGCCAGCGCTTTACCGATAAAGTGTTGTCGTTTATCGATTTGCCTGCGATTAAACCATTAACGATTGTGGTTAATGCGGGCAATGGCGCTGCAGGTCATGCTATAGATGCTATTGAGCAACGATTTATAAACAGCAATATTCCGATTACCTTTATTAAAGTTCATCATGATCCTGATGGTCATTTTCCCAACGGTATTCCTAATCCACTGTTAGCTGAAAATCGAAGCCATACTTCGGATGCAGTGATAAAGCACAATGCTGATATGGGGATTGCTTGGGATGGTGATTTTGACCGCTGTTTCTTGTTTGATGAAAAAGGTGAGTTTGTTGAGGGTTATTATATTGTTGGCTTATTAGCCGAAGCCTTTTTACAGAAATCCCCCGGCGAAAAGATAATCCATGATCCAAGATTAACTTGGAATACTATTGATGTGTGTGCTGAGAATGACGGCATTGCAGTGCAAAGTAAAACCGGTCATGCCTTTATTAAAGAGCGTATGCGCTCAGAAAACGCCATTTATGGTGGTGAGATGAGCGCGCACCATTATTTTCGCGATTTTTACTATTGCGATAGCGGCATGATCCCGTGGTTATTGGCTATTGAATTGCTTAGCGTGAAGCAAGCTTCATTGTCATCAATGCTTACTGCTTATGCGGCTAACTTCCCTGCATCTGGTGAAATCAATCGTACAGTGGACAATGCACCAGAAATTATTGCTGCCATTGAAGCCCGTTACCAAACTCAAGCATTAAACGTCGATAAAACCGATGGCTTATCGATGGAATTTGCAGAGTGGCGTTTTAATATTCGTATGTCAAATACCGAGCCCTTACTACGAATTAATGTAGAAAGCCGAGGTAGTGTTGTTGTTATGCAAACAAGAACGCAAGAGATACTAGATTTAGTCGGTGTTTAAATTAGTAATTAACCTGAATCCTGCTTAAGAAATTGAACTAAATGCCTGTTCCAAGATCCGATCTTTCGACTAAAAGAGATCAATCTATAAAGGAACAGGCATGAGTAAATTAGTTGAGTTGTTTTGTGA
>JAUHQD010000020.1 GCA_030418115.1 Alteromonadaceae bacterium BrNp21-10 | reverse complement strand
AATGACGATAACTGTTCAAAGGAGCTGAATTGAGTACTGGCATTAAATGCTGTATTGAGGGCTTGTTGAAGTTGCACAAAAAAATCCGATGACCTTACGATCATCGGATTTTGATCTTCTTATACCAAATGTCAATTTCTTAACTGATCGGCATTACCCAATCGGGGCTTTTTTTATGATGATAATTAACGGGAATTGAAACCTAAACTTCTGTCTTCCATGGCCTCTCGCCAACCTCCCAACCACTGGGAGCGTGAATCATAATTCGAGTGGGGACAGTTTTCTTTTGATCTACCTGAAATACCGGCATGATAACCTTTCGCGTGAGCGCGTGACATTTTATCTCTTTTCTGTCTTTTCATTGATTACCTCATCCAAATTTAACATGTAAGTGCGAATAACTGCGTCGCACCACTTATAGATAAGGTATGTGGTGATTTGGTTCAATAGTCAAATCATCAAAAATGCTTAGAAACTGTCTAACGCGTTGATCCTAGGCTTTTTTTTGTTTTACATCAATTTGTAATATAAGGTCAGTTAAACTGAAAAATTGGTGATAAAAAGCCATAAAAAAGGGCGAAATTAAGCGCCCTATATAGCCTGTGGCTTTTTAATTAAATAGCCGGCGTCTTAACACCAATAGGCCACAAAACAGGATAATCATGAAGTTAATACTTCCGGCCTGACGTTGAAACTTTTCTTCTTCTGCACAGGTGTCCACTCCACCACCAGGAATAGGGACAAGTTTAACTGCAGTAATCACGTCCTGAATAATTTCACTGCCATCATTATCTAACACTGGATTGCCAACAACGTTCTTCAAAGCGCGTTTGACAATGGCTGTAGCGATAATTTCATCATTGTCATTAATATCATTAGCTTGAACAATTGAGTATTCAGAATTACAGCTCAGTAAA
The DNA here is from genome assembly GCA_030418115.1 of Alteromonadaceae bacterium BrNp21-10. Lineage (GTDB taxonomy): Bacteria > Pseudomonadota > Gammaproteobacteria > Enterobacterales > Alteromonadaceae > Neptunicella. The sequence goes on along the minus strand of JAUHQD010000020.1, from coordinate 61,307 downwards.
TCATTTAAATCTGAAAACGTTTTATCATTGTGATCATAGATAAAACCATGACGGCGCCGTGTGGTATTGGCTGCGGTATCCACCTCACCTTCACCTACGACTTTATTATTGTTATTAATGGCGTGCGCAACGCTACTTGAACCAACAAAATAATCACTTGGGTAAGTGGTTTCGTTAGTATCAATATTATGTATAAAGAATTTTGTACGAGAATAACCATTAATAATCTTAGCCGCTTGGCCAACGACTAAATTGGTATCATTGATATCCGTGGCAACACTGCTTCTAAATTCTTGATGATCAGTAATGCCTTTGATTTCATCATTAATAAAAATAGCCGCAAAGGTATTTGCTGATGTCGTGGTATTTTGGTAGTAATTAACCGATTGACCAACAGCGATACCGTTGTTGTTAATCGCATTTAAATCACTGGTAAAATAACTAGTGACATCATCTTCTGGCTCAGTGAATACACCTAATACTTTTACATCTGTAATTTCACCTTCGTTATTTAGCTGCCACATTGTGGCGCGCATATTATAGGTAGGCAATGGTATCGCTTGTAAACACAGTTCAATAGGAAAATCACCGCGTGCTTCGTCGTCTTCACACACTTCAATGGCGGTATCAATAGCTTCTTGCGATGTCTCAGTAATTTCAGTACTAGATTGTCCAACAACTAAATTATTATTGTTGATATCGCGAGCGATGCTCACACCACCGACAATATTTTCAGGAGCTATTAATGGGATTGTTTGGCCATTAATGTCTACATAAGCTCGCCTACCAATAAATTCTTTGACCTGATAATTGACCGTTTCATTCTCTGCGTTAACATAACTTAAGGTGTCATATCCATCGGCGGCAGTACCTACAACCCAACCATTATCATTAATGCCGTACGCTAAATTATTAGCATTTTTATACACATCTGGGTTAAAACCGCTAATAGCGTCAACTTGATTCTCATCACCTTTAAAGGATAAATAAGTGGCAAGTTGTTGAATCAACATATTTCCAGTATTACTGGATAAAAAGCTGTATAGCAGTGCGTAATCCTCATCGTTAAAATTACCCGCTTTAGCGGCGTCTACATCTGTCAGTAAGTCAGTAAACGTCGTATCTTCAAAATCAAGTAAGTCTACATTAATGCTAGGTTTGTAAATATTGTCTACTGACGCAACGTATTCACCTGAATTATTAATTGCGGTTGGATAACTATTGCGGGCTTTTTCGCTTAGAGGTAACTCAACCACTTTATATACAGCAGCAGACACAGAGGGGGCTGCGAGCATAAGCAATGTTAGCGAAGCTACAGGTGCTAACTTAAATTTAATCATTTGAATTCCTACTACTCATTTCATACTCTCAAGTTCTTCCCATCTGGCATAAGCTGCAGCTAGGCGTTGTTCTACCTCTGCAAGTTCATCTAGTTTCTGACGAGACTGGGAAGCATCTTGCTTGAAAAAGTCAGGGTCATTAACCTGACTTTGTAATTCGTCCAGCTGTTGTTCCATTTTTTCTAATTCGCTGGGTAATTTTTCAAGCTCTAGTTGTAACTTGAACGACAATTTTTTCGGTTTATTTTCAACTGGTTCCGCCGTTTGACTACGGGATTTTACAGAAGTTTCGTCCACTTGGGTAATTTGTTTTTGTTGCTTATACCACTGCTGTATTTCACTGTAACCACCAATAAATTCACGAACTTCGCCTTCACCAGCAAAAAATAAACTACTGGTTACCACGTTATCGACAAACTCACGATCGTGACTCACCAAGATTACCGTACCAGGATAGTTGGCAATAGTATCTTCGAGTAATTCTAGGGTTTCGACATCCAAATCATTGGTTGGCTCATCGAGAATTAACAGGTTATTCGGTTTGGTCATTAACTTAGCGAGTAATAATCTATTTTTTTCGCCACCAGATAATGCGCTAACAGGCACATTGGCGCGCTCTGGGGTAAACAGAAAATCTTGTAAATAGCTGATCACATGTTTGGTTCGGCCATTTAGGGTGATTTCACGCTTACCATCAGCGATACAGTCAATAAGGGTTTTATCCGGATCAAGTTGTAATCGATGTTGATCAAAATAAGCCAATTCAATTTTTGTCCCTTGGCGGATAGTGCCTTCTTGAGGTACTAATTCCTCCAACAACAATTTTATCAAGGTACTTTTACCGCAACCATTAGGGCCGATAAGTGCTAGTTTGTCGCCGCGTTGTACCAATAGATCCAAATCTTTAACGATAACCTTCTCTTCGATACGATAGCCCAAAGAATCCGTTTCAAAGACAATTTTGCCGGAGCTCTTGGTCTCTTTAACATCAATTTTGGCCTTGCCCTGCACTTTACGGCGTTGGGAATATTCATTACGCAGTTCTTTAAGCGCCCTGACCCGCCCTTCGTTACGTGTACGGCGAGCTTTTATACCTTGTCTGATCCAGGTTTCTTCCTGACTAAGTTTTTTATCAAACAAGGCATTATGAGTTTGCTCGATTTCCAAATCTTCTTGTTTCTTATCTAAATATTCTTGGTAATTACCCGGATAGCTGGTTAATTGGCCTCTGTCTAGGTCAATAATACGAGTAGCAATATTACGAATAAAGGCTCGGTCATGACTTACAAAAACTACCGCACCTTGATAATCAACTATCACTTTTTCCAACCAGCTAATCATGTCTATATCTAAGTGGTTGGTAGGCTCATCCAGTAATAAAATATCGGGATTCGCAACAAGGGCTCTAGCTAATGCTGCTTTTCGACGCCAACCACCGGACAATGAAGATAGTTGTTGGTCAGGCTCTAATTGCAATTGAGTTAAAACTTGATGAATGCGTTGCTCAAACTGCCAACCATTGGAATGATCCAATTGTTGTTGTAGATCTTGCAGTTTATTCAATTGTTTTTCACTGGCATCTTCACCGATAATTACTATTTGGTGAGCATAATCTTGTAATAACTTACCAATTTCTTTCAATTCTTCGGCGACATAATCAAACAATGACATGTCTACTGACGTAGGTGGATCTTGGGGCAAGCGTGAAATAATAACATCGCTGGTTATAATCCGTTGACCGTCATCAATGGCCATATCGCCGGCAATAACCTTCAATAAGGTCGATTTACCGCAGCCATTACGCCCTACTAAACAAATACGTTCATTAGCCTTAATCAGCAGTTCAATACCGTCCAATAAAGGTGGATGGCCTAAGGTTAAACTCACGTTCTTTAACTGCATTAAGGTACTCAATTAACAAACTCCATTACTTCTTTTATATTAAAAGGCCAATTTAACTCGGCGTTATTATCTTCGCGCTTTAAGACGGGAATGCTGGTGCCATATTGGGAAAAAAGCCCATCATCAGTGGCTATATCTACAATCTGATAGTCAACAATACCGGCATTTTGTAACACGCTTTGCGCTAACTCGCATAGATGGCAACCATCCGTTGAAAACAACAAAAACTTATTTTGCATCTGTTAACAGCCAACAATGATGGATCTTAGGGTTACGCTTATAATCTTCTGGCAAGGTCTTAGCACACCAATCTTCTATATTCAGATCTAAGGTTTTAACCGCTTCTGGATCGAGCTTAAACTTGCGTAAATTATTGGAAAATATAATTTCGCCACCCGCAGTCAAACAACGGCGGGCATTGGCTAACAATTGCAGGTAATCCCGTTGTACGTCCCATGTGTTGTCCATACGTTTAGAGTTGGAAAAGGACGGTGGATCGATAAAAATTAGATCATATTTCGCGCTGTGTTCTGCAATCCAAGTTAAGCAATCGGCTTGTACAAATTGATATTGAGGGCCATTGAGCTTATTCAGCGCAAAGTTGTTTTTGGCCCAATCAATATAGGTTTTCGACATGTCAACGGTAGTAACAGATGCCGCCTTCCCTAACGCCGCATGTACCGACACGCTGCCTGTATAAGCAAACAAATTCAATACATCTTTACCCTTACTACGCTGTTGTACTAATTCCCGTGTTGTACGGTGATCTAAGAACAATCCAGTGTCTAAATAGTCTTTTAAATTAACCAAAAATTCCGCACCGTTTTCAAATACGGTGATAGTTTGCTGCTTTGCCGCTAATTTTTGATACTGCTCTTTACCCTTTTGTTGTTCACGTACTTTAAGCACAATGTTTTCGGGATTACATTGTAAAACCGAGGGTAAAGTGGCTAAGACTTCATGTAGGCGTTGCTTCGATTTAGACTCAGGCACATCTTTAGGGGCTGCGTATTCTTGTACTACCACCCAATCATCGTAGATATCTACCGCGACATTAAACTCAGGTAAATCGGCGTCATAGACACGATAACAGTTAGTATTTTGTTGCTTAAGCCACTTTTTAAGTCGCTGTAGATTTTTTTGTAATCGATTGGCGAAATCACTGTTAATAATACGGTCTTCACGAATGACACAGTTACGCTCAGTCAAATCATAGTTAACCAGCACGCACTCTAGCTTACCGTTCATCAACTTATATTCTTTTTTTGCAGACAATTTAAGCTGACGTAAAAGATCTCTGTTGGAGGTTAACAACGACATATGCCAGCCGACAAAATGTTGCTTTAGGTTAAGTCCCCATTGTTTAAATAAAGGAATCAGTGCCGTAATCTCACCCAAACGTTCCCCAAAAGGTGGGTTACTTACAATAAAGCCAGCCGTTTCGCTTGGCGCTTGTGAATTGACAGCATCGGCTTGTTCGAATTCTATCCAAGCATTTACTCCTGCCACCTTGGCGTTATCACGCGCATGGCCAAGAACTCGTGGATCATTATCTTTAGCAACGATACGGCATTGGGGTTGAGCTATTTGTGCATCAAGAGCGGCCTGACGTAGTTCATTCCAAATGTGTGGTTGATGCTGTAACCAACCACTAAAACCCCAATAGTCACGATTAATACCTGGGGCTATATTGGCGGCCATCATTGCTGCTTCAATCACAATAGTGCCAGAGCCACACATCGGGTCATAAAGGCATTGTTGATAATCTTTAGTCCAACCGCTCCGAATTAACATAGCCGTGGCTAAATGCTCTTTAAGAGGAGCTGCTCCGGTGTTTTGACGATAATGGCGTTGATGCAAGCTACGACCACTTAAATCTAAATATACTGTTAGCTCGTCGCGCCATAGGCGACCTTGAATACGAATATCGGGTTGAATTTTACTGACTGAAGGACGCTTACCTAGATCAGCATTAAACTGGTCAACGATGGCATCTTTGATCTTGAGGGAGCCAAATTGAGTATTATTGATAACCTTATTGGTGCCGTTAAAATCCACCATAAAGGTTTGATGGTTGCGGAAATGCTGCTGCCAATCTATTGAATCAGTAATACGGTAAAGATCATCAGCTTCAGTAACAGTGCCGCTAGCTAATTTTAATAACACTCTATTGGCGAGCCTTGAGTGCAAACAAATTTTATAGGCGCTAGTTAAGTCGGCTTGAAAATGCAGTTGGCCGGGTTTTACCTTTATGCTGGCCTCTGGGCATAACCGCAGGATCTCTTCTTGCAGTAATTCGTCAATGCCTCTGGCACTGGTTACGACCAAGTCATACATGATAAAACCCTTGTATTTTCAATTCTGATGGTGCTGAAATTAGCCGGCGGATTATAGGCGATCTGCAGATAAAATGGGTGGAATAATTATGGCTTTTTTGTGTGATTAGCATCTATCCGTCAATTGTTGCTGACATTATGCTAATGATGAGTCGGTCAGATAAGGTAATAAATACTCGTTCATGACTTTGATTGCGGCAAATTGACTTAATCTATTTTTGTCATCTAATTGCATACCGGCGCTCATTAACATGCACAAGCTACTGATTTTGTCTTTGTCTATAATGACTACTTGGCCTTGTCCATGGTGATTTTCTAAAACAGAGAAACCGTGATGTTGACCGCAATAGTCGTGTTTACTGAAATACCAACTTTTGGGCATCATGGGCCGATAGAATTTCTTAATCGCCGTGGCATTTAAGGCGGTTTGCGTTGCTCGGGCGTCGGTCAATTGATGAGGCAATAACCCTAAATTGTCGCCCAAACGCGAATAAAACCCATGATCTTCAATTGAAAATTCTTGGCGAACTGCCGCACTGGGGAGTAATTGACGCTGATGATAAGCCGTAGTGAATAGCATATCATCAAGATCAATAGACAACATTTGGCTATCAGGGTCAATAAACCAACACCACTTTGAAGTAGGTTTTAACATTTTACCTTACCACTACTTGCCAATATTTTAAGTTTACATCCTAGGTCGTAACATTGAACCGTTAGCAATTTAATTTTTTAACACCACTACAATTCATCGACAATATTTTTTATCAATTGTGGCCCTTGATAGATCATCGCTGAATAAACTTGAATCAATGACGCGCCGGCATTAATTCTGGCTTTTGCCGATTCTGCACTATCAATACCGCCTACACCAATTACCGGCATGGCACCATCTAAGGCTTTATGCAGGGATTCAAATACAGTCTGACTGGCATCTGTTAAGGGCGAACCGCTTAAGCCACCGGCTTCTTTAGCATAACGCAGGCCTTCGATTTTACTGCGATCTAACGTGGTGTTAGTGGCAATAACGCCATCGATTTCAGCACTGATAAATGAATCTGCGATAGAAGTAATTTCTTCTGCTGATAAATCAGGCGCAATTTTCACCAAAATAGGCACATACTTGCCATATTGTTGAGCCAGTTTAGCTTGTTCAGCTTTTAATCCGGCGAGCAGCTCATTCAGTGCTTCACCGTACTGCAAATTGCGCAAGCCGGGTGTATTAGGTGAAGAGATATTCACCGTCACATAACTGGCATGGTTATACACTTTACGCAAACAAATCAGGTAATCATTGAGAGCATCTTTTTCTTCGGTAACTTTATTCTTACCAATATTAATACCCAAGACGCCATCATACTCAGCCGCTTTTACCTGCTCGACTAAATAATCTACTCCTTTATTATTAAAACCCATGCGGTTAATAATCGCTTGAGCATCGGGTAGTCGAAACAAGCGAGGCTTGTCGTTACCCAATTGGGGTAACGGTGTGACGGTGCCGACTTCTATAAAACCAAAACCCATGGCCGCGAAAGCATCAATGCATTCAGCATTTTTATCTAGCCCTGCCGCTAAACCCACCGGGTTTTTAAAATGCAATCCAAACTGTTGCACAGGCTTGTCGGCAATAGACTGAGCATATAATGATTTAAAGGCATTGTGCTGAGTAAGTTTTAACCCGTTCAAGGTTAAATCATGGGAGAGTTCGGCATCGAGAGTAAATAACAATTTTTGAATAAGGGAATACACGCTACTTCCTGATAAAGAAAAGCCCTGACATGTCAGGGCTATAGGCTGCTTACATCAACAAATTTCTTACGAATAAGTCAATTGGCCATATTATTAACAATGAGCTTATTGTCGCACATCACAATTTATACTTAACAGCATTAATTCACGCAATGCGACGGAAAACTTAGCAAATTCGTGAGTGGAGCTGGTTTTAAATTCATACATCATATGTGACCAGCGGGATAATAATTGCTCATGTTCCTTCATCCATTCCGACAAAATTTTATCAGCATCTTTGGATTTGCGGTCAAACTTCAACAATACCGTGGTTAACGAACGTTGCTGCCAATCGAGCTCTTCACGATAAGAGGCTCTGGCCAATGCTTGCCAATAGTTTGATACCGTTTGACGATTTATTTGACTGAGGAACCAATGGATCTCTAATTCATGGCCAATTTTAAAATAAGTACTGGCGACCACTTTTTTGTCACGTTTCTCAGCGCTAGCCACTTGGGCCAAATCGAAGCTAGAGAACAAGGTACTCATACAAGCGATATTAAACGCAATATTTTTAGGCACCCCTTGTTTAACAAAGCCCTCTTCATTTGTCTCCAACTCTTTAAATTCCGTTGGGTCTAAATACTGGGACATATTGGCTAATAAATCGTCACAAATGGGTTGATAGAACTGAATTTCACTTTCAATCCCTTGAGCTTTATTACCATGGCGTAAATACCAACGAGAAGCCCGACGTAACGTACGGCGAACTTCATTAAGCATGGTCAGTTGTACATTGGCTGGCACCTTATTATCTAGCTTATTAATGTTTTGCCATAATGTTTCTGCCCTAAATACGCCTTTCACAATCGCGTAGGCTTGAGCAATTTCAGGGTCGGACGCGCCTGTTTCTTCACGTATGCGAAACACATAGTTCATGCCCATATCATTAATGACATTATTGGCTAATTTAGTCGCAATAATTTCACTACGTAATGGGTGTTGTTCCATTTGTGCAGAGAACTTGTCCTGCAAAACTTTAGGAAATGCGCTGGTTAATAACTGGCTGTGGTAAGGATTGTCTGTGATCGCTGCAACATTGAAATGTTCCTTGAGAGCCATTTTACCATAGGAAATAAGTACTGAAATTTCTGGTCGCGTTAATCCTTTTGAGGAGGCTAAACGTTCAGATAACTCCTCATCCGAAGGAATAAACTCCAACTCTCGATTCAATCGACCTTCTTTTTCTAAACCCACAATAAATCGCAATTGTTCACGCAGCACTGACACGCCACCTAATTGCGAAATAGACATAGACTCTGATTGGCGATAACAATCTTCAATTACCATATCGCCCACATCATCGGTCATGGAATACAACAGTTCATTACGTTGTTTATGGGTAATATCACCACTATTAACGAGCGCATTAAGCAAGATCTTAATATTGACTTCGTTATCCGAGCAATCTACTCCACCAACATTGTCAATGAAATCGGTATTAATGCGACCACCGTTGGCGGCGTATTCCATTCGACCTAACTGAGTACAACCTAAATTACCACCTTCACCAATAATTTTTGCTTGTAGCTCTTTACCATTGACGCGCACATCATCGTTTGCACGATCACCCACTTGGGCATGGCTCTCTTTGCTACTTTTTACGTAGGTACCAATACCGCCATTCCAAATTAGATCAACAGGCATTTTTAAACAATGATGAATTAATTCATTGGGCGTCATCTGTGTTTGACTAGTACCAATTAACTTTTTCATTTCAGCGGTTAAGGTAATCGATTTTTCAGATCGAGAGAAAACTCCCCCACCTTTAGAAATCAAATTTTTGTCATAATCGTCCCAGCTCAATTGCGGGTTTTCAAACAGACGTTGACGTTCTTTATAGCTTTTCGCCACATCTGGCGTTGGGTCAAAAAAGATATGTAAGTGATTAAAGGCAACGATTAACTTGGTTTGCTTAGATAACAACATGCCGTTACCAAAGACGTCCCCCGCCATATCACCCACAGCCACACAACTGAATGGTGTCGTTTGGCAATCAATGTTAATTTCTCGGAAATGACGTTTGACCGATTCCCACGCCCCACGAGCGGTAATGCCCATTTTTTTGTGGTCGTAGCCGACACTGCCACCAGAGGCAAATGCATCGCCTAGCCAAAAGTTGTATTCAGCGGAAATGGCATTGGCAATATCAGAAAACGTTGCGGTACCTTTATCTGCTGCAACCACCAAATAGGGGTCATCTTCATCAAGGCGTACAACGTCCTGAGGATAAATTACTTTACCATCGACGATGTTGTCGGTGATATCCAATAGACTGCGAATGAAGATGCGATAACACTCTTGGCCTTCTTCTAAAAAGGCCTGCCTTCCTCCTTCAGTAGGCAACTGTTTACAAATAAAGCCGCCTTTGGCGCCAACAGGCACAATCACGGTATTTTTAACTTGTTGAGCCTTAACTAAACCTAAAACTTCAGTACGGAAATCTTCTTTACGGTCTGACCAACGTAAACCACCACGAGCGACCTTACCGCCGCGTAAATGCACCCCTTCCACGCGAGGGGAATAAACAAATATTTCAAATTTAGGCCGTGGTAACGGCATTTCAGGGATCAGTTCTGGCAACAACTTAAATGACACATAGGACTTTTCTTGCCCCTGTTTATCTGGTTGATAAAAGTTAGTGCGCAAGGTTGCTAAAATCATGTCCAAATAACGGCGGATAATGCGGTCATCATCTAAGTTGCTGACGCGATCCAATTCAGCTTTGATATTATCGATGGTTACATTGGTCTGTTTCTCAGAACGCTTGATAGCTGGATTAAGACGTTGTTCGAAGAGTTTTGTCAGCATTGACGCAATCAAGGGATAACGGTCTAGGGTACTGGCAATATAATCACGGCTAAATAAACTACCGGTTTGACGCATATATTTGGCATAGGCCCTTAAGATGGTCACTGTTCGCCCGGGTAATCCCGCACCTAATACTAAACGGTTAAAGGCATCATCTTCTAAATGCTTGTACCACACGTTTGAGAACGCTTCTTGAAATAAACTTTGGGCTTTTTCTAGGCTAATCTCGCTATTACGTTTATGTAACATCGAGAAATCCATGATCCAACAAACACTGCCCGATGCGCCTTTAACCTGATAAGGGCTTTCGTCAATGACACGTAAACCGAAATTTTCCAGCATGGGTAATACGTCGGATAAATGAATCGGTTGATTTAAGTGAAATAATTTTAACTTTACTACATCACTGTCATTGGCTTCTTCGACGGGCTTATAAAACAACATATCCAATGAGGAATCACTATTGAGCCCGCCAATTTTATCAATGTCCATGGCGGCGGTACTGGGGAGGTTGTGATCTTTATAACCTCGGGAAAATGCCCCCGTAAACTCGTTTTCTAAGGCTTTGCCTTTTGCTTCGCCATACACTGAGCGTAATGCAATGGATAAACGATCATCCCAGCCTTTACCTAACTCTATAAGGTTCTTTTCAATATCCTTCACATTAATATCCACATTGTTGTTTTTAACCCGAACAATATATTGAGTACGCGCGTACACCGATTCTGAGAAAAAGGTGGTAAATTCCACTTCTTCTTCACTATTAAAGCAGCGTTTTAATAAATCCTGCGTAGCCACTCGTAATGCAGTGTTGTATCGCTCTCTAGGTACAAAGGCCATACATGAATAAAATCGGCCGAAGGTATCTTTACGTACAAATAACCTTGAAATACCCCGCTCTTGCATTTGAAAAATACCGCGAATAATTTCGGTCAACTCTTGCTCGTTAGATTGCAGCAATTCATCCCGCGGATAAATTTCTAAGGTATTAACAAACGCCTTATAGGCGTGTGAACCTATGGTGAAGCCGGAGTTTTTACAAAGTCGGGCTATTTTATTTTGCAATACCGGTAGCTGTGTAGCGGAGCTATTGTAAAAAGCCGCAGAATACAAACCGATAAAGCGATCTTCAGCAATAACCTTACCGTCTTTATCAAAACGTTTAATGCCGATGTAATCTAAATAGGCATTGCGATGTACTCGAGATTTAGAATTGGTTTTGGTTAGAATGAGAGGGCTTGAACCCAAGGTTTCTTCACGGGCAGAAGGTGGAATTTTCGAGGTTAAACGAATCCGGTCACTCATGGATTTTTTCATAAATCCCAAACTAGAGTCTTTGTCCGGCACCCACTGATAATCACCCTTAATCGCCTTAGCATCGTAATGGCGATAGCCCATAAGGGTAAAATTGTGATCTAACACCCATTGTAAGAATGCTTTCGCTTCTTGATTCAGCTCTGTATCGGCAGGGCCGGTAAACTGGTCGTATTCGTCAATGATTTGCTGCAAGCGATCACGCATTAACTGCCAATCAGACACCGCTAAGGATATTTCATCGACTACCGCGAACAATTCATCGGTTAACTGCTGGATACTATCGGTTTGACTTTGATGGTCTATTTCAATGATAAATACAGTCTCGCGAGCTTGGCTTTTTAGCTTACTACTGCTTTCTAAAAATTGAGTTAATTGATGTTCGCTGTCTCGAACTAAGGTAATTGGACTGTTGAGTAACAGGTGTGTAGTAATACCTAATCGATTTAATACCATACGTATTGAGTCGACTAGAAAGGGCATGTCATTGACGATGATCTCAATCACCGTATGACTGGAATTCCACCCATGTTTACTAACTTCAGGGTTATACACTCTGATTTTTGGCTTTTTACCATCATATTCACTGAAGTTATTCCATAAACTCAGAACCGCACCGTAAAGATCACTGTCATTACGATTTTCTAAGTCATCTTTGGAAATATTTTTGAAAAGAACACGGGCGAATTGTTCAACTAACTTAGCTTGAGATTTGTTTACTTTTTTGCTGATGGCGTTGTAAACATTTTCTAAAATAACTGAGTGGCTACTAATAACCGTCATTTTTTTACCTTGTTATAATATTGTTATGTTTTTAGGGCGGCCCAAGTTTAGCAATAGACTGAGATATAAACAGTTTTTACTTGTAGACAACGAAAAACCAATAGTATAACAAGGTAAATAAAGCTTTCCGCCACAGCATAATAAGACTATTTACAACAATATATTGCAACAACTCATTTACAAATGCATCTTTTAATCGGGGCTAGACGGAGACGGAGCTTTTTTGCGCCAAAAGAACGCCGCAATAGCCGGTAACACAATAATCGCCCCCAACATATTTACCACAAACATAAAGGTCAACAGAATTCCCATATCCATCTGGAATTTAAGCGCCGAGAATACCCATGTGCTAACGCCTACGGCTAAGGTAATGCCAGTAAACAATACTGCGCTGCCACGCTCTTGCAACGCTTCAAAATAAGCCTGCTGAATTGGCATACCGAATTTCAGTTTTTCACTCATAGTAGACAGAATATAAATACCATAGTCCACGCCGATCCCCACGCCTAAAGCGATAACAGGTAAAGTTGATACGGTTAAACCAATATTCAAGTATGTCATTAGCCCTTGGGCCAACACCGACACCACATATAAAGGAATGACTACCGATAAAGTCGCCCGTATAGATTTAAAACTCAGTAAGCATAAAATAATAACAGCACCAAATACGTACCACATCATTGGCCCCTGAGCGGTACTCACAGCTTCATTCGTAGCAGCCATGACCCCAACAGGGCCGGATGCCAACAAAAAGGTTAAATCATCAGTAGTGTATTCTTGTCGGTACTGCTTAACAGCAGCGACCACCCGCTCAATGGTTTCGGCTTTGTGATCTTCCATAAACAATATCACCGGCATCACCGAACAGTCGCCATTCAATAATCCACTAGTGGTCGGTATTCTAGATAACGCCTGCGCCATCGTTTGCTGATTACGAGGTAATACCCGCCATTTAGGATTACCTTCGTTATAACCCGCATTCACCACTTTCGTCATAGACGCGAGACTGACAGTAGATTGAACGCCTTCTACATTGGCCATTTTCCACTGAAAATCATCAATGGCTTTCATGATGGTATGTGAAGAACAAGAACCGGGATTGGTTTCTACCAGCACCGATAGATAATCCACCGTAATGGCAAATTTATCCGTAATCAAAAAGGTATCTTGATTGTAACGAGAATAGGAATGCAACGATGCGGCACCAGCCTCTAGATCGCCTATTTTCATTTTGCCAGCTAAATATAAGCCGCCGGCAAAAAGTAGACTTGTAATGATACCGATTATCATGGCCGGCTTTGGGGATGCCGCTTTGGCAAACCAACGCCAATATTTGTCTGCATTGTTCTGTTGCGGATCAAACTTATCCAGATAGCGTTGATCAAGCTTAATAAAAGAAATAAGCACCGGTAGTAAAATGAGGTTAGTTAGGATTATTACAGCAACCCCCATACTTGCAGTAATAGCGAGTTCACGAATAATACCGATATCAATAACCAGTAAGGTTAAAAAACCTACCGTATCCGACAATAATGCAATACCGCCTGGAACAACTAGGCTAACAAAGGCAAATTGTGCGGCTTTGGTAACATCCACACCACGCCGGACTTCTTTGCCAATGGCGTTGATCATTTGCACGCCATGGCTGACACCAATAGCAAAGACCAAGAAAGGCACCAAAATCGACATAGGATCAAGGCCAAAACCAAAAACAGTTAATAGGCCCATTTGCCAAATTACGGATACCATTGAACAGATAAGGGTCAATATTGTCTTTTGTGCACTTTTGCTGAACAAGTAGACCATGACCGTAGTAATGCCGATAGCAATAGCAAAGAATAACAGTACACCCTTGGCACCATTGGCAACGTCACCGACCATTTTCGCAAAACCAATGATATGCACACTTAACTTGTCGTTTTCAAACTCTCCACGGATTTGCTCTTCAAGTTTATTTGCAAAGGCAATGGTATTAAGTTTTTCACCGGTATTAGGATTAATTTCCAATAACCGCGCACTGATCATGGCACAGTGGAAATCATCGGACACCATGCGCCCGACTATTCCCGCTTTATTAATATTCTGTTGAACTGTTTTTAAAGCCGCTGGTTGCGAGGCGTCGAAATCGGCAGGAATAACTGGCCCACCAGCAAATCCTTCTTCGACCACTTCAGTAAAGCGTGTTGAAGGTGAAAATAGTGATTTAACTTGCGAGCGATCGATGCCTGGCACAAAAAACAATTGATCATGCACTTTTTTAAGTTGCTCAAAAAAGTATTCATCGAACATATCGTCATGGCGATCACACACCGACACTAAAATACTATTAGCACCACCAAAATCCTTTTGATGCTTAATATAATTTTGCATATAAGTGTGATTGAGCGGAATATTTTTGGTAAATGACGCATCTAAATTAAGCTGGGTGGCTTTATACCCTAAAAACAAGGTAACTAAACTGAACACCGCAATAACAGCAATTCTATTCTTAAAAATTAACTGCTCAAATAAACCAATGTACTTCTTAGCTGGATTCATTCTTCTACATTACCTTTGCAAATAACCAATGCCGTCAACGGTTACTGTGACGATTTGGTCGGACATTACTGCCGCATCAAGTATTGCCTGACCTTCATCCGTTTGTTTAGTATCAATGTTTAAATTTGAAGACAAGGTGAAATATACGCCGTTATTGGCGACCAACAATAACTGCTGACCGAGGTTAATCACACTGTTAATTGACGATTTATTGGCTACAGGGATTTTTTGCCATCGTGCATCAACTAACATATAGACACTGCCGCGCAATCCGGCCGCCACAACAACATCATCGGTTTGATTAACACTAAAGAATGAACCGTAATAATCTAACTCCTGGCGTTGCCAGCTGATACCTAAGTTATCAGACACAGCGACAAGACCTGCCTCACCGACTAAATACAACTGACCATTAACTAATGTCGATAGACTATTAAAGTGCGGTAATATTGAACTAAGTTCGTCTAAGTACAGGGATTGATCTTCCTGCTTTAAGTCATCGAGATAAAGTTGATCATCTTCAAGCAATATCTCGGCATGCAATTCTTTTTGCCAATTTAAGCCACCATCTCGTGTACGAAAAAACAAGCCATAGGAACCCACGGCAATGCCATGCTGTAAATCAAAAAAACGCACAGCCATCAGCGGTTTTTGCAATTCGGGTAATTGTTGTTGTATCTGCCATGACTGCCCACCATCAACGGTGGCTAAAATAGTGGCATCGTGGCCCACAACCCAACCATGATCATTATCAATAAAATTAACTGCGGTTAATGTTGCTTGAGTCGGCACTGGAGTTTGCTGCCATTGTTTACCATCGGTCGATAACAGAATATGCCCCCTTTCACCGACCGCGACTAAACTGTTATTTGGCTTCTTTTCAATATCTAATAACAGTGACTGACTAACTAAGGGCGCCATAAACGCTTCAGTATTGTTAGCCATAACACTGACTGAAAAAAATACCAATACACTTAGCAGAATGGTCCATCGATTACGTAATTTAATCATTCTCAATTACTATCCATCTGTAAAAAGTAAAACGGCTGGCTAAGCCAACCGTTTGATAACAAAAATACGGCTACCTTAATCCTTCTCGCCTTAACGCTTGAGGGGTAAATTCCTTATCGTCCAGTTTGATCGAAAAGTCATACATCTGCGCTTCATTATCTAACCCCAAGGCTAAATATCGGCGTGAATTAAGATCATGATAAACTTCGAGTGTAGACCAATGTGTTGGAACCTCGTAGTAATTAATGCCATAGGCGACAGCAACACGATATAACTCATTTCGACTATCGTAAACATCGGCTACCTGAATCTGCCAGCTATCTTCGTCAATGTAGAACACCCGTTTTTGATAAACGTGACGAAGACCCTCTTTCAAATCTGCTTCAACTACCCACACCCGATGTTTCTCAAAGCGCGTATAACTGGGCTCAATATGACCAGGTTTTAAAATATCCTCATAACTAATTTGGTCACTATGCAAATTATAGTTATTGTAAGCAATATAAAGTTCGCGCTTACCTTTTAAGGTCCAGTTATAACGATCTGGTGCACCATTGAACATATCAAAATCATCACTGGTACGTAAGCCATCAGAAGCAGTTCCTGGCGCATCGTATGCTACATTTGGTGCACGACGGACACGTCGTTGACCTGTATTATAGGTCCAAGCCATACGGGGTTGCTTTACTTGGTCCATGGTTTCATGCACTAACAAGGCGGTACCGGCTAAACGTGCAGGTTCTGTGACCTTTTGTTTAAACTTTAATACCATATTATCTTGCATAAGCTGTTCAGGCGTGGCGCCTTCTTCAGCATATTTCATCATTAACACATCATCAAAACCGATTATGTTATAGCTACCTGATGCTGTGGGTGCAGCTTGACCACCAAAGCGCTGAATGGCAGGGCCACGATAACGTAAAATATGATTCCAAATAGCCTCTAGGCCATTTTTAGGAATGGGAAACGGTACACTTACTGAAGAATTACGCACACCGTTGCCACTTTCGACTAATTCAGCAGACACCGCATTTTTTTTGGTCGCAGCGTAAGCGTATTCAGGTAACGATGCTGAACGCCTTGTTTGATAAATGGGCATTTTGAAACTATCGGGATAGGTCTCAAATAACTTCATTTGCCCGTCAGTTAAAAATTCAGCATATTCTTTATAATTTGCTGACGTGATTTCAAACAAAGGTTTATCATCAGGAAACGGATTGGGGTGATGATCACCTGCTTTATAACCTGCTGGAACGGTGGTGATACCGCCTTTCCATTCAGGAATACTACCATCGGCATTAGCGGCTTTTACACCACCCACTGGGGTTAATTCGTTACCTAACTTTGCAGCTTCGGCTTCACTTACTTTGGCTTGTACGCAGCTGGCGCTCAATGCAAATGTTATGGCTGTTGAAACCAGGGCTATTTTCTTCATCATTATCATGTCTCCCTAGATTGAATACTTAACGTTAAAAGATACGAAGTCGCGGTCAGACAGTGCATTAGTAGTACCTACCCCGCCCCAATAGGCGTTATAGCCAACACTTGCCGATAATTTACTTAAATAATCAAAATCCACAGATATACTCATAGACTTTTTATCTTCCGTAAATAAAAACAAGGGATCAGGTGTAATGCCATCCACGTCGTGGGAAAACACGGTTCTAACTGACATATTAATGCCCGCAAAAACGTTATTAAAATCGGCTTTAGCTAATACCCGATAACCCCAAGCATCATCCGTAGGGAAAGGATTAGTTTCAGGACCATTGGACAAACCAATGTGCAACCCTGGTGAATTTGATGCAAGAGGACCACTTCGGCCGGTTCCTGGACCATTTAATCTCAACACGTCTTGGTCAGGCATATCATTTATTTTGATGTAGCCCACCTCCCCTAACAACACTAAATTATCGGTACCTAATATAGGGCCAAATAAATGAGTAGCGGTAACCTGTGCCTGTACGGTGTCAGAGAGCACGTACCCCTGCGCAGTTTGTCCTGGGCCGACAACATAACCGAAATAATCATTCAGTTGCGATACGCCATCTAAATCCGGTCTTAGACCAGCATTGGCTAGCTGTTGTGGCATACCGAGATAAAGCAATTCAACATCATCAATTTGCAATGGCTCATCTTGACGGTAAGAAATTTCACCCGCCAACGCAGTTTCGCCCACTGAGGTATTAAAACTGAAACCGGTTAATTTAATATCTTCTGGATAACCAAACTCAGCCTTAGTAAATGCCTGCAATGACACTACATTATCTTTAGTGATCTGATTGGCAGCCAAATAGGCGATGTCTGCACCAACGCCAGCGTCAGTAAAGTTAGAGGTAACTCCCGATATAAGCGGGCGTTGACTGTGATAATTTAAAAAATACAAACCAAATTCGGTATCGTTTAAGGATTCAGCGTAATAAGAGAGTTTTACCCCATATTGACCTGAGTCGCTGGCATCAATGTGAGCCGCTTCATCATAACCACGGATTGCTACTTTAGTCGGAAATGCCATATAGGCCGATGAAATGAGTGCGGGATTGGTTCCAGCACGCAATGCATCACCTAGACCATTAAGGTTGGCTAACAGAAAGTTTAAGTCAATATCGGGGTTACCTGTAAACCCGAGTTGCACTAAGCTAGACTGTCCGCCCGCACCTGCAAAATCGTTGGACGAAAAGTAACTGCCCGCTTGGGGTAAGCGACTACGCTCCCATTTATATTGGTAATAGGCCGCTAAGCCCAAATTCTCGGTAATACCAATAGAGCCATAAACCATCCCTACCGGAATGAATACTTCTTTAAGCTCTGCTCCCGGTGCTAACGAACGGGAAACGTCCACTGGATTAATGGAGTTAATGCCGTGTTGAATGAAGGTACTTTCCCCCCAACTCACCACTTGATCACCAATTCGAAGCGATACCGGCATATCCCCGAGCTCAAAATCGGTATAGAAAAAAGCATCTAATAAACGCACATCTGCACATAACTCGGATTTAGCGCGCGGGTCGTCACAAGGATCAAATGATGCAGTCATGCCAAGATTGGCGGCTGAAACGGGATTGGCCCAATCACGGTTGCTATCCATCATGGCAAAATCATAAAAATACAGGCCACGCATAAATACACCCATATTTTTATAACGAATGTCTAATTCATGAGTGCCTTTAAATAAGGTCGAGAATGCTTTGCCCGGGTCATACAACAAATCGCTGTTATCACCATTATTGGAATAACTACCATTTGCCTGTGCCCAGATATCCGCTGAAGGATAAACAACATTAGTAGTCGCGTTGTAACCATTCCAATTAAACTGCTGGTGATTACTGTTGCCAATTAAACTCCAGTCACGATCCTCCACTCGAATACTGGTACCCAGTGAAAAATTAGAGTCAAAGCTTACCGACCAATCGCCCTCGTCCCAGCTAACTGCTTTAGCTGGTAAAAAGGTGTTTGCCAAAATTGCCGCTACACCCAATGCAAGGTGTGTTTTTCTAAACGACTGAGGTTTATTGCTCATTATTTATCATCTCCTCTTTATCCGCGTCTAGTAATTGTAGGGTATGACGCAGACTGCACACGTTTTGTTTATTAACAAAATAATTACATCATTCGTACGCTTTAGCAAGAACTAATCGTACCAGTTGAGATGTGAGGAAATACGCCGCATACAGACTCAAAAACTGCTTAAAATTCGCACAAAAATAGGCCTTAAGT
The DNA here is from genome assembly GCA_030418115.1 of Alteromonadaceae bacterium BrNp21-10. Classification (GTDB taxonomy): domain Bacteria; phylum Pseudomonadota; class Gammaproteobacteria; order Enterobacterales; family Alteromonadaceae; genus Neptunicella. The sequence continues at coordinate 41,767 of JAUHQD010000020.1, read as the reverse complement.
AACCACTCTTTCGAACGATTTAACCTTATTATTACAATCTGTAACTAGCCTGAAGCGCCCGAGGAGACCACGTTGTTCGACAAATGGCCGTAGGTTAACCGTAGGTAATTTTACCCGTTGGCCATCTTCAGCCACTAACACCACCGAGTTCACCCCAGGTGTATACAAATGAATACAATATTCATAGGATTCACGGATCCTAAAATAGTAAATATTCTGCATAAATGTAATTTAACTCAGGCTTTTACTGACTTTTTCATATAAGTCGCTACTAATCTTAGGTGTGTCGGTTAAACGAAGCAGTTGATGCTTCATGTTATCTTGACGCTGGTCGTCAAAATGTTTGAAATGAGTTAATGGCGTGACTAAACGGGCCGCTATTTGCGAATTAATACCATCCAACTGTTGTAACTTGGTTGTCAGCCATGCATAGCCACTACCATCTTGTTGGTGAAAGCCTTGGGTATTGTAATAAGCAAAAGTGCCCACCACGGCACGAACCCGATTAGGGTTTTTAATACTAAAGTTCTGATGCTGCATCAATAAATCCAATCGACTTAAAATATCTTCACGCTCAGCCCCAGCATGTAAAGCAAACCATTTATCCATCACTAATGGTTCATGTTGCCAGCGTTGTTCAAAATCTAACATTAATGAATCAAACAACGAGTGATGATTATTCTGACAGGCATATAACGCACCTAAAGTGTCAGTCATATTATCGGCACTGTGATACTGTAATTTGGCCAAATCTCCATGATTGCCATTGGCAACCAACAAATAGAATAGAGCTATATTTTTAATACGGCGTTTGGCCACATCCTGTTGCTGATAATGATAGCTATCACACTGATTATTGTTGTAAATCGCTAACCACAGAGACTCCAGCGTGGTAGCCAGATGCTTTATTACACCACGACGAATATTCAACAACTGTTCGACTTGTATGTTACCAATAAGCTGTACCAAACTTTCAAAGTCTGGCACCACTAACATTTCCGCCATTAACGCCAAATCAATCGTGCTCGATTGTAGTAAAGAAGAGAAACTGACTTCAATGATATGTAAATGCTCATCTAATAATGTGTTTCTACCCTGCTTAACTGCATCAATAATATACTTAGTTAATAACTGTTGAGTGGCGTCCCATCGACTAAAATCATCGCTGGCATGTAATATTATGTGGGTTAGTTGCTGATCTTCCTGATCAAACTTGAGTTTTACCGGCGCTGAGAAATCTCGCAACACCGATATAGCCACGGGTGCTTGTGGTAATGGGATAACAAATGACTCACAAGCTTGGGTTAAATTAAACACATGGGTGCTTGCGCCTTTTTCAAAGCAGGTTAACGCCTCGCCATTCTCACCCAATAATTCGATATCCACGGGAATATGCAAAGGTTGTTTTTCTGTCTGGTCTGCAGTTGCAGGCGTATGTTGGCTAAAATGTAGGTGAAGTTGTTGATTTACCTCATCAAAGCTTTGGGTCAATTCAACAATAGGTGTACCCGATTGACTATACCAGCGCTTAAACAAGCTAAGATCACGGTCGTTTGCATCCGCCATAGCATTAACGAAATCATCGCAAGTAACTGCCTGACCATCGTGACGTGTAAAGTATAAGTCTATGCCCGCTCTATAACCTTCCACACCCAACAATTTATGCAGCATGCTGATGACTTCAGCGCCCTTGTTGTACACGGTAACCGTATAGAAATTATTCATTTCTATTACCGCTTCGGGGCGAATGGGATGTGCCATCGGGCTGGCATCTTCAGCAAATTGTTGACTGCGAATGACTTTGACATTCTTAATGCGATTAATCGCAGCGCTAGCCATATCCGAGCTAAACTGCTGATCACGGAATACCGTCAGCCCTTCTTTTAAGCTTAACTGAAACCAATCACGACAAGTGACTCGGTTACCGGTCCAATTATGAAAATATTCATGAGCGATAACCGATTCAATATTGAAATAATCTTCATCAGTGGCGGATGCACTGTCGGCTAACACGTATTTACTATTAAAAACATTCAGGCCTTTGTTTTCCATGGCTCCCATATTGAAAAAGTCGACAGCCACAATCATATAGATATCAAGATCATACTCTAATCCATAAACTTGCTCGTCCCATGCCATGGCCTTAACCAATGATGCTAAAGCATGATGACCTTTGTGGGCATTACCTTTATCCACAAACAACTGCAGCGCCACTTGTCGCCCACTAGCCGTTGTGAAAGTATCTTCGAGTAAATCAAAATCACCAGCCACCAAAGCGAATAAATAACAGGGTTTTTTATGGGGGTCATGCCATTTAACCCAATGACGGCCATTGTCGGTTTCGCCGCTATCAAGCAAATTGCCATTGGAGAGTAAATACGGAAACTGCTGTTTGTCCGCTTCTATGGTAACGGTGTACACAGTCAATACATCGGGACGGTCTAGAAAATAAGTGATCTTACGGAAGCCTTCGGCCTCACATTGGGTGCAATAAGCGCCCTGTGCTTGGTATAGACCTTCCAGTGAGCTATTGAGGTGTGGCTGAATACGGGTAGTTATGGTTAAGGTAAATTGCTGCAGCGGCACTTCTATGGTTAAACTTTCGTCATCTTGCAGGTAATTCTCAATTCCCTGCCCATCAATACACACACTAAGTAATTCTAACTCAGTCCCATCCAAGCGCATATGGTTGGCTAAAGAATTGATTTTTTCAACCACCATAGTGGATACCACTTGGGTAGCTTGTTCCTGTAGATCAAAATGCAACTCAACCGAATGTAATTGGAAATCCGGTTGCTGATAATCAGCCAGTCTTTTAACGCTAGGTAAGCTTTGCGACATACAATCCTCGAAGAAATAAAAATACAATTATGGTCAATAGCAGATTGACGTCTTTGCAATGGCGCAACCGAAAGTATCGGCCACGGCGAATATTCTTTATAAAATAGCTTATTTTGACAATATTAAGCCTGTTTTACAGGTTCAATACGTAATATTTTAATACCTAGATAAGCGTAAATAATCGCTAATACTGGATTAATTAAGTTAAAGAAGGCATAGAAAATATAACTAAAGGGATCAACATGTAACACGCTGTGCATGTAAGCGCCACAAGTGTTCCAAGGGATCAATGGTGAAGTTAAGGTGCCGCCATCTTCAAGGCTGCGCGATAGATTGAGTTGATGTAAACCACGTTTACTGAACTCTTGTTTGTACATACGCCCGGGCATCACGATTGACATATATTGGTCAGCAGTAATCAGGTTGGTACCAATACAGGTAAGAATAGTTCTTGTCACCATCGCGCCAGCGGTATGGGCGCCATGTAAAAATGCACTTACCGCCTTTTTAAGTAGTCCCATTTTTTCTAGAACAGAACCAAACATCATTGCACACATGATGAGCCAAATGGTATTGAGCATGCTTGACATGCCACCGCCGCTCAGCAAGTCATTCAATTCGGCGTTGCCGGTCTCCATAACAACCCCATCGTATAACGACGTCCAAGTAACCATTATCGCAGATAACCAATATTCGTGATCACTCGCCCCTAGTTTACTAATAACATCAGACTGAAAAATAACAGCCCAAACAGCGCCTAACAACGCACCTATGGCGACCGCTGGAAAAGCTGGAACTTTACGTATGGCTAAGGTGAGCAATACCACCAAGGGCACTAACATTGGCCAGCCAATATTAAATTGTTGTGACAATAGCAATTGGATTTCATCAATTTTGGTAGTGGAAACAGATGATGAATCACTAAAACCAAGGGCCAAAAACAATAATAATGCCAGAATAAAACTTGGTACCGTGGTCCACAACATATAGCGTATGTGTTCAAACAATTCGGTACCCGCAACAGCTGGTGCTAAATTGGTGGTTTCCGATAGAGGTGAAATTTTATCGCCAAAATAGGCGCCAGAGACAACGGCGCCGGCAGCAATGGCTTCCGATAGTCCCATACCGTTAGCGACGCCCATTAAGGCTACACCAACGGTGGCGGCGGTTGTCCATGAGCTACCGATACTCATTGCCACAACGGCGCAAATCAAGCAGGTAGCTGCATAAAAAACACTGGGATTAAGCAATTGCAAACCGTAGTAGATTAATGTGGGTACTGTACCGGATAACAGCCATGTACCAATTAACGAACCTACCGCCAGCAATATCAATACCGCGCCAAGGGAAATGGTAATACCACTAATCATCGCTTGTTCAATTTCTTTCCAGCGAAAACCATTTTTCATACCAATAATGGCAGTAATACCGGTAGCGATTAGCAATGCAATTTGATTTGGACCATAAGATGAATTATCGCTAAACAACATCACGGACGACGATAGTAGGATCACCAAAATCACAATTGGTACTAGGGCGTCAAGCATACTCGGTTGTTGCTGATGTTCTTTCATAGCGAGCCTCGTGGTACTTTTTCAGTAATAACTTGGAAAGTCATATTGATGCCCTATAGCGAACGATAAAACATAATAGCGATAATTAATGGGCAAACACTACGAATGTACCAAGGCCAAATTTTCCAAAACAGGCTGTGCTCAACTTGCTCATCGCTTTGCTTTAACTCTTGTAAAATGCTATCGCGTTTCCACACCCACCCAACAAATATGCAAAGTACTAAACCTAACAACGGCTGACTGTACTGCGTTGTTGCCGCAATCACTAAACCAAAAAGCGATTCAAAGTTAAACGCAATAATCGTACTAACACAAAAAATAACCAACGTAATAAGCCATACCGCTTTAGAGCGTGTTACACCTTTACTTTCGACAACGTAAGCGACAGGCACTTCAAGCATAGAGATAGATGAGGTTAATGCCGCAATAATCATTAAAACAAAAAATGTTAACGCAACATATTGACCAATAGCGCCCATACTATCGAATAATGAAGGTAGCACAGTAAAGATCAAGCTATCACCAGCAATGAGCTCGCCCGACTCAGAAAATATCTGTACACCATTGTGTAGTGCCACATACATAGCTGGGATGATCAATAAACCTGCAATTACCGCCACACCAATATCCACTAGCGCAACAGAGGCACCAAGGGTGGGGAGTTTTTCGGATTTACTTACATAAGAGCCATATACCAACATGGTACCTACCCCTAGTGACATAGAGAAGAACGCCTGCCCCATGGCACTGATCAATAAATCCGGATCCCACACCTTGGAAAAATCAGGCAATAAATACACCTTTAAGCCTTCCATCGCACCGTCTTGCGTGAGTACATAAGCGATCAATGCGGTGATTAATATCAGTAATGTCGGCATTAAACGTACCGACCAACGTTCAATACCATCGCTTACACCGCCAGTAACGATCATGGCAGTTAAAAACATAAATATTCCGCAGAAAATAATATTGCGCAGTAAGGATTGGGTTGTTAACCACTCGGAAATACTGCTGAGATTAAACATTTCGCTGATAGATTCCAGACCGAATGCAATCATCCAGCCGGCAACTAGCGCGTAGAAAGATAATATAAGCGAAACCGTAATAAACCCCCAGATCCCGGTGGCTCTACCTAACTTACTACCACTGATTTTACCCAGTGCATCAACCATATTGGATTGAGTTGCTCGGCCAATAATCAGCTCAGCCATTAATACTGGATAGGCCAAGACAAAAGCCAGCAAGACATAAACTAAAACAAATGCGGCACCGCCATTACTGGCAACCTGTGTTGGAAAGCCCCAGATATTGCCTAAACCAACAGCCGATCCCGCTGCCGCTAACACAAATCCTAGCCGTGATGAAAACTCTCCCCTGGCACTCATAGCGTAAACCTTATTGTAATTATTATTTTGTAGTTATGAAAAAAGGGCTACAGATTTAACCTGCAGCCCTTAAAAGTTCTAAAATATTTTCAATATACATTACTGACGAATAGCGTACTTGCCAGTGGCAATCACATCAAAAGTAATATTTGCTGCTTCAACCTTAAACGGATCAATTTCGTCTAAATCATCTGGCAACTCTTCTAAATCGGCGACTTTTTCTTTACCTAAGCGCGCCAAACGTTCGTTGGCCCGTAGTAAGTTACGTGTTTTTTGTTCGTCACGCTCGGCCTTACGCTCAGATTCAACTAATGAAATAAACTTATCATCTTTTTCCGCTTTGTAGCGCACGATATCTTCAAATAAATAGGCGAATTCAGGATCATGGGCAATACGCTCTAAGTGGGACTGATTAACATTAGTCACTGCACTGGCTGTTTCACCTACTGTGGTGTAATTTGCGCGAGGTATACTGTCCCAAGGTAATGCATTTTCTGCCTGACTTTCGCCCCACTCTTTAGGATCTATTGGCGAAGGGAATAAAATATCCGGTACTACGCCTTGATGCTGGGTACTGCCACCATTGATGCGATAAAATTTAGCAATGGTGAACTGCACACTACCTAATGGATTTTCGTATAAGTCATAAATGCGCCCTAGACCACGATGCTGTTGCACGGTGCCTTTACCGAAGGTTTGCTCGCCGATAATCATTGCTCGACCATAATCTTGCATTGCAGCAGCAAAAATTTCAGAGGCGGAAGCACTATAGCGATCCACTAACACCGTCAAAGGACCGTTATAATAAGTCACCCCATCTGTATCACTGTTTACATTGATACGTCCGGCACCGTCACGGATTTGCACAACAGGGCCGCTGTCGAAAAATAATCCTGACAGCAACGTCGCTTCAGTCAGTGAGCCACCGCCGTTACCTCGTAAATCAATAATAATGCCTTGGACATTTTGTTCTTTTAACTTAGCGATTTCCTTTTTCACATCTTTATGCAAATTATTGTAAAAAGATGGAATTTCGATAATCCCTAAATTTTGTCCTTTATGAACGCCTTCATCAGGTGTAAACACTTCGGACTTCGCTGCTCGATCTTCAAGTTTTATCTTATCTCGAGTTAAGCTAACTTCATTGGGTACATTTGATTCGGATACCCCTTTGAGGATCTGCAATCTTACTACCGTCCCTTTAGGGCCTTTAATAAGTTCGACCACTTCATCGAGACGCCAGCCGATAACATCAACAAACTCTTCGTCATCTTGTGCAACACCAATAATTTTGTCTTCTGGCTTTATTTTATTGGAGCGCTCAGCTGGGCCGCCAGGCACAATGCTGCGTATCACGGTATAATCGTCTTCCGACATCAATACCGCACCAATGCCTTCGAAAGACAAATTCATTTCCATTTGGAAACGTTCGGCATTGCGGGGAGAAAGATAACTGGTGTGGGCTTCAACGCTGCGCGCAAAAGCATTCATTGCTGTTTGGAAAACGTCTTCACTTTTGGTTTGCTTTAAACGTTTAATTGCACGTTCATAACGTTTAGTTAATAAAGTAACTATCTCTTCCTGCGTTTTACCGTTCAACTTAAGATTTAAAGAGTCGTATTTAACCCGTTGACGCCATAACTCATCAAGCTCGGCAACATTTTTAGCCCAAGGGGCCTCTTCTCTGTCGAAAGCAAATACATCACCTTTAGCTTCATAATCAAACTTAGTCGGTAACAAAGATAAAGCATATTCATAACGCTCTATGCGTCGATGCAGGTTAACGCTAAACACCGAGTAAGCGGCATCTAAGCGACCACGATCTAACGCTTCATCGAACTTATCGCGATACTTTTCGAGTTCTTTAATATCGGATTCTAAAAAGACATTACGATTCACATCTAAAGAACGGATATAGCGATCAAAGACTTTTTCCGACAGCACATTATCCAACATAACTTCTTTATAATGTGCTCGAGTGAATAACGCTGAAACGCGCTTTGCAGCGGTAGCATGTTGACTTTCTTGTTCAAGAACCGGTAATTCATCCACAGATACCGCAGGGGTAACAGCGTTAGCAAAACCACTTAAACCAACCATCGCTGCGGCAACAGACATGCAGAGAATATTATTCATATAACTACCTCTATGCTTTCAACCGCTTGCAATTGGCAAGTACCACATTACTTAACAAGCGATCGACTACTAAATATTTGCCAAGCGAAGATTGTCTTTTTGAACCTTTACCACCATACCGGATACCAGTTGCACTTGAATTCCATCTTTTGCAACATCAGTAATAGTCGCTGGCATTGGCGACTTACCCACTTTAACAGTCACTTGGGTACCCACTTTTAATTCTTCATCAGACAATTTCTTCGCGGGAGGCGCTTTTTTCTTAGGCTTAGTATGAGCTACTTTAGTTCCCTTAGGGGCTGAATCAGCTGATTTATCATCATTTTTTTTGTAACTTTTCTTAACATTGTTATTTTTGGCATTATCGGCTTTACGACGCTCAGCAACTTTTTGTTTACTTTCTTTCAGTTGCAATTGCGCATGTTCAGCATGTTCTTTATCAATAACGGCATCGTTTTCACCGGCTAAATTAACCCGATGAGCGCCTTCTTTGATGCTATGCAAATAGCGCCAACTATTGGTGTAGTGGCGTAATGACAAGCGTAACAAGGTTTTGCTTAAACGAGGCTCTTCAGTAATCTGTTCAGCAATATCCTGAAAAATTCCTATTTTGAGGGGCTTTGCTTCGCCTTCTATAGAAAAGCAAGCAGGAAATGTTTCTGCAAGAAAACCTATGACTTCTTTACTAGAGGAAAACTTCTCAGGACTATCCATTAAATTTCACTAATTATCATCTGTTAAAAGATTGGAATCGACATCATCCCAAGTTGCTACTAATTGGTCAACCCAGTCTTGCAGATCCTCAGCATCTATATCGATTAAATGCTGATCTTTCAACCAAAATTCCCAAATATGCTGGATCATATTCTCTAATTGTTGCATTTCAATGTCATCATCGACGGAATCGTATAAGTAATGCAACATGTCATTGAAACGTTCCAGTGCCAGATCTGCGTCTTCATCCCAGTGCTGCATATCCTCATCCGTGGCTAAAACGACGTGGATATCTATCATTTCTTTCATTATTTCGACACCTTCACAATGTTTGCTGCAAGACGTTAACGACCTTTTGCAGTTCAAGTCCATCTTGTTGATTAAAACGCTGCAAAAGTGGGCTATCGATATCGAGTACCGCGATAACGTCGCCATTTTGCAAAATAGGCAACACAATTTCTGAATTAGATGCGCTATCACAGGCAATATGACCAGGAAATTGATGAACGTCATCAACAATCTGAGTTGAAGCTTTTGCGGCAGCAGTGCCGCATACGCCCTTGCCCATTTCAATACGAATACAGGCAGGTTTGCCTTGAAACGGCCCTAACACTAATTGCTGTTGCTTTTTGATATAGAAACCACACCAATTAATCGCTGGCATATTCATCCATATAATGGCGCTCAAATTGGCCAAATTAGCAATGAAATCAGTTTCACCGTCCAGCAAGCCTTTACTTTGCAATAACATGCTGTGGTAATCGGTATTAAATTGAGTTGTAGCGTGCATAGTGCCTGACATATAGCCTAAATTTAAAAGCGGAGTGGCAGGCATTTTACCAACAATTAGTGACTAAGCACGCTTTGATTTACTCTGATAGCTGATAAACCACTTCTACGCTGGCTGTCACGCCTATTTCGCCAGGTAAATCACCTGCATTTTCTGACATTGCCATCATACGCATGGCCACTGGGGCTCTTGAGTTTGAATGCTGTTGAATTGAAATAACCTTACCTAATGAAGTTTCTGCACTCGCCGCGAGTAAACTGGCGGTTTTCTTGGCATCTGCCACTGCTAGCACCAACGCCTTGTTATAAGCCTCTTGCTGATTACTAGCAATATATTCAAAGCGTTCTATGCGATCAGCACCGATTGCTAAGATGCCATCAATAATTAGCGCATAGTTGTCTAATTGACGTAACGTCACGTTAATTTGTCGACTTAAAACAAATCCACTTTGCTTATTACCGTTTTCGGTTCTTTCATACCAAGGATTTAATTGAATACGCATACTTTGAATATCCGCGTCTTTAACGCCTTGTTGCCTTAGTAAGTTAACAATAAGTCGATTTCTTTCATTGGTCTTGGCGTTCAATTGAGCGGTACTAGGCCCTTTTTCCTCTAATAACACCGTAAACTGCAGTTGATCTGGCACAGCAGCAACCACGGCTTCACCACGCACCATGATGCTGTGTTCGACAGCCATCGCCATTGGCGATAATAATAAAAGTAAGATTAATGATTTAAATTGCATAATAAGTCCTCTAACTCAAAACGATGGCCAGTCTATGGCCACTTATCTGAATAGAGTCTGAATTAATACATAACCAATAATAGATACTAGCTGGGCTTTACTTAAACTTATTCTCTAATTTGATAACTTCTCTTTTTCAAAGAACACGGCTTTTTCAGCAATAAAGCTCACTTTAATAAACTTATTTTGCTCGTTCCCCCATACGCAACCATTGGTGCCTAGCGCTTCCTTACATTGGTCGGGTGCGCCAAGTATCGCAATCACTTCATTATAATCCATACCCACTTCAAGCTTATCGTAGTTCTCAGTGGTCAACGGTGAACAGGCTGTGAGTGTCAAAAAAGTCAGAGAAAACAGTAATTTTTTCATTATTAAATAAATCCTTAAAATTTTATTCTGGGCTAACTTTATTTTTATATCACAATCTTGCCCATTTCTGCGCTAGCTAAGCAAAATAAAAGTATTCATGTTTATTTATGCTGAGCTAAGTAATAATTAGCTACACGTTTAGTAGTAATTAAGTCCAGCATGTCAACTCAGACCTATATTCCCGATGCCTTTGTCCAACATATAAAAAACTATCTACCAGAAGATATGTCGTTGGACTCCTTTTTAGAATATTGCCAAAAGCCTTTACGTAAAAGCATTCGTGTTAATACCTTAAAGATATCCGTCAGCGACTTTATAGAGAAAATGCAGCAGCAAGATTGGATTTTTACGGCCATACCTTGGTGTGAACAAGGTTTTTGGCTTGAACGGCCTGAACTACAGGAACTACATCTGCCACTGGGTAATACAGCAGAACATTTGTCTGGCTTATTTTATATTCAAGAAGCCAGCTCTATGCTGCCCCCCATCGCACTGTTAAATGACGTTATGGATAAAGATTTAATGGTATTGGATGTTGCGGCAGCGCCCGGTTCTAAAACCACGCAAATAGCGGCGTTAATGAACAATCAAGGTCTGATTGTGGCTAATGAATTTTCCTCCAGTCGACTACGTTACCTTGCGGCCAATATACAGCGTTGCGGTGTTAGTAATACCGCAACCAGCCATTTTGATGGTTGTATTTTTGGTGGTTGGACTCCTGAAACCTTTGATGCCATTTTACTTGATGCCCCTTGTAGTGGCGAAGGAACAATACGCAAAGATCCAGATGCATTGAAGAACTGGTCTTTAGAGTCAATCAACGATATTGCTGACACTCAAAGCCGTTTACTGAGTAGTGCATTTGCAGCCCTTAAATCCGGTGGCACTATGGTCTATTCAACCTGTACCCTTAATCCTTTAGAAAATCAGCAAGCGATATTGGCTTTACTGCAGCAGTTTCCAGAAGCCCTAGAAATTATTCCATTGAATGATCTATTTGTCGGTGCGGAGCAATCTGTTAGCGCCGAAGGCTTTTTACATGTGTGGCCACAGATATTTGATAGCGAAGGTTTCTTTGTGGCTAAACTGCGTAAACGCTGCAGCGTTGAAACTAAATACGTGGGCAGCATACGTAAGAACTTCCCTTACGCACCTCCATCAAAGAAAGATTTAGCTGAACTTAGCAATTATTTACTTGAACAATTCGGTTATTCCCTTAACAACGAGCAGCAGGTATACCAACGAAATGAACAATATTGGTTATTTCCGGTATTGAGTAAACCCTTGTTGGATAAAATACGTTTTGAGCGTATTGGCATAAAGCTCGCCGAACAACATCGAAAAGGCTTTCGACTGGCACACGATGCATTTATTGTGTTGGGGTCTGAGTTTACTAAACATCGTATTGAGCTTGATCAGCAACAGCTAATTCAATATTACCAAGGTCGGGACATTCCTTGGCCATTGACAGAGAATATGGGTGAAGTCGGTGTGTATTTTCAGCAACAACCAGTAGGTTTAGTTAAGGCTTTAAAAGGAAAATTAAAGAACGCTTTACCCCGTGAATTAGTTAGGGACAACCGGTTGATAAGCTGGGAATAAGTCTGTGGATAAACAGCGTATAAGGTGTGGTATTTTTGTGGTTATCTTTTAAGGATTTAGAGTAAGGCACTGATTTTCATATATTTAATATTCGGCTTACAATATATTCCGTTTTTTGTTTATTTTATGTTCATTTTTGTTCTATACTGATCTTCCGGCTAAATAAAATTAACTTCTCCCATTGATGAATTTTAAGTTAGCGCACGGCTCACCAGATGAGCCATTCCCCTAGACCCAAGCCTTGGACAAGTGCTTGGGTTTTTTTTATTTTTAGGCTAATCAATTAGCGTTAACGTCGCTTTATAACGCTGTGCATTTTCAACATAATGCTTAGCCGATGCTTTGAGTAAATCGGCCTGATCTGCTGTTATTGTTTTGATAACTTTTGCGGGAGAGCCGACCACCAAAGAATTATCGGGAATTACCATCCCTTCCGTCACCAAGGCATTGGCACCAATAATACAATGACGTCCAATTTTTGCGTTATTTAAAATAACCGCATTAATACCAATCAAACTGTATTCACCAATTTCGCAACCATGGAGCATGGCCTTGTGTCCTACCGTAACCCCGCGGCCAATCTCCAATTCAATGTCTTCGTCGGTGTGTAAAATGGCGCCATCCTGAATATTGCTACCAGCGCCTATGGTTATCTGGTCATTATCACCACGGATGACCGCGTTAAACCATACACTCACATTCTCGGCCAAATTCACAGTACCAATAATCTGCGCGCCGGGGGCAATAAAAGTACTTGGATGAATATCGGGAGTACGACCATCTACGGCATATTTCATTATTTTTCATCCATTTTACGCATTAATCCTTCTTGCATAGTCGAAGCGATCAAGTTGCCCTGCAGATCAAAAAACTGACCTTTAACTAAAGCCCGAGAATTACCTCCATAAGGGCTATCCATGCAATACAAAACCCATTCATTAAAATCAAAAGGACGATGAAACCACATGGCATGATCGATAGTCGCCATACGGATATGGCGGTCCATAATCGACAAACCATGGGGTTGTAACGCCGTCACCAAAAAATAGTAATCTGATGCATAAGCTAACATCCGTTGATGTTCGGTAATGTCGTTATTGAGTTTTTCAGTCGCGCGCATCCATACATAACGGATGGGTTGGTTTACCTTTGGTTGTGTTGGGTTGATTTTTTGTACCGAACGCATATCGATGGGTTTGTGATAACTCAGCTTCTCTTGCATATCTGCCGGCATAGTCGCAAACAACTTTCGATAACAATCAATTTCCGAAGGTAACTCTTCTGCAGCCGGTACCGCTGGCATATCAGCGAATTGATGGCTTAAACCTTCTTCGGCAAACTGAAAAGATGCCGTCATATAAAAAATAGTTCGGCCAGCCTGAATGGCTTTTATCCGTCTTGTACTAAAACTACGACCATCCCGAATATTCTCTACATCGTAAATCACAGGACTACTAGCGTCACCGGGCAGTAAAAAATAGCTATGAAAAGAATGAGCTAATTGCCCTTCTGCCACGGTTTTCTGTGCCGCTGATAATGCTTGCCCCAGCACTTGACCGCCAAATAAGGCGCGAAAACCTAAGTCCCAACTTTGGCCACGATACAGCCCTTCCTCTAACTTTTCTAAACTAAGCAGATTATTGAGTTTAATCTCTTTTTCGTTCATTGATTTTCCTCAATATTATGGGGATTTCTTGGATAAAATTTGTCGGCACAACGTTCCATATGTTCAAAATAACGAGTGTCTTTATAGGGTAGCTTCATAAAACCAGACAACCCTAAACCACGAATTTGTGGGATTAGCGCAATCAGCTGCTGTAATAATTCTTCGAACATCTGCTGTTTATCATGGGCTAACAACATAAAATAACTGTGGATCTTCAAATGGGTCGGCATAGCTTCAAAAATAATACAGCCTGTATGATGAATGCCATTGAGCTTCTCGATAATCGCTCGCATTGCAGGCGGCAGTATCAATAACTCATCAGGATCTTCACCATCTTCAAAATAAGAGTGCAATTTACTTTGGTCTTCTGGTAGAGACACTTCACTAACAGCAAACGGAATACGCGTATCTTGCTCAGGTATAAAAGGTACGTTTTCGTGTTCACGATCAATATGTAAGGTGTCTTTGGCATTAAACATACAACTTTTAAAAATGCCTTGTCTATGTATGGCTCTAGCTAATATCACCACATTATTCACCGCCAGTTCAAAAGCTTGTTTCAAACTGGGATCGTGTAGATTCAAGCTAGAGTCAATATACACACCTTCTGCCTGCCAGCGCACAGCTAAGCCGCCGACCACAGGGTATTTACCCAGACGGCTCACCGCCGAGATAAAGGCTTTTTCAGTTTCGCCCATGCCTTGCATATAATTTTTATAATAACGTTCAAATTGCGCGTCATTAGTGTAATTCATTTCATGTTGGTAGGCTTCAACTCGTAGGAAGGATTTTCTTGAACTATAAACCACCGATTCAATATCTTGTTTTTTATCCGAGACCCAGCAAGGGATCATTGCTTGGTATGTGATGTCTTCATTTTTGGCAAAAGCAATATGTTGCATATATTGGATGTTTTTAAAAAAATAGTCCCCAGCCTCTCGACGACGAACAGGATCATCATCCATCAAGTTAGTTAAACATAGCGCGAATTCTTTAGGTAAATTTAACGAATTAGGGGTAATAACATAACGGGAAAAACGGCAAGATTGTCCCGAGGCTAATGCGTACAAGGTACTGGCTAACCCTTGTTCATCAAAACGCGTTGTGGATAACGCCCCAGCTAATTGTTCATCACCAATAAAATACACATCACCTAATCGAGCGTTAGTTTGCTGCACATCACTGGACATCAAATCCATAACATTATTAGCCACAAACTGGCCGTTAGTA
This sequence comes from Alteromonadaceae bacterium BrNp21-10, assembly GCA_030418115.1. Lineage (GTDB taxonomy): Bacteria > Pseudomonadota > Gammaproteobacteria > Enterobacterales > Alteromonadaceae > Neptunicella. The sequence continues at coordinate 26,715 of JAUHQD010000020.1, read as the reverse complement.
TCCACTTGGGCAAATACCGACGAGCCCCAATCAATCAAAGCCACCCGCTCGGTTTGCGGGTCAAACATAATATTTGAGGGTTTAATGTCGCCATGAACAATGGGCTTTAGCTGATAGTGTTGCTGAAATTGACGAAGGTTAAGCAATATCTGCGCAAGCTGTGCCGCAATTGACATCACCAACCTTGCTGGCAATGGCCCTCGCTGCAAAGACAACTGCTCTAAATCAATGCCAGCAGCCCTCTCCATCACCAAGATGGCTTGTTTGCCTACGCGCTGAAATTCGATCAATTGCGGCACGGCAGCATGCTCAACATGGCTGAGCATAAAGGCTTCTTCTTCCAATCTATCTTGAACTTGTTGGGATAAATTAATGCGCGAGAACTTAAAGACTAACTGTTGACCATCGGGGGCTGCACCTGCAAAGACAAAGCCAAAAGCGCCCTTGCCGATCAATTCAATATTGCGATAATCAAGGCGTTCGAGTTGATGTCGACACAGCGCTAACCAATCTTTAAGCTTTTTAGCATCCTGATGGGACAGCAAATAAAACGACTGTTCATCAGGAATATAAAAATGCTTAACACTGGTATTAGCTGCTGACATACGGGCCCATAGTTATTTTGGCTGAATTAGCCATTGGCTGCTGAATTCACCTTGTCCCGCTTCGGACATTGCTTGATGTAGCAGCGGTAGCATTTCAACAATTTGCTGATCGACCTGCCAAGGTAAATTAATAAAAGCCATACCGGAACCATGCATACCAAAATCCTGCTCTTGGTTTTTTACACTCAAACGCGCAATAAACAAACTGGCAGGGTCAAGTTTGGCAAGATCCTTTTCTAATTGCTGACTTTTATCTCTGGAGCTAGCTAACAACGGATACCACAGGGCAATTATGGTTGTCGGCCACCGTTGCTGTACTTTTTGGATAGTACTCACCACCTTCTGGTATTCATCGGCTAACTCATAAGAGGGATCAATTAGTATAAAACCACGGGCCGGTTTAGGCGGCGTTAGGGCTTGTAACCCTTCATAACCATCACGGTGATGTAACGCAATGCGCCTATCGCCACGCATATTCAACCGTAATGTTTCAAACTCGTTATTGTGCCATTCCATCAGGCAGAGTTTATCTTGTTCCCGCAAGCTGTCAGCGGCAATTTGTGGCGAGCCAGGATATTGCTGATGACGGCGATAGCCATTTACCAACTGCAAATATTCGCTAACGACTTCAGGCACAACTTTAGCCTTATCCACCGCACTAATTAAACGGTCGATGCCGGCGCTAAACTCTGAATTTTTTAGCGCTTTATCATCATCAAGGGCATAGAGTCCACCGCCGCTGTGGCTATCCATGTAGACAAAGGGTTTGTCTTTCTGCTTGAGCTTATTAATAACCAATAGCTGAGATAAATGTTTGAACACATCAGCGTAATTTCCAGCGTGGTAACCATGGCGATAACTAAACAACAACAAACCCCTTTTGCAAATTTTTAAATAGTAGGTGTCATCGTTTACTAACAGCGACACACCTCATTGAGACTAGATGAGAGCGTCGCAGTATAACAATTAGCGCGATAAACTAAACAAACTGTATGGATTTTCTATATAAGATTTCCACAAATTGCTAAAGCGCACCATGGTAGCACCATCAATAATACGATGATCCCCAGACCAACTGATATGCATAATATTACTGGCCACCACTTGGTTTTGTTGATCAAAGCGCGGCAAGGTTTGAATTTTGCCTAATGCCACAATGGCTACTTCGGGTTTGTTAATAATAGGCGTGGCGACAGTACCGCCTAAAACACCAATATTAGAGATACTAATAGTACCGCCGTTCAAATCGGTATTGGTTAACCTGCCTTGACGCGCTGCATCGATCAAGCGATTTATTTCCACCACTATCTGCTTAAACGACAGAGTTTGCACCGCCTTGATATTGGGCACTAATAAGCCAATTTTAGAATCTACCGCTAAACCAATATTGTGATCATCAAAATAAGTTAACTCGCTACAATCCTCATTAACCTGAGAATTCAAAATTGGAAATTCTGCTAAAGCTAACGACAACGCTTTAACGATAAAGGGCATGAAACTGAGTTTTAACTGTTGCTGCTCAAACTCTTGTTTTAACTGAGCTCTGGCATTAATTAGGTTGTCCATGCACACTTCATCGCTAACACTAAAGTGCGGGATAGTGGAGACCGAAGCCTGCATTTGTTTCGCCATAATGGCGCGCACGCCCTTAATCGGCTCTGTGCGTTTACCACCACTAGCAATTGGCTTTTGTGCAAATGGGATTGTTGTTGAGGCTGACTTGTTGGAGACAGATGTTGATGACACTGCCCCTTGTTCAAGATCGCATTTAAGTACTCGTCCTTTTTTACCACTTCCCTTAACAAGTTGGATGTCTAATCCCTGCTCTCTGGCTAAGCGGCGCACCGCTGGACTTGCAATGGCTTTGGTTCTGTTGGGATTGGCTTGCATATCACCCGCAGAGTTTAATTCTTGGTGTTGATAAGGTGCATTGTCTTCGGATTGGACTTGATTAATCTTCGAACTCTTTTCTGCCACGCCCTGAATGAGCTGACAATACAACGGTGTATGCACCTTAGCGATATCGCCCTTGGCATAATACAGCTTAATTATCACACCATCGTATTTTGCTGGAATTTGTACTAACGCCTTATCGGTCATAACCTCGGCAATGGGTTGGTCTTCTTTGACTTCGTCACCCACAGCTACTAACCATTCCACTAATTCGCACTCGACGATGCCTTCACCAATATCAGGTAGGATGAAATCCTCTTCAACTTTGCCAAGGTTCACTTCGTCCTTTTTGCTGAGGTCGGTACTAAGCGCAGGCTCTTTATCTGCGACGCTTTCAGTATCACTTACTTTGGGCTCAGTACTGCCATTTTGAGAAGTCCCTTCTTCGCTAATGCTCATGGCGAACAGCGGCGAATGCACCTTGGCAATATCGCCTTTTTGGTAATACAGAGTTTTGATTTGCCCCGTGTGCATTGCAGGAATTTGCACCAATGCTTTATCTGTCATCACTTCAGCTACGGCTTGATCTTCTTTGATCCAGTCGCCTTCAGCCACCAGCCATTCAACCAACTCACATTCAACAATGCCTTCGCCAATATCCGGTAAGATAAAATCCGTCATATTAAAACTCCACACTGCGCATAATACCTTCGAAGACCTTGAGGTGATCTGGCATATATTCTTTTTCATGAGCCAATGGATAAGGCGTATCTAATCCACAAACCCGACTGATTGGCGATTCCAAATGTAAAAAGCAGCGTTGCTGAATTGTTGCCGCTATTTCACTGGCAAATCCACCGGTCAATGGTGCTTCATGACTAATCAGCAAGCGACCTGTTTTAATCACAGAATCACTCACGGTAGTTACATCCCAAGGCAAAATACTGCGTAAATCAATAAGTTCACAAGATACGCCCTGCTTGCTGGCTAGCTCTGCCGCTTGTTGCATGACCGCCATTTGTGCGCCCCACGCTAATAAGCTAATATCGCTACCTTCAGACAACACTTCTGCTTTACCTAATGGTAGTTCGTAATCTTCTTCAGGTACTTCGCCCACAGATGCCCGATACAAACGCTTAGGCTCCATAAACAATACCGGATTGGCATCACGAATAGAGGCTAACAATAAGCCTTTGGCTTGATAGGGATTACGCGGGACTACCACTTTCATCCCAGGAATGTGGGCAAAAAACGCTTCCGGCGACTGGGAATGATAAAGACCGCCTGCAATGCCACCACCATAGGGGGTTCTAATAGTCAGATTGCCGCAATCAAACTGCCCCCCAGAACGATAACGGAACTTAGCGGCTTCATTAACAATTTGGTCAAAAGCTGGAAAAATGTAATCGGCAAATTGGATTTCGGCTACGGGCACATGGCCTTGTGCAGCTAGGCCATTGGCAAAGCCAATAATGCCCTGCTCCGTCAACGGTGTATTAAAACAGCGGGCTTTACCAAATTGTTGCTGCAGATTACTGGTAGCACGAAATACACCCCCAAAATGGCCGACGTCTTCACCTAGCACTACTGTTTTGTTATTTTGCTCCATGGCAATAATCAGCGCATTATTGATCGCCTGTAATAAGTTCATCTTAGCCATGGTTATAGCCTCCCTGAGGTTTTAGGATAGGCTTCAGGGTATTTAGCGATATGTTGTTTTAACTCAGCCAGTTGCTCTTGTAGATTCCAGGGTGGCTGGTCATAAACATCGGTAATAATCTCGTCTACTTTACAAATAGGCACTTTTTCTACCCGTTTTAATTCTTGTAGCACTTCTTGACGAATACTTTCTACTTTTTTGGTTTGTAATTGTTCTTCCAACCAGCCTTGGCTAATTAGCCAAGCCGCAAAACGTTGTAATGGATCTTTATCAGCCCAACGTGCTTCTTCGTCTTTAGAACGATAACTACTTGGATCGTCGGATGTTGAATGAGCGGCCAAACGGTAAGTCATGGCTTCAATAAGCACTGGGCATTGTTCGGCAAGTGCGATTATTCTTGCTTGTTGCGTGGCCGCATAAACCGCGAAAATATCATTACCATCAACGCGAATGGTTCTAATACCGTAACCTAGACCTCTTGAGGCAATACCATCCCCAGCAAACTGTTCACTGGCTGGGGTTGATATCGCATAACCATTATTACGACATAGAAAAATACACGGGCAACCTAAAACAGCGGCCATATTTAAGCCAGCGTGAAAATCCCCTTCAGAAGCTGCACCTTCACCAAAATAACATAAGGTAATGGCTTGTTGGCCCGCTAACTTCTGACCATAAGCATAACCACTGGCTTGTGGGATTTGCGTGGCTAAAGGAGAAGATATGGTCATGAAGTTCAGTTCTTTAGCACCATAGTGAATAGGCATTTGCCGACCTTTATTCGGCTCTAATTCATTACTAAACATCTGATTCATAAATTGTTCGGTGCTATAACCACGAAAGGCTAGTGCACCCTGCTCACGATACTGTGACATGATCATATCCTGATCACTTAACGCCGCCACACTACCCACAACAGACGCTTCTTCACCGGTACAGGCTAAATAAAAACTGATACGTCCTTGTCGCTGTGCGGCCACCATACGTTCATCTAAAATTCGCGTGTATTGCATGGTGTCGTACATTTTTAACGCCAGTTCTTTATCTATTTCAGGGATGGTTGCCTGAGCATGAATAACGCCGTCAGCTTGCATAATTTGCAGCATTGGGATGTCGATCAAACCGTTATCGATAATATCGACTTGATGAACCACCTTGACTGCCTTTGTTATATTTTTTGGCATTCGTTGACCTTAGATCACGGACATTGAAAGCTGTTTGTAGGGAACAGTTCAATAAGGATTGTACTTGCACTAATAGTAGTTCAGTCAGCAGAAAGGAGTATTGCGAATTAAAGGGGGTTACGATGTGTAGATTAGGATGTTTTAACTCTTTAAAGCAAAGATATAGGAGATAGTTCCTAAGAATTGGCAAGACTATAAAATAGGCATCATCAATGTAAATAAGCTGTGAAGATAAAGTATAAAAAAGGGAAACAACACGACATTGCTTCCCTTACGAATTATTAATATCGATAAACGCCTAGATTATTTAGTCCAGCCTAAGCCTTTGCCCGTAGCAGCCCAAAAAATACCACCAAACAAATGGTTTAAGAATATTTCATCGCTAAAGCCTGTTGGTAAGTGACCAATGTTGGTATAGAAAGAACGACCACCATCAAACTCGTGATACCAGCTAATTGGATGGAAATCACCCATGCCATCGCCTTTAACTCGTCCCCAATCCGCCTTGGGGTCATAAGACGTTTCATCAATACTCAAAATGTAGTTTAAGCCTTTCACTTTTTCAGGGCCAAATTGATACCATTCATCAGTCCATAAGAAACTGTCAGGCATGCGCTCTACACCAGGGAAACTACGATCAAGCACATCCACTTTTGCGGTTTGGTTGGTTGGGTGAATTACAAACAAACGACCGATTAGCTTGGTGTACCATTCCCACTCATATTCGGTATCGGTAGCGCTGTGAATACCAACAAAGCCCTTACCTGATTTATAAAAGGTTTCAAAAGCGGCTTGTTGCTCTTCATTTAAAATATTACCGGTGGTGTTTAAAAAAATCACCGCATCAAAACGAGCTAAATCTTTGGCGTTAAATTTACCCGCATCTTCATGCCATTCCACATTAAAGAAATGGCGCTCTGCCAGTTTCTCTATGGCAGTTACCCCAGCATTAATGGAAGTATGGTGAAAGCCGTCCGTTTTACTGAACAACAAAACGTTAAATTGCTTGGCTTGAGCCGATAAACAAACCAATAGACTCAGAGCGATTATTTTAAAAATGGATTTCATTATTATTACCTTTATTGTCGCATCCACAATAGGGAGTTATTCCGAGGTAATAAGGTGCCTGCTTAGAGGATTTTTGTCTGTAACAAATTCAGCGTTTATTGGAATGTGTTTAACTTTTATCCGAATAAGCAGTGACGTTAATTTAGTCTTAACAAATATAGATGGAAATGTTGCTGACGACGCCGTTACAACTGCCAAGCATAACTAAACTTGGCAAATAGCGTTCTTTCGGCTTTCACGAACCCTCGAGTACGTTCGTTGTATAAACCGTTGTCTGAGTAACCGACGAACAACAAAGTCTGAGGATTAATCTTATAGGAATACAATAATTGCGACGTGTAATATTGCTCTTTACTTTGATAAGACTCACTGGCCTTATAAAGGCTGAGCTGCCTATCCACGCTGATATGTTGCACGATAAAGCGTAACTGACTACGCATATCAAATTGCCATAAAAAGTTAATATCGGCCAGATTTGCTGAATACACTTCTTGGCTATCAACACCCAACGCCGAATAACTGTATTTCAATTCCAACTGCAGATGCTGGTTAGCTTGCCAGGTTCCACCGAAATGAATATTAACACCATCACCTAAACGTGCATTATCATAATCTAACTCTTTGCCTACCAATACTTCTGTCCATAAAAACAGGGGCGCAATGGGTGTCAATTCCACATAACTACTAACTAGACGCTCATTAAAACGCTCGCCTAAATATTGTTGCTCTCTTGCAATGAGCCCTATTTGCCCAAAGAATTGTTTTTCACCAACCGCAGTAACAAACAGCTCTGTTTCATTCTCTACCAGCTCACCTTGCAGATCATAGGTTTTATCCCATTCCACTTTAAGTTCATATTGCTTAAACCAGTCACTGTCGTTAGTCGTATACCAGTTGCGTACCCCTTCCAAGGATACTTTTTCAATATTTGCTTGTTCAACAAAACCTAAATCAGCTCGGAAGTCTTTATCAATACGTTCATATTCTGCCGTCATTTCGTAATCATTGGTGCGACGATGAAACTCAATCCCATAAGCTTTACCTGATTGTTTTTCCTTTAATCCGAAGCTTTCTTGAATGGCAAGCGGATTGGTAGTTTCGGCATTGGCAATCTGATAGCTAATACTATTACTGTCCCCCAACCAATAGACGCCATCCACTGATAGTAATTGGTTTTCATAGCCATCGGCACTACGGCTAGTAATTAGACCTCCAAGAGTATTTCTATTTCCAAGGTCCACGTTATAACGGCCTATCACAATGTTACTGGATAAGGAGGTTTCGGCAACGTCAGTATGTTGTTTTTGCGGCAATAAAAAATCGGTACGGTTGTCATTAGCAACAATCAACCCATAACTTTGGCTACTGTGTTTACCGGTAATTTTCGCACCGTAATCGGGATCGGCAATGTTGCGGGTATGCACTAAATTAAATGCAGATGTATTAAAGTAATCAGCACCATCTAGGAAGAAAGGGCGTTTCTCTGGATAAAACAACGCAAACGCTTTATTAACATTTAATTGCGCGGCGTCGGCTTCCACTTGCGAGAAATCAGGATTAATGGTGGCATTAACGACAATGTCTTGGGTTATACCCCATTTAGCATCTAGACCTATTTCTTGATTGTTATTGGCATCCAACCATTGATTTTCACCGATGTCTTTCTGCTGGTTTCTACCCAGTGTTAATGTGGGAGTTAACTGCAAACTATTTCCCGCTTGTATTCCTTTAAGCCCAACTATTTGCGGGTACTGGCACAAAGTACATTTTAAGTCGCGATCTTTGGGATAATTGGCTATTTCGGTCCAACTTTCCCGAGGATAATTACGCAGAACACCGATATTCCAAGTCTGAATATCGCTCAGTTGCTGAAAACGTAAAGCATGTAGCGGGAGCTGCATTTCGACAATATAACCGCTATCAGTAATTGCTCCAGCGCTATACCAAATGGCATCCCAAGAATTGTCTTTATCAAATTCAGTCGCATCATCGACGGTAAAGTCAGCCTGCGCGCCAATAGGATTAACAAAAAAACCAAATCCAGTACGCTGATTATTAAATGTATCAATAACGATACCGACACTATCATCATTCCAAATATTATCTCTCGCACGTAGACTAGAACGAATATCTTGAGGGTTAGGATCGTCGGCTTTAATGGCAATATATAAATGTTTGCCATCTTCAAATAAATAAGCTGTAGTAGCAACTGGGGCAGCTACAGTTTGCGCAGGCTCTATGGCGTATTCCAATTGAATAATAGCCGCCTGTTGCCAGGCTGATTCATCTAATTGGCCATCAAGGGTAATACTTTGATTTAAATGGGGTAATTGGTACTGAGAAACGCGCCCATCACTGGCATTAGCGTGATAAGAGAATAAAAAACTACAAGTAATAAAACTGAAAAGTAAGCGATACACCATAATTGTTGCTTTTTTACCTTCATCCCTGAATCTAATTATTATTATAGATTCCTACTATACGGATTTGCCCCTGTAATTGAACTAATTCACTGGTTTTGCTATAAAAAAAGGCGCTCAATTAGCGCCTTCTTAGTCAAGCTAATTGTACACCTAGCCTGCTAGCAACTTCTTCATAGGCTTCAACAACACCACCTAAACCTTGTCTAAAACGATCCTTGTCCATTTTTTGATTAGTTGCTTTATCCCACAAACGACAACCATCTGGAGTGAACTCATCACCAAGCACAATATTGCCATTGGCATCCACGCCAAATTCTAATTTGTAGTCTACTAAAATGAGTCCAGCTGCATCAAACAACGCCGATAATACGTTATTGACCTTAAAGGTTAATACTTTCATTTCATTAATCTGAGCTTGGGTAGCCCAACCGAAAGAGATAATGTGGAAGTCATTAACCATAGGATCATGCAAAGCGTCATTTTTCAGAAAAAATTCAAACGTTGGTGGATTTAATACCAAGCCCTCTTCCACACCTAAACGCCGCACAATAGAGCCTGCAGCACGATTACGTACAACACATTCCACCGGAATCATCTCAAGCTTTTTAACTAAGGCTTCATCGTCAGCTAATAACGCTTCAAGCTGAGTTGCGATCCCCGCTTCTTCAAGCTTACCCATGATAAAATGGTTAAACTTATTATTAACCATGCCCTTACGATCCAGTTGGTCAATACGCTCACCATCAAATGCTGAAGTATCGTTACGAAACTGAAGGATCAGTAATTCGGGATCATCGGTAGTAAAAACCGTTTTGGCTTTACCGCGGTACAACTCGCTACGCTTTTCCATTGGTATTATCTCAAATAAAATGGTTTAAATATCTAGATCATCATCCGCCATGACTGCAGCGAAAGGTTTAAATAAGTTGTTTAAAATTTCAGGACTAATGGTGGTATTGTCGTCAAGCATAAAGGTAATGGATGTTTGATTACCTAAATCCCCTAATTTAATCCGGTAATTTTGCTCTTTCAAAGGCAATTTATTGCTATCTCCGCTCCATAAATTGTCCCACCAGCTGGTATCAGTTCCCTGATAATCAACAAAAATTAGGCCACTGGATTGGTCTAAGTCTTTTACATCGAATCCTAGTTTACGAAAAACTAATAATAATCTTGGCCACGTATTACTGTATTCACTTTTAACAATAAATGCGGCTTCGCCTTTACTATCAAAGCCCACTTCTATATCCAGACCCTGACGAATTTTTTCAATACGGCGAGCATCAGCTAAACGCATTTGATATTCATAATGACCGATAACTTTATTCAAAACCTCGACTTCATTACGACGTAAATCCACATTATTAATATCTTTGGTCAACTCACCGCTTTGCTTTTCCCAATATTCAGTGAGTTTAGCGCGCAATGCCGCACTACGACCGTGAGGTTTCATTTCTAATTTAAATTCAAAACGTCTGCCAACACTACGATCCACTTTGGTCCAATTAAACCAAGAATCATCTTTGAGTTCGTCGTATTGCATCCAGTCGGTCAGCAGAACCTGTTGCTCTTTATCAAAATGCTGAACACCAATACCCTGCTCATCCAGATAACTAATTAAAGTATCCCAAATAGCAGTATCTAGCGCTTTATCATCGTGTATCTGATCAAACCAAATAACCGCTTCTTTAGAGCCATCTTCAATATGCGAGCCCGAAACTAAGGGCATAACCAAAGCAGGTGAAGTGACTATAACAGCATTACCAATGAGCGGTTTAGGAGAAGACTTATTCGAGTCAGGAATTTGAAAGTCATTTGAAAATGGAGGAACGTCTTTACCTTCAGGAACCTTAACATTATGTACTTTATGTACATCAACGTAATTAAAATTGCCATTGGCAATACGTCGTTCTTCAACAGAACTACAAGCAACTAATAAGCTTGATAGAATGAATACCGGTACTGCAATGCGGGTCATGCGATTTCCTCTACTTTATGGTGCCAATATCGATCATGACCTGTTCGATAGTTTTTTGGTTCGCAAGTTCCGCTTGGATCAGCGGCAACCGTAAATAATCTGATTGGATCAAGCCCATTCTATACAGTGCCCACTTAGGCAACACGGGATTAGGCTCAATAAACAGTCCTGTGTGCAATGGGTTTAATATAAGGTCAATTTCTCGACCGGCTTCGATTTGGCCCTCTCGGGTTAGCTGGATCATCTTGGCCATTCTCGCTGGCTCAATATTCGCTGTCACCGAAATAACGCCATGTCCACCTAAACGTACAAATTCAAAAGCCGTTTCATCGTCACCACTTAACAACACAAAGTCATCTGCAACTAGCTTTTTAATGTCAATTAGCCGTTGCATATTACCGGTAGCTTCTTTAATGCCGACAATATTCTTATGCAAAGATAATTCAGCTACTGCAGCGGGTAGCATATCGGTCACTGTGCGACCTGGCACGTTGTAAAGCAAGATCGGTACGTCAGTATTGTCTGCAATCGCTTGAAAGTGTTTGACTAAGCCACCTTGTTGCGGCTTGTTGTAATATGGAACCACACTAAGAAAACCATCAACCCCCAACGGTGCAATAGCATCGTTAAGTTCTATTGCTTCAGACGTTGAATTGGCGCCAGTTCCTGCAATGACAGGAATTCGTCCTTCAGCAAAGTTTATTATTTCCTGTACTACCTTAATATGCTCTTGCGCTGGTAACGTAGCAGATTCACCAGTGGTACCTACTGCAACAATACCATCGGTTCCAGCATCTACATGGAAATCAACTAACTTTTTAAGTGAGGGGTAATCTATTTCCCCATTTTCGGTCATGGGGGTGATTAAAGCGACAATACTACCAGTAAACATGTGGGCTCCGCGAAATTTAAGCGGCCAATAATAATGGCCAAACCCAATAAAAACAAGCAATCTGACAATAAAAGCCAAAATAAAAAATAGCTATTGCTGCGCCAGCTTAATCGCTAGTGTTTTTATAACAATGACTGAAGATAAAACGATTAAATATTCAGCTAACATACAGCGTTTAATTTACCAAAACCTTTAACCTAACAGCACAGTTGTTTACTATTTAGCCTCAGCTCGAGATAATAATTGTCGAAAATGTAGATAACCCATTTATATATAAATGGGTTATTTTTATTGACTAATATTAATATTGTTTTTATTCGGTACAGTGCTGCTATTTTTTTTCATATCAAGGCGTTCACTATGTCGTTTAGTCAATCTAAACCCATAGTGGACAACGCAGAGAGGGGTAAAATAGCTGTGCTGTAAGGTATTGCTTATCCCGAACTGAGGTTATTTAGCATCATTTTTAAATCAGTATGCTTTTGCTAGTATAGCGACACAGTATAATAACGAGGAAAGCAATGAATACTCTAAATGCAGGTGATAAAGCGCCAGAATTTACCTTAGCGGATCAACATGGAGCCCCCTGCTCACTAACCGATTTTAAAGGTAAAAAAGTACTAGTTTATTTTTACCCTAAAGCAATGACGCCGGGCTGTACCATACAAGCACAAGGGTTACGCGATACCATGAATGAGCTCACGGCTCTTAATACAGTGGTACTGGGCATTAGCCCTGATGCGGTAAAACGCCTGCCGAAATTTATTGAGCGAGATAACCTGAACTTCACCCTATTATCTGATGAAGATCATGCCGTTGCCGATCAATTTGGTGTATGGGGGCTGAAAAAATTCATGGGTAAAGAATATGATGGTATTCATCGATTAAGTTTTTTGATTGATGAGCAAGGGGTTATTCAACACGTATTTACTAAATTTAAAACCAAGGACCACCATCAAGTCGTTTTGGATTATTTGCAGAGTTAAACCATGACATCAAAGCCATAAGAAAATTTGCCCGTCTTCGAATAAATGAATGACGGGCAATATTATCTAATGCCTATTCACTATTCAGCTTGAATCTGTTCTTCGTCATTTTTAATACTGCTACTTTCCGACCAAGCATTGCCCACGGCCTTGACCAATGTCGCTAATGGAATGGCAAAGAACACTCCCCAAAAGCCCCATAGCCCACCAAAGAACAACACAGCAATAATGATATATACCGGATGTAAACTAACGGCTTCAGAAAATAACAATGGCACCAACAAGTTGCCATCTAACGCTTGAATAATGCTGTAGGCGATCATTAAATACCAAAACTCAGGTGATACACCCCATTGAAACAAGGCCACAATGGCAACAGGAATGGTGACCACTGCAGCACCGATATAGGGTATTAACACAGAAAAACCAACTAATACCCCAAGAAGCAACGCATAGCGTAAATCCATCAAGGCAAATGTCACCACCGAGGCCGTACCGACAATAATAATTTCGATGACCTTGCCACGAATGTAGTTGGTTATCTGCACATTCATTTCATTGCCAACTTGCTTAATTAAACGACGCTCTTTAGGCAGTAACCGACTGACGTTATCCACCAGTTCGTGTTTATCCATCAACATAAAAAACACCATTAACGGCACTAAAATAAGGTAGATCAATAGCGCCGCTAAATTAAGTAATGATGAAAATGACGCTGAAATAATTTCTTGACCAATAGTAACGATTTTATCATTAGCCCCCTGCCACATTTTGTGCAGTTGATCACCATCGATCAATTCAGGATATCGCTCCGGCAACATCAATACCCATTGTTGGGAACCTGCCCAAATTGCCGGCATTTCTTTAAGCAAATTTGTACCTTGTTTAAAAACAATAGGCACTAACACTAAGCTCACCAAGACCACCAAACCAATAAATAGTACTAACACAAATGCACTACCGAGTATTCTTGAACAACCGAGCTGGTTCAGTTTTTCTACCGGCCAATCAAGTAAATAAGCTAATACAATAGCGACAATTACCGGCGCTAATATATTGCCTAGAAACACAATCGAACTAACGGTAATCAGTATTAATGCTAATAAGGTGGCAGAGTCGGGATTAGAAAACTTACGTTTATACCAATCACTAAAAACTTTAAACATTCACATTCCTGTTTGATTTAAGGGTTACTTGTTGATGATCTTGATGTAACAGATGCTCGGTTATCTCGTAAGGTTGGGTTTTTAAGAAGCGCAAAATATCTTCACTATCGCGACCGGTTTTAAAAGTGAGTATTGCAACCTTGCCCGTATTAGCAAGCCAACGTTTTAGCGTGAGTAAGGCCAACGGACAGTCTAGGCTGGTTATATCTAATTCTTGCATTAAGTACTTTGCTCAAAAGACGATAAATTCAATTAGCTGTAGATTACTTATTGTAACTATTTATTGATTTGATAGGGTAACTTTAATTAACGGGTTATTGTAAGCTTATAATATTACCGTCTGACTTCAGGAACTTAATAGTTTGTATTAACTCCAAAGTCATCGAATCAAACACCTGAGAAAAGCTGTCTGGATGTTGAAAAAAATTGTATTTACTTTATGTTTTGTGTGTATTGGCTTAAGTGCTCAAACCGTCAATGTCGGCGTACAACAAAACGATTTACCCGAAATTGGGGTGGTTGCCTCTAATGCCATGAGTATTAATCGTGAAATGGCTATTGGTGACGTCTACATGCGTCAATTGCGCGCTCAAGCTCCTTTAATTAACGATCCCCTACTGGAAGAATACATTCAGGACATTGGTAATCGTTTAGTTAGCCAAGCTAATGACGTTAAGTTCCCTTTTGCATTCTTTTTATTAAACAGTAACGATATTAACGCCTTCGCTTTTTTTGGCGGGCACATTGGAGTACACAGCGGTTTAATACTTGCGGCCGACAATGAAAGCGAACTTGCTTCGGTTTTGTCCCATGAAATTACCCACGTCACTCAACGACATTTAGCCCGTCGTATAGAATCCAGCCAAAATTCATCGCCATTACAGATAGCATCCCTCATCGGCGGTTTATTACTGGCAGTAGTGAATCCAGAAGTCGGCATGGCAGCAATTACTGTTGGCTCAGCCGCAGGGCAGCAAGCCGCAATAAACTATACCCGTTCCAATGAAAAAGAAGCCGATAGGCTGGGAATGCAAATTTTATCCAAAGCGGGATTTGATACTAGAGCGGCGGCAACCTTTTTTGGGAAATTGGCTGAGCGTTATCGATTTAAATCTAAGCCCCCTGCTTTTTTATTAAGTCACCCATTACCTGAGTCACGGATTGCCGATGCAAGAGCACGGGCTGACCTCTACTATACTCCCACGTTAGCACCCAGCTTGGCATTTTCGTTAGCTAAATCACGCCTCATCGCTCGCTATACCGACAATGACGACAGTAATGAATATTACTTCAGCCAATTAATGAAAAATACAAATGCCGTAATGCAAGCCGCTGGTCGTTATGGTTTGACGTTAATGCAATTGAAGAAAAAACAATTTGATCAAGCTAAAGCCACTCTGCAACCGTTAATCGATCAATATCCCGGGAATTTATTTTTCGTCGATACCGCTACCGATATATTTGTTGAACAAGATCAGTTCACCGAAGCGGTGGCCATGCTAGATCCACTATTAGCACACACACCACGTAACCGTGTATTGGTGTTGAATATGGCCAATGCGTTGATCCAACTAAAACAGTTTGATCGTGCCATCCTGATGCTAAAAGACTACTTACTTCTCAATCCCACCCATACGTTAAGTTTGAATTTATTAACCGATGCCTATGCTGAAAATCAGCAAAAATTAGAAATGCATCAAACCCGCGCCGAATATTACGCACTCTTATCTATTTACCCCAAAGCCATTGACGAGTTGCAAAATGCCTACAATTACGCCAATGATAAAAATTTAGAGAAACAACGCATTCGAGCCCGAATAGAGCAATTCCGAGAGGCGGATCGTAAACTCAAAGCCTTGTAAAAGACGGTGAAAAACCTATTCAGTTAACGCTAATGTTTGTAGTTGCTGCAAAAGTGACTCACTGGTTTGTTCACCTAATAAGGTTTTAACCAGTTCACCTTTAGGCGATAAGATAAATGTCGCAGGCAATTGTGCCGGTTTTGCAAACGGCATTTGTGGTGGCGGTTGTGATGACAACAATGAAAATTGCATAGCATAACGTTGCTGTATAACCGTCAACTCTGTATTACTAAGTGCATCCCAACTGACTGCGAATAGATGCATGTTGCGTCCTGCTATTTGCTGATTGAATTGATTAAGCTCAGGCACTTCCTTAAGGCACGGCGCACACCATTCAGCAAAATAATTAACCACCACCCAATCACCTTGGAAGTCCTGCCAACGATGAGACTCCCCGGCAAGGGTTTTGAAATCACTGCGCAACCAATTGGCAATCAAAATCCCAGCGATTAATGCCCCAATCGCTGTCAGTGTTAAAAGCTTCTTCGACAAAATTAGTTCCCTCAGGCAAAATACCAACATCATTTTTAAACAGACGCTACACAACTATGTCGACGATTACAATTACTCACAACCCTCGCTGTTCAAAGAGTCGCCAGACCTTACAGTTACTTGAAGATAATGGCGTTTCTGCCACTGTTGTTGAATATTTAAAAACCGGATTAGATGCCAACACCATAAGCCAGTTAATTAACCAATTAGGCTTTAGCTCTGCACGTCAGTTGATGCGTAAAAATGAAGATGAATATAAACAACTGAATTTGTCGGACTCTACTTTGACAGAAGCACAGCTTATTGATGCTATGGTTAAAAACCCTAAACTGATTGAACGACCCATTGTGTTTAGTGCAACCCAAGCCCGTATTGGTCGGCCGCCAGAAAGTGTGTTGGACATTATCCAATGAGTTACATTCTGGTTTTGTATTACAGCACCAATGGCGCTACCCGCAATTTAGCCAACCAAATCGCTTTAGGGGTTGAAGCGCAAGGTATGGAAGCTAAAATAAGAACCGTACCCGCGGTAACGAATTCAATGGGGGAACAGCAATCTGCGGTACCCGCACAAGGCGACCCTTATGTAACCCTTGAAGAGCTACAACAGTGCAGCGGTTTAGCCTTAGGCAGCCCGACGCGTTTTGGCAATATGGCAGCCGCCATGAAATATTTTTTGGATGGTACCAGTAGCGAATGGTTATCGGGCAGTCTAGTTGGAAAACCCGCCTGCGCCTTTACTTCATCAAGTAGCATGCACGGCGGTCAAGAATCCACACTATTAACTATGTTATTACCGTTATTACACCACGGCATGTTGTTTATGGGAGTACCATATTCAGAGCCTGCACTTAATAAAACTCAAACCGGTGGTACACCTTATGGTGTCAGTCATGTTTCGGGCATGCAGGGTAAAACAGAGTTAAGTGATGATGAAATTGCTTTGTGTATCGCACAGGGTAAACGGCTTGCTAAAGTCGCTCAGCAGCTAGGAGCAACATCATGACACCAATGGCCCCTACTACCTTATTATTTCGCCGCATGGCTTTGATTAGCTACATTGCTTTAGTGTTATGGATCATCATCTGGCATTTCTTTTTAAGCGAATCGATTGCCTATTCCCCGCTGTTTATAATTTTATTATGGGTGGTACCGATCCTGTTACCCGCCAGAGGATTAATTTTGGGTAAGCCTTACACCCATGCATGGGCAAACTTTATTATTATGTTGTATCTGCTCCATGGTTTAACGGCTGTTTATGCGGTTGATGGTGAACATTGGTATGCCATGGTTGAAATCATACTCTGCTCTACCATGTTTATTGGCTGCTGTTTTTTTGCGCGCTTACGAGGCCGTGAACTAGGATTAGGATTAAAAAAACTCAAAGAGAAATAACATTATGGAAGATGTACGAATACTCATTTTATTCACAGTAGTATTACTTAGTGCTTGCGGTGGCGGAGGCTCTTCTCCAACGAAAACGCCGCCAACCACCACGCCACCGGTAGTGAATGGTGAAATTAGTGTATATGTTGATGCTTCGCCGCAACAACACCAAAGCGTCGGCGTGGTTGCACAGGCTAATAATGTCGATATTGCCAGTATAACCTGGAGCGTTATTTCCTCCCCTACCAGCATTGAATTATTAGCAAGCAATTCCCAAGTGGTTAGCTTTGATGCCGAGGTTGCAGGCACTTATCGACTCAACGTCAGTATTACCGCCACCAACGGTACACAGTATCAACAAGATATCGACATTAATGTGCAGGGAAATAGCTCCTCAACTGCGCAATTGCGTTTGGATCATGAAGTCGTTGAGCGCGGCAAGGTATCCTTACGAGCCGATAATCATCTTAATTATGATATTGACACTATCAACTGGCAGCAAGTACGCGGGCCAACCGTCAGTACTGAATTGGCAGACAACCGTCTGTTTTTTGATGCTCCAAGTGTGACTCAAGATACCCTATTAGAGTTTCAAGCCACTCTTAGTCTATCCAATGGCACCACCACTACAGATAACGCCTTTGTGTTGGTCAAAAATGTGAGCATTAATAATGCCGCTATTTTTCCTCAATATGCAGAGCAAATTGTTACCCACAGCGCCCATGCTTATCGACCAACCGGCCCCTATGCAGATGTATTGGTTGATTGTGTTTATGATAATCAACGAGAAACAACCTGTGGTTTTAGCCGTTTACCGCTAATAGGAATGGAAACCACCACGCCAGATATCGAAGACATAATGAATCGATTAGTGGTATCTCATGACTGGATGGGCGATCGCTTCGAGCAATTTTTACGTAACTCCAATGTCTCCGCTGATATGCTGAATTTATTACGCGCAACAACGGCAGTGGTGATTTCTTACGATGTTAGGCCGTCTTTTTACTGGACAGCGACCGGGGCAATATATCTTGATGCCGATAATTTTTGGATCACCCCCGCTGAGCGTGACACCTTGAATGACGCCCCCGATTACCGCGTTAGCTTTGGCAACGAATTACAGTTTGATATTAATTGGTACTATTTAAACAATGGTGATTTGGCTTTTGCCGCTTATGATCCTGCGGCACGTCTTACCCGCGACTTCGCTGATATGGAGTCGGAAGTTACTTGGTTGATGTACCACGAATTAGCTCATGCCAACGACTATATTTCGCCCAATAGATGGTCGAGCTTATCCAATAGCAGTAATCCGCTACAAGCAGCCAATGAGGTAGATTCGGTTTCAGATAAGATGACTGATTTATATCCATTGCAACAAACAGTGCTAACCAATTTAGCCAATGTGAGCTTTTCTGGCTGCACCGCCACAGTACTACAAAAAGCTTATACCCCCAGTGAAATAAGTGATTTATTCAAAGATGATTATGCTACCGACTATTACAGCTATTCCAGCCAAGCCGAAGATTTGGCGATGTTCTTCCAGCACTTAATGCTCAACTATCGTTTAGATTATGTTTCAGTGGTTGCGGTACTGGATAATGACGACATCGTCAATTGGGGCGAATTTAGTCGAGTAGATCGCGCCCACCTACAAAATAAAAGCTTTTATGTATTAGATAAAATTTTACCGGAGGTGAATGCCAATGGGGTTATGCAAAACTTACCGACGGTCAACAATATGCAAACTGGCTTAAGCTTTCGCGACAGCATGTTAGCCGGTAAACAAGCAAAACCGAGCAGTGATAAAAATATTTTGCAGCTAAATCGGAAGATCCAGCACCATGCAGCCCATGTAGGTCGCCCGAAACTACATTAGTTAAAGCTAATTACAACGACAGCGCTTGCTTAACAAAAGGTATGGTTAACCTGCGCTGTTGCTGGAGTGATACCTTATCGAGCTTATTTAACACCTCGATTAGGCTGTGAGTATCCCGCTGACTACGATTGAGTAGATATTGCCCCACCTCTTCGGATAGATGCATACCTCGTAGCGAAGCCCGCTGACGTAACATATCAATACATTGTTGATCGTCTAAGCCGTGCAGTTTAAAGCTTGTGCCCCACACCAAACGGCTTTTAAGGTCGGGGAGTTCCAATTCGATAACACTGGCTCCAACATTGGCACTGAACACCAAATGCCCGGTTCCGCTTTCGATCACCCGATTAATCAGATCAAATAACGCTACCTGCCAATCTACTCGGCCTAATAGTGCTTCGACATTATCTAAACAAACAATTTGGCAAGCTTCGAGCCCCTGTAACATTTCCGGTTGCCATTGACTACTATCTTGCAAATTAATATAACTGGCCCATTGGCCACTTTCATCGGCAGCAGCACAAAGAGCGTACATAAGATGACTTTTACCCGCACCAGACTCTGCATTAACATAAGTGATCGAATAACAGCTAGTGGTTTGCAACAACTGATTAAGATGTGCCAGCAAAATGCTATTATCGCCGCTAATAAAGGTCGAAAAAGTCTCTTCATCGGGAAGTTGTACAGGGAGTGATAACTGGGTGGTCATTAGGGTGCCCAAACAAACTCGAGTTGCGGCACCGGCTGCCCAAATTCGTCGACAACCCGCTGAATACGATCATCTAATTGTAAGGCGGTACGTAAATCAGCTTCATCACCTAATAATCGCAACCTAAAGGTGCCTTTGCGCCCAGCGAGTTTAATTAGAGTAATATCAGTGACTGCCGAAAGCTGATTAAAAAACTGCATAATATCTTCATGAATTTGTAAGCTGCTAACATTATTCACTACCAGTTCAATGGGTTCACCGGTTCCATTTGACTGGGCTTCAATGGCATAACGACTGGCTAATTCATCGGCAACACTGTTGATCAGTTGCGCAATAACTTGCTGACGCTCTACATGCTCAACACTACCATTGGTTTGTTGTCCGCGATTGATCAAACTCCAATCAATGCGCCAGACCACTTTATTTAATAGTTCATCAACATTATCCAGTTGTTCTTTATGCTCATATATACGCGCAATCAACACCGCATCCGCATCATAGCGGCTACTGGCCATGGATATATTTTCAGCAAAACGTCCCCAAACATCATAAACACTGACTTGCATCAAATCATCAAGATCAATAAGCGGAAACCCTAAATCAAGTCCACGTAACTGCACAAATTGTTGAATCTCTTTTTTAAGACTGGAATCCGCTTGTTCGGATATCAATACGCGATTAAAGGTATCGCTTTGTTGCTCGGCCAACCAAAATAAAATCGCGGGTCGGGTACTGCCCCAAATAGGAAAACCGCTATTGCGGATCAATTGATCGACTTTGCCAGAATCATAGCTGGCATTGTAAACCCGCTGTTGTTGCTGCTTATTGATCTGATAAGACAATATAAAGTCAGTGGCGCTGCGCATTTGTCGTTGCACCATATCTTCTTTTAAAATGGTATAGCTACCGCTGATTTTGACTAACACCTGCGCTAGCCCTTGCTGTGCAGCTTGTTGTTGAGAAGTACTCATATCTAAAGCCACTTGGGCATTATACAAACCTTTTACTTCACCCGCAGTTGCCCAGCCGCTAACTATCAACAGCAGCATCAATGCTAAAATTCGACCATTCATTCCCAACAACTTCATTCCTAAGTCAATTAACCTTGGCTATTGTCATTGAAACCATAAAAAATTTCACCCTTTGATTTAAATCTTTATTGATCTTACCTTCATCGCTCATAGCTGATAAAATCCGCGCTGTTTTTGAACCCTTCCAATTTTGAGGTCAATTGTGAGCCAAACCAAACCTTCCTTAAGTTACAAAGATGCTGGTGTTGATATAGATGCAGGCAACCAACTGGTTGAACGTATTAAAAGTGTCAGCAAAAAAACCCACCGCCCCGAAGTAAAGGGTGGCCTTGGTGGTTTTGGCGCGTTGTGCTCTCTACCCGAAAAATACAAAAAACCGTTATTAGTATCAGGCACCGATGGTGTGGGTACTAAATTACGTCTAGCAATGGATTTAGGTCGTCACGATGCAGTAGGCATCGATTTAGTCGCCATGTGTGTAAATGATTTAATCGTACAAGGTGCTGAGCCGTTATTCTTCCTCGACTATTACGCCACGGGCAAACTCGATGTGGATACCGCTACTGACGTAGTAACGGGCATTGGTAAAGGCTGTGAATTAGCTGGCTGTGCACTAATCGGTGGTGAGACCGCAGAAATGCCGGGCATGTACCACGGCAACGATTATGATATCGCTGGCTTTTGTGTTGGCGTAGTTGAGCAAGATGATGTGATTGATGGTTCAAAAGTCGCGCCCGGTGATGCACTTATAGCCCTTGCCTCTTCCGGCCCTCATTCCAATGGTTTCTCTCTAGTACGTAAAATTCTTGAAGTCAGCAATGCCGACACTAATCAGGAATTAGCTGGAAAAACGCTAGCCGACCATTTATTAGAGCCAACACGCATTTATGTTAAAAACGTCTTAACTCTACTTGAATCAGTCACTGTACATGCTATTTCGCATATTACCGGTGGCGGTTTTTGGGAAAACATTCCACGAGTACTACCGGCTAACACCAAAGCAGTAGTCGATGGAAATAGTTGGCAATGGCCAGCTATATTCAGCTGGTTACAAGAAAACGGCAACGTTACTACTCATGAAATGTACCGCACATTCAACTGTGGTGTAGGATTGGTGATTGCACTTCCCCAAGAAAGTGCCGAGCAAGCAGTGGCATTATTGAATGATTTAGGTGAGCAAGCTTGGGTGATTGGAAAAATTGCTGAGCAAAATGATGGAACTCAAGTAGAGATCTTGTAGTCAATGAAGTCAATAGTTGTATTAATTTCAGGAAATGGTTCCAATTTGCAAGCCATCATTGACCACTGCGCTCAAGGTAAGATAGCCGGTAACGTTACCGCGGTTATCTCTAATAAAGCCGATGTATATGGGCTTGAGCGCGCGGCTAATAGTGATATTCCAGCCCACGTCATTAAGCATAATCATTATGTCGAACGTGAACCCTACGATAAGGCTTTGCAAGCATGCATTGACCAATATCAACCGGATCTAGTGGTGCTTGCTGGCTTTATGCGAATTTTAACGGCTGATTTTGTAAATCATTATGCGGGTAAAATGGTGAACATTCATCCCTCTTTATTACCCAAGTATAAAGGCTTACATACCCATCAACGGGCCATTGATGCCGGTGATAAAGAGCACGGAGCTTCCGTGCATTTTGTTACTGCAGATCTTGATGGTGGTCCCATCATTATCCAATCGAAAGTACCCATATTTGCAGCAGATAGCGCGGATGAACTTGCTGAACGCGTGCAAGAACAAGAACGCTTGATGTATCCGGCAGTCGTTAACTGGTACTGCCAAGAACGACTAACAATGCAAGATCAACAGGTGTTCATGGATGGACAATTACTAGGTTCACAAGGTTATGCGGCTGACTAATTATTTTGCGGGAATATTGGCGCTATTATTGTCTTGGTCAGCAATGGCCGACATTTATACGCCATTTCATGCGCAATATAATGCTTACCGCAATGGCCAAAAATTAGGTACCGCCAATCAGTTGTTGGAAAAACTTAACCAAGACCAATTTAAATTAACCTACCAAACTGACGTTTCTTATTTTTTCCTATCGGATAAACGTAAAGAAGTCAGTATCTTTAGTATTGTTGATGATTCCTTAAAAGCCTTTACCTATGACTATGAACGCACAGGCACAGGTACCGACCACAAATTAGCCGCCTTGTTTGACGATAATACTAAACGCATTAAATTAGGCACTGGCGACTCATTTGTATGGCAAAACGAACTTGATAATCAGTTGGTTTACTTCGCTATTAAGCAGCAGTTATTAGCAGGTAAAAGTCAATTTACCATCCCTGCCCTTAATTATCGGGGAGAGTTAAACGACTTTAACTTTATGGTTGAAAAAACAGAAAGCCTATCTCTGCCCTTTGGTGATGTTGAAGCGATTAAAGTAAAGCGCGTACGTGAAGGCAGCTCTCGCGAAACCTACGCTTGGTTTGCCCCAAGTATGGATTATTTAATGGTGCGCTTACGTCAACTAAAAGACGGCGATGAACAAGGTGACATTAAGTTACATCGTTATAATCAAATTACTGCCGAGCCATCACCCTAAAAATGTCATTGGCTACAACATTACTCATTTGTAGTTGAAAAAATTGCAGTTATTGTTAGTTCAAATCGGCAACACACTGCAATTTAAACAATTCAACACACTTTCCTGATATCTCTATTACACTTATGCCTTAATCGCTTATTAGCATTGATTTACTTGATTTTTGCTATGAATAAGATTAGCTTATTCACTTCTGGTCTGACCTCTTAATAACGGAGTCTCTATGCAAGGCTTAATTTGGTGTTTGATTCTCATCGCTGTTTTTGGCTTGGTAAGCTATAAACGTTTCTCATTAACGGCTTCCACTACGGCAATTACCACTGTTTTGTTGGCAGGAACCTTTGCCGGTATATTTGGCCTGTTTTCATGGATTGTATTTTTAGTCATCGCGTTACCGCTGAATCTCAACAGTTTTAGAAAACACAATATCACTCTGCCGATTCTAAAAATTTACAAAAAAATCATGCCGGAAATGTCACGTACAGAACAAGAAGCGATTAATGCCGGTACCGTATGGTGGGATGGTGATATTTTTAGTGGCAAACCAGATTGGAATAAATTACATAGCATTCCTATGGCGCGATTAACAGCTGAGGAACAAGCCTTCCTTGATGGCCCTTGCGATGAAGCCTGCCGTATGCTGGACGAATGGGAAGTAAATCATAAACTTGCCGATTTACCCCCTCAGCTTTGGCAATTCTTAAAAGATAATAAATTTTTCGCCATGATCATCAAAAAGGAATATGGCGGCTTAGATTTTTCTGCGTATGCGCAATCCCGTGTATTGCAAAAACTATCAGCTAAAGGCGCAGTGTTAGCAAGTACCGTCGGTGTACCTAACTCTCTAGGCCCAGGCGAACTGTTACAACATTACGGTACTGAAGAGCAAAAGAATCACTATTTACCTCGCTTAGCTGCAGGTAAAGAGATCCCTTGCTTTGCATTAACCAGTCCAGATGCCGGCTCAGATGCGGGTGCCATCCCCGATGTTGGCATTATCTGTAAAGGCAAGTTTAACGGTAAAGAAGTGTTAGGTATGCGCCTTACTTTTAATAAGCGCTATATTACTTTAGCGCCGGTTGCCACCGTTGTTGGTTTAGCCTTTAAATTACATGATCCCGAACACCTTATTGGTGAAGAAGAAAATCTCGGCATTACCTGTGCACTTATCCCTGCAGATACTAAAGGCTTAGATATTGGTAATCGTCACTTCCCGTTAAATGTACCTTTCCAAAATGGCCCAGTGCGCGGTAAAGATATCTTTGTACCGTTGGATTACATCATTGGTGGTCAAGATATGGCGGGTCAAGGCTGGCGCATGTTGATGGAATGCCTATCAGTAGGTCGCTGTATCACCCTGCCCTCAAATGCCACTGGTGGTGCTAAAACCATCGCCATGGCCACCGGTGCCTATGCCCGCATTCGTCGCCAGTTCAAATTACCCATCGCTAAAATGGAAGGCATTGAAGAAATGCTCGGCCGCATTGGTGGTAATACCTACTTGATGGATGCCGTAACCAGCATGACCACAATGGGCGTAGATTTAGGTGAAAAACCCTCTGTTATCTCCGCCATTTGTAAATACCACATGACCGAAAAAAGCCGAGAAGTCATGGACGCCGCTATGGATATCCATGGTGGTAAAGGCATTATGCTTGGTCCAAATAACTACTTAGGTCGTGGTTATCAAAGTATTCCCATTGGCATTACCGTTGAGGGCGCCAATATACTCACGCGTAATATGATGATTTATGGTCAAGGAGCAATGCGTTGTCATCCTTATGTACTTAAAGAACTATATGCCGCTAACCATGATGATCGTGCAGAAAGCCTTAGTGATTTTGACAAAGCCTTATTCGGCCATATTGGCTTTGCGATTAGTAACTTTTTCCGTTGCTTATGGTTTTCCTTTAGCGGTGCTTGTTTTGCAAAAGCGCCCTTTAAGGACGAAACCACCCGCTATTACAAATCGATGGAGCGTTACAGTAGTAACTTAGCCTTGTTATCGGATATCGCCATGGGCGTGTTAGGTGGGGAATTAAAACGCCGTGAACGTATTTCAGCCCGCTTGGGGGATATGTTGAGCTTTATTTATTTGGGCAGCACCGTCGTAAAACGTTTTAATGATGAAGGACGTCAAAAAGAAGATTTACCACTTATGCATTGGGCCATGCAAGATAGTTTGCATCAGCTTGAAGTTGCTCAAGAAGAGCTATTACGCAACTTCCCGTCCAAAACTCTAGGGCGTATATTAAAGCTTATCGTTATGCCCTTTGGTAAAAGCTATGCGCCCCCTTCCGACAAACTGGACCACCAAGTTTCTCGGATCATGCAAAAACCTTGTGCCAGTCGTGACCGTATTATTCAGGGTCAATATCTAACTCGTGAAGAAGGTAATATTGTTGGTCAAATGGAGCAAACACTGGACGACATTCTTGCCTGCGAACCTTTACACAGTAAAATTTGTAAAGCGGCTAACGAGAAACTGTTCTTTACCAATTTGGACCAACTGGCATTACGCGGCCTTGAGTTAGGTGTTATTACCACAGAAGAAGCTGATTTACTAACCCGCACCGAAATAGGCCGTTTACAAGTTATCAATGTTGATGATTTTGCCCCTGAAGAGCTTGTTGCTGGATCGGCTAATAAGCCGGTAAAGAAAACCAAAGCCCCAGTGAAAAAAGTGGCCGCCAAAGCCACTAAAAAGGCAGTTGAAGAAAGCTAATTAAGCGCTTGAATGTCCTTCTAAAAAGCACCTAAATAGGTTAATGCCGATCAGTTAAGAAATTGACATTAGGCATAAGAAGATCAAAATCCGATGATCGTAAGGTCATCGGATTTTTTTGTGCAACTTCAACAAGCCCTCAATACAGCATTTAATGCCAGTACTCAATTCAGCTCCTTTGAACAGTTATCGTCATT